>JAHFTW010000003.1:21324-164262 GCA_023269235.1 Thermoplasmata archaeon
CGAATCGTACGAGATGAGCAACTACGCGACTCCCACGGCGCTTCTCCTGGCCGCCGGCCACGAGGCGGCCGCGCCCCTCGTGGACAACGTGGACGCCACCCTCTGGACCCCCGTCATCCTCCTCGGAGCCGCCCCCGCCACCAGCAATGGTGACGGTTTCGTTGCGGAGATTGCGCTCCCCAACGACCCGGTCCCCATGATGGCGGCCGGCGATGTCGCGGTCACCGTCCTCACGGCCGATGACGCGGGCGTCTTCACGCCCGCCCCCTCGGGCAGCTACAACCTCGTCCTGCAAGTGGACTGCGGCGCCTTGAACGGCGTCATCAACACGGCTCGGCCGGACACGTGTGCCGGCGGCAGCGACGTCTACTCGCACGCCAAAGTCTACAACTTCCAGGCCACCGGTTCCGCGGTCACGATCACGGTCTCCCAAGCGGACCTCGACGCCCTGCTCAACGGCCTCCCCGCCGCCGCCCTCCACGTCTTCGTGGAGCGCGGCTCCGGCGAATCGTACGAGATGAGCAACTACGCGACTCCCACGGCGCTTCTCCTGGCCGCCGGCCACGAGGCGGCCGCGCCCCTCGTGGACAACGTGGACGCCACCCTCTGGACCCCCGTCATCCTCGCGGCGAGTGCCCCCTCGGCCTCGGTCGCCGGTGATGGTCACTACGCGCAGTTTGACATCAACGTCGTGCCCGTCCCGGGCAGCCAGGCCGTCATCCTGCAAGCCGACTCCGCTGGCGATGTGACCATCAAGGGCACCATCTACCAGGGCGCCGGCCTCGACAAGGCCATGGGTAGCGGCCACCACGTGGCCGTCATCCTGGAACAGGACTGCGGTTCCTTGAGCGTCACCACGTTGTGTGACTCCCCGGGCGCGCAGCTCGCGAAGACCGTCACCGTCACGGACGGCGCCTTCACCGCGACGTTCGCGAAGGCCGACATTGACGCCTTCCTCGACACGGCTCCCGCGACGGTCGTGAACCTCTTCGTCACCTACGACGACTGGGTTGGCACCACGCAGGATGCCAGCAGCTACAACACCGTCAGCCAGATCCTCTTCGCGGCCGACCAGAAGGACGCTGCGGACAACCTCGCGGACACCACGTTCACGCCCGTCGTCCTCGCCGGCGCCGTCTCTACGGACATCCGGGACACTGTGCCCCAGCCGTTGCGTGGCGTCATTGACGCCCTCTGCGACCCGCTCAACATGGTCAATCCCGGATTCACGCCCATCCTGCAGGCCCTCGGCTTTTGCAAGCCAGTCGTCGCCCCTGACACGTTGAGCATCGTCGCGACCGACAACGCGGCCGGCGAGCCGGACAACAACGGCGAGTTCACCATCCTGCGCACCGGCGACCGGACGGCCGCCAAAACCGTGACGTTCACGGTCGGCGGAGACGCCACGCGTGGCGGCGAGACTCCCGACTACGTCCTCGTCTCGGGAACCGACTGCACTCAGCCGGCCATTCTTGCCTCGGGCGACGGCGCGAACCAGGTCGTCATCGCGGCCGGGTCTTCCTCGGTCAAGGTCACGGTCTGCGTCAAGGATGACCAGATCCAAGAGAGCACTGAGACCGTTACGCTGGACATCTCGGGCAACACGCCCGTGCCCAACCCCAGCCTGGCCGGTGTCTCCATCACGGACGACGACACGCCCAGCCTCACCATCACGGCGAGCGACGCGTTCGCCGGGGAACCCGCCAACAACGGCGAGTTCACCATCACGCGCGCCGGCCCCGGCTCGACGGGTGCCGCCAAGGTCGTCTCTTTCGTCGTGAGCGGGAGCGCCACACGTGACACCGACTACACGCTCGTCAGCGGCGCGACCACGATTCCCGCCACCGGCGAGGGTGCCAACCAGGTCACCATTCCCGCAGACGCAGACCACGTCACCGTGACCGTCAAGGTCAACGACGACACGGATGCCGAGCCCACGGAGTCCGTGCACCTTGACATCAGCGGAGCCAGCAATGGGGTCCCTGCGGGCGAGCCCAAGTTCGCCGACGTCTACATCGCCGACGATGACGGGAGCATCACCTGCCCCGCCCCCGTCCCCAGCATGGGCCCCGCACTCCCCACCGACGGGTTCACCGCGAAGGTGGACGTCGTTGGCGCGACGCTCGTCTCGTCCGCTGCGGCCCTCGTGGCCTCGCCCGATAAGGACGGCGCCATCACCGTCAAGGGGACGTTCTACTGCAAGTACCCCGCCCCTACCGGCTTCGCGCCGTACCAGAAGGTGCCCGTGTACGCGATCCTCGTCGGCGTTGACGCTGCGACCAAGACGACCACTCGGGTCGCCGAGGCGGCCGCCACGACGGATATCGCCGGTGTCGCCACCTTCAAGCTGAAGGTCCCGAGCGGCCTGCCCGCGCAGGGCTTCGACCTCTTCGTCGGCAGCGACGCGGACGGCAGCTCGCGCACGAGCCACCTGTTCCTGCCCAAGGAGATTCTCCTCACGGTGGGAAGCGTCGGGGCGGCCCCCGTCGCCGATGCGCTCGACTCGGGCGTCGTTACCATGGCGAGCCCCGATGCCTTGAAACTGTTCACGCCCCTGTTCGTCGCGCCATCCGCCGTGGACGCGCTCTGCGGTTCGCCGGGCGCCGTCGTCTTCCAGACCTTGATGGTCTGCCCCAAACCTGAGACGCCGCTCCCGACAGTGACCATCACCGCGAGCCAGGCCAACGCGGCCGAGCCGAGCACAAACGGTGAGTTCACCGTGACGCGCACGGGCGCCACGACGGCGCCGTTGACCGTGTCCTACACGGTCGCCGGCACTGCTACCGCAGGCACTGACTACACGGCGCTCAGCGGCACCGTCACGATCCCCGCCGGGCAGACCTCGGCCAAGATCGCCGTGAACGTCATCGACGACAACGCCGTTGAAGGGACCGAGACGGTCATCACCACGCTCTCGAGCAACGCAGCCTACACCATCGGCACCGGCGCGGCGACGGTGAACATCGCCGACAACGACGTGGCCGCGACCCCGACTGTCACGGTGACGGCCAGCGACGCCTTCGCCGACGAGTCTGGCGACCCGGCCACGTTCGCCATCGTGCGCAGCGGCCCGACTGACCAGCCGTTGACGGTCACCTTCACACTTGGTGGAACCGCCACCGTGAACGTGGACTACTCCGCCACCCCGCCCGCCCAGGTCGACTTCCCCGTCGGGGCCGACACCGTCCAGGTGCTCATCGCCCCCGCGCAGGATGGCCTCAAGGAGGGTCCCGAGACGGTCGTGCTCACCCTGGCGAACGCACCCGGGTACACGGTCGGCTCGCCGGCCTCCGCGACCGCGACGATTGCCGACGATGATCTCGCCACGGTCAAGGTGACCGCCACCGACCCCAACGCGGCCGAGGAGGGAGCCTCCAACACCGGCACGTTCACCTTCGAGCGCAACGCGGTCGGTCTCAACGAGGACCTCACTGTGCGCTACACGGTGTCGGGCACGGCCACCTCGGGCATCGACTACCAGGCCCTCACCGGCACGGCCGTCATCCCCGCCGGCGTCACCGTCATGACCGTGACCGTCACCCCCATTGACGACTCCATACCGGACAACGGGGAGACGGTCGTCGTGACCATCGCGGCCGACGCTGCCTATGCCATTGGCTCCCCGGCCAGCGCGACCGTCACCATCAGCGACAACGACGTCGCGGCGCTGGACGCGGACCACGACGGCGTCACGGACGCCAGCGACAACTGCATCAATGTCGCCAACCCGGACCAGGCGGACCTGGACCACGACGGCATCGGCGACGCATGCGACTCCGACATCGACGGAGACGGCCTCTCCAACACCGACGAGGCGGCCCGCGGCACGAACCCGCGCCTTGCCGACACGGACGGCGACGGCATCCCCGACGGCAAGGAGGTCCAGCTGGGGACCAACCCGCTCGACCGCTTCAGCCCCGACTTCCGCGCCAAGGACCTTGTCGCGGCGAACAACGGCAACGGCATCGTCCTGACGTGGACCGTCAGCTCCCTGGCGGACGCGAAGGAGTTCCTCATCTGGCGCTTCTCGAGCCCCGTCCTCATCGCGACCATCCCCGCGGTGGACGGCCAGTCCAGCTACGCCTTCACCGATACGGGCTTCCCCGGCGGCGACCACCACTACGAGGTCCAGACGGTGCTCAAGTCCGACAACTCGACTGGCACCCCGGGCTACCAGGCCGCGGACGGCTCGGCGACGGCGCAACTCGACTTCCCCGTCTGCCAGGTCCTCACGAAGGACACGGACGGCGACGGCATCTGCGACGCCTTCGAGGCCCAGCTGGGCACCGACCCCAACGTCGCCGACTCGGACGGCGACGGCGTCCCCGACGGCGCCGAACTCCAGCAGGGCCGCGACCCTCTCGCGGGCACGGCGGTCTCCGCGAACGGCCTGACGCCCATCGGCGGCTCGGGCGGCTCCGGCGGCGCCGGCTCGGCCAGCTCGACCACGACCGGCTTCGGGACGACCATCCCGATGGCCATCGGCATCGTCCTGCTCGTCGCGCTCCTGGCCTTCGGGTCGGTCGCCGGCGTGCTCGGCCTGCGCCGCAAGCCCGTCGCCGCCGTCTAGCGCCGACAGCATCCCTCTTCCCCTCCTTCTCACTTTTTCGTTTTCGTCGTTGTTCTCGTGCGTCTCTTCTGCGCCCATCGCGCCTGATTTTTTCCTGTTTGACCTCGTCTCCACAGGAGCGTTCTTGCCCTGTTTTTATAATGGGGTCATCATAGGTTGCGCTTGTGCCACAGGAGGAGACCGTCCATCCACGCGGTTTGTCCCCTGGCAAGACGGTCACGACCATCGTGGTCCTTGGCGTCCTCGGCGTTTTCGCCTTCCTGCTTCTCACGGACGTCCTGTTCCGCTTCGCCCACCCGTGGTTCGGCCGCCTGACCACCGTCCTCACCCAGGCCCAATGGGTCACCATCCTGCTGGTCTTCCTGCTCGCGCTCGTCACCATCGCCGTGGCGCTGGTCTTCGCCCTCCGCCAGGACCAGACCACCCTCGTCCAGCTCCGCTGCCCCTCCTGTGAGCAGACCTTCGAGCAGACCCTCGCCGAACTCGACGAATCCGGCCGCCTGGAATGCCCCTTCTGTGGCACCCAAGGCCGCCTCCCCCGCTAGCAAAGCGCTTCGGTGATGATATAAGGGCCCCCAGGGTTGGGCGACACGATAGCGTTGGCTTTCGCCGACCCCCATTGAGGACGACCATGACGACCCCCCGCCCCGCCGGCCGCACGACGAGCGCGCTCTGCGCCAGCCTCCTGATCCTCGCCCAGCTTGCCGTGCTGGTCTCGCTTGCCCCGCTCGCCGCGGCTGGCCCCGTCGTCACCGGCGTGGCCCCCACCTCGGGCAGCACGAACGGCGGCACGTCCATCACCGTCACGGGCACCGGCTTCGTCTCCGGGGCCCATGTCACGGTCGGCGGCACGGCCGCGACAAGCATCGCGGTCGGAAGCGCCACGACCCTCACATTCGTGTCGCCTCCGCACGCGGCCGGCGCCGTGGACGTAATCGTTACGAACTCCGATGGCCAGGCGACCACGTTCACGAACGGATTCACTTACTCTGCAGCGGCCGCCCCCACCATCACCAGCATCGCCCCTGCTTCCGGCACGGCCAACGGGGGCACAACTGTCACCATCGCCGGCACCAACTTCGTCGCGGGCGCCACCGTGGTCATCGGCGGCTCCAAGGCGACCGTCATCGCGGTCGCGAGCAACGCCATCTCCGCCGAGACCACCGGCCACGCGGGCGGCGCCGCGACCGTCAGCGTCGTGGTGACAAACCCCGACGGGCTGTCTCCCGCCACGCTCACCAACGGATTCGCCTACAGCACGGCAGCTGTCCCCACGCTCACCACACTCTCAGCCACGTCCGGGCCGAGCAACGGCGGCACCTCCGTCGTCCTCACTGGAACGAACCTCGCCCCTGGCGCCCTCGTCAGCTTCGGCGGCACGCTCGCCGCCTCGGTCACCTACAGCAGCTCCACCTCCATCACGGCGGTCACCCCGGCCAAGGCAGCCGCTTCCGCAGCGGTCCTCATCACGAACCCAGACGGGCAGACGACGAGCGCCACGCCCGCCACCTTCTCTTTCGTCGCCCCCTTGCCGGCCGAGAAGCCGACCGTGACCGCTGTTCTCGCCGTCGGCTCCACGGCCACCCCCGCAACCGGCTCCACGCTCGGCGGCACCACGCTTTCCATCACGGGCACCAACTTCCATACGGGCTCCAACGCCAAGCCGGTCGTCCGTCTTAGCGACACTGCGGACTGCCCGACGCTCGTCACGACGTTCCCTGTTGCCGACGCCGATGTCACAGTCACGAGCTCCACCTCGCTCACCGTCAAGACCCCGGCAGGCACCGGCACAGCCCTGCGCGTCTGCGTGTTCAACCCGACGTACGCCGTCGCCGTGGACGCCAACGCGCTCGGCCAGCTCAACGGCGCGTTCACCTACGTCGCCCCGGTCCGCCTCGACTCCATCTCGGCTTCCACGGGCCCCTCGGCCGGCGGTACGTCGTTGACGTTCACGGGCGCCGGCTTCCCTGCATCTGGCCCGGGGGCGGTCGCGCCGACCATCCGCTTCGGCGGCGTCCTTGTCCCCGTTGCTGATATCACGCTCGGCACGGCGACCACAATCACGTCGGTCCTTGCACCGCCCCACGCCGTTGGGACCGTGACCATCGAGGTGGTTCTTGCCAACGGCGTCGGCACCACGCTTTCGGGTGCCTACACCTACACGGCCTCCGCCGCCCCGGTCCTCACCTCGGCCTCGCCCACCACGGGGAACACTAACGGCGGCACCGTTGTCACCTTGACTGGCACTGGCTTCCAGGTGGACGCCGACTTCCTGCCGACGGTCACTGTCGGCGGCGTCGCCGCCCTGGTCTGCACGGCGGCCGGGTTCGCCGGGACGACCGCCATCACAGGCTGCGCCGCGCCGACCTCTGTTTCCCTGAAGATTGTAAGCCCCGCCCGGACGTCGAGCGCAGTCGCCGCAAACCAAGCCATCCGCGTGACGAACGCGGACGGACAGACGGTTGTGTCGGACGCCACCGACAACTCGGATGACTTCGACTACACGGCCGCCACGGCGCCGGCAATCACCGCCCTCAGTGGCGCCTGCATCACGACGCCCCCCTGCTCGACGAACGGTGGCGACACGATTCTCATCACGGGGTCCGCCTTCCACGCGGTCGCAAACCAGAAACCCACTGTGACGGTCGGCGGCACCGCGGTCCTACCGGCGGCCGTGACGGTCGCCACCAGCAGCTCCATCACCATTGTGACCCCCGCCCACGCAGCGGGCACGGCCCTTGATGTGTTCGTGACGAACCCGGATGCCCAGGCCACCCCGCAACCCACTCCGGCCACGGCCAACGACCTTGCCATTGTGGCCGCCTCCGCGCCCACGGTCACCGGGCTGTCCTCCACATCCGGCTCGGCCAACGGCGGCACGATCCTGACCATCACCGGCACCAATTTCGGGCCGGTCACAGCCGCAGGCGCCCCCACGGTCACCATCGGCGGGAATGTTGCCACGGTTTGTACCTCGGCCGGCTTTGTCGGAACCGTTGCTGTTACTGGCTGCGGAACCCCTTCCGCCACCTCGCTGAGCATCATCATCCCGGGCCACGCCCCCGGCCTCGTCTCCGTCGTGGTGACGAACCAGGACGCCCAGACGGTGACCTTCACCAGCAGCTACACCTACAGCCCCTTCGGCGCGGCCCCCACCTTGACGGCAATCTCGTCGGCGACCGGCTCCGCGACGGGCGGCTACTTCCTTGCGCTGACCGGCACCGGTTTCCCCGGTGCGCCCCCGGGTTTGGCTCCTACAGTCACCGTCGGCGGCACTTCCGCGACGGTCTGCACCGGGACGGACCTTGCCGGATACACGACCGTTACGGGCTGCGTTGCCCCCGTCTCGACGACGCAGGTCACCATCCGGGTGCCGGTCCACGCCGCCGGAACAGCGACCATCGTGCTTAGCAACCCGGATGGTCAGTCCGCCAGTCTGGGCAACTCGTTCCGTTACATCGTCGCGGCTCCGACAATCGCGTCGATCTCGCCGGTCAGCGGCTCGGCCAACGGCGGCACAGCCTTGACGATTACTGGCACCGGCTTCGACACCTCCGTCAAGCCGACAACGCTCGTCGACTCCACCGTCGCCCTCATCGGAACCGTTACGGCGACCACCATTGCCGCGACCGCCCCGGTCCACGCTGTTGGGGTCGTGAACCTGGTCGCCATTGACGCCGACGGGCAGACGGCCACCCTGAAGGGCGGCTATACTTACACCTTCGCGCAGGCCCTCGCCTTCACCTCGATCGCCCCGGCCGCCGGTTCTGTGAACGGCGGAACGACGGTCACGATCGTCGGGAACGGCTTCGCCCCCGGCGCCACAGTCGCGTTCGACAGCGCAACCGCCACGGTGACCAGCGCCGCCAACGGCCAGCTTGTCTTCGTGACGCCCAACGTCGCGAAGTTCACGACCGCCGGCGACCGGAGGCTCGGACCGCACACGGTGGTCATCACGAACCCGGATGGCCAGGCGCTCACCCTGACCGACAAGTTCGCCTTCACCGCCGTCGCCGGCCCCGTCGTCTCGTCAGTCAACCCGACGACCGGCCCTGCCGCGGGCGGAACCTCCATCACCATCACGGGCAGCAACTTCGCGTCCGGCGCGACCGTCACGGTCGGCGGCGCGGCCTGCACGACCCCTGTGGTGACCGGCACGACCAGCATCACCTGCACGACGCCCTCGGGCGCCGCCGGCGCGGTCGCCATCGCCGTCACCGTGGCCGGACAGACCGGCAGCCTCGCCAACGCGTTCACCTACACGGGCACCGGTCCCGCCCCGACCATCACGGCCATCTCGCCGACCTCCGGCCTCATCGCCGGCGGTACCTCAGTGACCCTCACGGGCACGAATTTCGCCTCGGGCGCCACCGTCAAGTTCGACACGTCGGACTGCACGGCCGTCGCCGTGACTGGCACGACTTCGATCACCTGCACGACGCCGGCCCACGCGGCTGGCGCGGTCACGGTGACGGTCACCGTCGGCACGCAGACCGCTACCACGACGTACACCTACACGACGACCACGTCCACCACGTCGTCCACGACGTCGAGCACCACGACGACAACCTCCACGACCGGCACCTCGACGAGCTCGACCGGGACCGTCAGCCCGAGCACGATCAACACCCTGAACGGGCAGATCGTGACAAAGGTCACCCGCGATGGCAGCACCAACGTCATCTCCTGGACGCTGCCCACGACGGGCCTGCCGCAGGCCGTCGCCGGCGTGCAGGTGTTCCGCTCGAACAGCCCCTACGTCCTGGTGGCGAGCTTCGACGCTGGCACGACCGCCTACAACGCGGGCACCTACACGGACTCCTCCACGCAGGCGCTCGAGACGAGCAAGTACCTCGTGACGATGTTCTTCGGCAAGACGGCGGCGCTGGGTTTCAAGGACTCCAGCAACCTGCCCGACACCGCGGACTTCCCCGGCACCGCCGTGGGCACCACGAGCAGCACCTCGTCCGGCCTGCCCGCGTACGCCATCGCCCTCATCGTGGCGGCGGTCGTTCTCCTCGCGGTCCTGGTCATCGTGCTTGTGGTGCGCTCGCGCCGCACGGCCCCCACCGTCGCGTGGGAGGACCCGCAGCAGGCCGCCGGCTGGACCAACGAGCAAGCCGTCGCCCCTGAGGCCTCCGCTGAGACCCACACACTGCAGTGCCCGGCCTGCGCCACGCAGTTCACGGCCACCGGCTCCAAGCCGCTGACCACGACCTGCCCCGGCTGCAACCGCACCGGCATCTTGCGCTAGGCGCAGGCGGCGTTCCTTCCCCCTTTCTCCTTCCTTCTCCTTCCTTTCTTTGGCCTGATTGTCCCAGCCAGGGCGCATTCGGGAGGGCTGTCCAGCCGGCGCGGCAACTCCAAGAGCGTCGTTCGCGTGACGCGCGCGTGGACCGGGCCGCCCTCCGCATCGCCTCGGGTCTGCTGGGCGACGGGCGGCGCTGGTGGGTGCTCACCGGACTTGCGCTCGCGGGCGTGCTGGCGCTTAGCGTGCTGGCCGCGGGCGTCCTTGAGGGGATGGACCGCGAGACCGAGCGTCGCATCGGCGACGCCTACACGGGCGACCAGCGGCTCACCCTCGGCGTCGGCACCTCGCCGGCAGGGCGCATGGACCTCGCCCACAACAGCACCTTGCGGGCGCTCCAGCAGTCGCTCTCCGACCAAGGCGTGCATTTGGAGGGGCGCGTCGAGACGAACATCGTCCTGGTGCGCGACTCGCTCGTTGCGGCGTACCTGACGCAGCAGGACTACACGGTGGCCCTCAACGGAGAGGGCGCCGGCGACGATTTCTCGGCCGCGCTCCTTCTCGGCCTCCCGCCGGGCGGGCTCGGGGTGGAGCGGATGCGCCCGTACTTGGTCGCGGGGCGGTTCCCGGACGGGTCCGCCCCTGGGGGGGCCATCGAGCTGATGCTCTCGGCCCCCGCCTTCACGTCGCTCCTGCCCGCCGAGGGCCGCGCCGCCTTGGACGCCGGGGCCTCGCTGGCAAGCCTCCTGGGCACCTTGCCGTTCGAGGTGACGGCGGGGCACGCCACGGGCGGCTTCCTTGGCAAGGACGTCATCCGCGCCCCCGCGACGGTGGTCGGACTCTTCGAGACCCGCATCGAGATCCTGGACCGCCTCACCGTCCTTTCGTCGTTGGCCGACGCGCAGCGGCTCCTTGGCCGACCTGCCGACGGTCCGGTCAACGTCTTGGTGGCCGCAGGCAGCCCGTCCGTCGCGCAGCAAGCGGGGCGCGAGGCCGGCCTGCAGACAGCGGACGCGCACGCCTTCGCCGGCCCCTACGTCGGCCAGTTCGTCCAGGTCCTGCGCGCCCTCGCCCTCGCCGTGACGGGCCTCCTGCTGGCCTTCCCAGTGCTGCTGCTCTGGTACGGCATCGTCCAGCAGCTCGACAAAGCACGCCGCGAGTTCGCGGTGGGCCGCGCCATCGGCGTCCCGCAGCGCACGCTCGCGACGGCCTTGGCGATTCTGGCGTGCCTTGTCATGGGCGCTGCCGCGGCGGTCGCGACCCTCCTCGTCGTCGGGTTGGGCGCGTGGCTCGGGGCGACGTTGCCGGGTTGGCGGGCCCTGCCGCTCCCCGTCGCCTTCGCCGTGCCCAGGTGGATGATCTTCTCCCTCGCCGTCCTGCTCCCCGTCGTCGCGGCCCTCGCCGTGCTGGGGACGCTGGGCCGCGTCCGCCGCCTCGACCTCGCCGCCACGCTGCGCGCCTGAATGGCTCCAGGAGGCGACAGGGACAAGCCTGATAGCCCCCGCCGAATGGTCGCCAAGCGTGCAGTTCCAGGCCACCCCAGAGCAGCAGCTCATCCGCCAGACGATGCGGGAGTTCGCCGAAGGGGAGCTCAAGCCGCTGGCCGCGAAGATGGACGAGGAGGACTGGTGGCCGAGCGAGTTCGTTCCGCGCATGGCCGAGCTTGGCCTCATGGGCATGACGGTCGCCACCGAGTGGGGCGGCTCCGGCCTCGACGCTGTTAGCTACAACATCGCCATCGAGGAGATCGCCCGCGTCTCCGGCAGCATGGCGCTGTCGCTCGCGGCGCACAACGGCCTCGGCATCAGCCAAATCTACACGCAGGGCAACGACGCCCAGCGCGAACGCTTCGTGCGCCCCATGGCGCAGGGCAAGAAGATTGGCGCTTGGTGCCTCACCGAGCCCGGCGCCGGCTCCGACGCCGCCGGCCTCAGCACGACCGCCGTGAAGGACGGCGACGGCTGGCGCATCAACGGGCAGAAGCAGTTCATCACGAACGGCCACTGCGCCGACGTCTTCACCATCATGGCGAAGACCGACCCCAAGCTGCACAGCAAGGGCATCACCGCGTTCGTCGCCGAGAAAGGCGCCAAGGGGCTACGCCTCGGCAAGAAGGAGGACAAGCTCGGCATGCGCGGCAGCATCACGAGCCAGATCTACTTCGACGACCTCTGGGTCCCCGCCGACGCCACCGTCGGCAAGATCGGCGAAGGCTTCACGGGCACGATGAAGACGCTCGACGCCGGCCGCATCGCCATCGGCAGCCTCGCGCTCGGCCTCGCGCAGGGCGCCTTCGACGCCAGCCTCGCGTACGCGAAGGAGCGCAAACAATTCGGCAAGCCCATCGCGGACAACCAGGCCATCCAGTGGAAGCTCGCCGACATGGCCACGCAAATCGAGGCCGCCCGCCTCCTGCTCGCCAAGGCCGCGACCCGCAAGGACCAGGGGCTCCCGTTCACGCAGGAGGCCAGCATGGGCAAGCTGTACGCCAGCGAGGTCGGCATGTGGGCCACCACGCAGGCCATCCAGATTCACGGCGGCAACGGCTACACGAAGGACTACCCCGTCGAGCGCATGTTCCGCGACGTCAAGCTGTGCGAGATCGGCGAAGGCTCCAGCGAGGTCCAAAGAATGGTCATCGCCAAGACGATTGGCCTTCGCTAGATGGACACGCGAGCAAGTGCGTTCACCTCGGTCGGGCGAAACCCTTTCCTATCAGAATCATCCCATGTCCGCATGCCGCTCATGGCAACCTACCAGGTCCCCGTCGTCGTCGAGCGTGACGGCGAAGGCTACCACGTCTTCTGCCCCTCGATTCGGGGTTGCCGGTCCCACGGCGCGACGTACGAAGAGGCCCTGGAACGCATCCAGGACGCCATTCGGCTGAACCTTGAACTCATGCAGGAACGCGGCGAGCCTTTCGTTGCCGCGGACGCCAGCCTGACGACAGTGCAAGTCGCAGTCTAGGTGGGTCGATGCCGCCCAAGTTGCCCCGCGTCACGGCCGAGAAGGTCGCCCGTGCGTTGAGGACGAAGGGATTCACGGTCGTCCGTCAATCCGGCAGCCACCGCATCTACGAGGACGCAACTGGACGCCGCGCGACCGTGGCGTTCCACTCCGGGCAGGTTCTACCACCCCGAACGCTGCAAGGGATTCTGGATGACGCAGGGCTTGGACCAGACGACCTGTGAGCCTCACCTTCAAGAACCCGGTCCTTCTGGAAGCCTTGTGGACGACGCCCGCCGCCCGGTCCTGGTCGCAGGAGCCCGCACCCCCATCGGGAAGTTCCAGGGTGCCCTCTCCAGTCTGACGGCCACCCAGCTCGGCGCCGTCGCAGTCAAGGAAGCCGTCCACCGCGCGGGCCTCAGGCCCTCGGACATCGAGGAGGTCATCCTCGGCAACGTCCTCCAGGCCGGCCTTGGCCAGAACCCCGCCCGCGCCGCAGCACTTTGGGCGGGCCTCCCCGACTCCGTTCCTTCCTTCACCGTCAACAAGGTCTGCGGCAGCGCCCTCAAGGCCATCATGCTCGCCGCGCAGGCCATCAAGGCCGGTGACCGCCAGGTCGTCGTCGCGGGCGGCATGGAGTCCATGACCAACGCGCCCCACCTGCTCATGGGCTCGCGCAACGGCATCAAGTTTGGCGACGGCAAGCTCGTGGACCACATGCAGCACGATGGGTTGTGGGACCAGTACAACGACTTCGCGATGGGCGTCACGGGCGAGATCGTCGCGGAGCGCCACCACGTCACGCGCGCCCAGTCCGACGCCTTCGCCGAGCGCAGCAACCACCTCGCCGCGGCCGCGCAGAAGGCCGGCAAGTTCGACGTCGAGATCGTCCCCGTCACTATCCCGCAGCGCAAGGGCGACCCCATCATCGTCCGCCAGGACGAGGGCATCCGCGCCGACACCACGGCCGCCACGCTCGGCAAACTCAAGCCCTCGTTCAAGCCGGACGGCCAGGTCACCGCCGGCAACGCCAGCCAGATCTCGGACGGCGCCGCGGCCGTCGTCGTCACCTCGATGGCCTACGCCAAGGCGCACAAGCTCCCCATCCTTGGCGAGATCCTCGCCTACGACGCCTCCGGCACGAAGCCCGAGTGGGTCATGGAGGCGCCCATCCTCTCGGTCAAGAACCTCCTCGCGAAGACCCATCTCACCATCGCCGACATCGCCCTCCTGGAGCACAACGAAGCGTTCGCCTCGGCCTCCTGCGCGGTCGCCAAGGGCGTCGGCATCCCGGACGAGAAGTTCAACGTCAACGGCGGCGCGGTGGCGCTTGGCCACCCTATCGGAGCTTCCGGCGCCCGTGTCCTCCTCACACTCGCGCACGAGCTCAAGCGCCGCGGCGGCGGCAAGGGCATCGCGACCCTCTGCCTCGGCGGCGGCAACGCCGTGAGCCTGCTCCTTCAGGTGTAGGGCCGGCCGTCGCGTCGGGGTCCTTTTCTACAACGTCCCGTCTTGCCGGGCCATGGCCCGCCGCATCACCATCCAGCGCTATCCGCTCCTGAAGGTCACGATTCCTTTGGCCCTCGTCGTCGCGGCCGTCGGCATCTACCTCTTCATCTCCCACACGGCCTCCTGCACGGCCGACATCGCCACCGACGCCAACTGCACGGTCGGCTCCAGCTACAACGACCACCCGACCCTGGTCATCCTTCCCTGGCTCCTGGTCGCCGCCGTCGTCGCCCTCGCCGGCGCCCTCGTGAAGAAGAAGGACGAGGTCACGTTCGTCTTCCCGACCGACCAGCTCAAGTCCTCCAGCCGCGCCGACCTGCAGAAGGTCCTCGACGGCCTCGAGGAGGCCCGCCGCAAGGGGGAGATTCCCGAGGACCGCTACGTCAACGCCCGGGACCGCGTGCTCGCCGAGATGGGCAAAGCCAAGGGCAAGTAGGGTCGGCTTTCTCCTCGAAGGGGCTCCAGCGGGGTTTTCAATCCACGCCCCCGTGGCCGCGCCATGAGCATCCAGAACGTCGGCGTCGTGGGCGCCGGGCAGATGGGCGCCGGCATCGCGCAGGTCGCCGCCCAAGCCGGGTTCAAGGTCACCCTCGTGGACCTCAAGCCGGAGTTCGTCGCCAAGGGAATCGCCACCGTCGAGAAGTCGCTCGCCAAACTGGTCGAGAAGAAGGTCCTCACGCAGGAGCAGGCCACCGCGGCCCGCGGCCGCCTGACGACCGCGACGGACCTCATGGCGCTCGCCGGATGCGACCTGGTCGTCGAGGCCATCGTCGAGAACGCCGACATCAAGCGCAAGCTGTTCACGGAGCTCGACGGCCTCGTGGGCCCGGCCGCCATCCTGGCGAGCAACACCAGCAGCATCCCCATCACGCTCCTCGCCGCCGCCACGAAGCGCCCGGACCGCTTCATCGGAATGCACTTCATGAACCCCGTCCCGTTGATGAAGCTCATCGAGGTCATCCGCGGCGCGGACACCTCGGACGCGACGCTCGCGGCCGTCGTCGCGGCGGGCCAGGCGATGGGCAAGGAGGTCCACAGCTGCCGCGACTTCCCCGGATTCATCAGCAACCGCGTCCTCATGCCGATGATCAACGAGGCCATCTTCTGCCTCCACGAAGGCGTCGCCACCGCCGAGGACATCGACGCCATCATGAAGCTCGGCATGAACCACCCGATGGGCCCCCTCGCCCTCGCGGACTTCATCGGCCTCGACACCTGCCTCGCCATCCTCAACGTCCTCTACGACGGCTTCAAGGACCCCAAGTACCGCGCCTGCCCCCTCCTGGTCCAGAAGGTCCAGGCCGGCCACCTCGGCAAGAAGTCGGGCCGCGGCTTCTACCGGTACGGGTGATTCGTGACCGGGGCGCTGTCCCCATCCGCCCCTGCCCCTGAGGCCCCCGCGGAACCAGACGAGCAGCACGCGGTGCTCAAGCGCATCCGCCGACTGGGCCAGCCGACCGCCCCGTTCCGCAAGGGGGGGCTGGGTCCCTGGCTCGTCGTCTCCATCGGCCTCCTTGCCACTACCATCCTGGTGCCTTTCGTGGCGCCCAAGTGGGCCGGCTTGGACGAACGCATCGCGACGCTTGCCGCCCTCACGTTCCTCCTCGCCGCGCCCGGCCTCGCCATGCGCATGGGACGCCGCGCCGTCTGGATCGCCGCCTCCGTCGTCGCGGTCCTGTACGGCCTGTCAGCATGGGGGGGCCTGGCCCTGCACCTCGAGGACCTCTTCCTCGTCGCCGTCCTCGTCAGCTTCGGCATCTTCCTCCTCGCGGGCCTCAACCTCGTCCTCGTCCTCGAGGAGATGGTGTACGACATCCACCGCCTCCTCGTGCATCCTCGCAACCGTGCCTGGATGGGGGCGCCGTTCCTGCTGGTGGCCGCGCTCAGCCTGGGCCTGCCTTGGTGGGAGGCGCACGGCGGGCCCGGGTTCCCGGTGCTCTACACCGCGGCGGTCGCTTGTTCGCTCCTGCTCGGTCTCTGGTGGCTCGTGCGCGGAGCCTACCGCATTGGCGGCGAGGACGCCATCGTCCGCGAACTGCACCTCCTGGCCTTCTCCGTCCTGGCCGCCGCCGGCCTCGCCGAGGCCATCGGCTACCTGCAGCGCGCCGAGTCGCTCGTCCCCAGCGTCGTCGCCTACCTCAGCCTCATCGGCACCTGGGTGTACGTCAACTACACCACGCTGCAGCGCGCCCACTTCATCCTCAAGGCCCAGGACGCAGGGCCGTGGGTCGCCATCCTGCTCTCCGCCAGCTTCGCCATCGTCGCGCACGCCAACGCCCTCTTCCGCGCCGAAGGCACCGTCGCCGTCCAGGACCTGCTCGGCCGCCGTGTCACCTACATGATCCTCGGCATCGCGGCGGGCGTCGTCTTCCTGGTCGCGCGCGGTCTGTGGCGCGGCTTCACGGCGATGACGCAGGAGTCCCGCCTGCCGGCGGGCTCGCGGCGCGCCGCCGCCCAGGCCGGCAAGGTCGCCGGCTCACTGCTCGCGACCGAGCAAAAGGTCGAACAGGCCACCCTCCTCGTGTTCAAGGCCATTGACCGCGTCCTGCCGGGCGAGCGCTCGCCGCCGCAGCGCCACCCGCGGCCGTGGGAGCTGGACGGAGAGGGTTTGGGGCCTCGCGTCCGCTGACCACGCACAGTGCGGGGTCGTCGGGGACCTAGGCCGTCATCGGGGCGGCGATGGCCGGCAGCTGCGCCGGGACCGGCTGCTGCAGGCCGTTCAGGCCCGCGGCGGGGAAGTAGGAGACCGTGCGGCCCTGGTGGATGGCCTCGACGAGGCGGGCCTCCACGAGGCGGCGGACGTGCCAGTGCGCGATGGAGGGCTGGATGCCGAGCGCCTGGCAGAGCGCCTTCTGCAGGATGCCGGGGTTGGCGCGGATGGCCTCCGCGACTTCCTTGCTGCGGCCGTTTTGCAGGATGGCGTAGGCGTCCTTCTGGTCGTGGCCGAAGCGGCCGCCGTTCTCGTAGTAGTGGCGGCTGCGGCCCTTGCGGATGCTGCCGATGAGGTGCTGCTGCTCGATGAGGCGCAGGTGGTGCAGGACCGCGGTGCGCGACAGGCCGGTGGCGTCGCCGAGGGCCTGGAGGCTGATGCCGGGCTGCTGCAGGATGAGGGCGTAGAGCGCCTCGCGGCGGGGGTGGCCGAGGACGGTGTCCTTCTCGAAGCGGGTGAAGAGGGGCGACGCGAACGGCAGGAGGCGCTTCAGGTCGGTGGTCCTGCTGGCGGCGGCGCCCGCGCCGACGGTGAGGGTGCCGCTCGAGCCGGCGAGCCAGAAGGCGAAGAAGGTCGCGGCGGCGCTGCCGACCGCGACGAGGGAGGCCGCGATGAAGCCGGTGACTGGCGAGGGCGCGGCCGGCGCTGGGGCGGCGGACTGGGGGGCGTCCTCGGCGACGATGTCTGGGGTCGCGAACGCGGACTCGACGACGGCGACGGCGCGGTAGGCGCCTTCGTTGGCGTCGTCCACGGCCTTGTGCGCCTTCTGGAGGATGGCATCGGGGTCCACGGCGCGGTAGGCGTCGTCCGCGGCGGCCGCCGCAGACGCCTGGGCGCTTGCTCCGGTGGCCTGCGCGGTCGCACGGGTCTGCTCGGCGGTCTGGACGGCCTGCTCCTGCGAGGGCGGGGCGGGGGGCTGCGGGAGCTGCTGCAGGATGCCGGTGCGGTCAAGGAGAGACTTGGCCTTCTCGGCGGTGTCGCGGGCCTCGCCGAGGAGGCTAGCGCTTGACGCAGAAGCGAGCAGGACGACAATCAGCAGAAGCGCGGCGGACAACCGGCCACCACGGCCCAACGCGGACATAGGAGGCGAACACCAGGAGAGCGTATTAAACGGGTTGGTCGGGACATGAAAACGACCCGGAGGCGAACCGGTTCGGGGCAGGCCGGGGCCGGTGGAGCCAGCTAGCGGGGGGTCGTCGCCCAGGGAGAAGACAGCAAACGTTTTTGTAGAAGTTTGGCAGAGTCCAGGCTGGATGCAGCGTGGCGACCTCCTCGAGCAGGTGCGGGCCTCCCTGGCGCGCGCGGGCTTCACGGTGAGCGAGCGCTGCGACCTGCGCCCCGTCAGCTTCGACCTCGTTGCGCGCCGCGAGAAGGACCTCGTCATGGTCAAGGTCCTCGGCAACGTGGACGCCCTCTCCGAGCCCATCGCGCAAGAGATCAAGGTGCTCTGCAAGTTCCTCGACGCGCGCCCCATCCTGGTCGGCCAGCGCGCCGGCGCCGGCGCCCTCGAGGACGGCGTCGTGTACAACCGCCACGACATCCCCATCATGACCCCGGCCACGCTGGAGCAGTATGTCCTGCACGGCGAGGCCCCCATGGTCTTCGCGGCCCCCGGCGGCTTCTACGTCCACCTCGACGCCGCCGCGTTGCGTCGCGCCCGCGAGGCCGCGCAAGTCAGCCTGGGCGTCATGGCCCAGCTCGCCGGCGTCTCGCGCCGGGCCATCCAGATGTACGAGGAGGGCATGAGCGCCAGCATCGACGCCGCGATGCGCCTTGAGGCGGCCTTGCAGTCAGAGCTCATCCGGCCCGTGGACCCGTTCGCGGCCTTCGACCCACGCCTGTTCGCGGCGCCGCAGCCGGCACGGGCGCAGGACGAGGACCCGATGCAGGCCGCCGTGCGCCGCATGCTGGAATCGCTCGGCTACCAGGTGCGCCCCACCAACCGCAGCCCCTTCAACGCCCTCTCCACGCCGGAGTCCGACCAGCCCTCCAAGCCCCCGACTCCCGCCGGCACGCTCCTCACCGGCATGGGCGAGGAGTCGCCGCAGCTCAAGCGCCGCGCCCGCATCGTGACGAGCGTGAGCCGCGTCACGGGCCGCCCCGGTTTCTTCATCGTCGAGCGCACGACGCGCACCAGCCTCGAGGGCACGCCGCTCGTCACGCGCGAGGAGCTGCGCCGCCTCGACGACCCCGCGGCCGTGCTGGAGCTCATTCTCGCCCGACAGACCGCGGCGTCGCGCGACGCCTAGAGACTGCGGTTGGCGTGGGCTCCGTCGCGGAAACTGCTTCTCTCGCGGGATTTGGCGACGCCTGAGCTATCCGCGGATTACGCGGTTTGCGTGGAACGACGCCGACGGGTGGCGCTTCGCGCCACCCCAATCGAATTGCATTTGCATCCAGCCGTTCAGCGCGACGACGCCGTCGGAGCCGTCCGGGATGCGCTGGAAAGGTTGGCGAACCGACGCATCGCGCGGCGAGGGACGAGACGATGCCCGATCCAGCCAATCGAACGGAATCCGGCGATTCGACCCTAGAGGCTGATCTGTCCTTCCTTGCTGCGCTTCGCGAAGTCGCGCAGGAGCCAGGCTCCGAACGGGATGGCGAAGACGCCGCCCGCGCCGAGCAGGAGGAAGAAGCCGGCGGCCTTCCCGGGGTAGGGCTTGAAGCCGACGGAGTCGCTGGGCACGAAGGCACGTTTCAGGATGGAGCCGCCCGCGAAGGCGAAGGGGGCCAGGATGAGCCCGGTGAGGTTGGGGTACACGAACCAGCGCAGCTGCGTGGTCATCTGGGTGTTGAACTCTTCCTGGTGCGCGAACGCCTCGGGGATGGCGTCGGCCATGCCGACGTCCTGGAGCGTGTGCGTGTCGCGGTAGCTGTGCGTCAGCGCGGCCGAGGTCGCGGGCTGCGTGCACTCGCCGGTCCGGGCGTCGCGGGCGCAGGCGAGGTCGCCGAACAGGGCGGCGGCGCCGGCGGGGGTGAGGGCGGCGTCCAGGACGGCGCGCGCCTCCTCGTCGCGGTGGGCGGCAAGCAGTGGCTTGACCTTCTGCCACAGAAGATGGTTGGGGGTGAGCTTGAGGACCGTGACGCGCGCGGCGTCGAGGTCCTTGCGGGACTGGTTGAGGGCGTCCGAGAGCTCGCCGCGCGCCTTCAGGTTGGCTGCGGACGGGTCGGCGTTGTAGGCCGCGGTCGCGTTGGCGAGGCCGAAGACCTGCTTGACGATGATGGCCGGCTTCGTCGTGGAGGTCTTGAGGGCGTCCTGGTAGTCGCCCTCGCCGACGGTGAGGTTGAGGTTGTTCGTGAGCGTCTTGTGGATGCCTTCCTTGGCGGCGGCCTCGAAGCCGGAGACGGCGAGCCAGCCGCCGGCCCCGAGCAGCACCGCGCAACCGAGGGCGACCAGGCGCTTCGTGCCGGCGCGCCGGTCCACGGCCTTGTGGCGCTGGGCCAGTTTGCCGAGGACGCGCCAGGCGGCCACGAGAAGGACCAGGGTGCCGACGACGACGAACCAGGCCCACGCCTGCTCCGCGACGGGCCCGGTGGACTCCAGGAAGGAGCTCATTGGCGCGCCCATAGGGAGGACCCTTAAAGCCTGTGGGAACCCGAGATGGCGGCCTGGTGGCGCCACCGTGGGCAGCCTCAAGCCAAGGGCCCGGGTCGAGGACGCGTGAGCCGGCCTGGCGCGCGCAGAGGGGGGCCCGACGGCCAGCGCGAGGCGGCAGCGTGGGTGGCGGATTTCCTTGCGCCCGCGTACGGTCCCGGAGGCGGCCTCAAACTCTCAGACACGGGCGACGGCCAGCACGCGCTCTTCACGTCGGGCGCGGGCGCCTTGCGCGCGAGCGGCCTGCGCAGCCCGGAGCTTGCCCCCTACGTCAGCCTCGCCGCGGGCCTGCAGGCGGCGGCCGGCGACCAGGCAACGGGGGGAACGCTCTTCGCGGCCCGCCTCGTCATCCTCGGTCTCCGTTTGGAGGAGGACGGCGTCGCCCGCGCCAGCACGCTGGACGGCCTTCGCCTCGCGCGCCGGCAGGTCCTCGCCACGTTGCGCAGCCTCGAGTCCCCGGACCCTGGCGCTCGATCGTTGCGCACGGCCTGCTGCGACCCTTCGTGGGCGGACCTTGTCTGGTCCGGGCTCCCGAGCCTCCGAACGGAGGGGGCGGTGCGCCTCGACGACGTCGAGGTCGTGGCCTCGGCGACCGCCAGTGAGGCAGCTTGGCTGCGCGGCCTCGTCGTCGAGCCCAAACCACGTTCCGTGGCGGGAACGGTCGGCGTGGGGCTCCTGGAGCATCCCCCCCGCGTCAAGCCGCGCTCCGAGATGGGCCTCCGCGTGGGCGACCCCGCCATCCTGACGCGCTTCCTAGCCCACGAGCGGGCCGCGCTTCGGGCCCAGGCCGAGCATCTGCGCACCCTCAGCGTCCACCTCCTCGCCTGCCCCGGCGCCATCCCCGAGTCCCTGCTCGGCGTCCTCCACGACGCCGGAATCCAGACCCTCTCCGACCTCCCGCTGCCCGCGCTGCGGCGCATGGCTCGGGCCACTGGTGCGACCGCCGCCGCCAGGATCGCCACTCTCGCCGGGCGGGACATTGGCGCGGGCGTCCTGGAGCGCGACGGGCGGCGCTGGCTCCTCGCAGGAAAGGGCCCGGCCGCGACGTTCGAGGTGCCTGCGGCCACCGCGGCCCACGTGACCGACGCCAAGGAGCAAGCCGACCGCCTGCTCCGCGTCGCTGGCCTCCTCGCCAACACGCCGCGCGCCCTGCCGGGCGGCGGCCGCTGGCAGCGCGAGGCGTCTCGCTCGTTGCGCGCCGCCGCAGACGCGGCGCCGGGCAAGGCGCCGCTCGTCCTGCGCGCGGTGTCAGATGCGTTCGCGGGCCTCGCGGACGACTTGGTGCGCAACCTCGGCCTCGACCCGTGGCGGACTTCGCTCCACCCGCAGGCGGACGATGCGTGGGATGTCGCGCCCGCCGTGCGCCTCGCGGTCGAGGGCGCGTTCGAGGCGGCCACACAGGTCCTGCGCATTGACGCGCGGCACGCCAAGCGGTCGAGCTCGGCGGTCGGCCTGCGCGGGGCAGGGACGCCGACGCGCATCCGCAGCGGCGATGTGCCGCCGCTGATGTGACCTAGCGCTTGGCGCGCTTCGCGGTCGCCTTCTTCGAGGTCTTCGTGGCCTTGGCAGGCTTCGTGGCCTTCGCCTTCTTGGCAGGCTTGGCGGGCGCGTCGCCGCCGTCGCGCAGGGATTCGTAGGCGACCTTCACGGCCGGCAGGATGGCATCGAGGTCGCCTTCATCGGTGTAGGGGACGCGCAGCCAGCCGTTCATGCGGCGCTCGTCGCCGTCGGACATCTTGTAGAGGAACGGGCCCGCCTTGAGCGCCTTCTCGAAGCGCGCGTACGCTCCGGTGGGGAGCTTGAGGGTCACGGAGTCCTCCATGAGGCTCGCGAACACCTTGCCGCCGACCGTGTAGCCGGGGGTGCCGAACATCGGGCGTTTGACGACGCCGGGCCAGTCGAGGACGCGCTCCTCGAACAGCTCGCGCAGGCCGCCCATCGACTCCTCGTCGTACAGCTTCACGACGCCGGGACGGCGCGCGCGGGACTTGGAGGTTGCGACGCCGCGGCCTTGCGGACGTTCACGATCTTCTCGACGGTGGCGCAGACTGTGCCGTCGCGGTCCACGTAGTCCACCGAATAGGTGCGATCCACTTTCGGCTCCGTCTCCAGCAAACATTTGACCTCGGCGACCTCGGCGTCGGGCATCCTGCACACCGCGGTCAACGTCGAGCGGCCAGGGCGCCGGAACCGGATGCTCGCGGCCTTGTCCCACACCAGGTACTCGGGGCCGAGGCGGTGCATGAGCATGAACATGAAGTGCGGGTCCAACGAGGCGTAGAGCGAGCCGCCGAAGATGGTGCCCACGTAGTTGCGCGTCCGCACCGAGAGCGGGAGCTTGATGCGCATCTCCGACCAGTCATCCGCGATGAACGTCACCCAACCGCCAGTGCCACGGAACGCGGGGAAGAAGTTCAGCACGTGGCGGAACTTGCGCGGGTTCTGAATGGCCCACCGCTGGAGCCCGACCCCTTTCTGCGCGGTGTTCGGGGCAGCCATCAGCGCCACTTGATGTTGCATCCCATGCTCGGTTTCTGCGTCGCGACGGGCGGCTTCCCGGCCACGACGGCGTCCACGGCGGCGGTCAAGTCGGCGCCCGTCACCGGCTTCCCGTTCCCGGGGCGTGAATCATCCATCTGGCCGCGATAGACCAACCGATGCGCGGCGTCGTAGAGGAAGAAGTCCGGTGTGCACTGCGCGTCGTAGGCGCGGGCGACCGCTTGCGACTCGTCGAAGAGGTAGGGGAACGCGTAGCCGCGCCGCTTGTGCTCCAGCCGCATCGCGTCGGGGGAGTCGTCCGGGTACTGCGCGACATCGTTGGAGCTGATGCCGACGACGGCGACGCCCTTCTCCGCCCACTTGCGCGCCAGCATCGCGAGGTCGTTCGCGATGTGCTTGACGTAGGGGCAGTGGTTGCAGAGGAACACCACGAGCAAGGGCTTGCCGGCGAAGTCGGCGCGGCGCACCGTGCGTCCCTCCGAGTCGGGCAGCGCGAAGCCAGGGGCCGTCGTCCCAAGCGCCACCATGGAGGACGGAGTCAGGACCACGCCGGCCGATTCGAGCCTCCGCTCAAGAAGGTTGGGAGGACGCGGCCCGGATGGCCCCCGTCACCGCACGTAGCGCAGCGTGGCCTTCTCGACGGCCTCTTGGCCTCCGGCCTTCATCGAGAAGCGTCCCGTGTAGTCCCCGGGGACGAGGAGCGGGTGGCCGATGCGGGAGGTGTAGAGCCGGTCCAGCGTGGAGAGGTCCACGCCGAGCGTCTGGTCCTGCGGCCCGATGGAGAGGACCTCGCCTTTGGGCCCGAGGACGGAGCCTCCGGGCTCGGACACGAAGCCCACCGCGCCGTCGCCACGCACGGCGACTCCCACGGCGAGGGGCATGGCGGTGCCGTCCAGCGTGAACCCCCACGTCGCCTCCCCGCTCCCCGTGAGCGTCCCGACGCGCTCGAGGACGGGCTCCACGCCCAAGGACCGCAGCGTGGCGTTCCCCACTCCCTGGGAGAGAAGACGGACCGCCTCCCCGACCCCGGACAGGACGACGACGTATTCCCCCGCAGGCTCCGCGAGCGGAAGGCGCCCCTCTGTGCCGGGGGTCAGGATGCCGAGGAAGCGGTCGTCGGGGCCCCACACGAGCAGCGGCGCAGGGGAGGACCCGTCCAGCGAGACGACGCGGAGGGTCTCCGGGTGCTCGAGCGGCAGCGCGACCGGCAGGCCAGGGACGACTGCGTTCCGCAAGGCCTCGACATGGATGCGCAGCGTGTAGTCCATCGTGCCCGCCTCCGGCTTCTCGGCGAAGACGCGGACCGCGATGGGGCCGTCGGCGACGCGGACGACGAGGGCGTCCATCGTGTCGAGCCCGTTCTCGCCTTCCCGCACATCGACCCACAGCACGGTCTGGTCGTTGGCCTGAAGGCGAAGCCAGAGGTTGCCGGTGGTGACTGGGGATTGCTGCAGGACGGCGCGGATGCGCGTCGGCGCACCGGCATGGACCAGGGAGCCGACGTCGGTGTCGTGGGTGTGGCCGGAGCCGACGAATGCTCCGAGGATGCAGCCGCCCGTGTCGCAGGTGTCCTGCGGCTGGAACGTCCCGTTGGCCCAGAGGACTGCGTCCACCGGGATGATTGTGCGGTTGCCATGGACCCGCTCATGGGCCTGCGTGGACGACGCGTCGGTCGAGGTCAGCGGCGAGGGCGCAGACGTGCATCCGGCGAGAGCAAGACCGGCGAGTACGAGGAGGGCGATGGCGCGCACGGCCTGAACGCCCCAGCGCGTTGGATAAGCGTGCTGGTGAAGGGGTTGGACGCGCGGGGCGACAGCGTCGCTCGGCCGGGTGAACCAAAAAAATGGAGAGGGAAGGGAAAAGGATCCAGAGAATCGAGCGGGCGAGCCGATCGAATCTACTTGCCGCCGCGGTGCTCGCGGAACGCTTCCGTCCACTTGACGTGGCGGTTGATGCGGCCCATCTTGAGCATGTTGCGCAGCGACTTGGAGGACTTGAAGTGCAGGACCTCGCCGTTCTTGCGGACGTACATGATGCCCGTGCCGGGCTCGATGTCCTCGCCGCTGAAGGTGTCCTTCGTCATTCCTTCTTCGCCCCCTTCTTCTGGCCAGGTCCGCCGATCGTGCGGGCCTCGCGCTCCGTCTCGCGGAGCATGAGGACGTCGCCCATCTGGACGGGGCCCATGGCGTTGCGGGCGATGATACGGCCCTTGTCGCGGCCCGCGAGGACGCGGACCTTGACGAGGGTGACCTCACCGGTCATGCCGCCGCGGGAGACGACCTCGACGACCTCGCTGGGGAAGGCGTCGTTGTCGCCTGCGTCCGCGGTCTTCGAGGCGGCGGGGGCGGGCGTGGCGGGGCCGTCGGGCTTGCCGCCCTTGGCCTCCTTGACTTCTTTGTCGGCCGGGGCGCCCTTGGCGGGCTTGCCCTTGGCCTTCTCGTCAGCCATGATGGAATCTCCTTAAGCGGCGACCTTGAGGGCGGTCGTCTTCTTGGCGATGTCCTCGACGGCCTCGGCGGCGGTTCCGGAGTCCACGATGGCGATGGCCGCGGTGCCGACGGCGAGGCCGGCGGCGGTGCCGAGCTCGGCCTTCGAGGGGACGTAGGCGTAGGGGATGCCCTTCTCCTCGCAGAGGAGGGGGATGTGGGCGAGGATCTCAGGCGGGCTGACGTCCTCGGCCATGACGACGAGCTTGGCGACGCCGCGCTCGACCTGCTTGGTGACCTCGTTGGCGCCCTTGGCGACACGGCCCGTGCTGCGGGCCTTCTCGACGGTCTCGTACACTTGGGCCCCAAGCTCCTTGGGGGTCTCGAATCGAACGTACATGGGCATAGTGTCTGTCTCCATTGCCCGGTCTTGCGACCGGGTTCATTTTTCAACGACAGAGGAGCCCGGAGTCCTCCGGGGGAGGGCCAGGCGTCCCTTGCGTTGCTGCGCGTTCAGGAAGGCGCCTACATAAGCCTGACTGGCCCGGCCCAGGAGGGCCAGGAACAAGTCAGGGGGCGGGGACTTTGGTTAGGCGCGGCGGCGCAGGACGAGGGCGACCCCGAGGGCGGCGGCGACGAGGAGGAGGCCGCCGGCGGGGGAGGCGTGGCTGGCGTCCGTCGTGGGGGCCGCGACCGGGGGGACGACGGCTGGGATGCCGGGGCCGGCGGCAACGCTCACGGGGATGTCCACGGCGGCGCTGAGGGGGCCGCCGAGGTAGGTGAGGGGCGCGCCGTCGAGGGCGCTGGGGGCGACGCGCACCGTGTACGCGCCCGCGGCGGGGAAGGCGAACGTGAGCGGGAAGACGCCGTCCTCGTGCGTGTGCAGCTTGGTCCACAGCAGGCCGTTGCCGGCGGCGTCGAGGACGACGACGTCCACCTCGCTGTGCTGGTACGGCATGCCGGCCGCGTCCTTGGCGGCCAGCGTGAGCGTGGTGGCGGCGCCGGCGACGACGCCGGCGGCGTGGCTCGAGATGGCGACCGGGCCGAAGCCGGACGTGGCGGGCGCGGCGACGACGCTGTAGGGCAGGACCAGGTGGCCGCTCCAGCCGCCCTTCGCGGCGTCCAGGGTGAGCGTGTAGGCGCCGGGGACCTGCTCCTTGGCCGCGAGCTCGTACACGCCGTCGTATTCGTGCAGGCTCGAGGACTCGAAGACGGTGCCGAGCGGGCCCTCGAGCTTGGCGACGAAGTTGACGTGCTGGACGGTCTGCCCGGTCGCGGGGTCCATGACGAGGCCGGCCAAGCGCATCTGGGCGCCGGGGCCGACGACGGTGTAGGGGTCGTACGTCCCGAAGAACTGGTAGGAGCCGCCCTGCGTCGTGCCGTCCGTGACGATGTTCTGGCCCATCGCGTCAGGCAGGCGCGACGGCGCAGGGGCCGCGGCGACGGAGGCGGGGTCCGGGGCGCCGACCAGGATGGTCTTCTCGACGGTGACGGGCGCGAACTCCGGCGTGGAGCCGGTGGCGTACGCGAGATAGCCGGTGGCGCGCACCGTGTAGGTGCCGGGGAGCGGGAAGGTGTAGGAGAGCTCCACGGGCGCGGTGTGCGTGTGGGCGTGGGTGCGGAAGACCAGGTCGAGCCCTTGGCGGACCTCGACGAGCAGGTCGGAGTGGTTGACGAGCACTCCGTTGGCTTCGACCTGGAGCTTGAGGGGGACAGGCCGAAGGGCCGAGGCGGAGGCCGGGACCTGGAGGTCCACGGTCGCGGCGACGCGGTCGTGCGGCGCCTCCACGACGCCGTCGAAGTGCTGCTGCACCATGCCATCGTCGGCCACGAGGGCGACCTCGTAGGTGCCCGTCACGGGGAAGACGATGAGGAACGTGTTGACGCCGTCGTAGTCGTGGCCGGCGGCGGCGCTCGCCTCCCACAGGACGGCACCATTCTCGCTGACGCGGATGTGGTTGTTCTGGTGCACGTCGGGGCGCAGGTCGTGGTCCGCGTCGTCGATGACGGCGAACGAGGTGACGTCGCCGACGTAGGTGCGGCCGTTCGTCGGGGGGTCGTGCGCGAGGATGGCGGTGGCGGTCCCCATGTGTTCGTGCTGGGCGCCGGCCGAGGGGGCAAGCGGCGCGAGGGAGAGGGCGAACAGGGGGATGAGGAGCAGGACGAGGGAGGCGCGCACGCGCCGGACGTGGCCGCGCCGCACTTCAGCGTTGCCGTCGTTGCCTTCGGGACCTCCCGCCACGCCAGGAGAGGACCCCGACGCGCAAGGTCCCTGTTTATCAGCGCCGAGGGGCATGGCAGGGCGTCCATGGTCGCGGCCTCCGTCATCCTCCTGGCCTGCGCAGCCGTCATCCTCGCCGGGTTCCTCGCGGGCCGGTTCTTCCAGAGGTCACGCTTCCCCGACGTCCCCATCCTGCTCGGCCTCGGCCTCCTCATCGGGCCCGTGAACCGCTGGGCGGCGACGAAGGGGTTCGGCTGGGACGACCTGGCGAGCGGACTCTCCGCATCGCGCCTGCATGACGTCGCCCCGCTCGCGACCGGGCTTGCCCTGGTCGTGCTGCTGTTCGACTCCAGCATGGACCTGGAGTTCAAGGCGTTCGGTCGCAACCTCTCCCCCGCCGCCGTCCACACCCTTCCCATCCTTCTTTGCACCATCCTCTTCGTCGGCGGTGTCGCCATGCTGCTCGGGATGCCGCCGCTTCTGGCCGCGATGCTCGGCGTCGCGATGACGAACGTGGACCAGGCGGTCTCCGCTGGCGTGCTCCCGCGCATGCGCATCACGGAGGCGGCGCGCGCGACGTACCTCCTCGAGATGGCGTTCTACGACCTGCTCTCCATCCCCATCCTCGTCTCGCTCATCGCGGGCGCTGGCGGCGGCGGGGCCATCGGCGCCGTGAACCCGTTCGTCTCGCTGCTCTCCATCTCGCTCGCCCTCGGCATCGGCGCTGGCCTGTGCTGGGTCTTCGCGCTGCGGCGCCTACACGAGCACCCGCACTCCTACATGCTCACCTTCGCGGCCATCCTTGCCACGTACGCCAGCAGCGAGCTGCTGGGAGGCTCGGGCGCCTTGAGCATCCTGCTCTTCGGCCTCCTGGTCGGCAATCGCTCCTGGGTCATGCGCCGCTTCGGCAAGCGCCTCGTGGACGACGAGCACCGCAAGGTGCACGCCTTCCACGCCGAGATCACCTTCTTCGTGCGCACCCTCTACTTCCTGTTCCTCGGCGCGAGCGTCGCGCCGCCCGCGGAGGCGGGTTGGCCGGTGTTGGTGCGCGGCCTCGGCCAGGGCACGGCCGTCCTCGCGGTCGCCGCGGTCGCCATCCTGGCGGCCATCGTCGCGGCGCGCTACTTGCCGGTCCGTCTCGCCGCCATCAAGCGCCCCGACCGCGCGCAGCTCGCCCCGGTCTTCGGCCGCGGCCTCGACACCGCGGTCCTTTGCACGCTGCCCTTCATCGCGCCCGGCTTCATCCCTGGCTCCTCCTACTACGCGACGGTGTCGCCGTGGGAGTCGGTCTTCGTGAACCTCGCGTTCATCACGATCTTGCTGACCGTGGTGCTCTCCAGCATCTTCGTCTACGTCAGCGAGCGGCGCGCCCCGAAGGGGGCCCGGCCGGAGGACGCGCTGGTTCTGCCCGCTCGGCCAAGATCCCCAAGCGCCCGGTGAGGGCCGCCAGCGTCCCCGACGTGGAGAGCGTGCGCAGCGTCGTCTGGTGCATCCGCTCCGGCAGGGCGGCGAGCAGGGTCTTGAGCGCGGCGAGCTGGTCGTGCTCGACGCGCACGATGCCGTGCGGCCACGCGTAGCGCGTGAGGTGCGGGGCGGGCCCTTGCCAGCCGACCTTCGCGGCGGCCGAGAGCGCGGCGCCGACGTCCCGGCGGGCCAGCGGCTCGGGGCCGGTGAGCTGGAACGCGACGTAGCGCGGCCGCGGCATGGAGAGGTTGCTCAAGAGGAGGCCTCCAGGCTCGGAGACTGGGCTTGCTCCGCGAAGGCTGCCGAACGGCTCAGCCGATTGAGGATGCGCAGGCGGCGCCGGCTCGAGCGGTAGCTGTGCAGGCTCGTCCCCACAGGGAAGACGAGGCTGAGGGGCAGCGCGGCGCGGACGTCGAGGCCGACGCGCAGGAGCAAGGCGAGGACCGGGGCGGCGCAGGCGAAGAGGGCCACGATGGCCCAGAATGGAAGGAATGGCTGGCGCGCCTGGGCGGCTAGGGCGGCGCGCTCGTCGCGGGTGAAGGGCTCGGCGCTCGGGATGGCGGGGCGGCCGCGGCGGGCCAGCAGGTCGCGCACCAGGACGATGGCCTCGCGGTAGCCGCGGCTCTTCTGGCTCGTCTGCGCGAACCGGGTCGGCGTGAAGCGCACGGTCTCGATGGTGCCATCGGAGAGCTCGAGGCCGAGGCCCATCTGAGTGACCTTCCCGTCGCTAGAGGCGAACGGCGAGACGAAGGCGCCGGTGACGTCGTAGCTCACGGGGTACGCTGCGACGACGTCGTCCCAGGCCAAGAAAGGGCGGCGCCACGCGAGCAGCGCGATGCGACCCGGCTCGATGCCTGCGTCGCGGATGCGGACTGTGCCAGGGCGGAGCAGGGCCATGAGAAGAAGGACCGCGGCGAGCGGGGCCGCGTAGAGGGCGTAGAGCGAGGCCTTGTTGTCGCGCAGCAGGTTCTCGACGCTGCCGGTGAGGAAGACGAAGCCGAAGACCAGGAGGCCGGCGTAGAGGATGGGGTGGGCGCGCGGAGGGTTGTACTCCCAAAGGATGGCGCCCCGGTCGCTCATGCCTTCTCCAGGCGCAGGATGGCCTCGGCCAGGTCGCCGCCGGTGGCCTCGAGCGCGGCGCGGGAGTCGCGTTCGTTGCGGCCGGTCTGCTCCATGACGAGGCGGACGTCCTCGGGGGCGATGACGGTCGGCGCGGCCGGAGGCGACGCGGTCGCGGGCGGGATGGTGGACGGCTTGGCGGCAGGAACGGAGGCGGACGGCGAAGGAGTGGCCGACGTGGCGCCGCGGGCGACGCGTTCCGGCTTGCCGACGATCTGCCAGGTTTCGGAGCCCTGGGCGCGGATGACCGACACGGTGGCCTTGCGGAAGCGGTACTCGGCGTCGCGGGTGCGGACGACGACCTCCTCGACGTGGTCGATGTCGGCCATCTCGACCCCCATGCGCTTCATCATCATCGCCATCTGGCGGGGGTCCATCCCAGGCATCATCAGGGCGGGCGAAACCCTAAGCCCGCTTCAGGCTTTGGAGGGGCGTGCCCTCCCGCGCGCGTGCGGCCATCTCCGGCGAGGAAGCGCGTCGCTTGGACGCCAACGCGGAGGAACTCGGCCTCGGCGTGGAGCGGCTCATGGCGAACGCCGGGAAGGCCTTGGCCGCGGACATCCGCCGCCGCGTCGGGAAGCGCGACGCCATCCTCCTGCTGTGCGGGCACGGCAACAACGGAGGCGACGGCCTGGCCGCTGCGGTGGAGATGCTGCGCACGGGGCATGACGCTCGGGTCGTCCTTGCCCGACCAGCCACCGCCATGATGGGGCCGGGACGAGCATGGTTGGAGCGCATCCCCAAGGAACGTCTCGCGGTCTGGAAGGGGAAGCCAGAGCCCGCATGGTCGAACGTCGGGCTCGTCGTGGACTGCCTGCTAGGCTCCGGGCTCAACGGGAAGCCGCGTGCTCCTTACGCGGCCATCATCGGGTGGGTGAACCGCCGGCGCGGCAAGACAACCATCCTCTCCTGCGACGTCCCGAGCGGCCTCGGCTCCGCCCTCGCCGTCCGCCCCGACGCGACCCTCACGCTCCACGCGCCCAAGCTCGGCATGGACGCCAAGAACAGCGGCCGCATCACGGTGGCCCCCATCGGCATCCCGCCGCGCGCTGTTGACATCGGAATCGGCGACCTTCGCATGGGCTACCCCATCCCCGACGCTGCAAGCCACAAAGGGGACAACGGCCGCGTCGTGGTCGCCGCCGGGTCCACGCCCTACCTTGGAGCCCCGCTCTACTGCGCGCTTGGCGCCTACCGCACCGGCGCAGACCTCGTCCATGTCCTCACCCCCTCCAGCGTCGCGTTCCATTTGCGCAGCCTAAGCCCCGAGCCCATCGTGCACGAGGCCGGCGGCGAGGAGCTCGCGGCCTTCGCCACCATCGTCGCGCGGCCTCTGCTCGATCGGGGGGCAGCGCTCCTCGTCGGGCCCGGCCTCGGGCCAGGGCGCACGGCCCGCGCCGCCGCCCAAGCGCTCCTGCGGCTCGCCATCGCCACCAAGGCGCCCGTCGTCGTGGACGCCGACGGACTGCTCGCCCTCGACGACGCCGCCATGCGCCGCCTCGCCGGTCGCCTCGTGGTCACGCCCCACGCGGGCGAGTTCACGCGCCGGTTCGGGAAGGCCGCGACGCCCGCCAACGTCCACGCGGTGGCCGCAGAGCACGGCATCACCATCCTCTGCAAAGGGGTGCGCGCAGGGCCCGGCCACGCCGACGCCGTGAGCGACGGGACGACGTTGCGGCTAGGCCGCCGCGGCCATCCCACCATGACGGTCGGCGGGACCGGCGACGTCCTGGCCGGCAGCGTCGCGGCCCTCCTCGCCAAAGGAGCCACCCCGTTCTCCGCAGCGTGCGCCGCCGCCTACTTGGTGGGCGTCGCCGGCGAGGAGGCCGCCCTCCACGCCTCGTTCGGCGCCAGCCCCATCGACGTCGCGGAGTCCATCCCGCAGGTCCTGCTGCGCCTGTAGGGAAGGCCAGCGCCTGTCCGCATGCGCCAAGCTTCCGGTGCCGGTCCGGACGCGTGCGCCCCTCGATCTCCATGGCGGCCGCCCTCGCCGCTCTCCTCCTCCTTGCCGGGCTGGCCTGGGCAACCCCAGTCCAGCGCATCGCCCCTTCCGAGGCCGCCGAACACGAGGGCCACGCGGCGGTCCGCGTCGTCGGCCAGGTCCAGCGTCCCATCCTCGACGGCGCTGTGACCCGGTTCGAGCTGCACGGCGGCGGGTCGTTCCTCGACGTCCGCGTGGCGGGTGGGATGCCGCTGCGGGAGGGCGAGCAAGTCGAGGTCGAAGGCTCGCTTGGACGGCGGGGCGGTGACCTCACGCTTTTCGCCACCGGCCCAGGCCATGTGACGGCGTTTGGCACCTCGGGCCACGAGGTCTCTCTCGCCGTCGTGGCCGCGGACCCGCAAGCTTGGACCGACCAGGACCTCGAGCTTGCCGGCACCGTCGCGGGTGACTATCTTGGCGACAGCGAAGGACACCACCTTCGCATCGCCGGGCCCCGGTTCGCCGCAGGCCCCGCCCACGTCGCAGGAACCATCGCCTACGCGGCATCCTGCCTCTGCTTCGAGCTTCACCCGGCATGGACGCGCTGAGCTGGGCCGCATGGACGGCGGCGGGCGCGGCGGCTGGATTCCTCGCCGGGCTCGTGCCGGGCCTGCACGCCAACACGCTCCTTCCGCTCCTGCCCTTGCTTCCCGGCGGCGTGGAGGCGCTCGCGGCAGGGGTCCCCGCCTTCGCCACCGCGCACGGCATCGCGGCGTTGGTGCCGGCCACCTACGTCGGCGTCCCTGACCCCGACGGCGCGGTCATTCCTCTGCCCGCCCATCGTTTGCTCCACGACGGGCGCGGGCCGTTCGCCATCCGCGTCGCCGTGCACGCCACGCTCCTTGCGACCCTCCTTGGCGTCCTCCTGCTCTGGCCGGCCAAGTGGCTGCTCGACGAACCCGGCCGGGCAAGCGACGCGCTGGCGGCCGTGACACCGTGGGCCCTCGCGGCGTTGTGCGGCTGGATTCTGTGGGCGGGTCGTCGGCGCTTCGGCCCCAACACGCTCGTGTTCGCCCTCGCCGCCGCGCTCGGCCTCCTGGCGAGCCGGTTCCATCCGGCGGGCATCCTGGGTCCGCTCCTGCCGCTGGGCCCCGTCCTTGCCGGGCTGTTCGGCGGCGCGGGCCTCGTCGAGGCCGTGCGGGGAACCAACCCCGTCCCCGAGCAACGCGACGACCCGCCCTCCCGCCGCACGCGCCGCGCCACCGCGACTGCAGCCCTTGCAGGCAGCCTCGCAGCGCTCGTGCTCCTCCCGGTCTCTGCAGCGACGCCGGCCGTCGCCGCCTCCTTCATCCCGGCGCGCACCCCGGAGCGCTCGCTCGCGTCGTTGGCCGCCGTGGGGGCCGCGCACCAGACCCTGGCGTTGGGAGCCCTCTGGGCGACGGGCAGGCCGCGCACCGGCCTCGCCGGGGCCCTGGTCCCTGCGGCGCAGGCCCAGCCTTGGGCATGGGGCTCACCGCCGCCGCTCCTGCTCGCCCTGTTGTTGGCCGTTCTCGCCTCGGCCCTCCTGGCCTGCCCGGCCGCGGTGTGGGTCGGGCGTTCGGTGCCCAGGTTCCTCGCTCGCTGGCCGCCGCGCGTCCTGCCAACGACGGCTCTCGCCTTCCTGAGCGTCCTCCAACTAGGGCTCGGCGGCTGGCAGGCTCTCGTCCTCTTCGCCGCCGCCCTCTTCGTGGGCTTGGTGCCGCTCGCCACGGGCGCGCGCCGGCTCCAGCTCGTCGCCTGCCTCGTCGTGCCGGCGCTCGCGCGCAGCCTCGGCCTCACGCCCTGAAGCGGGCCGCGTCGGAGCGCACGTCGAGCCCCGCCTCGGCCGCGAGCCAGAGCAGCGCGGCGAGGGCGGTCAGCAGGCCGCCCAAGGCCGCCTGCCGGGCCGCGACCTGCTCCATCACCTGCGGTGTCGCCACGCCGAGATGCGTCGCGAGGCGCTGCACCCATCCGGCGAACGGGTCCTGCCCCGACTCGGGCTGCGCCTCGGCGCGCGGGCGGAAGCCGAAGGGGACCTCCACGGTGGCGGGATCGAAGGCGAGGCGCAGGGCGTCCCCGTCCGGCCACAGCGTCCCGGCCGCGACGGCACGGGCCACGAAGGAGGCGGCTTGACCGGGCGGCATCCAGCCGAGGTCAAGGGAGAGGATGTTGCGCCAGTCCGCTTCGGGCAGCGTCGTGCGGCCGCGTCGGAGCGCCACGAAGGCAAGCGCCCGCTCGACGTCACCCATGCGGCGCCTCGGCGTCAGCCCCGGCATCGGAAGGGGGGTCTTGGGGTTCGCCGGTCTGCGCAGGAGTCTGTGGCTCGGCCGCGGGAGGATCAGGAACCTCGAGTCCGTCGGTTTCCAACCACGCGACGGCGCAGTCGGGGGCGATGGCGCGCACGGCGTCGGCCTCCTCGGGCCGGCAAGCGACGGCCAGCAGGTCGCCCAGCTCGGCTCCGGGCCGCGTCACGAGGGCCCGGTCCTGCGGCCAACGAAGAAGGATGTGGGCGGCGCCGGCCACGGCGAGGTCGAGCGCCTCCTCCGCGTCCGCGGGGCGCGCCTCCAGCCACACGGTCGCCCGACGGCCAAGCCGCTGCAGGCTCGCGAGCCCCGCCTCGCCGCTCCAAGGGAGGACCACCTCCTTGGGAGAGCCCGCCTCCCGCCAAGCCGCCACCGCGTCGGCGCCCTGGGAAAGAGGCAGGAACGGGACGCGCACAGACCGGCCACGAGGCGGCCCTTAAAGTGGGCGACGCCGTCCGAACCCCCGCCGCGATGATGATGAATCCTGTCACCGATTCGTGAAGAAAAGACGGGCGGGCTGAGCGGATAGGCCGGCATTGGACACCGTTGGCCTCATATATGGTCGCCAAGTCGGCGGCTACAACGCGCGGTTAGTCTAGTGGTAGGACTGTACCTTGCCAAGGTACAAGCATGGGTTCAAATCCCGTACCGCGCACTACTACGGTAGATGGACGGTAGTTGGCAACGGCCGATTTCCGGGGCATTGGAGACGGTGATGTGGCGGTCGTCCCCGAGGCATTCGGTGCGTGGCTGTAGTTGCCCTCCAACCGGGCCGCGCCCCCGCCGAATTCCCGGGGTCCAACTTTTTGGGCCTCGGTGCGCGCTTAGGCCGGCCCATCGGGGCCGGACGCTGGAGCGACCGGAGCGCCGGCGCAGCCGGCCGTAGGGAGCGGAATTGCGCGCACCGCGGGGTCGCGGAACATCCATCTGTCACCAACCACCTCCAGACCTGTGTCGGAGAAGATTCGTGACCTCCCGTCGGCCAAGGGGGTCACCGAAACGGCGGATGGTCTGGATGCCCTCCTAGGTTTCCTGAAACCCTTCGAGCTCTTTCTCCCAGCCTCGACGCGTGAGGCCTTTCGAAAATCCCGCGAAGACGTCAAGGAGACACGCCGAGCGGCCGAGAGGCTTTTTGCGTTGCCTGACCGCTTCAACGACTACTTCGCCAAACGAGGCTGGATTGCCTTCGGCCAGCTAAGCACCATCGTCATGGAAGAAGCCGTCGCCCTGGCGGACGCGGGCAAGCTCGATGACGCCGAGCGTATCCTCGTCGAGCACTGGACGCCCGACCTCATTCGCCTCAAGATGAACCGCCTCAAGCAAGTGGAGGCGTTCATTCCCCGCGTCAAGATGGCATGGGAGGCAGAGGAACTCTACGACATTGGACGCTTTTCCGCCTCTACCATGTTGGTCCTAGCCATCGCGGACGGACTCGTCCAAGTCACGAGTGCCCGTTTCCTCAACAAGAATCGCAACCTCTCTGCCGATGGCACCGACCTCTCCGCATGGGATTCCATCGCGGGTCACTCCACCGGACTCAACCAACTCAAGGAGTTGTTCTTCAAGACGCGCGGCACCACCAACGAAGAGCCGCTTACCATGCCATTCCGCCATGGCATCATGCACGGGATGGACGTCAACTTCAATTCACGCCTAGTTGCCGCCAAGACTTGGGCGCTCCTCTTTGCCGTGGGCGAATGGGCGCTCCTGGCCCAGACGGGGAAATTGAAGGAGCCCGCTCCGACGCCGAAGCCCACCACCTTCCAGGTCATCAAGCAGGCCGTCGAGGCAGACACCGAGATCAAGAAGATGCGCGACGCCGCAGGCGCCTTCAAGCCGCGAACCGATTGGGCCGACGGAAACATTCCCGCAACCGGTGCCCCCGACGCGTACACCGCAGGAACACCCGAGCGAACCGTCGTCGACTTCCTCACGGCCTGGACCAAAGGCAACTATGGCGTCATGGCGCAAGCCTGCTCGGGCCACAAGGGACACCGTGAGGACCCCGGTCGAATGCGCGATGCCTTCCGGACACGGACAGCCACCGGTTTCCGCATCCTCGGCGTTGCTGACGAGACCCTCACTCGTTCGCGAATCCGCGTCGAAGTCACCGGAAAAGTCGCACTTGGCGAAGGCGTAGGGGAGTACGAACTGCTCGTCTTCAAGAAGGACGAAGCCGGCGACCCGGCCATCCTGAAGCCTGGCACCTGGCTCATCACGGACTACTACGGCCTTATTCGGCGTCCTCCCAGTAAAAGATAGTCCCTTCCGCGCTTTCGCCGTTTACGAACCTTTCGGAACCCTGCAACCGGTTGTCGATTAGAGTTGCCCCGCCTGGGTGGCCGCAACCCGCCACTCCGGCCTACTCGGCACGCTTCGGCCGCCGTTGCGCGGCGTAGAATCGGCCCCACACGTCGGCGACCTTGTCGGTGATGGTGGTCGGGGGTTGCCAGCGCAGGAGCATGCGGCGAACGAGACGTGGGTCGGCGAGCTCAAAGCCGAGGCCGTTGCGCGTGGATTGGACCGCCCCTGCCCCGACGAGGTGCGCGACGTGGTGGGAAACCGTTGACTTGCTCAAGCCGGTGGCCTCTGCGAGGTCGCCGTTGGTCGCTGCTTTGGTCTCAAGGAGGATGAGCATCAAGTTGAGCAGGTGGGGTTGCCTCAGGAGAACGATGATGCCCCGGTCCTCGTTGGTCATCCCCGCCTCGTCCAGCGTGAAGTAGCGCAGGTGGTCGCGGTCGCGCAGTTCCTGGAGGCGGCCGTCTTGAACGAGGAGGCGCAAGTGGTATCCGGCCAGTTGCTTGCTCATGCCTGCTTGCCGCGCCAATTCCTGGACGTGGAGGCCGGGGAAGGAACGCACCAATTCGGCGAGGAGGTCCCGCGTCGCCTCGGCGTGCAAGCTCATGCTCGCCTCGGCCACACGATGGGAACCAAGAGGAGGAGCGCGGTCGTCATGTCGCCGGTGGCATCGATGGCATCGAGCGTCGTGTGCGTGAACGTGTTGCTTGCGAGCGCGTAGCCGACGAGGAGGCTCTTGAGCGTGAAGAGCGTGAAGGCTCCACCCACGAACGCCATGGCCGCGTCGCGGGTCTTGCGGTAGGCGTTGATGCCGAAGATGGCCAAGCCGAAGCTGACGATGCCCGCCACGAGCATGAATGGTGAGATGACGCCGCCGAAATCGATCATGGGGACTCCTTGTGGTGGGCCATGCGTCACCGCACCTTGAACGGCATGGTCACGGTGTCCAAGAAATGCTCCGCCGTCGAGATGGTGACGTTGAGGGTCGCGTCGCCGCTGCGCGGCCAGAGAACGCCATGCACGATCCACGTCCCGTTGCCATGGGCGAGGGCAGCGGGTCGGTTGGATTCCTCGATGCCCGTGAACGTGAAAATCGGTTGAATGCAGGAGCTGCGCCCGCATGTTTCCCCTGCAATCGGGAGCCCCGTCGCGGCGTCCTCGATGACAAGCTCCACGATGGAGGATGACCCATTGGTCGGGGTAGGAATCAGGGTTGCGTGGACGACGTAGTAGTCGCCTTGTGCGCGCAACCGGACCAGGTCAGGGCTGGACGCTGCCTCGGCCGCTGGCGGGCTGACGCTGGTGAGGAATCCAGCCAGCACGAGGATGGCGATGCCGAAGAATGCCTCGATGCGGACCGCGTTGCGAAACGGTTCCCCCGTCGTCTGCAGAGGGCGAACGTTGCCGTTGCTGAGCTTTGCCATGAAGCGTTGCAAACGCCCCGCGATGCCCCTCGTCGCGGGCGCTTCCAGGAGGACATACCGGTTGATGGCCGCCAAGGCGACCATGAGGCCCGCAAGCATGACTTTGGCGAGGAGGAAGGAGCCCCAATCCGAACGCATCCACGCATCGAAGTGCAGGGCGCGGTCCCCTAGCAGGAAGAAGACCAGTAGGGTTCCTGTCGCGGCGAGGACGATGACCAGCATGAGGGCGGCCTGCCCGAAGCGAAGGCCGACGCGGCGCGCTTCGGCTTCGGAGGCGTTGCCGGCTTCCTTGAGGTGGGCGGCCAGAAGCAGGAGGCCACCGACCCATGTCGACGTGGAGAGGATGTGCAGGAAGTCGGCCGCGATGGCGACGAGGCCGTCCTTGAAGGCGTGGCTGTAGGCGGCGTTCGCGCTCGCGCATCCAAGGAGGACGAGGATGGCCATCATCACCCCGACGCGGCTGGAGCGCCGAAACGCGATGGTGGCAAGGAGGAGCGCGGCGACGCCGAGGACGAAGCGGAGGTAGAGGTTCTTTCCGACCCCTGTCAGAAGGAGCGCAGAGAGACCCTGACCGGAGTCGCTCGCCGTGAAATGCAGCAGCAGACCCATCCCGACGCCATGCGCGACCGTCGCCACCACGACGGCCTTCGCGGCAAGGCGGCCCTCGCCGCCCCGGTTCACCCAAACGAGAAACAGGGCAGCGCCGAAGGCAAGCGTGTAGCCCGCGTAGACCAGGAATCGCCCCAAGGCAGACTCGACGTGAAGGGGTGGCGCAGCGTCCGTCGTGGCGAGGGGGGCGGCAGCGGAACCGACCGCGAACGCGATGCTCCCCGTGACCGTGTGCGTGTCCTGGGAGAGGACTTTCCAGGCGACGCGATACACCCCGGATGGAAGGTTGGGAAGAAGAGGCCTCGCGAGGACGGGTGTGTCACCAGTCGTGATGGAGAGCGGGCCCGAGGTGACGTCGCGTCCGTCCGTGGCCGTCACTTGAAGCGTCGTCGCGGTGGGTTCGATGCCCTCGCTGAGCGTCACCACGACTTGACTGGGGCTCGCATCGAGGCGCTCGCCATTGGCGGGCGTGCTGGAAAGCAGGGAGGCGTGCGCGGCCACGCCAGGCACGAGCAGGAGGAACGCCGCGAGGAGGATGCGCCCCCGCATTCAAGCCCGCCGACGAAGGAACGCAGCGATGGCCAGGACGCCGACAAGGGCGATGCCTGCGGCCGGGCTCTTGTTCGAGGACGACGTCCCGTCCACCGTGTTTTCGTGGGTGGACGGCATCGAGTTGTCATCAACGGCAGCCGCGGTCACGACGTAGGGAATCTGGAGTTGGCTGCGACCGCCTTGATCCGTGGTCAAGGAAATCGTGAGCGTGCCGGTTGCGCCCTCTTGCGCGCCGTGGAGGCGCAAATGCAAACTGGTCGTTCCCTTCGCAGGCAGCCCGACATCCGCAGTGGCCTGATACTCGCCGTCCATGGAGGCCCCAACGTGGAAGCCAGCCGTGACGCCTTCCGCGCCCTCCACCGAAACCATGATGGTTTGCGCCTTGTGCGAAAACAGGTTGCTGACCTGGAGTTGCCGCGTGTCGGAGTCGCCATTGAGCGGGACCTGGATGGAGCCGCCATCGCCGCTTAGCGACGCATAGTAGCCCGTGCCTTGCAAGGCGTAGCTGGGCTTGGAGTAGCTCGTGGTGTCGCTGCCTGGGGCGGGGGCTGGGCAGTCTGTGCCAAGGCTGGTCTTGCAGCCGCCTGGCATGAAGTCGCCGAGGTTGTTGTTCGCCTTCGATTCCACCTTGAAGGCAGAGAGGGTGTCCCCCAGGTTCAGCCCGAGTGTCGAGGCCTTGACGATGCCGTCTACAATGAAGCGGTTGCCGTCGTTGAGGCTCGCGATGGAGCTAATCTGGTCGAAGCCCCCGTTGTTCTGGAAGGCGCCATCATCCGTCGTCTTCATGGAGAGCGTCTTGATGCCTGCGGGAGAGGAAAACGTAAGGGTGTTGGCGACGGGGTAGGTCTTGCCTTTGTCCAGGCTGAACCGGAAGACGAGGACGTGTCCGGCCGCGTTGTCCCATTTTTCTTGCACGTCAAGGGCGAGGAGGTCGTCGGAGCCTCGGCAAGAGCCCGTCGCGGCGCCTCCGTCACCGCCGCAGTCGTCGTTTTGGTCCGCCAGGAGGCGCGTGAACGGGTCAGCTGGGGTGGAGGCGCCATGGGCGAGAACGATGGGCGAAAGGGCAACCGTTGCCAAGAGCATCGCGGCGAGGAAGCGTCGCATGGTGTTCACCGGCCAGGGTTCAGGTTCCGCCGGCTTGCGACGGCCAGCATGAGCAGCCCGAGTTCAAGCGGCAATGCCGGGAGGGGGCTTTTCTTGCTTGCCGAGGAGCTTGTGGCCGGCGAACAGGTGGAGGAACACGTCGAGTTGCTTGGGACGGCCTTGACGGGCGCGGGCAGGACATTCACCAGAATCTTCTGGACGTAGTCGAGGTCGCTCCGGATGGTCACGTTCAACGTCCCTGCCGTGCTGGCTCTGGAGACCGTCACGGTCACCGTCTTCGTCGCGCCCCCGTCGAGGGCCACGCCGGACTGGCTCAGGGCGGCGACGATGCCGGGCGGGCTTGCCATCGTGAGGTTGACGAACTGGGGCGTCGAGGTGAGCTTGCTGGTGAGGGTGAGCGTCAAGCGGGTGGCGTTCTTGCCGAGGTCGAGCGCCGTCGAGGAGGTCGCAATCGTCACGAGGGGCGCGGGGCCTGCAAGCGTGTAGGTGCCCGCAGCCGCTGCGCCGGGGATTTCGGGTTCGCTGGGCACGTACGGCACTTCGACGCCGTTCGACATCCATGTGCCCGGCATCACGTCGCCTTCCTCGCCTTCGATGGCGCTCACGACGCGAACGTTGGTGAGCTGGTCGCCGGGTTTCAGCCCAAGCTTGGCGTACGAGACGTACCCGTCCACCGCGAAGGGGAACCCGTCGAAGGCCGGGAACGGTCCGCGCACCAAGTCGAAGGTGTCCGTGATGACGCCCTCGCCTTTGCTCTCGAACCCAAAGACCTGGCTTTTGCCTCCGGCGTCGAAGCTGATGGTGACCGTGCGGCCGTCGTGGGCGTCATCGGTCTGGTACACGGTGCGCAACACGAGCGCAGGTTTGCCATCGGGCAAGTACGCCTCACGCGCCTCCAGGACGATGAGGTCCCACGATTCCGAGGCAAGGCCTGGGACGCAGGCTTCCCCCTCGATGCATGCGCTGAAGCCGATGAGGCCGTCGTCGTCCGCGAGGATGCGGGTGTCAATCTCGCGCGCGGCGGCTGCGCCGTGCCCCGATGCAGACGGAAGGGCGAACAGCAAGACCGCGACGAATGGCACTAGGCGAGCGAGGCGCTGCATGCAACCCGTCCAAACCGCCACGGGGATAAGTTTTGTCGTCCATCGAACAAAACGTCCAGCTGGCCAAGCCACAAGGCTCGCTCGCGCCGGTTCATATCCCGCCTCGGGATGCCACGGGCATGGTCGTCATCTCCGTTTCCCTTTCCGGCACCGAGCTTGAGAAATTCGACCGCCTCGTGGGCCACTTCGGATACGATTCCCGCTCCAGCGCCGTGCGCGACGCCCTTCACCACTTCATCGCGAGCCATCAACTGGAGTTCGACGGGCACGTCCACCTTGCCCTCACGCTGGTCTACGTGGCGGAACGAAGCCAGGAGAAAGTGAACCGGATCTTGCACACGTTCGAGGACCTCGTTAGCACGGCGCTTCACCACCACTTGGAGAAGACCTGCGTGGACGCCCTCATCCTGCACGGGGAAGGGCCCCGCGTCCACCTCCTTCTGGATGCGCTCACCAAACTGGATGGCGTGCGCGTCACGCCCGCCCCCATCTGAGGGTATGAAACCAACGCCTCGGCCTTAGCAATCGGTTCTTGTCGGACGTCGAACTCACCACGCCGTGCCCACGCGACGATTCAACGTCCTCCTCGTCCTCGTGCCGCTTCTCATCGTGCTGCCCTCCGCGAACGCCGCAAGCGTTCAGGTCTACCTGCACGACAACCCCTTCCACCTCCAAATCACGCCCGCGCTCCTCAACGCCGCAGGCACCGCGACCTTCAACGTCACCAACACCGGCTCCGTCACGCACGACTTCACGCTGTGCCGACGCGCGGAGGACGGCGGCTGCGCGCGGCCCCTCGCGTTCACCCCGCTCCTGAAGCCCGGCCAGAGCGTCGCCATCCAAGCCGACCTCACGCCTGGCGACTACGAGGTCCGCTGCACCGTTCCAGGACACGCGGACGGCGGCATGCGTGCCACCCTCTCGGTCGGCGCTTCTTCGCAGGGCACCCCGGGACTAGGGGGCCTTCCCTTCGTTCTTGCCCTTGTGGCCCTCACGGGGTGGAGACGCTGGCACGCCTAGAACTGCTCGCCGTCGTAGGCCTCCTGGTCCTGCTTGGAACCCCCCTTGTGAGCGCCCACGTCGAGGAATTCGCTGCCGACCGCACCTTCCAAGCCGGCCCCTATAACGTGCTCTTGCGCCCGACCACGGGCATCCCCATCGCGGGCCAGACTGCGAGGTACGACCTGTTCCTTCTCGTCGACGACGGAGGCACGCTCCGGGGCGCCGACCCCTCCACGAGGGCCACGTACGCGCTCCAACAAGACGACCGCCTCATCGCGGGCGCGTTCCGCTTCGTGAACCTGACCTGGATCGCGGACTGGACCCTTCCAACTCCCGGCCCTTGGAACGCGACCCTCACCATCGAGGGCCCGGCGCAACACGCGTCCGGGTCCGTGCTGCTGGACGTGTACCCCGCAGTTGGGTATCGCATCAAGCCCTTCACGCCCGGCCTCGACGCCTACCAGGGCGACCCTACAACACTCGAATTCAACCTCGTTTGGTACGATACCGTGAAGGCGCAACGTGGCGACGTGCCTCACGATCTCGTGATGCGCATGGAGCACTGGAGCGACAACCACACCCAACTCCTTGGCGAGCATGAATTGCCCATGACGTTGACGTCGCGCTACACGTACGCCGTCACCTACGATTTCCCCGAGTCCGGCATGTACCATTTGAGGTTCAAGTCCGACCAGTTTGGCTACAACGACTTCCCCGTCCAGCACATCTACGCCATCGCCACCGCGGCGACGACCGGGCCCAACTACGTGCGCGCCTTCCTCGTCGCGGCGACAGGCACTGTTGCGCTCGTCGGCATCCTGTTTGGCGTCCGCCGCACCTGGAAAGGCTGGCGCAGTTATGAAACGAGGCGCGGCAGCTTAGCACAGGCCCTAAAGCCAGCGCGCGTTGAAACAGAGCGCGTGAAGGGGTTGCCCATCGCGACAGTTGACGCCCACGCAGGGCACAATCATGGTCCCGGCGAGCACGACGACCACGATCATTCCCATGAGGACCATGACCATTCCAGCCACGAGCACGACCATGGGCACGACGACCATGATCACGACCATGGCGCGGAGCTCAAGGAGATGGCCGCGACTCGCAAGATGCGCCTCTGGGTCGCTATCATGCTGGGGGCCTGCGTCATGGCCACGGAGATTGCCGGCGGTCTCGCCGCCAACTCCCTCGTGCTCCTCGCGGACGCCGCGCATTACGCCACCGACATCGCCGCCGTCGCCCTCGCCCTCGTCGCGGTGATGTGGAGCGAGAAAGCCGCCACGCACAGCAAATCGTTTGGCTACCAGCGCGGCGAGGTCATTGCCGCCTTCATCAACGCCCTCGCGTTGTGGGCCATCAGCGTCTACTTCATCTGGGAAGCCTACCAACGCATCCTCAACCCGCCCGCGGTGCACGGCCCCATCGTCTTCCTCATCGGGTTCGTGACGCTCGCGGCCAACATCGCGCTCGCCAAGGTCCTGCACGGCGGCTCGCACGGCAGCATCAACATGAAGGCCGCGTACCTCCACGTCCTCAGCGACGTTCTGGGCAGCGCTGCCGCCCTCGCGGCCGGCGCCCTCGTGTACTACAAGGGCTGGAACATCGCGGACCCCATCCTGACGCTCTTCATCACCCTCCTCATCCTGGCGTTCACGTGGAAGCTGACGCGGCAGACCTTGCACATCCTCATGCAGGGTACCCCCAAGCACCTCAATGCCCACGACGTCGAGGCCAGCCTCAGCTCGATTGCCAGTGTGAAGGAAGTGCACGACTTGCACATGTGGACCCTCACCGACGGCCACCACACGCTCACCGCCCACGTCGTCCTGGACGCGACCCCCAGCGATGACAAGGTCATGCACCGCATCCACGACCTCCTGAAGACCAAGTACAACCTGGACCACGTCACCATCCAAGTCGAAAGCCCCGACTGCCCCTGCGGCGCCCCCTGCGCCCGCATCGAGTGACGCCATGAAGCGCATCCTCCTCGTCGCGGCCCTCCTCGCCCTCGTATTGGTCCCCGCGACGGCTGCCACGCAAAGCTCGGGCGACTTGTACCCGCAACCCAGCGGAACGCTCTCCCTCACCAGTGGAGGTCCAGCGCAACCCTGCCTGGCCTTGACGGCCACCAGCTCGGCAACCGTCACGAAGACGTTCACGGGCCCCTTCGCGAACACCACCGCGACGCTAGTCAAGCAGACGCTCTCCGCTCTGCTGTCTCTTGGTGCCAATCCCATGGCGGGGACCGGCTTCACTCTGCAAGGCCAACTCACGGTTGGCGGAAAATCCTCCTCCGACCTCATCACGGTCCCCAGTGGAACGAGCGCCCCGTCCCCGCTCCGGCTCGCGTTCCCCATCGAGGCCGTCGCCAACGTCACCGGCATCGCGACGCTGACCTTGACCCTCACGAAAACCGGGACCGGACCCGTGATTGTGGGCCAGTCCATCTCGATTTTTTGCGCGACGCAAGACACGCGCCTCTCCTCCATCACGTTCGAGCCCGCCGCCGCGGCCACATCCGAATCGGGAAGCGGAGCCAGCTCTGGCGGCTTGTCCATCCCCACCGTGTTCGGAATCGCAGTCCTCGCCGGCGTCGTGACCCTCATCGCGGGCGCTCTCGCAGTCGCGGGCCGCAGCATCAGCGCGCGCCGCATCCACCTCCTGCTCGGCGCCACCGCAGGCCTCCTGATTGCCATCGCCATCCTCGACTTGGTGCCGGAAGCCATCGAGTTGAACCACGACGCCACCTACACCATCGTGATCGGGCTTCTCGTGTTGTTCTTCATTCGCCACTATGCTGGCGACCATGGCCACGACCACGGCGGCCACGACGCGCACCACGACCACGAATCCAGCGACGAGCACCACACGCACAGCGTCGCCACCCACACCGCCAGCCTCGCGCTCGTCACCTTCTTCGCGCTCGGGTTCCACCGCTTCGTGGACGGCCTCGTCCTGCCCGCGGCCTTCGAGCTCAACAGCGCCGTCGGCTTCGCCGCCGCCAGCGCCGTCCTCATCCACCAATTCCCGGACGGCATCGCCGCGGCCAGCCTCTTCCTGGCTGCCGGTTGGAACCGCAAGAAAGTGCTCATCGGCATCGCCATCATGGCTGCCTTGACCCCAGTCGGCAGCGTCGTCGGGTTGTTCCTGCTGGGCCAGGACGCCCTCGTCGGGCACCTCATCGGCCTCGCCGCCGCGACGTTCATCTTCATCCCACTCGCCGAATTGTTACCCGAATTGCGGGCACGCGAGCACCGGACCCCCGTCGGCATCGGGTTCGGCATCGGCTACCTGGTGGCGTTCGCAATCGTCTTCATCCCTGGACTGCTTGGAATCCGCGTCTAAACTCTAGGAGGAAAACTGTATGGCCATTTTTGACAAACTGTTTGGCAAGAAAGACAAGGCGACCGCGAAGAAGGACCCCCACGCCGGGCACAGCCACAAGGGCCACGACCACAGCCATGACGATCATGGCAAGGACCACGGACACGACCACAGCCACTAACGGTTCAGCATGACTCCGCCCCGCAACAACGCCGCACGCCCCAAGAAACGGCCTGTGGTCGCCAAGTCCATGGCGCCCGTCGAGGTCCTCTTCGGAGTTGTCCTCCTCGTCGTGGGAACCTTCGTGCTCATCGCCGTCAGCAACCCGCTTGAGATCGCCGTGTACGCTGGAGGCCCCATCCTCGCCGTCATGGCGCTCGCCTTTGCAATCACGGCAATCATTCGCCGCAACGGCGCGGCCCCCGCCACGTTCGGCCTCGTCGGGTTTGCCCTCGGCGCGCTCCTGGGCATCCACGACTTCCTGTTCCCTCCGGGCATCGCAACCTTCGTCCATCTCGGCATCGCCATCGCCATCCTCGTGCTCGGAATCCTCCAATTGGCCTCCAAGAAACGCTTCGTCGCAAGCTGGTTCGGTCCTGGCAAAGCAGAAGCCTTGCCAAGCGCCGCGGCGACACGCAGGCCCGCGCCCGACCGCAAGGCACTCTGAAGCATCATCACGACCATGAGCGCCCTCTCCCTTGATAGCAGCGAACCCGCGCGTCCGAATCGATCGGTCCTCCTCCGTCGCGCCTTCGGCTTGGAGTGGTTCACCATCGCGTGGAACGTCGTGGAGGGCGTCGTCGCTATCGCAGCTGGACTCCTTGCGAACTCCGTCGCCCTCATCGGGTTCGGTCTGGATAGTTTCGTCGAGAGCTCGTCCGCCGGCATTCTCGTCTGGCGCCTCAAACGGGAAACAACCGGGATGGACGAGCTCCATCTCGAACGACTTGAGAAGAAGGCGACTCGCTTGGTCGGCGTAACGCTCTTCATCCTCGCGGCCTACATTTTCCTCGACGCGACCTGGAGTCTATTCAACCAGGAACGCCCACAACCTAGTCCGCTTGGAATCGCTTTGACCAGCCTGAGCCTCCTCGTCATGGGCTTCCTCGCGCGAGCCAAGCGCCGCCTTGGAAACGAGTTGGCAAGCCCTTCCCTGCTGGCCGACGCCACACAGACACGGGCCTGCTTCTGGCTGAGCCTGGTCGTTCTAGCCGGCATCGGGCTCAACGCGGCGTTTGGATGGTGGTGGGCTGACCCCATCGCGGCCATCGGCATGGCGTTCTACATCCTAAAAGAGGGGCTAGAGGCTTGGGACGGGGACGCGCATTGAGCCCAATCCACCAAAGACCCCAACGAAGTCGCGTCCGACACGCCGCGGCAGCGCTTGCCGTCGGCATCGCAGCCTTCCACGTTGCCGCATGCACGGATGCTTGGTGCGAGCAAGTTACTCCCACATTCCAACTCGACCGAAACATTGTGGGAAACCGCGAGTCGGTCACGCCCACTCGGACCGGAGGCCACATCGGTTTGTCCCACGGGGGGCGAGGAACGCGCCGTGTACGGTACGGCGCTCACAGCATCGACAATCTCGGTAAAGCGCCACCGGGGCCGCCCCGCCCTGCACCAGATTGGGTGGCCCAAGAAAGCGAACAGGTCCAACACATCGTGGCGGTGCTTGGCACCGGACGCCACACGCTCAAGGGACTTGTCGCGCGGACCGGATTGAACCCCCGCGTCGTGCGCGAAGCGTTGGCCGTTGTCCGAAACCGAGGCGCCCTTCAGGAACGCCGCCAACTCCTCGACGCAAGACAGACGATGTACTGGATTGGCTGATTTGCAACACATCAACGCAAAGTGGGCGCCGGCCCGATTTTCCCAAACTGGTCGTCCGCCGGAGCGGGCGGTGCCGCGCTCAGCGGACTTGTCGGAGTTCCCGGTACACAATCGGCCTGGCTTGCTTCAATCCAAGCTCGACTCCGGGCTGATCGACGACCCATCGTAGGTAGTGGGGCGCGTCTCGCAGTTCGCCGCTAGCTTTGTCCTTCGCGAGCTTCTCGCGTAGGATTGCGGTCGCGGGCGATGCTTGGCGTCCGCCCTTGCGGCCCTTGCCTACATTGGCCTTGCGGCCTCGTCCCAAGCGTCCACCGAAGATGCGTTTGGCTTCGCGGTTGATGATGAGGTCGGCGCTGTTGTCGCTTCCTTTGTGCCCGGCTTGCCGTAGCACGTCAAGGTAGTCCGAGCGGGATCGAGGGTGGCCGCCGTCCGCGGTCATTGCGGCGATGAGGGCCTGCGTGGCTGGGCTCGGTCTCCGGCCGGCCTTGCCGCGCGCTTTCACGTCTGCGACTGGACTCGGCGCGATTGCTCCCGCTGGGCTGAGTGTCAATCGCATTCCGTTTCCCCAATCCAACGTGATTGTACCAGTCACGCGGAGGACTTGACCTGAGGGTCGGGCCACTGGCGTGGCCATCGGGGCGGGGTTATGGAAGCTTCGCGTCGAAGGATTCCAACTCGTCCAATTCGACTTCGTCTTCGGCATTTGAGGTCCAAGCCGATAGTCGATACTGTTGGGGGGCGAGTTTCGAAGCCTCAGCGACGGGCAGTCGGAGGTCCGGCTCACCGGCGGAGACCTTTGTCCAAACGAGGCGCTTCCAAGCGTCGACATCGCCGGCTGCGACGTGCCGGTCTAGGTGCGCGCGATGCCACGAATGGCAGCCTCCGCCGTAGTCCTCGGCCTCCTCCGGCGAACGGACGCCACATCGGCGGCAGACGATGAATGCCAGGAGGCGGTTCGGCGTCACAGCCCCGCCTCCGCGGTGTTCGCGTTGGGCGCAAGGTAGTCGACCGCTCGCTGGGCTTGGCTAGCGGCTTTCACGATGAGCGACGGGCTTCCGGAGAGGACTTTGAGCCAGTTAGCGAGGTACGCGGCAGAGCGGTCCATCGCCTGATTATTGACTCCCGTCATGGCGCAAAGGAACCCGGCGCCCATCTCGGCGACGAGTTCTTCGTCGGAGTAGTTGGCGTCGCCGAACTTCGCGGCCTGGGTGAGGGTAGGGCGATTGAGGCGTGTGATGTGGCCGGTCCAGTGGGTCAGCTCATGGAAGGCCGTGGCGGCGTAGTCGTCGGCGAGCGCGAATGAGGCGTGCGGCGGGAGCGTGATGGTGTCGTCGCTGGGTGAGAAGTAGGCCCGGTCGCCGCCGTGTCGGATGACGGGGACGGGGCGGACGTTCGCGATCAATGTCTGCGCCGCCTCAAGGGGCGTCCACTCGCTAACCGGCGCGGCGAGGCGTTCAGGGGGGATGCCGTCGACGTCTTGGGAGTTGAAGACGTGGTACTGGCGCAAGATGACTCGGCTGCGTTGGGCCTCGTCGGTTTCGTCGTGGACGGGCGCCGAAGCTTGACGGCTGACGAAGAGAATGGGGACGCCGCGCGCGCCGGCGCGAACTTGCCAACCGCTCTGTTGGGCCTGCTTGTAGGTCATCCAGTATGGGGACTTGCCTTGCAAGCCCAGGGCGAGGAGGTTGACGCCGCTGTAGGGCCGCTTCGTCACGGCGTTGCACGGCGCCACGGTGCCAGCCCAGGGCTGGTGCCAGGGCGCGACACCGTCACGAAGGCGGTCAAGAACGCCGGCCACGACACGGTCGTAGATGGCTTGGCGCGTCATGCCGCCACCTCCGCGGGCACAAAGCTTTGCGTGGGCATGGTTGCTGTGCGGAGAGGCAGAGCTTCGTACAGGACGCAACGGCCGCTGCGTCGCTCGCTAAGGAGCCCGCGGCGGCACAACGCGTAGAGCCGCGCCTGGACAGTGGATTTCGGTATCCGGCCGGCGTAGAGGGCAATGACAGCCTTCTGGGTGCTAGGACAGGCCAAGGCGTGTACTAGGCCCTGGTCGATGTCGTCGAGTGCGTGCTCCACGATTTGGCAACGCACGGCAACGTCCTCGGTAGGGCGCGTACCGGCGTAGTGCAGGAGGCGCGGGGAGAGGGTGACGCGCCAGACAAGGCGTTGGCGAGCGAGCACGCTCAGGTGGAAGCCAAGGCATCCGGTGGCGATGCCGGTGGCTCGGCTCAGCTCGCGCAAGCCGAGTCCGGGCGTCTCGCGGAGGACGGCGAGAATGCGGTCGCGGCGCGGGTGGGGGCCCGGGTTGCGGGACGTCATGCGGTCGCCCCGGGGCATCCGGGGTTTTCGCAGCCGCCGAAGACGGCTTGGGCGAAGCGGCCGCAGTAGGGGCAGCCGCCGAGTTCGACGGGGACGGTCCAGGCGTTGTGTGTGTCCATGAGGGAAGGCACCGAAACGTCTCGGCCCGAGCCCGCCCCATACGACTGACGCCGCAGGCGGCAGGCCTAGGAGGCGGGCGACGTGGCAGTGCAGGTGCCGTCCGGATGGACACACCCAAGCCTGACCGAACACGACGAGGCGGCTGCCAGGGCGCCGCGCCAAGCCGTCGAGGCGGCTGCGGGCCGAGGGTGCCCGGGCTTCGCGATGCTACGCCTGCGGACACGCCCGCGACTGTTCGAATTCTGCGGCCCCCGCGGCAAGCCTAGGTTTGCCGGCCGCCAATCAGGTCTGGGCCAATCCCATGACTCGAACCCACGCCGGCATCGCCGAAAGCAATGAAGCCGATGCAGCACTAGCCCAGCAGGGCTCGCACGATGCGTTGACCACGCGCGGTCAACCGAATCTGGTAACTGGGTTTGCCTGCAACCCCGGTGCCCTTCTTGACGTCGACCAAGCCGTGCTTCGCCAAGTGCTGAGCCAAGATCGTTCCGCGACCTGCGTACCCGCCAATGGCGGCGGCAAGCTCCGAACTCCGCATCGGTGCCCCGTGAGCTTCGAGCGCCAGCAGGGCCCGAACGGCGCCCGTCCTCTCCAACGCGACGGCGATGTCCGATTTGGTGTCCACGAATTGGTTGAACCCGCACGGGGCTTGACCTCACGTGCGACTCCAACCAAATTGGTCCGACCAAACATTGATAGGGCCGAAACCCAATCAACCGGCATGGTGCAGACCCCTGCCGCACGCGCTTTCCGACCGCACGTTGCCCTCCACGCCCTCATCACCCTGGCGCTCGCTCTCGTGTTCGTCAGTGGCTGCACGAGCCCCACCGTGGGCGCCGACGCCACCGTCAGCGCAGGGCCGAGCGGCGTGACCGCCGGCGTCAGCGCAACCGCCTCAACGGCGCCTCCGACCTCCACCAGTGCGTCGCCTACAACCAACGCGGCCCCACGCGGCGACGTCGTGCTGTTCAACAACACGAGCCCCGTCCCCGCGTACGGGTCGGCTCATGGCAACCAGTTCACATTCAATGCGTCGCCGGTGCGCCTCAACTTGACGCTCTACGTGAACGAGAAATTCAGCGGCAGTTTGACGGACCAAGAGAGCGCATGCCAGACGCCAAGCAACGGCGGCTACACGTTCAAGTCCCCCAGCGGCCGCATGATTCACCAAGAGGTCAGCACGGTGACTGCGGGCGGGAAATTGCAGTACTCCACCACGGTCCCGTTCGAGGCCGGCACGTGGACCATTCAGGACTTGTGGTGCGGGTCCGGAGCCACGCACACCATCACGGTCACCGCCACGGACGGAAGCATCGCGACGCAGGGCACCTGGACGTCATCCTAGGAGCGTGCACTCATGAGCCTACACGACCAAATCACAATGGAAACCGAAGGCCGCCGCAACCGCGAGCACCTGTCGGACCTGATGAGCGGGTTCAAACGTGGGATGCCCGACTCTGAGTTCTTCGGCGCCCTCATTGGCATCACCATCTGTGCTCTCACGCTCGGCGCCATCGTCGTCCTCGGCTGGAGCTCACAACTCGTCCTCAACAGCATCCCCTTCTTCCCCTTCAACAACGACATCATCGGCGTCTGCCTCATGCTCGCCATGATTTGCGCGTGGCCCTTCCTCCTCGCCCTCCCCGCGCAACGATACTGGAACGACGGCCGCCACGCCCTCGCCGTGCTCTGGCTGATTACCATTGGCTTGACCATGGTCACCCCCATGCTGCTCGACATCTTCTGGCACTGGCCAATCCCCCACCGCCCGTTCTAACCGCCCGAGCGCCCGAAGGGCGCGAGGGCGCCCCCCAAACACACCTCGCCCCCGCCCCGAGCGAAGCGAGGGGCGGGGGCCCTGCGAAACCTCGTTTGTCAGGACCCCACCGCTACCGGGCCTGTCTAACAGACCCCCCAATTTTGGGGTTTTCCAGAGGTAAAGGGGTGTAATTGGTGATTACACCCGTCCAGGGTCGTTTCTTGGCTATTCGCACGCCAGGTCGTGCGCTTCCCGCCACAGTAGGGCTTGGCCACCGTGGCGTTTTGCGACGGTCAAGGCCTCGTGCAGTTCACGAAAGGTATCGGCGTATCCGATTTGCCCGCTCCACTCATCGAAGTGTCGATCGCTGCAGAAGAGTCGAGAGCCGTCAGGCACTTGCAAGACCGCAACGTAGCGCGATTCGAGCGGGGAGGCCATGATGTTGCCAGAGCCCGAACCATTACCAAGCCTGGGCCAGGGGAAGTGAAAGTGCCCACGTTTCTAGGACAGGCCAAGGCCTGTGCTAGTCCGGGGCTTGGCCCGCACTAGCGTAGGCTTCGAGCCGGACCTCTGTCGCGTAACCTTGGACGGCGAGGCCGCTCAAGGCAGCCGCCACGCGCTCGCGGTTCCAGCCGAGCGGGAGGAGCGTCGTCGCGGTGACCTTGACGACCTCCTTGACGTAGTAGGCGGCATCGTAGGGTGTGTCTTCCTCGACGTGGTGACCTAGACGGACCTTCTTGGCCGCCGCCTTTTCCTTGTTGCCAATCACCAAGTAGCGCAGCGTCTGGCCTTTGTCGCGGTCGAGGCCTTCTTTGAACGCCAGCGACATGGCGGCCCACGTCTTGCCCCGCGTCGTGTACTCCTCCGGGTACTTGCTGATCTCGAACGTCTCTCTCAGCAAGCGTGCGTCGACGTGCCCGTCCTTCAACTCCCGAGCGCAGCGCTTCGCGACCGCCAGCACCAGCGGCACGTTGTCGTGGATGTCGATGCCCGGAAGGCCGGTCGCCAACTCGTCCACCATGTCCGCCTGCATGCGCTTCAGGAAGGGAGGCGTGCTGTGCTGAGCGTATTCAATGCCCTTGATGCGGTGTTTCCCCCCCTTTTTTGCGAGAAGGATGTACTTGTTCAGTGCGCTCGCTCCGTGAAGTTGCGTGGGAAAATTGAGCAGAGCGTGGAAGTGGCCCTCGTACTTCATGGGGACGCGCGTTGCCTCAGCGACCGCCTTGAGCGTGTCGCGCGCCTCGGATTCACTGCTGCCGGGGCGATGGAAGATGAGGCTGTCCACGATGGCCTGCTTGACCTGCCAGCCGCGCTTCTCCGCCACTTTCTTGGCAACCGGCAACAAGAGACGATCCACGGCCATGATGCCCTCATGGGCACGGATGTCGCCGTTGTCGTGGTTCTCGTACCCTTCGCGGCCGAAGGCGGTCACAAGGCACTGCTTGAGCTTGTCATAGATGACTTGGAACTGGGCCCGGACAGGCGCCGGCGGGTCCGCGAGCAGCTTCTCCATCAGGTCCAAGCGTTGCTGAAGCAAGTCCCAGACGACCTTCGCGCTGATGCCCTGACGACTCATGTCCACTGGCACGTCGAGGGTCGGGATGCGGACGGAACTGCCTTGCGCAGCCGGCGTGTCAATCGTGTCCACGCTCAAGTTGAAGAGGACCATGAAGTGCGCGAACGCGCTGACCCAGTCGCCACCGTGCACGTCGTACACGACGCCGGGCGGGGGCATGATGGTCAAGCTGCCCCGGTCGTTGCGCTGCAACTGGTTGTACGTCATCGCCACTGGGGGGGCGTCCTTGTACAGCTTTGTCGGGATTCCTTCCAAGTGAAGGACGTTGATGGCGAGCTGGCTGATGGTGGTCCCGCCACCGACCCGGTTCGCGACCTGGAGTGGCAGGGCCGCGTGCCGGGCCTGCTGGAGGATAGCCGGGATTGCAGTATCAAGCCCCAGGTTTGCCTGCTGAACATCCAGGTGCGCCGGACCGCCAGACAACGGCCAAGATGCGTTGCGGTGCACGGTGCCGTAGCCCCCGACGAAGACTCCGCCCGAGCGGCCAAAGCGGGGGCGGTCCCGAAATCGTCCAAGGTTGACGTGGCCGACGAGGCCGAAGTGCTTGATGCGGTCGAACCAGGCAGGGAAGTCGTAGCCGTCGCCGCCGTCGGTGACGAGGAGGTCCAAGTCGCTCTTCCGGACGTAGGCGGCGACCTCGCGTAGCAATTCCTCCTCCCGGGAGGGTTCCCGCGTGAAGTGTTCGTCGCCAACGCGCACTCCTACGATGGGTGTATCCGCTGAGCGAACGAGGACGCCTTTGGCGACCTCGACGCGAAACGTCTTGGACTTCAAACCCAACTCAGGCAACGGGAAGCGGCGCGCGTCGTCCGTCATCTGGATGTGACCGGCCCGGAAGTCGCACAACCCGGCCGGGAAGAGCTTGTTGAGCGTCAGGAACTTGGAGGTCTGCTTGACGTCCACGTCGTAGAGCCGGACACCCTCAAAGTCGGCTGCGCGTTCCAAGTCAAGGGCAAGCTTGTAGAGGTCCGCGTTGACCTTCGGCCGAACCTCCAGGGCCGGACTTGGAGGCTTGGCAGGGCCGAGCGGCAACGTGCGCGTCCAGACCTCGTCGGTGCGCGGGTCGTCGCGCAAGATCTTCTCGATGCGGCTTCGCCCCAGACCCGTGTCCTCGACGAAGAACGAGGCTCGCCAAGGTCGCCAGACCTGGAGGGGCGGTCCCTGCTCACGAATCGTGAGGAGCATCTTGTTGTTGAACGGGTGGTCCTCGACGTCAACCAGGACCGGCAACCGCCATCACCCGCGCTTGAGCATCCTCAATGTCCACCATATTTCGGGCCAATCCGAGCAGCATGCTGTAGAGGATGGGCTCGATGATGTTGGGTGTGCCGTGTTTCTCGATGGCCTGGTGCCGTTCTTTGACGTAGCTCCAAAGCCGCTCCTGGGCCCGCTGCTGCGCCGTCGTCAGCGTCTCCGCGAGAGGCGTCCACTCGGCGTTGGCGTGCGCCACAAGGGCTCGCAGCTGCTTACGAACCTCCGTTTCCCGCTCTTGGAGGCTGTTGGCCATGAGCATGAGGACCGGCTCGGTGACGTTGGCGGTGAGGTGGATGGTGATGGCGGCCCGGTTCCCGTACACGAACGACCAGAACTCTTCCGACGCGGGCTGGTCTCCGGGGGGTAAGAGCCGATTGAAGCGTTGCCAGAATTCCTCCTCGTCTTCCAGCTTGCCTGTGGTGGCCTTCGTAACGCGGCCCATGCTAGGCAGCCGCCCACACGCGGCCCGGCGGGGTCACCAGGAGCGGGACGGGGACAACGTCGGGGATGAACGCCTCCAACGGGGGGTAGCGCCGCAGGTGCATGGGCACGGATTCGGTCGTCCAGGGAACCAGGAACTGGCGGCCTTCATCCACGAGGATACGCGACCGGCTCTTGATGCCGGAGCGCGCCGTCTCGACCAAGGAGTGATTCGACTTGCTGATGGCGGCGTAGTCCTCCGCGAAGATGACGGGGATGCGAAGCCGCTTGGCCAACTCGTGCGCCGTCTCGATGCCATGCCGCAGGTAGGCCTCCCCACGCCCGTCGTGCGTCTCGGTGAGGCGGTGGTTGGTGAGCTGCCACAGCGGGTGCGTCACCAGAATGAGGCTCGGTTCGTGCCGTTCCGCCAACTCGCGCGCCCGCGTCGTCATGACTCTGTGCCAGTCGTGCGCGTTCAGGGCGAACTGGTACAGGACCCGTTCCTGCCCGAAGTCCGCTGGCCACCCGTTCAGCTTGCAGCGCTGAGCCAACCGCGTCGGACTGGCGCTCGACCCGCCGTCCAAGTGCAGGACGCCGCGCCGGTCGGCCCCCAAGTACTCGAGCATGAGGGTGTGCTCGTAGTGGCGAATCTGGCCCGCGCTACCCTGCAAGTAGTGCACGCCGGGTTGCCACGTGAGCGCCATGGGAAGAGCTCGACGCCGAGGCTCGCTCTTCGCACTATCTTTTGGTTCAGTGAAAGTACCCAGAAACAACGCTGTTCCTTGGGTGAACCATCGGCTTAAGGCCACCGTGGTCCCTGTGGCCGCGTGAGCGTTTGCATTGAATGCGAGGTCCGCAAGGCGACGCACGTCGATGACGACGGAATGGGCGTCTGCAAGGAGTGCGCCGCCGCCATCGCCATCACCGATGCCGCCGCCCTGAAGAAGCACGCCACAGCCACGAAGAACGCCAACGCCTCAAGGTGACGACGTGTGCAACAAGGCCGCGGCGCGCTACACTCCCCCTGACTTGGACCAGAGCCGCTTCAGCCGCGTCGACAGCAGCTTGGAGTTGCCCCGCCGCCACATCGCGCCCACGACCCCCATCCCAGCCATCGTGAACCGCCCCTCCAGCGGCCGCGTCCTCACAAGCCTGCGCTGGGGCAATCCAGCGACTCCGTACTCGACCACGAACGCGCGAGACGACCGCCTCGACTCCGCCCCGACGTGGAAAGGCCTCCTGGCCTCCCCCACCGGCCGCTGCATCATCGTCGTCTCCGCCATCTTTGAGCCCTTCGACAAGAAGACCCTCGCCGCCGTCGGCGAAGCCGCCGCCATCAAGGCGCTTGGCGGCGCCGTCGTCCAGGCCGCCAAGAAGGACACGGTATGGCACCGTGGCCACCTGAAGGACAACACGCCCTTCGGCATCGCCGGCCTCGCCGGCAAGGCGGGCGACGTCGATTGGGGCGCGATGGCGACCGTCCCCGCCACCGCGCGCATGGCCGAGATTCACCGCCCCGTCAAGAGCCCCGCCGAGGGGCGACAAGTCGCCTATTTGCCCCCCAAACTCTGGGACGCCTGGCTCGACCCCGTCGGCCACCCCGACTGGCACGACGTCTTGATGGAAGGCCAAGCCCGCTCCAGCGACATCCACCTCAGCCTCGTCCCCATGGGCGCCATGAAGAAGACCGCCGGCCCCGACGAGATGTTCCAGACCTGGACCCCGCCGCGAGGCCAGGGAACTCTGTTCTGATTAGGCTACGGGCACGAGCGGTCCCCGATGATGGTTTCGGGGATGAACGGGTCCGAAAGGTCCTCCTCGGGTTCCAGGGATTTCGGGTGTCGGAGGGATGCGTCTTGACGGTCGCCCATTTCATTCTTCAACGTCCGCAGCGCGCGCGCCTGCCGGGGTGAACCGGCGGCCTCCGCGTCGGCGATGAGGTGCGCGATGTTGTTCTCGATGACCCTGACGTCGCGACGCTTGAGTGGGTACGTGACTGTCCGCGCCAGCTTGCGGCTCCATTGACCGTGGAAGAAGTGCGGCCGGCCGAGGTGCAGGGCGGTGACGAGCGCCACCTCGAAGCGACCCCAGAGGCGTCCAAACGCCTCCTGTGCCTCCGCCTTGCTTCCGTCGAGCCCGAGGTTTCTCAGTCCGCGGGGGATTGCGACCTCGTCGAGAGAGGAACCGCAGCCAACCTGGGCCCAAGCAGTCTTCCACTGGACGTCGGCTCGCCCGATGTCCAGGTCCAGCAGGATGATTGACGCGAGTCCGGGTGGTCCCTCGTAGCGGTATGGGAGCCCTTGGCGTTTTGTGTTGGGGGTCATTGGGACGACCCTCCTTTGGCGGGTCCGGGGCGTGCAAGCACTTCCATCGTGTAGTCGAACTCCAGCGTGTAGCGCCCCTCCATCCAGGAGAGGAAGTTGAGGTCCAGCACTGTCGGGCGCCTCATCATTCTGAGCAGCGTCTCCAGGTTCACGTAGTCGATGGCGAGCACGCGGGTAGTGCCCATGGTGTCGGTCTTTCCAACGCCGTAGAAGGCCACGGTGGTCCGGAGCATTGCGCTTGAGTAGGGAATCTTGTCGCGGCCCAAGAGGATGGTCTGGTTCTTGCTGAGCTCCGACACGAACGCAGCGACTTCTGCGTCCGAGTGGGTGAGGGCCAGATGCCTGACCAAGCGGCGCATGACGGCGGTCTGGACGTCACTCATTGACACGCGGATGGGTCGTACTAGGTAGGGGACGGCGTCCTCGTTGGCGTCGCGGTGCATCCTGGGTACGTCCTTGTTGCGGAGGTACGGGTGCTGGGGGACGTGCCGCTCGACGTAGTCAAGCAGCCTCCGCTGGCCAGGCGTCTTCCCGTCACGTCCCCAGACGAGCTTCTTGCTGTCTTCGACGAGGTGTTTTAGGATGGCGTGCTGGTTGGCGATGGTTTGGGCGTCGCGAAGGGCCTGCTCGTCGATGCCAAGCATGTTGTCCTTGCTGGCGATGACGTCGCCGAGGCCCTCGAGCATGTAGGTTCTGAGGGGGTAGGGTGCGCCCAGGAGGGTCATCCTGCGGTCTTCGAAGGTGCTTAGGATGAAGCGGCGTCTCTCTGGCGGGTCGTCCGTTGTGGCGATGACCCCCTGCGCGGTGTACGGGATGACTGGCACTTGCACATCGATTAAGGTCATGTGGCACCCCCTTGGATGCGCAGACGGCGTGCGCCGTCCGACGCGGGGATTCGCCCCGCGGTCACGGGCTCGCCGGCGGTCCTGGAGTCTGGCGTTCCTGTGCGGCTGATATCCGGCACGAGGATGCCTTCGAGGACCGCGAGGGCGAGGTCCATGGTCTCGAGCGCCGTGATGCCGGGCTGATCGGCCTGCGGCGCCAAGTGGCGGAACTCGTTGTTTGCGGCGGTAGCCAAGGGAGGAATCCCGTGGCGGGCTGGCGTCGGAATGGGGGTCATGACCGTCATCCGTAGACAGCGTCTCAGGGATGGTATTTTAGGGGCCGTTAGCAGGACCCCAAAAACTCGCCACTTGTCCGCAATGGTGCCCACAAATGTCGCATTTACAACACAAAACCATTTTTTGAAAGCTCATACCATGAACCAAACCGACTACGAAACCCCACCAAAGCATAACAACTGGCGCGGGTCGCTGTCATCGCCATCCAATGATGGGCGCGTAACGCGTGTAGTAGTCGCGAATGCGGTCCAGGTCGCGCGTGTGGGTGTACGTTCCCCGCATTGTCTTTGACTCGTCGTCGCCCCGAAGCACGCTGTACCAAGGGTCAGGGCAGCCCGCTTCGCTGATGAAGTCTGAGAAAAAGTGCCGCATGCTGTGGGTGTGCCACCGAAGGTGAGGTTCCACGAATCCCTCGGGCTGAAGACCGAGCCGTACTGCGTCTGGCTGCCACCATTTCCGGTTCAACGACCCCCGCGCGGCCAGCGAGCGGCCGAGCGGCTCCCGCCTGTGGTTGGTGAAAAAGAAGTCATGGGCGAGCGGCCGGCGGTCACGCCACTCAATGAATACTTCAAGCTCGCGGCGAAGTTCCCCGTCAATGGGCAGACGCGCGTTCCCCCGCCGTTTGCCCGTCGGCGGCACCGACAACCAACGATTGTCCAAATCCACATCGGCACGCCGAACCGCGAGGGGTTCATGGATGCGCAAGCCGAGCTTGGCCATGGTGGCGTAGATGGCGCGTCGGTGCTCGTGCTCGCTGCCACCGATAAAGCGGCGGACCTCGACCAGCTTGGGACGGTAGCCATCCTCCTGGCGGGGGCGCGGCCACTGCAGGGTGTCGGCGTACTGCTTGACCACGTCGCGCGTCCAATTTGCCGTGATGTGGCCCTCGTACGATAGCCAACCGTAGAATTTCACGACCGCACCCATGTGCTGACTGAATGTCGGCCTCGCCTTGAGTTTGAAACCAGCGCAGCCGGACCCGCACTTGGTGAGGTCGAGGCGCTTGAGACAGCGGTCGGGTTGATTCGGGCCCCATTGAAGACTACTGCACAGGCCCATGTAGCCGGCCATGTAGTCCCGCAGATGCGTTCCGTTCGCTTCCGAGAAACGCAATCCAGAATTGTTGAGGGCGAGCGCGAACGACTGGACATCGCCGACCAAGTTCAGTCTCGTGTTGAGGGCGGACCCTGCCAAGTGGCGAGTCCAGCCAGCGATGAGTTCCTGGTTGGAGAGCTCTTGCCGGACGGGCGCGGGGCGCCGCGAGATAGTGATGCGGGACTGGCCCGTCACCGCGACTTCTCCTTGGCCTTGAGAGCGGAGTTCGTCAGCGCTTGAACGCGGTCAAGGGCCTGCAAGTACCGTTGCTCCCACTCCTTTCGTGCTGCCTCAGCCTCTCCACGACCGCGCCGCTCGTAGTCGAGATCTCCCTGCAAACGCTGCACTTGCTCCTTGAGCGACTCGACAATCGGGGACGCCTCAGCAGGCTTCAGGCTGGTCCGCACCCGTCCCGCAACCCACTCACTCAAACGGCCAACACCTGCCTTCGCAGCCGCGGCCTCCATCGCCTGCTTCTCCGCGGGTGAATCCCAATAAACGTGAGACGAACGGTCAATGTTGTTGCGCCGATACACAGCGAGCGCAGCTGCATCGAGCGCGCTTAGCTCCTCTTTCGGGCTCGCAGAAAGTTGACGACGGGCCTTCAAAGCCCGCCCGAGGGTATCCGCATCCACACTCCTGTGACACTACCTCCGTATGAATACCAAGCGATTTCGTAGTCGTACCGAGGTCGAAACACGGGTTCAAATCCCGTACCGCGCACCTTCGTTCGCTTCGCTCACTCAGGTGGCGCGGCACGGGATTATTCCTCGCTTCGCTCGGCGCCTGGAAACCCTTCGCTCCGCTTAGGCTTTCCAGGCGAAATCCCGTACCGCGCACAACGGATGGGTCGTCGTTAAGCGCCCAATTCCCCGTAGATCCGCGCGCACGCCTCGCGGCCCTTCTCGAAGCTGCTGAGGCGGAAGGACTCCTCGGGGGCGTGCATGTTCTCGTCGCGGTTGCCGAAGCCGCACAGGATGGGGACGACGCCGAGGCGCTTCTGCATGTCCGCGACCGGCGGGATGCTGCCGCCCTCGGGGATGAGGACCGGCTTCTTGCCCCAGGTCGCCTCGAGGGCGCGCTCGACGGCCTTGACGAGCGGGTGGTCGGGGTCGGCGCGCACGCCGGAGCCGGCCGAGAGCACGGTGACCTTGACCTTCGTGCCCGGCTTGGCGAGCGAGGTGAGGTGCTTCTGGACGAGCTTGGCGATGGTCTTCGGGTCCTGGTCGGCCACGAGGCGGCAGGAGACCTTGGCGTGCGCATGGGCCGGGATGACGGTCTTGGCGCCTTCGCCCGTGTAGCCGCCGTAGATGCCGTTGATCTCGAGGGTGGGGCGGACGCCGATGCGCTCGTAGGAGGTCCAGCCTGTCTCCCCCCAGAGGGCGTCCACGCCGGTCTGCTTCTTCAGCGCCGCATCGGACTCGGCGACCGTGGCGAGGCGGGCGCGTTCGGCCTTCGTGGCGGGGACGACGTCGTCGTAGAAGCCGGGGACGAGGACGCGGCCGGTCTTGGGGTCCTTGAGCTGGGCGAGCATGTGGACGAGCGCCTCGTTCGGGTTCCACAGGATGCCCCCGAACGTGCCGCTGTGCAGGTCCGACTTGGGCCCGGTCACGTCCACCTGGAAGTAATCGAGGCCGCGCAGCGTGTGCGTCAGCGCGGGCTGCCCCTCGCCGTGCATGGGGGAATCGGAGACGATGAGCAGGTCCGCCTTGAGCGCGCCCTTCGTGTTGGTGAGGACGTCGCCGTAGTTGAGCGACCCAATCTCTTCCTCGCCCTCGAAGACGAACTTCAGGTTCACCGGGAGCTTGCCCGTCGTCTTGAGCCACGCCTCGGCGGCGAGGAGGTGGCAGTAGAGCTGACCTTTGTCGTCCGTGGTGCCGCGGCCCCAGATGCGGCCGTCCGCGACGCGCGCCTCGAACGGTTCGTACTTCCAGCCGTCCGCTTTCTTCGCAGGCTGGACGTCGTAGTGGCCATAGACGAGCAGGGTCTTCGCTTTCGGGCCGGCGTGGAGCCAGTCCGCGACGACGGCGGGGTTGCCCTTCGTGGGGACGAGCTTGATGTTCTCCAGCCCCGCTCGCTGGAGGCGGGCCATGAGCCACTGCGCGGCGCGCGCCACGTCGGCCTTGTACGCGGGGTCGGCGGAGACGCTCGGGATGCGCACGAGCTCCTGCAGCTCGGCGAGGTGGGCGTCCCACGACTTCTTGAGATGCGTCAGGACCGCGGCGGGGACTTGCATGGGCCGGCGATGGCGGGGGTCCATCAAGACCGCTTCGCCCGCAGGCGCACGAGGCCGGGCCGCACCGCGACATACCAGGCCAGGAAGACGAGGTAGAGGAGCAGGAGCAGGCCGCCCCAGTCGTGCCGCTCGCCGGCGTCGAAGCCGGTGGGCACGTTCTGGGCGACGAGGAAGGCGGTCAGGATGCCGAGGATGGCCTCGCCCGCGATGAGGCCGCTCGCGAACAGCACCGCGAGCCGGCCGCCAGACTCCGCCGCGGCCGACCAGGCCTCCCGCTCGGACGCAAGGCCACGCAGGCTCCAGCGGCGGTAGGCGCGCTCGACCGCCCATGCCGCAAGCCCGCCGACGAAGATGGGGACCGACGTGCCGACGGGGAGGTAGATGCCGACGGCCACGGGCATGACGGGCGTCCCGAAAGCAGAGCCGGCACGCTTGAGCAGAAAATCGGTGACGATGAGGACGACCGCGAGGACAGCGCCGATGGCGATCATGGGCGCCTGGACGCTGAGGCCGTCGGGGCTGAACAGCGCGTTCGCGAGCGTCGCCATCAGGTTCGCTTGCGGCGCCGCGATGTCGCCCAGCGGGGCCGCCGCGGTGGCGTGGGCGCCGTCGATGAGGGTCTGGATGACGGGCGCGATGACGAACGCGGAGGCGACGGCGCCCACCATGATCATGAGCTGCTGTTTCCAAGGCGTCGAGCCCAGCAGCAGGCCCGCCTTCAGGTCCTGCAGGTTGTCGCCCGAGATGGAGGCCGCGACGCAGACCACGGCGGCGACGATGATGGCGGCGGGCGGGCCGACTGAGCCGGAGACCGCGAACGCGAGGAGCGCCAGGCAGGCCGCGAGCAAGGCGAGGATGGTGACGCCGCTCACGGGGCTGTTGCTGCTGCCGACGATGCCGGCCATGTAGCCGCCGACGGCGGAGAACAGGAACCCGACGATGATCATGACGAGGGCGATGACGAGGGCGGCCGCAAGGTTGCCAAGCACCGCGTTGAAGAGGAACGCCATCGGGACCGCGAGCACGATGGCGCCGAGGCCGACGATGGAGAACGGCAGGTCCCGCTCGGTGCGCGCCACCGCCTCCGTGGCTCCGCCGCGGGCGCTGCGGACGCCCTGCGCGATGGCGCGGCTCAAGGGCCGGCGCAGCTTGACGAGGCTCCAGACGCCGCCCACCAGCATCGCGCCCACGCCGATGTAGCGGATGCGCTTGCTCCACACGACGGCGGGCAACGCGTCATGCGAGCCGCCGGCGAGGTCGAAGAGGCTGGGGAGGCCGTGCGCGGCGGAGTACACGTCGCCGGCGAATTGGGTGTAGAGCGGGATGCCGACGACCCAGCCGAGGACGCCGCCGAGGAAGACCAGGCTCGCGATGGGCAAGCCGATGATGACGCCGACGCCCATGAGGGCGGGCTGCAGGTTGAAGCCGACGCCGAGCACCGAGCGGTCGCCCAGCCGCAGCGTCGCCGTGGGGGACTCCTTCCAGAACTTGAACGCGCCCTGCAGGACCTTGTAGCCGGCACCCAGGGCGCCGCCGAGCATCAGCGCGCCGATGCCGACGCCGCCCTTCTCGCCAGCCTTCAGGACCTCCGCTGTCGCGAGGCCTTCTGGGAAAGGAAGCGCCTCCTCGACGACGAGCGCGCGCCGGATGGGGACGCTGAAGAGAACGCCCAGCAGGCCGCCCACGATGACGATGAAGGTGGTCTCCCAGTAGTGCAGCTGTTGCCAGTAGCCGAGGAGGATGAGCGCCGGGATGGTGAAGATGGCGCCGGAGGCGACCGAGGTCCCCGCCGACGCGATGGTCTGGACGATGTTGTTCTCCAGGATGGTGTGTTTGCGGAACGCCTTGAGGACCGCCAGCGACACGACCGCCGCCGGAATGCTCGCCGCGACCGTGAGGCCCGCCTTGAGGCCCAAGTAGGTGTTGGCGGCGCCGAGCAGGACCGCGAGGAGGAGGCCGAGGATGACGCCCTTGACGGTGACCTCGGCGACCCGGGAGTCGGCGGGGATGTAGGGTCCGGACGCGGCCGGCTGCTTCACGGGGCGCGGGGAGCCGGCCACAAGGGCGGACGGCGGCCTCGCCTCAAGAACGCGTTGGGCGCGTGCCGGGGCCGGGCGGCTTCGGCGCGGAGGCCGCAGGGGCGCCCCGGGAGGGCTTGGCCTTCACCGGGGAGCCGCACACGGTGCACTCCTCGCGCTTGGGCATGGTGTCGAACCAGCGGCCGCAGCCGGTGCAGCGCGGCCGGAAGTCGAGGGTGCCCTGGATGCCGGAGGAGTTGACGGTGCGCGACAGGATGCTGAGCCGAAGCGCGATGTCGAGCATCGTGTGGTCGTCGGTGAGCAGCGTGCCTTTCAGGTCGAGGGCGAGCGCGAGCAGGGACAGGTCGGCTTCGGAGAGGCGGCCGAGGCTTCCGGCGTCCAGGGCGGCCTCCTCGACGCGGTCGCGCGCGGTGTCGGCGGCGGAGCGCACCTGGAGCCCGATGGCGAGCCACTGGTCGTAGCGTCGAGCATCCTTGCCGCCTGGGCTCACCTCGGCCGCGGCCTCCGGCGTCGTGGCCCAAGAACCGTCGCGCGGCGGATCCTTGCCGCCCAGGAGGAGACTGGTGTCGAGGACGTACCAGGGCACGCGGCGCCAAACCGGAGGCGGGCCATAGCCTCTGCGGCGCGCCCGAGGCCTTCCCGGCAACCCTTATCCCGGATTCCCAAGTCGCCGCAGCGATGACCAAGGTTGGCTTCGTCGGCGCCGGCACCATCGGCGCCAACTCGATCTTCGCGACCCTCATGCTCACCGACCGCATTGACGAGATCGCCGTCGTGGACATCGCCGAGGCCGCCGCCGTCGGGCGCGCCATGGACCTCAACACGGCAAGCGTCGCTTTCGGCCGCCGAACGAAGGTCTCCGGCAGCACGGACTACGCGACCCTGAAGGGCTCCGACATCGTCGTCGTCTCCGCCGGCGTCCCCCGCAAGCCCGGCATGACGCGCGCCGACCTGCTCGGCATCAACATCAAGATCCTCAAGTCGGTGTGCGCCGAGGTCAAGAAGAACGCGCCCAACTGCGTCTTCCTCCTCGTCTCGAACCCCGTGGACATTCTCCTCTACGTCTGCTGGAAGGAACTGGGCTTCCCGCGCGAGCGCACCATCGGCATGACGAGCCTGCACGACTCCGCGCGCTTCACCGACATCGTGCGCGACGCCACAGGCGACCGCACCGTGCGCGCCACCATCCTCGGCGAGCACGGCGAGACCATGTTCGTCAGCCCCACCCTTTCCAGCCCCAAGCTGGCCGGCGGCGACTGGGCCGCGTGGGAGAAGACGACCCGCGGCCGCGCCATGGAGATCATTGAACGCGTCGGCGCCACCGCCTACGCCCCCGGCGCCTGCACGGGCCGCATGGTCAAGGCCATCCTCGAGGACACCCGCGAGGAGATCCCCACCGGCGTCATCCTCACGGGCGAGTACGGCCACAAGGACGTGGCCACCGGCGTCCCCGCCGTGCTGGGCAAGGGCGGCCTAGTGCGCGTCGTCCAGTACGACCTCACGAACGAGGAGAAGGCCAAGCTCGACATCACGGTCAAGGCGGTCAAGGAGAAGATCGCGGAAGGGTTGGAGATTCTTCGGAACCCTCCGCCCCCGGCCGCTCCGGCCACGCCCGCGAAGGCCTAGGCCAACCCGGCCAATCTTACACGAACGACGGCGCCGCGCTCGGCTCCGGCTCGGGAGGTTTCGCCTGGGCCTGCGCGTTGCGAATCTGGCGCTCCAGCTCCATCGCTTCCTTCTGCAGGGGCCTCGCGTCCACTTGGACGTCCGGCACCAGGAGCGCCACCGCCTCGACCAGCGCTGCGGCGGCGCGGCCGTCGGGGTGGTCGCGGCTGGCCTCGACGAGCAGGCTCGCGGCGCGCATACCGCGCTGCGCCGACTCCAGGAGGAGCTGCGCGCCGATGCCGCCGATGAGGGCGCGCTCCATCGCGGGGATGCCGGCCTTGACGATGGCCTTGAGCTGCGCCGCGTCCGGGCTCGCCGCGAAGACGTCCGGAGTGTCGTCGCCCGGCAGACGGCCCACCGCCTCGAGGACCAGGAGCATGTGCGCGTTGCCGGCCGCGGCCCAGCCGATGAGGACCGAGGCGACGCGGTCCATGACCTTCGGGGGAAGCGGCAGGTCGCTCGTGACGACATAGAGGCTCGGGCAGGTCTTCCCGATCTTGCAGGCGACCTGGCCGCCATAGACGCGCACGACGCTCGTGACGACGCCTGCTTGGATGTTGACGAAGCCGTTCAGGTCCGGCATGCGCAGATGGCCGACCAGGGGAAGGCCGAGGTGGCGCACGAGGTACTGCGCGGCGATGCTGGTCGCGGAGCCGGTCGTGGGGAACGCGGTGAGGATGACAGCGTCCTTGAGGCGGATGGGCTCGAACTCATCGACGGGGCTCTTCTCGGGCACGGCGCGACGAGCGGTCCGGTCCTTGATAGCGTTGGCGCCGACCTTCAAACGAAGGTCGATCACGTTGGACGGCGGGGCGCTCCCTTCGGTCGGCCCCGCAGGCCGGCCTATCCGATGACCATCGGGTCGGCTTCCAGCTCGCCGCGCGAGAAGCGCTCCAGGGCGAAGCGGCGCAGGTCGAGGTCGGTCTTCTGGCCCGCGATGAGCTGCGCGGTGAGGCGGCCCACCATGGGGCTGATCATCATGCCATGGCCGCTGAAGCCGTTGGCCTGCACGAGGTTGATGGGGCCGGTCTCTGCGACGCCAAGGATGGGTTTCGCGTCCGGCGTCTTGTCGTAGCTGCCCGCCCATTGCCGCAGGACGCGCACGGGGCCAAGACGGGGAAGCAAGCGCACCGTCGTCTTGGCGAACTCGCGCGCGAACTCCAGGCTGCTGTGCCACTCCATGGACTCCTCGGTGTGCGTGCCGAGTCCGCCGACGAGCTCGCCGCGCATGTCCTGATTGACGTAGTAGCCGTTCGAGAGGTCCACCAGCATGGGGCCCAGGAACGGCTTGAGAGGCTCGGAGACCAGGATTTCGTGGCGCTCCGGCTTGACGGGCAGCTCCAGGCCGACGAGGCGGGCCAGGTCGCGGCTCCACGCTCCCGCGGCGTTGACGACCCAGGTGCAGCCGATGGTGCCGCGGTTGGTGCGCACCGCCGTGATGCGGGAGCCGGACACTTCGAACCCGGTGGCGTGGGCGAAGGTGAGGACCTCGACGCCAAGTTTTTCGGCGGCCTCCTTCCAGCCCCAGACGAGCGGCCAGGGGAAGAGGACGGCGTCGTCCGGGTTGAAGGTCGCGCCAACACAGCCGCCGGTGTGCAGGCCCGGGACGATGCGCGTGGCCTCCTCGAGCGCGATGACGCGCGTGCGCACGCCGTGCGTGTTCTGGAACGCGGCGGCCTTCGTCAGCGCCTGCATCTGCGGCTCGCTGCGGGTGAGGAACAGGTAGCCGCCTTGGCGGAAGAAAGAGTTGTGGCCGGTCTCCGCGGCGAAGTTCTTGAAGGCGGTGATGGAGCGTTGCGCGAGCTGAATGTTCTCGGTCGAGGTCCACTGCGCGCGGACGCCGCCGCCGTTGCGTCCGGTGGCCCCCTTGACGAGCGAGTCCTTGTCGAGGACGAGGACGTCGGTGAGCCCGAGCTTGGCGAGCTCGTACGCGATGGCGAGGCCGATGGCGCCGCCGCCGATGACGACGACCTCGTAGCGGTCCTTTTTCGGGCCGGCCTGGGGCGCGATGAGCGGGAGCGGGACGTCGGCGGACCCCGTCATGGGCGGTCCCCCGTCTGGTCGGGCGCGGCAAGGGTCGCGAAGCTGACGGGGCGCACGGGCGGCCGGAAGGTCATCACGTCCACGGCCTCGATGGGCAGGCCGCGCTCGTCGGCCACGAGACGCATGCACGCCGACACGCACGCCTTGCCCTGGCACGGCCCGGTGCCGACGCCGAGGAAGCGCTTGAGGTCCTCGAAGCAGCTGTAGCCCTCATGGATGGCGCCGCGGCAGTCGTCCATGGTGATGTCCTCGCAACGGCATAGGAACTCCTTGGCGGTGACCATCAGGCCACCTCGAGGGCGCTGTACACGCCGGGCACGGAGGTGGCGCCGTCGCGGGCGGAGGCGGGGCCGAGGCCGCCGCGCATCCAGTCCAGCTTGCAGCCGGCCTGCTGGAACAGCTCGACGCGCGGCGTCGGGGGCAGGTTGCAGAGGATGGCGTCGCAGCCCACCCAGTCGCCGTTGACCTTCGCGGCCTCGACCTGGACGCCGCCGCGCGCCTCCGTCACCGGGCCTTGCGCGACGACCTGGACGCCGGCGTTCTGGAACCACGCCGTGATGGCGGGCTCGACGCGGGCGCCGTGCACGACGACGCGCCAGCCAGGGCGGACGCCATGCTCGCCGAGGAGCCGGAGGGCGCCCTTCAGGCTGAGGACGCCGGGCAGGTCGTTGTTGGCGAAAAGGGGCCAGGCATCATGGTGGCCCGTGGCGAGGGTGATGCGGCGCGCGGAGACCTCCCAGAGATCGGGGCCGCCGGGGCCGGGTCGCTGAATGGCGGCGAGTGGCCCGGTCGAGCCCTCCGCGCCAGGATAGAGGCCGAAGCAGACGGCGCCGGTCCAGACGGTGAGGGTCGCGTGCTTGCCGAGCGAGGCGGCCAGCGTCTTCGTGGTGGCCTCGAGCGGGTGCCAGCGCGACGAGCCACCGGGTTGCCGTGCTTCGTCCACGAGGAGCACGTTCGCGCCCGCCTCGGCGGCGGCGATGGCGCGCCGGAGGCCGCTGCGGCCGGCGCCGACGACGAGCTCGTCCACCGTGAGGGTGTGGCGGCGCGGGCCTTCGAGGTGCGCGTCGGGGCGCGGGGCGCGGCCGAGGCCGCTCATGAAGCGGACCGCCTTGAGGAAGAGGGTGTTGAGCGCACGCGGGCGCGTCATGAACTTGTGCGGCTCGAAGCCCTCCCAGAACACCTTGTCCGTGACGCCGAAGAGGTCGTGGCGCGCCGAGCCGAGGCGGTTCTGGCTCAGGACCTTGGCGCCGTCGCGGCACGCGGCCATGCAGGCAGGCGTGTTAGGGACGCCGTCCACGTCCACGAGGCAGGAGCCGCAGGAGCCTTGGTTGCAATAGAGGCCGCGCGGGCGGTGGTACTTCAGGCTGCGCGACAGGACCTTGACGCCCTTGCGGTGCAGCGCCGCGCCGAGCGTGTCGCCCTCCTCGAACGGGACGCGGTGGCCGTCGAAGGTGAAGCTTCCCAACGCGGCGCCGACCCCGGAATCGGGCTTGAAGGCTCCGGCCAGCTCAGGCGACGCCGAAGCGGCGGCGCTCGTGGCCCAAGCGGCCTGTCAGCGTGACCCAGACGAGGCGCCAGTCGGAGACGAACGACATCCACGGGTAGGTGAAGGTCGCGGGGCGGTTGTGCTGGACGACGAAGTGGGCGAACCAGGCGAACCCGTACCCGACGGGGAGCGCGAGGAGGAGCCACCACCAGGCGCCGAAGAAGGCGCAGACGACCAGGACGGCGAGCGAGAGCAGGGAGCCGGCGACGTGGAGTCCCATCGTCAACGGCTTGGAGTGCTCGCGCAGGTAGAACGGCCAGAACTCGTCGAGGGTGCGGTACGCCTTGGCCACGCGAGGACAACCGAGGCCGAGGTCGTCAAGCTACCGCTGGCAGGTCGGGCAGTAGAACGTCGAGCGTCCGGACTGGACGATGCGCCGGATGGCGCCGCCGCAACGCGGGCAAGGCTCGCCCTCGCGCTGGAAGACGGCGACCTCCATCATGAACGAGCCTTCTTGGCCGATGGCGTCCACGTAGTCGTTGAACGACGAGCCGCCCGCCGCCAAGGAGTCGTGGAGGGCCCCAAGGATGCCAGCGTGCAGCGGCGCGACCTTGGCCTTCGGCGTCGTCCTGGCCTTGCGGCGCGGCGACAGGCCAGCGCGCCACAGCGCTTCACAGGCGTATATGTTCCCGACGCCGGCGAGCTTCGTCTGGTCGAGCAGGAACGCCTTGAGCGGCGCGCCCGAGCCGGCGAGGAGCGTGCCCAACGCGGCGGGGGTGAAGGCGGGGTCGAGCGCGTCCACGCCGTAGTGGTCAAGGTCCGGGACGGGCTTGCCGGGCCCGAAGAGCTTGAGCAGGCCGAACCGGCGCGGGTCCGAGAACCGCAGCTGCCGCTCGTCGTCGAGGCCGAGGACGAGGTGCGTGTGGTCGCGCTCGTCTTCGCCAGGCTCCGCGAACAGGAGCTTGCCCGTCATGCCGAGGTGGATGACGAAGGTCGACCTGTCGGAGAGGCCGATGAGAAGGAACTTGCCGTGGCGGCGCAGCTCACGCACGCGCTTGCCTTCCATCTCCATCAACGGCCGCGGCGACGGCCCGCCCCGCAGCTTCGCAGGACGCCAGTCCACGCCGTCGATGCGGCGTCCCGTGAGCTCGCCCTCGAGGCCGCGGCGGATGGTCTCGACCTCGGGGAGCTCCGGCATGCGGTCAAGGTCCGATGAGGACGGGTCCCGCGACTTGGAATGCGACGTGGTTGCTTTGCGCGGAGCCGGTGTCGTCGGCCCATACCAGGTCCACGAACCCCTGCGGATCCACGGCGAGCTCGAAGAAGTCGCCCAACGTCCGGCCGGACGAGCAACCCGTGCCACCGGTGCAGATGGGGCCGATGTGGTTCGGCGTGGCCGTGGCCGCGACGGTGACGAAGGTGGCGTCGTGGATGTCCGGGAGGAACGAGACCATCGGACGCCAGGTGGCGTTGGCCGGCGCGGCATCCGGAACGAACGACCCGGCGCTCGCGTAGTAGCCGACGGCGAGATGGTCTGGCGAACCAGCGACGACCCAGGGGAATGCAATGCTCATGCCGAGGGGGCTCACCGCAAGTGGGTCCGTCCAGGTCACGCCTTGGTCCTCCGAGTGGGCGACGAACGCCCGCATGGCGCCGTCCTGCGTCTCGGCCCACGCGAAGTAGAGTTCGCCGTTGGTGTCGGCGGCGACGGTGCTGAAGATGGCGCCCGAGGTCGCCCCGGCGGGCGTCGTCCGGACCGTGCTCGCGGAGAAGGTCTGGCCGCCGTCGAGCGACCGAAACAGGAGCTGGACCGTGCCTCCGCCGGGCCCGGGGCCGTAGGGAATGTACAGGGTGCCTTGAGCATCGACGACAGGGTCGCCCGCGATGCCGACCGGGCCGCCTGCCAGGCCAGCCGCGGAGCCGGAGCCTTGGACCACGACGGGGGGAAGCCAGCTCAGGCCGCCGTCCATGGTTTTGCCCACCATGAGGCCGGTGGCGGCATCGTTGTAGACCAAGTACGCCGTGGTCCTCGTGGACGGATCGGCGGCCAGCCAGTTGCGGTCGGCGGCCGGAAGATAGCCTGCGGTCGGGAACGGGGTCCAGGTTGCGCCTTTGTCCGTGGAGCGGAAGACGGATTCGCCTCCCGTCACGTAGGGCGAGCCCACGCCGGGGAGCGCGGGCGGAGCGGCCGGGCGCCATTGGCCGGTCAGCAGAAGCGTCCCGTCGCCGAGTTCTTCCAGGTCCGAATCGCCGCCCCCGAACGGGTAGTCAGCTTTGCCGAGATAGGTCCATGTCGTGCCCCGGTCGGTGGTCTTCCAGACGCCGTCGCCACGCGCGGTCGCCGACCCGAGCACGCTGGAGAAGTACACGGCGCCGTCGGAGGCCGCGAGCAGGCTGGGCTCGGTCCCGAACCCATCGGGGGCCGTGGTAGGCGTGGAGGTCGGCGAAAACGCGTACAAGGGCGCCGAGGAGGAGCCGGTGGTGGGCGTCGTGGCCGAGGGGGCCCCGGAACAGCCGGCCAACACCAAGACGGCGAGGACGGCAAGCGACAAACGGCGCATGGCGGCGACGCGGCCCGTCGCGATGAAAGGGTTGCGGTGGCGGACCGGGCCAAGCCTTAACGGCCGCGCGTCCGTCCAAGGGTTGGATGGGAGAGGCTGCAGCCGAGGCTCCGAAGGGCCCGGCCATGTCCGACGCGATGCGCGCCTACTTCCAGGACCTCAACGACCGCGCCATGGTCGAGTACGCCCTCGCCCGCAAGGCGCGCGCGCAGGGCAAGGACCCGAAGCTCGACGTCGAGATCCCGCCCGCCGAGGACCTCGCCGCGCGCGTCGAGGCCCAGGTCGGCCCGCCCGGCGTCGCCGCGCTGGTGCGCAAGCGCACCGCCGAGCTGGGCAACCGCGAGGTCGTGAGCCTGCGCGTCGCTGAGGAGGTCGCCGACGCGACGCTCGCGGCCACGCAGTCGAAGGAGAAGGCGCTCGACCAGGCCGTGCGCACCGGCCTCAGCATCCTCACCGAGGGCGTGCTGGTCGCGCCGCTGGAAGGAATCGCCGAGGTCAAGGTCGGCTCCAACGCCGACGGCTCCTCCTACGTGGACCTGTTCTTCGCCGGCCCCATCCGCGCCGCCGGCGGCACCGCGCAGGCGATGGCGGTCCTCATCGCGGACCTGGTGCGGCGCAGGCTCGGCATCGGCACGTTCCAGGTCACCGACTCCGAGGTGGAACGCTACAAGGAAGAGATCGCCTCCTACAAGGTCGAGGCGCACCTGCAGTACAACCCCTCGGCGGCGGAGATCGAGCTCATCGCACGCTCCTGCCCGGTCTGCATCAACGGCGAAGGCACCGAGCGCAGCGAGGTCACCGGCTACCGCGACCTCCCGCGCGTCGAGACGAACCAGCTGCGCGGCGGCGCCTGCCTCGTCCTCGCCGAGGGCATGATCCTCAAGGCTCCGAAGATCCTCAAGCACGTGGACGCGCTCAAGCTGGAGGGCTGGGACTTCCTGCACAAGTTCGTCAAGAAGGAGGAGAAGAAGGAGCTGAAGCCCGGCGAGGTCCCTGACATCCCGGCCAACCCGAAATACATCAAGGAGATCATCGCGGGGCGCCCCGTCTTCTCGCACCCGAGCTCCGTCGGCGGCTTCCGGCTGCGCTACGGCCGCGCCCGCACCTCCGGCCTCGCCGCCAACGCGTTCCACCCCGCCACGATGGCGGTCCTCGACGACTTCCTCGCGGTCGGCACCCAGCTCAAGGTCGAGCGCCCCGGCAAGGGCACGCTCGCGACGCCGTGCGACACCATCGAAGGCCCCACCGTGCTCCTGCGCAACGGCAGCCTGGTCCGCCTCACCTCGGCCGCGCAGGCCAAGGAGTTGCGCACGACCATCGCGGAGATCGTGGACATCGGCGAGATTCTCATTCCCTTCGGCGAGTTCGCCGAGAACAACCACCTCCTCCCCGAGTCGTCGTGGTGCACCGAGTGGTGGGCGCTGGAGCGCGCCGAGAAAGCGCCCGGCAATCCCGCCCCGACATTCACGCAGGGCCACCTCATGGTCGCCGACGCCGAGGCCACGGGCTCCCCGCTCCATCCGGACGCGACGCTCCTCTGGCACGACCTCACTCTTCTCGAGATCCGCGACCTCGGCGCGTGGGTCCTCCAGGCAGGCCGTTGCGACAGTGGACTGCGGCTCCCCGTCGTCGGTCCAGGCAAGGAGCTCCTCGTCCGCCTCCTCGCCGTCCACAAGGTCGAGGGGGACACACTGCACATCGGCGAGCCTATCGCGTACCCGCTGGTGCGCTGTCTTGGCCTCGACATCGGGCAGGATGCCGACGGGCCGCGCATCGTGGACACGCCGCGCCGCCGCATCCTCTTCGACCCCTGCCAGCCCGACCTTCCCCTGCGCCACCCCACGGTCGAGCTGGTGTCGCGCCTCGCCGGCTTCAAGGTCATGCCGCGCGCTCCCTGCCGCATCGGAGGCCGCATGGGGCGCCCCGAGAAGGCGGACGAGCGCGTCATGCGCACGCCGGTCCACTCCTTGTTCCCCTTGGGCCCCGCCGGCGGGACGCAGCGCCAAATCCGCGACGCCGCGGAGCAGGGCACCATCCAGGTCGAGGTCGGCGAGCGCTTGTGCGGCATGTGCGGTCGCCTGACGTGGCGCATCCAGTGCGACTGCGGCGGCCACACGGAGGCGCGGCCCAAGCCGAAGCAGCAGGGATTCCAGGAGCGCGCGCTCACCGACGTGCCGCTGCGCGCCGAGCTGGAGCGCGCCAAGAAGGTGCTCGGCGGCGAGCGGCTGCCCGACCAGGTCAAGGGCGTGACGGGCCTCACGTCCGCCGACAAGGTGCCTGAGCCGCTCGAGAAGGGCATCCTGCGCGCCAAGCACAAGCTCACGACCTACAAGGACGGCACCGTCCGCTTCGACCTCACGGACGTCCCGCTCACGCACTTCCGCCCCCGCGAGATCGGCACTCCGGTCGCGCGCCTGCGCGAGCTTGGCTACACGCGCGCCCTCGACGGCTCCGAACTTGCGCGCGACGACCAGGTCGTGGAGCTCAAGGTCCAGGACGTCGTGCTCTCGGACTCCTGCCTCGCCTTCTTCCTGCGCGCCGCGCAGTACCTCGACGACCTGCTCGTGCGGTTCTACGGGCTTCCCGCGTTCTACAAGTGCGAGAAGAAGAAGGACGTCGTCGGCCACCTCGCCATCGGGCTCGCACCCCACACGTCCGGTGGCGTGCTATGCCGCATCATCGGCTCCACGAAGGCGCAGGCGCAGTTTTGCCACCCCGTCTTCCACGCGGCCAAGCGCCGCAACTGCGACGGCGACGAGGACGCCTTCATGCTGCTCCTGGATGGGTTGCTGAACTTCAGCCGCGCCTACGTCCCAGACAAGCGCGGCGGCCTCATGGACCTCGCCCTCCTGCTCTCGACGCGCCTCGACCCGAACGAGGTGGACAAGGAGGCGCACAACGTGGACGTCCTGGCGCGCTACCCGCTCGCCTTCTACCGTGCGACGCAACGCCACGCCAACCCGAAGGAGGTGGACAAGATCATGGGCCTCGTCGGCTCCCGTCTTGCCACGCCGGCGCAGTACGAGGGCTACCAGTTCACGCACGACACCGCCGACATCGCCGACGGCCCCGCGGCCTCCGCGTACAAGACGCTGGGCTCGATGATGGAGAAGATGACGGCGCAGATGGAGCTCGCGCGCAAGATCCGGGCCGTGGACGAGGCCGACGTGGGCGCTCGCGTCATCGGCAGCCACCTGCTCCCGGACCTCATCGGGAACCTCAAGGGCTTCAGCAAGCAGGCCATCCGTTGCCCCAAGTGCAACACGAAGTTCCGCCGCATGCCCCTCAAGGGCTCCTGCCTCAGCTGCGGCAACCCGAACCTCACGCTCACCGTCCACGAGGGCTCGGTGCGCAAGTACCTCGAGGTCTCGAAGCAGATCGCCATCAAGTACAAGATCGACCCGTACACGCACCAGCGCATCCTCCTGCTGGAGCGCAGCGTCGAATCCCTGTTCCAGAATGACAAGGTCAAGAAGGCGAAGCTGAGCGACTTCCTGTGAACCTGTTCACACCGCCGCCACCAGGCGCATCAAGCCTGTGAAGAAGGCGAATATAGGGGGCCCAGCCAAACCGTCCCTTGATGGAGGCGTGCCACACCCACCCGCAGCATGTCCATGAGCATGGACTGCACTGCGGGCACTCGCGGCTCCAGCACCAGGGCCACGTGGACTACTTCCACGACGGGCACATCCACCACGCCCACGCCGGCCACGTGGACGACCACTGCTTCCCCGTGGACAAGGCCCACCCCGAGGCGTGCACGCAAGGCCATCGTTGTGGAAGCCATCCTCCCGCCCACCGGCACGGCGCAACTTGCGGGCACCCCATCGTCCCGCACGGCGAGCACGCGGATTTCCTGGTGGCGGGGCACCTCCACTGTCCGCACGATGGGCACTGCGACCACCACGGCCTCCTCGCAGCCTAGCTGACGCTAAGCGGACGAATGGGGAACGGACGCAGCCGTTTACGCGGTTCCGCCGCGGGCCTCGACGGCCTTCAGGCGGAGGTCCTTGCGGTGGCACTTGCGGCAGCGAACCGCCAGGATGGGGTTCGTGACGTTGCAGTGCATGCAGATCTTCTTCTTGAGGCGGCGAGCGATAGCTTCAGCGAAGGCCATGGAGAATCACCGTAAGTGGGTTCGCCGACAAACAGGGGGTATATCAACACGATGGAGGTCGGAGCGGGCGTGAGCGTCGAGGCCCGCATCAGCGAGCTGCGCAGGAAGAAGGCCGAGTCCCTTGCGGGCGGCGGCGCCGACCGCGTCGAGAAGCAGCACCAAGCAGGCAAGTACACGGCCCGCGAGCGCATTGACCTCCTGCTCGACGCGGGCACGTTCGTCGAGCTCGACGCTCTGCGTGTCCACGAGTCGCATGACTTCGGAATGGACAAGAAGCACTACCTCGGCGACGGCGTCGTCACCGGCTGGGGCATGATCGAGGGCCGCACCGTGTACGTCTTCGCCCAGGACTTCACCGTCCTCGGCGGCTCGCTCGGCGACGTGTACGCGCAGAAAATCTGCAAAGTCATGGACCTCGCCGTGCAGAACGGCGCCCCCGTCATCGGCCTCAACGACTCCGGCGGCGCGCGCATCCAGGAAGGTGTCGTCGCGCTCGGCGGCTACGCGGAGATCTTCTGGCGCAACACGCGCGCCTCGGGCGTCGTGCCCCAGATCTCGGCCATCCTTGGCCCCTGCGCCGGCGGCGCGGTCTACTCGCCCGCCATCACCGATTTCGTCTTCATGGTCGAAGGGACCAGCCACATGTTCATCACCGGCCCCGAGGTCATCAAGACCGTCACCGGCGAGACCGTGAGCATGGACGACCTGGGTGGAGCGCACGCCCACGGTGGCGTCTCTGGCGTCGCCCACGCGGCGTTCGAGGACGAGGAGTCCTGCCTTCGCGCCATCCGCGAGCTGCTCGCGTTCCTCCCCAGCAACAACCTCACGGAGCCGCCGCTCCAGTCACCCCAGGACTCCCCCGACCGCATGGATGCACGCCTCGTGAGCGTGGTCCCGGACTCCCCGGACAAGCCGTACGACATCGTTGCGGTCATCCGCTCCGTCGTGGACGATGCGCGCTTCTTCGAGATCCAGGCCGAGTTCGCCAAGAACATCGTGTGCGGCTTCGCGCGCCTCAACGGCCGCCCGGTTGGCGTCGTCGCCAACCAGCCCAATTTCCTGGCGGGCGTCCTCGACATCAATGCCAGCGTCAAGGCGGCGCGCTTCGTGCGGTTCTGCGACGCGTTCAACATTCCGCTCGTGACCTTCGTGGACGTCCCCGGCTTCCTGCCCGGCGTCGGTCAGGAGCACAACGGCATCATCCGCCATGGCGCGAAACTCCTGTACGCCTACGCCGAGGCCACCGTGCCCAAGCTCACGGTCATCACCCGCAAGGCCTACGGCGGCGCCTACGACGTCATGTGCAGCAAGCATGTCCGGGCCGACGTCAACGTCGCCTGGCCGACCGCCGAGATCGCCGTCATGGGCCCCGAAGGCGCCGTCAACATCGTCTTCCGCAACGAGCTCAAGGGCCTGTCTGGCGACGCGCTAAGCCAGAAGCGCGCGCAATTCGTGGCCGAGTACCGCGCCAAGTTCGCGAGCCCCTACGTCGCCGCGCGCAAGGGCTACATCGACGACGTCATCGAGCCGCAGGAGACGCGCCCCTTCCTCATCAAGGCCCTCGAGACCTTGGTGAACAAGCGCCAGGACGGGCCCAAGCGCAAGCACGGCAACATCCCGTTGTGATCCTAGCCGCGCAGGTGCTCCAGGAACGCCTTTTCGTGGGCCCACGCAAGGCGCGGCAGGTCGTCGAGCGGGTGCCACTTGAGCTCCGCGGAGTCGTCGCCTGCCTTTGGGGTCCCGACGAGGCGGCCGGTGGCGAGGAAGTTGAGGGTCGGGCGTCCGTCGTAGGTGCCGGGGGCGACGGCGCGCACGTCGAGGTCCGTGAGGAGGCAGCCGGTCTCCTCTTTCACCTCGCGCGCCACGGCCTCATCGGGGGTCTCCCCGGGTTCCATGAATCCGCCCACGAGGTCCCAATACCCTTGCATGGGAGGCCCGGCGCGGCGGCTCAAGAGGACGCGGCCCTGCTCGACGGATGCGAGCCCGACGGCGGGGGCCGGGTTCATCCAGTCCATCGCCCCGCAGGCGGAGCATTTGCGGTGCAGGACGCCTTTCTGCGGCTTGGTCAGGCCCCCGCAGGCGCGGCAGTGCATGGATCCCTCAGGAAGGAAGAGGGGTTTGAGGTTGACGCTCACCAAAGTCCAATCCGGTCACGAATCTCAGACGATGTGCAAGATCATCGCGTCGGAGGCTCGAGGCAGGAGGAGCGGAAAAGCGCGGGGGCTTCGCGGCTCAGTGCGATTTCTCGGGCAGCCAGAAGTAAGTCTGGCGTGTGTCGCGCAGGCTAGAGCGCTCCTGGATGAGGCCGAGCTCCCGGAGCTTGCGCAGGGCCGTGTAGACGGTGCGGCGCGGCAGGCCGGTGGCCTCACGGATCTGCTTCCCCGTCATGGGGGCGTGGCCCTGCAGGCGCTCCAGGATGGCCTGGACGGAGGCCGAGGGCGGGGGCGTGTGCTGGGCGGTCTTTGGGCTGGACACAGGAATCAATGGGTCGCCTCAGGGATATGATGGTTGTGGGAAAGGCATGGAAATGACGAACGATTCATCCCGGTTCTTTGGGGGGAAGGGTCGAAGCGGTCAAATCCGGCGGCCGTGTGGGCCGGGCGACGCGCATGGTTCTCCGCCTGTTCCGCCGCAAGTCCTCCGCCCCGGCCGCCGAGGCCGCCCCCATCCCTGCCATCGAGCAGGTCCCCATGCCGGCCGCGGCCGCCCCGAGGAAGGCCCCCAAGCCCGCCAAGGCGAAGGCGCCCGCCAAGAAGGCCAAGGCCGCGAAGGCCCCGAAGAAGGCGGCCAAGCCGGCGAAGAAGGGCGCCAAGACGGCGGCCCCCAAGAAGGGCGGCAAGAAGGCCAAGTAGGCCCGCGCCCCGTTCTTTCATCCCCCTCACCCCATCTCTTTTCTCCGCTTCGACGGTGGAGCGCAGCGTGCCGCTGACGGTCCAGGCCCCTTACGCCCCCGCCGGGGACCAGGGCCCGGCCATCGACGCCCTCGTCGCGGCCGTCAAGGGGGGCAAGAAGCACGTCACGCTCCAAGGCGTGACGGGCGTCGGCAAGACGTACATCATGGCGAAGCTCATCGAGGCGGCCGGGCGGCCGACGCTCATCGTCTCGCACAACAAGACGCTCGCGGCGCAACTCTACGAGGAGATGCGGGCGTTCTTCCCCACCAACGCGGTGGAGTACTTCGTCAGCTACTACGACTACTACCAGCCCGAGGCGTACGTCCCACAATCGGACACCTACATCGCCAAGGAGTCGGACATCAACAAGGAGATCGAGAAACTGCGCTTCAGCACGACGCAGTCCCTCATGACGCGCGACGACGTCGTCGTGGTCTCGTCGGTCTCCTGCATCTATGGCCTCGGCTCCCCCGCCGACTACAAGGCCGCCAACCTTCTCCTGCAGCAGGGCGCGACGCTCGACCGCCGCAGCCTCACCGGCCGCCTTGTGGACATCTCCTACGAGCGCAACGACGCCGAGGTCAAGCCCGGCACCTTCCGGGTGCGCGGCGACACCATCGACATCCTGCCGCCTGGCGACGAGCACCCCGTCCGCGTCACGCTGTGGGGCGACACCATCGAGAGCATCAAGCGCGTCCACGCCACGACGGGCGACGCGATGCAGGTCCACAAAGGGTTCACCATCTTCCCCGCCAAGCACTTCGTCCTCGCCAACGACGCGCTTGAGGCCGCCACCGCCCGCATCCAGGAGCAGCTCAAGGACCGCCTCACCGAGCTGCGCGCGCAGGGGAAAATCCTCGAGGCGGCCCGGCTCGAACAGCGCACGCGCTTCGACCTCGAGATGATCCGCGAAGTCGGGTCCTGCGCGGGCATCGAGAACTACAGCCAACCGCTCTCCGGCCGCCCCCGCGGCGACCCCGGTAGCAGCCTCATGGACTACTTCCCCGAGGACTACCTGCTCATCCTCGACGAGTCGCACGTCACCCTGCCGCAGATTCGCGGCATGTACAACGGCGATCGCATGCGCAAGGAGACCCTCGTCGAGTACGGCTTCCGCCTCCCGAGCTGCGTGGACAACCGCCCGCTCAAGTTCCACGAGTTCGAGGCGAAGAAGGCGCCCCGCGTGTACGTCAGCGCCACTCCCGGCCCGTACGAGCTGGAGCACGAGGAGACGCGCGTCACCGCCGTCGTGCGCCCCACCGGCCTGCTCGACCCCGTCATCTCCGTCAAGCCCGTCTCCGGCCAGGTCGACGACCTGTACGGCGAGATGCAGAAGGTCATCGCGCGTGGCGAGCGCGTCCTCGTCACCACGCTCACGAAGCGCATGGCTGAGGAGTTGACGAAGTACTACCAGGGCCTCGGCGTCAAGGCGACCTACCTGCACAGCGACATCGACACGCTGGAGCGCATCATCATCCTCGAGAAACTGCGCAAGGGCGAGTTCGACGTCCTCGTCGGCATCAACCTCTTGCGCGAAGGCCTCGACCTGCCCGAGGTCAGCCTGGTCGCCATCTTCGACGCTGACAAGATCGGCTTCCTGCGCAGCGCGACCAGCCTCATCCAGACCACGGGGCGCGCCGCCCGCAACGTCAACGGCCGCGTCATCATGTACGCCGACCGGATGTCGGACGCGATGAAGCTCGCCATCGAGGAGACCGACCGCCGCCGCGAACGCCAGGCCGCGTACAACAAGGAGCACGGCATCACTCCGGTCTCCGCCGTTCGCAGCGTCAAGGGCATCGAGATTGACGGCCGCCGCCTCGGCGAGAAACCCGTCCTCGTGTCGAAGGAGCGGCTCGCCGGCCTCGACAAGCTCGCGTTCGACCGCCTCATCAAGGACCTTGAGCACGAGATGCAGGCCGCCGCCAAGGCGTGGGACTTCGAGAAGGCCGCCCTGCTGCGCGACGAGATCATGGAGCTCAAAGGCGGCCTCGCGCCCAAGGACGCCCCCAGCGACCGCGTCGCCGCCGCCCAGGCCAAGGTGGAGGAGCTTGTGGGGCCGCGCAAAGGCAAGGCGGCGAAAGGGAAGGGCAAACCCCCAGCCCCCTCCTGAGGGAACGAGCCGGCCCGAAGAGGAGGCTTTGAACCTTGTCCGAGACGCCTCATAAACAACCGCCTCCGAACAAAAGAGCATGGACGAGCCCGCCGACGCACCGTTTGCCCTTGAGCTCCAGGAAGTCTCCCTCGTCAAGGGGCGTCGCGCCATCGTGGACGGCGTCACCCTCCGCGTCCGCCGCGGCGAGGTTCTCGCTCTCGTCGGCCGCAACGGCGCCGGCAAGACCTCCACGCTGCGCGTCCTGACGGGCCTCGAGCGCCCCACCAAGGGCCGCATCGTCCGCAACCACGCCCCCCGCGCCCTCGGCTACTGCCCGCAGCAGGACGCCGTCTATCCCGAGCTCACCTGCCTGGAGAACCTCGTCCAAGCCGCGGCGCTCCACAATGTCCCCGCCACCCGCGCCCGCGCCACCGGCCGCGCGCTCCTCGCCGCGCTCGGGCTTGCCGACAAGGCCGACGCCCACGCCGAGCATCTCTCGGGCGGCATGCGCCGCCGCCTCACCCTCGCGCTTGCGTTCGTGCACGAGCCCGAGGTCGTCGCCATCGAGGAGCCGGAGGCGGGCCTCGACCCGACCTCGAAGCTCGCCGTCGAGCGCTTCCTGCGCGCCCGGCCGGCTGGGCAGACCCTCATCGTCTCCACGCACGACCTGGGCGGCCTGGCGCAGCTCGCCGACCGCGTCGCCATCCTAGAGGCCGGCCGCCTCGTGGCGCTGTGCGCCCCGGGCGAGCTGGCGCGCTGGGACTACGCGCTGCCTGGCGGCGAGGAGCCGCAGGGGGAGATGGCCTTCAGCGAGGTCGCGCCCTCCAAGTCGGGCCGCTCGGCCCGCTTGCCGAAGCGCCTCTTTTCCCCCGCCGTCCGCGGGGTGGGAGCATGATCTGGCCTTCCATCTTGGCGCGCCAACTCAAGCAAGCGATCCGCCGCCCGACCTACCTTGTGAGCCTCCTTGGGCTGCCCATCCTGCTCATGGTGGTCTTCGGGGCTGCCCTGCCCGCCACCTCGGGCGACAGCGCCGCGCCCGTCGTCGCGATGGCGGGCATGCAGCCCGTTCTCCATCCAGTGCTCTCCAGCCCCACGGCCTCCGCGCTGCCCGGCGGAACCCCATCCATCGCCCCCGTCGTCGTGCCGCCCATCGTGACCCACACCAGCACATCGTCGGCGTCCACCTCGAGCCACACCACCCTGCCCACGACGACGCCCGCCCCCCAGCCCACGACGACCACCACGAACCCGTGGGCCCAATGGTGGGCCAGCCGCGCTCGGGGGCGCTAGGATGTCCTTCCTCCTCGGCTTCGACCAGGTCGCCCCCGGCCTGATGCTCTTCGCCGTCCTCCTACTCGTCGGCCACACCGCGTCGTCGCTCGCCCGCGAATGGGAGCTCGGCACCCTACACCGATACCGCCTCGCCCGCACTGGGGCCTGGCCGCTGGTCGTCGGCACCTCGCTTGGCCACCTCCTGCTCGCCTGCGTCGCCTTCGCCGCCATGCTCGGCCTCGCCGGCCTCATGGGGTTCCAGAACCACGGCTCCTACCTGGACGCCTACGTCGTCGTCCTCGCCACCGCCGCCTCCGTCCTCGGACTCGGCATGGCCATCGCCGGCCTCGCCCGCAGCCGCGACGAGGCCGCCAACCTCTCGCTCCTGCTCGTCATCCCGCTCGGCTTCCTCTCCGGGGCGTTCTTCCCCATCCCGGGCGCCGCCCTGTTCGGGCTCAACCTCTACGACCTGCTGCCCTCGACCCACGCGCTTGCCGCGCTGCACGGCGTCCTCACCGACGGCCAGTCTCTCGCCCAGGTCGGGGTTCAGCTCGCCTGGCTCGCCGGCCTCGGCGTCGTCTACTTGGGTCTGGGGGCGCTCGTGTTCGCCCGCCGCCGCCTCGCCCGCGCCGGATGAGCCCGGTCGGCAAGCCTAAGCAAGCCTCCCCGAGTGGCGCCCTGTGCCAAGTGCCCTGGTCTATTTCGACGGAGCGTGCCTCGGCAACCCCGGGCCCATGGGCGCCGGCGCCGTCGTCGAGATGGATGGGGCGCGCAAGGAGCTCTCCAGACCCCTGGGTCGCGGCACGAACAACCAGGCCGAGTACGGCGGCCTCATCCTCGGCCTGACGGAGGCCCTCGAGCAGGGGGCCGACGAGGTGACCGTGCGGGGCGATTCCCAGCTCATCCTCCGGCAACTGGAGGGCAGGTACCGCGTCAAGGCGCCCGGCCTCAAGGCGCTCCACGACGAGGCGGGGGGGCTCCTGGGCCGCTTCCGCAAAGCCCGCCTGGAATGGATCCCCCGGGCCGAGAACGCCGACGCTGACCGCCTCGCCGGCATGGCCGCGTCCACAGCGCAACGTTGAACACGGCCAGGCGTGGTTTGGGCGTGATGGCAGACCGTTCCTTCGGCATGCTCTGGGCGATGCTGGATGCCTTTCTTCTCCGGCTGAGCAACCGACTCAAGCGCGTCCTGCGCACGATGCGCTTGATCCGTTTCTTCCTCGTGGTGGGCGTCCTCGCCGTCCTCGGTTCCGCCATCGTCGGCCTCCTCTGGCCGCGCTGGTTCCCCGTCGCCTACGCCGTCGGAACCGTGTTCCTCGTCATCCCGCTCATCCTGCTCGCCGGCCTCGTCGCCTTGCCGTTGCGGGCCCGTAGCGTCGTGCGCCTCATCGACCAGGGCTACCCGGCCAACGCCAAGGAGCTCGCCATCCGCGCCGTCGCGCGCAAGCTGCACGACGAGTCCATCGAGACCGAGGAGCTCCTGGTGGACACCGCCCTCAACGAGGGCCGCAAGCTGATGCGCCGCTTCCGCGACGACGACTTGGCGCGCGCCGTGGCCCGCGACGAGACCGGCCGCTCCGACCCCGACCTGGGCCCATAGTCCGCCCTGGACCCAAGCCCTCATAGCGCCCGCGCCGGATGGCCACGCGATGGGTGCCAAGGGGTCCTTCCTCGGCCGTTCCATGGGGCGGCTGGCCCTCGCCTGCGCGGCCCGCCCGCGCTCCGCCATCGTCGGCATCGTCGCCGTGACGCTGCTGATGGGCCTCGGCATGAGCCACCTCACGACGGAGGCCGACCTGCTCCTCATCATGCCGCAGGGCGACCCCAGCACGCTCGCGGCCCAGAATGCGAGCCAGGCGTTCCGCGGCTTCTACGACTTCGTCACCGTCTTCTACAGCATTGACCCCGCGAAGTGCCAGCATGTCTCGCAGGCGCAGATGCCGCTGCGTCTCTCGACGGCCAACTGCGGCAACGTCACCGACGAAGCGTACGTGCGCGGCATGGACGAGGTGTGGCGCTTCATGTCGGCGCACGCGCCCAACGTCGAGTACGCCATTGACCTCGCCGGCATCATCAAGACCGTCAACTGGACCAACTCGGGCTACGCGATGGCCGACCCCCAGGCGAGCCTCCTCGACCCCATCCGCATGCTGCAGCCGCAGAAGGTCGGCGCCCCCGTCCCCGGCGCCTTCGCGATGCCCGGCACCGACGCGGAAGGGGAGTTCCTGTACGAGGCGGCGTGGCGCGGCGCCAACGCGGCGGACGCCTCCATCAAGGACGTCGTCGCCCCGACCTGGAAGGCGGGCCGCACGCTCCTGTTCTTCAACACCACGAAAGGCGACCTGGACCGCGTGGGCCTGGGGCGGCAGGCGTACGCGGCAGTGGACGCCTACCAGGCGGCGATCCAGGCTGCGACGACGGCGACGCGGCCACGGCGTGCACCCTGCACTGGAACGTCTTCTCCTCCGACGGCCTCGCGGTGCGAGGGGTGGCCACCCTCGACGCCCACTCCAGCGACGTCACGCAGCGGGACATCCAGAAGCTCGCCCCCATCGTCGGGCTCTCGCTCGTCGCCATCCTGTACTTGTCCTTCCGCGACGCCCGCGTCATCCTCGTGTCCGTCGTCAATCTCGCCTTCGCGTTCGTCTGGACGGCCGGCCTCATGGGGTTCCTGGGCATCCCGTTCAACGGCCTCAACCTCACCATCATCCCGCTCATCCTCGGCGTCGGCATCGACTACGGCATCCAGATGGTGAGCGAGTACCTTGACCACAAGGCGCAGGGCAAGTCGGACACCGAGGCGTTCGCGGACGCCGGCGAGCTGTCGGGCATGGCCATGCTGCTCGCGACCCTCACGACCGTGGGCGGCCTCATCCTGATGGTGCTCTCGCCGAGCATCCTGATGGGGCAGCTCTCCGTCGTCGCCAACATCGCGCTCACCGTCTGTTTCCTGTTCGCGCTCACCATGGTCCCGGCGCTCCTCGTCCTCACGACGCGTGGCCTTGCCCGCAAGCCGGAGAAGGGCTCGCCCGGCATGCTCGCCATCGGCCGGTACCTCGGCCGCCGCCGCGCCGCGACCGCCGTCGTCCTCGCCGTCCTCACCGTCGCGAGCCTGCTCGCCGTCAACAGCCTCAAGGTGGAGGCGTTCGGGAACCCCGAGCTCAACTACCCTCCAGGCGACCGAGTGCGCGACGACGCCGCCCGCGTGGACGAGCAGTTCTTCGGCGGCTCTGCCGACACGGTGAGCAACTACCTCATCGTCGAAGGCGACCTGACGAAGCCGGCCGCGCACAAGTTCATCGACCGGCTCGAGGCGAACCTGCACGCGGACCCGGACCTGCACGGCTTCAACACGGCGAGCGTCACCCGCATCGTGCGGGCCTGGCTCGCCATCAACCAGGGGACCCCCGACGCGCTCGTCAACCAGTTCGTCCTCGGCAACGTGCCGCTGGCCCAGGCCCACGACCTGGAGTACCCGACGACGCCGGAGGGCATCAAGGCGGTCTTCGACCAGGTCTTCGCGAGCCCCTTCGCGAACTTCATGACCGTCCTCCTCAACCCCGTGCGCTACGACATGGGCATGGTGCCGTTCGACACGCACCAGGGCCTGACCTACGAGGAGTCGGCCCGCGTCTTCGCCGCGACGAACCGTGTCATCGAGCAGACCGTCGCGGAGACGGGCTACCATGGCCTCAAGGTCCACCTTTTCGGCAACAACGCCGTGAGCGCGCTTTTCATCGACAAGGAGCTGCCCTGGGTGCAGACCGTCGGCACCGCGTCCCTCATCCTGGTGGCGGCGATGATCTTCGTCCTCACCCGCAGCTGGCGCGCGACGGCCGCCATCACCGCCGTCATGGTGCTCTCCAGCCTCTGGTGGCTCGGCCTCCTTCCGAGCCTCGGCATCGGTCTCTCCGTGGGCCTCATGCTGCCGCTTGTCTTCATCAGCGCCATCGGCTCCGACAATGCTTTGCACCTCATCTGGAACCTGGAGCACGTCGAGGACCAGGAGCGCGTGTACCGCCACGTCGGCAAGGCGGTCACCATCGCCATCGCCACCGACGTCATCGCCTTCGTCGTCTTCTGCTTCCAGACCGACCTCCTCGTGCGCAAGACCATGATCGCCACCGTCGCTTCGGTGAGCACCTTGTGGCTCGCCACGGTCCTCGTGGTCCCACTGTTCTACCCGCCGCAGCGCCGCGTGGCCAGCGCCGCCTCGAAGGTCCGGACGGGAACCCAAAACCCTTGAGGGCGCCCTGACTTGGACGGTCCGTGGACCTCAACACGCTCGTGCTGCTGGTCCTGGGTCTCGCCGCAGGCGTCATCTCCGCCCTCTTTGGCGTGGGCGGCGGCCTCATCGTCGTGCCGGCCCTGCACTATCTCTTCGGCGTGGACTTCCGCGTCGCCACCGTCCTCAGCCTCGCCGCCATCTGCCTGCAGAGCCCCTTCGGCGTCTACCAACACGCCCAACGCGGCGCGGTCTCCTGGCGACTCGGCGGATGGATGGCGGTCGGCGGCGCGGTCGGCGTCGCGGCGGGCCTCTGGTTGCAGCAGCGCCTCTCCGTCGCGGGCCTCAAGCTCACGATGGCCGTGCTGATGCTCTTCGGCGCCTGGCGCATGGTCTCCGCGCCCCCTCAGCCCCGCGTCGAGGCGCGCTCCGGCGCCGCGGTCGCCGCCATCGGCGTCGTGGCGGGCACCGCAAGCCGCCTGCTCGGCATCGGCGGCGGCCTCCTCACGGTCCCCCTGCTCGCGCTCGACGGCGTGCCCATGCACACCGCCGTCGGGAGCAGCCTCGTCCCCGTCTTCACCAACAGCCTGCTCGCCGCCGCCGTCGCCACCGCGGGCGGCGCGGACGTGCGGCCCGCGCTGTGGATCGGGGCGGGCGCGCTCGCGGGCTCCCCCCTGGGCGTCCGGCTGGCGCACCGCCTCCCGGCCAAGCAGCTCAAGCGCGCCTTCGCGGCAGGGCTCACGCTCGCAGCGCTCTACATCGGCGCCACCAGTGGCGCGTTCTAAGGGGCGGGCCTAGGCCTGATTCGGCGTCGGCTTCAGCAGGAGCCCGACGAGGCCGAACAGGATGAAGACAGCGGCCGTGGACAGCAGGCCGACGTCGAGAGGGGGCGTGGCGGGCCAGAGCAGGCCGGAGACGCCCGCGAGGTAGAACAGGACACCGTAGGCGAGGCTCGCGAACGAGAGGACCTTGCTGATCTGCACGGGCCTCGGTTGCGGCGGCGCCATTTGACGTTTGCGGGATGGCCGACCGGGCCCGCGCGCAAAGGCGGGCCGGGGGCAGGGGTAGTGGGCGCTTTGGGATTTGAACCCAAATCAGCAGGTCTCTCCGATGGTCAGCTCTCCAGTGACTCGTCACTGGCCAGGGGGCGACCCTAGTCCATTGGCTGACCCTCTTCTCATCATTCCATCACTGGAGCCTGCCAGTCTACCAGGTTAGCCTAAGCGCCCGGGGTGGGGAGAGGGGTTGGAGAAAAAAAGGGAAAGAGAGAGATGAACGCTTGGCCGAACGGCGATGGCGCGTCCTGAAACGGAACGCCAAGGCGCCCCGGCCAGAGAAAGGGACTAGAGACCCTTCCTCATCTTCTGCTCGCGTTTTCGGCGGCGCATCTTCTTCTTGCGCCACTTCCAGCGCTGCTTGCCCGGTTTCTTCCAGGCGCGGGAGCTTCGCTTCATGGGTCTCACGGTCCGGTTGGACGGTGCGGCGACTTGGGGGGCCCATATAGCCGTTGCCAGAGGCGCCCAGGAGAAACGGGGGTTCGAGGACCGTTCACCGTTTGTCAGAGAGCGTTCTTGAACCTGAGAAGGTTCCACCGACCATGGCTCGCACTCTCGCGCTGCTCGGAACGATGCTCATGACCGCCGCCGCCCTCGCGGGCTGCGCCGCCGGGGGGGAAGGGACCGTCGGGGTCCACGTCACGGACGCCCCCGGTGCGATCGGGGACTTTGCCTCGCTCACCATCGTGGTCTCCGCCATCGAGATGAAGTCCAAGGACAAGGACGGCGCCGACAAGGACGCCAGCTACGCGCCGGCCTCGCCGACGTTCGACCTGGTCAAGCTTGTCAACGGCAACCTCACGACGCTGTTTCGCGACCCGGTCCCGGCCGGCAACTACAGCAAGCTCGAGCTGGTCATCGCCTCCGCGACGGGTGTGCTGAAGTCCAACGGCAGCACGGTCACCGTCAAGGCGCCCAAGGGCAGCATCTTCCTGCCGGTCAAGTTCACCGTCGAGGCGGGCAAGGACGTGGACTTCCTCTTCGACGTCCACGTCGTCGCGAAGGGAAGCGGGGACTACAGTCTCCAGCCCAACGCGGGCGGCTCCAAGCAGATTGGCAAACCGAGCGGCGGCAAGGTCCCGGCCTAGGCGACCAGCTTCAGGGCCTCGGCGACGGCCGGAGCCGCGCTCACGAGGTCGCAGGAGCACGGGCCAGGGAGCCACGTGTCGGTGACGAGGATGCGGTCAATGCCACCGGCCAGAAGGCCGGGGAGGGCGTTGCCGGTGAACAGGCCGTGCGTGGCCGCCGCGTACACGGCGGTGGCGCCCTGCTGCTTGAGCTGGCGCGCGGCGGTGAGCATGGTCCCGCCGGAGGCGATGAGGTCGTCCACGATGGCGACGCGCTTGCCGCGCACGTCCATCTCCTTGGGCGCCATGCGGACCTCGGTCGCGGAGAGGCGGGTCTTCTCGAGGTGGTCCACGGGGACGCGCAGAAGGGTCGCGGCGGAGGCGGCGCGGTCGCGGGCGCCCTTGTCGGGGGCGAGGATGGCGTCGACGCCCCAGGCCCCCAAGGTCGCGGCGAGCTGGGGCACCGCGGTGACGCTGCGCGCCTTGCCGCCGAAGAACTGCAGGACCTCCTCCTTGTGCGGGTCCACAGTGACCACGCGGTCGCACGCGGCCGCGATGGCGCGCGCGGCCGCGCGGCTGGAGATGGCCTCGCCGGGCTGGAAGAGCCGGTCCTGCCGGGCGTAGCCGAGATACGGGATGGCGGCGGTGAGGGACCGGGCGCCCGCCTCGCGCGCCGCGTCGAGCCAGAGCAGGAGCTCGACGAGGTTGGCGTCGGGCGCGGTGGACTGAGCGACGATGAGGTCGTGGCCCTTCACGGGGGCGAGCAGGCGGACGTAGCCTTCGCCGTCGGGGAAGCGCTTCGCCTCGCCGGGGACGAGGGTGGTGCCGAGCGTGGTGGCGAGGCGCGTGGCGAAGGGCGCGGAGGCGCTGCCGGCGACCACCAGGGGGGGCACAGGCTCGGCACCGGCCGGGGCGGCATAAGCGGTTGGGTCCCGTTCAGACGCGCCGGGCGACCGCCACCAGGTTGTCGCGGGGCGCCACGACGTCCACGATGGACTCCCCGACGACCTCGAAGCCAGCAGCCTCCAGCTCGCGACGCAGGGTCTCCTGGGTGTAGAGGAAATAGTGGCGGGGCGCGTCGTGGCCGTCGCTGCGCCACGGGATGACAACGTCCAGAGGTTCGCCGGGCGTGCCTTGGTCCTTGAAGCGCGGCGCGTCGCGGCTCCACACCGTCACCTGGGCGAGGCCGCCCGGGCGGAGCACTCGGTGCAGGTCGCGCAGGCAGTCGGCACGCTCCTCCGGGGTGGGAAGGGAGTGCAAGCCGGCGACGAAGAGGCACGCGTCCATGGTGCCGCTCGCGAAGGGCAGGCGGGCCCCGTCCGCGACGACCGCCGCAGCGGCCGGGTAGCGGCGCGCGACGATGCGGCTCGCGGGCCGGCTGAAATCAAGCCACACGGCGTCGTGCCCGGCGGCAAGGACGAGGGCAAGATGGCGCCCGTTGCCGCCCATCAAGTCGAGGACGCGACTCCCCACGGGCAGCACGCGCACGAACGCCTCGACGTGCGGCCAAGTGCGAGTGCGGTTGCGGTCGAAGCTCGTCGCGATGGCCTCCCACACCGCGTGCTGCGACCGAGTCACGGGCTCGCCCAGGCGGGAAGGCTTCTTGGCCGTGGCGACCTGCGACGGTCGTGCCTCTGCAGGGACTGGACGCCAAGCGCCTCGTCATCGTGGCGGGCAAAGGGGGCGTCGGGAAGACGACCACCTCGAGCGCCATCGCGCTGGAGTTGGCGCGCAAGGGGCGCAAGACGCTCCTGGTCACCGTGGATCCGGCCAAGCGGCTGGAGGACTCCCTTGGCGTCCCCGTCGGAACCGAGGCGACCCCCATCCAGCCCCGGCTCTGGGCGATGATGCTGGACCCCTCCGCGGTCATCGCGGCGCATTTCAAGGAGAGGATGCCCGAAGCGGGCGTCACCGACCATCCGCTCTTCAAGACCGTCAGCAGCCATCTCCCAGGCCTCAACGAGCTCATGGCCATCGGCAAGCTCAACGACCTGCGCCGCGCCAACAAGTACGACGCCATCGTCGTGGACACCGCGCCCACGGGGCACGCGCTTTCGTTCCTCTCCGCCCCGGCCGCCATCCGCGAGGTGCTCGCCGACAAGTCGCTCGTCTCCTGGGCCATCAAGGGCTATTCTGTGTACCAGAAGCTCGCGGGCGCCGCGCGCAAGCTCCAAGGGGTCTTTGCGAAAGACAAGAAGGAAGCCCCGCCCGACATTGACTTCGAGCGCATCTTCGAGGACATGGACGCCGAAGCGGAGCGCATCCAGGAGTTCCTGCGCGACCGCGAGCACTCGGCGCTCCTGCTGGTGACCATCCCGGAGAAGCTCCCCGTGGAGGAGACCTGCGACCTCGACGAGGCCGTTCGCGACCTGGGCATGACGGTCCACGCGGTCGTCATCAACAAGGTCCAACCGCCGTTCGGGGGCGACGCGACCCGGCTGGACGCCCTCGCCGCCCACGCCGCCGCCTCGCGCGCCTTCGCCGCCAAGGCCGCCGCCGCGACCGGGGACGACCCCGCCTTCGTGGAGGCCTTGGTCGCTGCCGCCGAGTTCGGGCGCATCCGCCGCGGCATGAACCTGGAGTGGATCGCGGAGCTGGAGAAGCGCCTGCCTGCCGTCGAACGCGTCGAGATGCCGCTCTTCCGTGAGGATGTCCAGGGCCTCAAGAGGCTCGGCGCCTTCCGCGCGGCCCTGTTCGAGGCTTAGCGTCCGCTAGGGGACGAGTTGACCGGCCGGGTTGGCAGGCTCAGTGGGTGAGGCGGCGCTCGTTGAGCTCCGCGTTCAGCTGTTCGACCGTCTTGTCGGTGAGGCTGATCGGGACATGGTCCCAGTTGTTGTTACAGTAGGTGCACGTCACGAGGACGGTCTTCTTGATGCGGTCCACGGACAGCTTGCCCGGGACCTCGAGGACCTTCTTGTCGGACGTCTGGATGAGGAAGCCCGCGTCGGAGCCGCACTTGGAACAGCGAAGTTGGACCATGGAAATCACCGTAGAGGATGGCATACTACGCGGGCGAAGACTTAAAGCCTTGCGACTGGCGCACTTCCGTCGAAAGGAACCCAGCCCCACCTGTGACGACGGGGTGAACCTGTTCACCGTCCGATGCCCCCTTGCCGCACGCCCGTTAGCGGGCAGGGACCGTCCTGGTTCAGCCACGCCGGACCCGGGCAAGATTAGTCCACTGGTTTCCTCCACCCCGGATTCCCCCAAACGTCGGACGTTCACGGTAAGGCTGCTCCCTTCCGGGCCTGACCCGGTCCCCGCGTCCAAGGCGTTCGGCCAACCTTCCGGCTGGCATCCCGCCACCGCCGACCTCGGGGGTCGAGGCTTCAACGATCCACCAATGGCTTGCTCCAGACCCCGCGCGCTTGGCCAGGGGTGCGGTGCGCCATGTCGACTTGCGCGATGGGGGGCGCCAACTCCCCCTCCTGGTCCCTGCCTCTCGCCGGGCTTGCGACGCGATCGGAGCGCGTCCTTTTTGTGCCGACGGGGGGCCTCCTCTTAAGCGGGAAGGGTGGGGGCGTGCGGCGCAAGCGCCTTTCCGCCCGAGGGCCTCGCCGGGGCGTTGACAGCCGACCTGCCCCGCATCGCGATGATTGCGGACCGCGTCCGCGCCTGCGGGCGTTGCCCGCTCTCCGCCGGCCGCACCAACGCGGTCCCTGGGGAAGGCGACGGGTCAAGCGGCATCCTCCTGGTGGGCGAGGCGCCCGGCCGCAACGAGGACGAGACTGGGAGGCCGTTTTGCGGCGCCGCAGGTCGGAACCTCGACTTGGCACTCAAGGAGGCGGGCATCCTGCGACCGACGGTCTTCGTCACCAGCATCGTGAAGTGCCGGCCGCCGGAGAATCGCGACCCGACTCCCGCGGAGAGGGCGGCTTGCCGGCCGCACCTGCTCGACCAGGTGGCGGCGTTGCGACCCCGCGTCCTCGTGGCGCTAGGCCGGCATGGGCTGTCGGGCCTCCTCGGGGAGGCGCCCCCGAACTTTGCCAGCCTTCCGGGCTCCTTCGTGGCCGGCCCCGGGGGCATCCCGGTCTTCGTCAGCCTGCACCCGGCCGCGGTCATCTACCGGCAGAGATGGAAGGAAGCCTACTTGCGCCACTGGCGGGCGTTCGGGGAGTGGCACCGCTCTGGCGTCCCCGCGGTCCCCGGCCTGGTCCTTTCACCGCCCCCCTCCGCAGAGTGAAGGCCCCGGCCGGCTTCCTCGCAATTCAGGACCCCCAGCCCGTCTTCTTCGCTCCTCTTCGCCGGGCTGGGGTGTTCCCCTATCGGAGGGCATGTCCGACCCTTATTTCCGATGGACTTCCACGCGCAATCGGGGTCTTGCGCACCTCTTGATTGTCTTGCTCCAGGAGGGGAACGGGAATCGAATCCGGTTCGGACCCGCTCGGTCTAAATACTACCCGTGGAATGGGAGTGTCAGACAAATGACAACAAACGTGCCCGCATGGGTACGCTCGTTGCCACTTGTTGGTCACGGGTGTCAGACACCTGCGACCACCTCGGAGGTCCACAATGGCCACCAAAAACGCCAAGCAACCGACTGACCGCATCACGGTGCGCCTGCCCAAGGCCCAGATCGAGCAAGTCTCGGCTCTGGTCAACGCGGGCATGTACCGCAACACGACCGATGTGGTCTACAACGCCATCAAGAGCCTCTTGATGACGAAGGGCGGCGAGGCCAAGCAGACCATCGAGGCGCAGAAGGGCCTCCTGGAGATCCAGGAAGCCCTCGCCAAGATCGAGCAGACCAAGCGCAAGCTGGGCCTCTCGTAGGGAGAACGTTCCTTGCCTCACCGGTAGGGATGGGATGCACGGGGGATGGGGGCCGACGCCGGCCCCCATCTCCTTTGGGCAACACGGCGTCAACACGAGGAGCGACACACACTATGCAAAGCCTGATTGGAGCCGCGGTCAACTTCGCGCAGGAGACCGAGCTCAAAGAATACGAGAACTTTGGTGAACCCAAGATTGTCATCGTCGGCTGCGGCGGCGCCGGCGGCAACACCGTCAACCGCCTCCACAAGGTGGGCGTGCGCGGTGCCGAGACGATCGCCATCAACACGGACAAGCAGGCGCTTGACCTCGTTGAGGCGGACAAGAAGCTCCTGGTCGGCAAGACCATCACCCGCGGCCTCGGCGCCGGCGGATACCCCGAAGTCGCGGAGCGCTGCGCCGAGCAGGCCCGCGGCAAGCTCGAGGAGATGCTCAAGGGAGCCGACCTCGTCTTCATCACCGCCGGCATGGGCGGCGGCACCGGCACCGGCACCGCCCCCGTCGTGGCGGACATCGCCAAGAAGCAGGGCGCCATCGTCGTCGGCATGGTCTCCACGCCCTTCAACGTGGAGCGCGCCCGCATCATCCGCGGCGACGCCGGCCTCAACAAGCTGCGCAGCCGCGCCGACTCCGTCATCGTCCTCGACAACAACCGCTTGCTCGAGTTCGTCCCCAACCTGCCCATCGACCAGGCCTTCTCGGTCATGGACCAGCTCATCGCCGAGACCGTCAAGGGCATCTCGGAGACCATCACCCAGCCCAGTCTGATCAACTTGGACTACGCTGACGTCAAGGCCATCATGGGCGAGGGCGGCCTGGCCGTCATGCTCTGGGGCGAGGCCAAGCTCTCCGACGGCGCCTCCGCCGTCGTAAACGAGGCGCTCAACCACCCCCTCCTGGATGTCGACTACCGCGGCGCGACCGGCGCCCTGGTCCACATCACCGGCGGACCCGACCTCACCCTGAAGCAGGCTGAGGAGGTCGCCGAGGGCCTCACCTACAACCTGGACTCCCAGGCCAACGTCATCTGGGGCGCCCGCGTCATCCCGCAGTTCGAGGGCAAGTGCCGCGTCATGGCCATCATGACGGGCATCAGCCCTGACGACGCGCAGCCGATGAACGTCCCCCAGGCGAAGGCGCCTCTGCAGGTCATGGCCACGCCCACGCGCGGCCACGCCTTGAACGCCCCCGCGACGAAGGGCTACCAGCCCAACCGCCCGACGACGATGGCCCACGAGAAGCACGGCCGCGCCACCGGCCCGGCCGGCATCGACTTCGTCGAGTAAGAATCACAAGGGCCCGCAAGGGCCGTGATGCCTCCCTCCTCCCCCTCACCCCCACCCGCCTCCGGTGCGCCGGCCATCCTCCCATGGCAGTCGCTCCTCCCCCGGAGACGGGCGCCGGGGAGTCGTCCTCCCACGACTCCCCGGCACCCACCTTTTTTGTCGGTGTTTCACGCCTTCAGCGAGCACGCCACGCACTGCGTCCCCGATGTCGGCTCCCCGCCGACCTTCAAACGAAGGTCGATCACGTTGGACGGCGGGGCGCTCGCTACGCTCGGCCCCGCAGGCCTGTCCCGTCGGAGCGCAACGAACACGCGATGCACCGCGCTCCGCTCGTCGGCTCCCCACAGTCCGGACATGATGACACCGCGATCCTCGGAAGCGCGGCCGCGAGGATGGGCTTGAGCCGGTCCTGCCCGCGCACCAAGGCGTGTCGCGTCCCGGGGTTCTGTTCCTCAAGCTGGACCAGCATGTCGCGAAGGAAGAACCGGTGGCTGCGCGCCGCGTACGGGCACTCGGCCTCGTCATGCAGCGGCAGGCCGTTCAGGACCGCGTAGAGCAGCACCTCCTTCTCGGGGATGTGGCGGAACGGCATGAGGCGCGGGACCAGTCCCGGGTGCCGTACTGCGTCCTCCTCAGTATGGGGTGCCAGCCGCGCGGCGCGGTCCAGGTCCCCCTTGAGGTGGTTCATGAGAATGGTCTGCGCCTGGTCGTCGAGGTTGTGGCCCGTCGCGATGGCGGAGCAGCCGAGCTCGCGCGCCAGCTTGTTCATGCCTAGGCGGCGGAACACGCCGCACGCCCCGCACGCAGGCCGTTCCTTTCCGTCGGCCTTCGGACCCGCCGTGCCGGCCGCGTAGTCGTCAATGCTGTAGCCAGCGAGGTCCTGGGTCTTGGCGAGGTGCCATGGAACGCCCAACCCCTTGGTGACCCGCTCGCAGATGGCGAGCGACGAGGCGCGGTATCCTGCAATGCCTTCGTCCACGGTGACGGCCACGAGCTCGATCTTGGGGTTGTCCTTCGTGGCGCCCGCCAGGAAATGGAGCAGGCTGACCGAGTCCTTGCCGCCGGAGAGGGCAACGGCGAGACGGCCGTCCGGGATGCGGCCCTGCCGCGTCAGCTCGTGCTTGGCACGCTCGTCGAAGAAGCGCAGGAAATGCTTGCGGCACAAGCTTGTGCCGGCATAGCGCAGGGTGATGACGGCGGGCGCGTCGCACTTGGAGCAGACCGTCATCGCAGCATCGAGGCCGTGCAGGGCCCTTAAGGTTCGGGGAGGTCGCCCAGGCCGGGGGCGATCTTGCCTGGGCGGGTCACGAGGTAGAGCTCCTTCGCCACGAACAGTGCGCCGACGTAGCCGCCGATGGCGGCCCCGATGCGGACGTAGATGGCGAACCCTTCGCTCGACAGCGGCCACTGCACGATCTGCGGCAGGTCGCCCGCCGTGAAGGAGGCCACGAGGACGCCGAGGTAGAACAGGAACATCGCCCACGCCATGACCCGCAGGTTGCGGGCCGCCTTGCGGAGGTGGCCGAACGCCTCGCGTTGGAACGCCCGGACCTGGCGGTCGATGAAGGCCGCGAGGACGGGCGGTGCCAGCAGGAACACGGTGGCGACGAGGACGAGGGCCGGGCTTGCCACTAGAGGAGACCTGCCTTCTGCAAGGTCAGCAGGTCCTCGGTCGAGAGCTTCTCGCCCGACTTGAACTTCTGGAAGACGCGCTCGGCGGCCTCCTCGTTCTGGGCCTGGCTCTGGTGGCTGCTGCGGCCCATTCCGCCCGAGGCGACCGACTCGGCGTCCTCGATGGCGTGGATGGCGTTGACGAACTCGATGTAGGCCTTGTGGATCTTGTCGGCCTCCATCTTGCTGACGACGAACTTCTCCTGCAGCTTGTCGGCCGACTTGCGCAGCTTGTCCGAGGTCTTGTAGAGCTTGATCATCGCGTCGTGCTCGGCCTGGGCCTTCTCGGCCATCTCGCCGACCTTGGCGTGCGACTTCTCGGCCTTCTCCTTGAGCGCCTCGGCCGTCTCGAGGGCGGACTTGAGCTCGGGGTTGGCGCGCAGGGCGGACTCCTTGGCCTTGAGGAGCTTGCCGATCTCCTTGAGGCGCTCCATGAGCGCCTTCTCCTTGGGCGTCGTGAGGACCTTCGTCATGTGGTCCATCTCGAGCTGGCGGGCCTCCTTCTTGAGCTTCAGGACGGAGTCGCCGCCGATGCCCTCGGGCATCTGCTCGCGGCGCAGCGCGTCGGCCGCCTTCTGGGACTCGTCGGCGGCCTTGTTGGCCTCGTCGCGCGCCTCCTTGGAGCGCTTGACGCCGTCGTTCATCTCGTCGCGGCGCTTCTTGTGCTCGTTGGCCTCGTTGACGAGGCCGCGGACCTGGGCGTTGAAGACGTCGCGCTCCTCGGCGTGCTTGCGGGCCTCGTCGTTGAGGCGGTCGCGCTCGCGGCGCAGAAGGTTGGCCTTCGACTGCAGCTCCTCCTTCTTCATGCCGGGCTTGGGGCCGAGCGGGTTGGGCTCGGCGGGGGCCTCGGGGGCGGCCGCGGCGGGGGCGGCGGGTTCGGTCGGGGGGGTCGCGTCGGTGGAGGGCGCGGGCTCGCCCGGCACCTCGACAAGGGTGTCCGTCATGGTGGTCACCAGATTGTTTTCGCCGACCAATGCCCCCTATATCACGATACTGGCGCTTTTCCAGGAGGCAGAGGCCGTCGTACCGCCCTCGCGCCGAGGGCCCGGCGACAAGCCTTAAGCGCCTTCGTTGGCACCCCGCCGGCATGAAGCTCGCCGCGGTGGCCCTCGCCGCCTTGACCCTCGGCGCCGTCCTGGCCGGATGCGCGTCCAAGAGCACACCCTCGACCTCCGGCGTCCCCGTCGGCGGCAACGGCCTCGTCTCCGTCTTCGACCGCCACCTGGAGAACTTCCGCGTCCAGGAGGACCCGGCCTGCGTCGCCACGAAAGACAAGCCGTGCGACCCCGCCTTCTACAGCCACACGCTCGCCCCCGGGCCCTACAAGGTGCTCGCCGGCAAGCAGGTGTTCGTCCACGTGGACCTGCCCCTCACGGAGGGCGGCAACGCCCTCACCGGCAACGCGCAGATGAGCCTCGGCTTGTTCTTGCCCGAGATGCCGGGCTGCGACTGGACCGCCGCGAGCCTCCCGGACAACTGCAAGGTCCCCGTCGTCGGCGACGCGGGCCCCTACTACGCCTCCAGCACCGGCGTCGCGGAGCTGCAGACCGAGGGCGACTCCATCGTCACCGAGCCCGCCCACCGCCTGGGCGCTTTCCTCATCGAGAACCTCGTGCCCTACGGCTACGCGGTCGCGCAGATCTCTGTCTTCGGCACCGGCGACTCGAACCACTGCCAGGACCTGATGGGCACCGCCGAGCAGCTCGGGCTCGACGCCGTCGTCACCTGGCTCGGCACGCAGCCCTGGTCGAACGGCAAGGTCGCCCTCACCGGCCGCAGCTACGACGGCTCCACCCCCTGGGAGGCCGCCATGTTCGGCAACCCGCACCTCGCCACCATCGTCCCCATCTCGGGCCTCACCTCGCAGTTCGACCTCGAGTACCACAACGGCACCTCCGAGACGCGCGGCGCCGGCGTCCTGTACGGCCTCTACGCTGCCATGACCATTGACGGCGAGGCCTCCGACGCGCAGAGCATCGTCTGCCCCGACTACCTCACCGGCGGCCCCGAGGGCGTCAAGGCAGTCCTCGGCGGCGACCCGTCGCCGGCGGACCCGTACTGGTCGGAGCGCATCTTCCTCCCCCGCGCGCTCGCCAAGTTCGACGGCCCCATCTTCTTCATCCACGGCCTGCAGGACTGGAACGTGGACCCGCACATGATCTTCCCGGCCTACAACGAGTTCGAGGCTAAGGGCAATCCCGTGAAGGCCTTGCTCGGCCAGTGGTTCCACAACTACCCGGACCGCCCCAGCGAGCACGTGCTGCAAGGCCCCGGCCGCGGCCAGGAAGCCTATCCCTACTCCGTCCGCTACGACTGGGCGCAGGACATGCTGGAGTGGTTCGACTGGAGCCTCAAGGGCACCGGCCCCCAGCCTGATCTGCACGTCGAGGTCCAGGACAACCAGGGCTTCTGGCGCGTCGAGTCCACCTGGCCCCCCGCGGGGCGCCTCGACTACCGCGCCCCCATCGCGGCCGCGGGCGAGACCGCCAACGACGGCACCGCCATCACGGCGGCCAACACGCTGCACTTCGACCTCGGCGTCCTCGACGCCGCGAAGGATGTCCGCATCTCGGGCCTGCCCCACCTCGACCAGTGGGTGACCCCCACCGGCCCCGGCGGGCAGATCTACGCCATGCTCACCGACAAGGAGGCGGGCATCCACCTCGGCCACGCCATCATGGACCTGCGCTACAACCACGGCGGCCGGTCCCCCGGCGTCGTCGTCCCCGGCGTCGCGATGAAGGCGCACCTCGAGTTCGAGCCGATGGAGGCGCTGCTCCCCGCGGGCCACCACCTTGGCCTCGAGCTCTCGGCCACCGGCGAGGACTACGTCGGCCCCACCGTGGCGGCCCCCGTCATCCTCGACCTCAGCGAGTCGCGCGCGGCCGACAATGGCGTGACCATGGGCCTCGCGTACCCGACCGCAGGCCAGTTCTTCACGCCCCCCGTCTGGTCCGGCGTCGCCACGGCCGGCCCGCCCCAGCCGTAAGGCGCGCGACGCGACCAAAGCGCACACCTCATCAGGCCCTCACCGGATACCTTCAAATGGAAAGGGACCTGGCCGGCGACAACCAGGGATTCCAAACCCATGCTTGACGACGCGACGGTGAAGCAGCTCCTCACGGCCTACCACGAGGCCACGCGCGAGGAGGAGGGCACGCCCACGCCGCTCATGATCCTGCACGGCCTGCGCGAGGAGCTCACCATCCGCCCGCACATCGAGCTCCCGAGCGCCTACCACATGGCGCACTACCTGCACGAGTTCGTCGGCGAGCGCACCATCGGCATCACGGTCTGCGGCCGCTTCTTCAAGCAGATCGGCGACAAGGTGTTCCAGGGCACTCTCCTCTACCACGTGGACCGCATCGGCAGCCACCTCGTGCGCGGCATCAACGCCGAGACCAGCCTCTACACGGTGCTCGACGACTCGCCGTACTGGAACAAGTTCCCCTACGACTTCGACGAGGGCCCGCAGGACCCGGACCTCCCCATCGGCTACCACCCCGGCCCTGAGTTCGACGAGGCCGAGGCGGAGGTCGAAGGGGGCAAGGCCGCGGACAAGCCGATGGTCTCCCTCAAAGGCCCCGACGACGAGGACGACGACGACGGCGACGACGAGGACGACGGGGAGCTCGAACCCTAGATGCAACCCCTGGTGAAAGCCGAGGACCTGCACCTCAGCTATGGCCCCACGCACGTCCTGCGCGGCGCGAGCTTCCTCATCCACCCCGGCGACAAGATCGCCCTCGTCGGCCCCAACGGCGCCGGCAAGACCAGCCTGTTCAAGCTCCTCACGGGCGCGCGCCAGCCCGACCTGGGATCCATCGAGTTCAGCCGCGACCTGCGCATCAGCTACCTCGCCCAGGTCCCTGACATCCCCGGCACGACGCCGGTGCTGGAGCTGCTGAGCCAGCCGAGCGCCTCCGCGAACAAGCTCGCCGCCGAGGCCGCGGAGCTGGAGGCGTGGATGGCGGACCCGGCCGCGTGGGACCAGCCGGACGCGCAGGAGAAGATGGCGCGGTACTCCGAGGTCCAGACGCGCCTCGCCGAGGAGAAGGCGAAGGGCAAGGCCACCGACTCCCCGCTCCTCAACGACCTCGGGCTGCCCGAGGAGACGCTGGAGGCCACGTTCGGCAGCCTGTCGGGGGGCGAGCGCAGCAAGGTCCTGCTCTGCAAGGCGCTCTCGTCGGCGAAGGACACCGACCTTCTCCTGCTCGACGAGCCGACGAACCACATGGACATCCCGACGGTGGAGTTCATCGAGCAGTACCTCATGGACCTCAAGGGCTCCGTCATCGTGTCGGCCCACGACAAGTACCTCCTCGACAACGTGGCCGACCGCGTCTTCGAAGTGGACAACCGCCAAGTCTCGAGCTACACGGGCAACTACTCCAGCTACCAGGCGCAGCGCCGCGCCATGCAGACCGCCATCGCGGCGAAGAAGGCGCGCAACTACCACGAGGTGCAGCGCCAACTGCGCATCATCGAGGAGCTCAAGGTCCGCAACAAGTTCGACGCCCAGGTCCGCAGCCGCCGCACGCGCATGAAGACCATCGAGGAGGTCACGGAGGTCGCGCCGACGCACCGCAAGAACTTCCGGCTCCTCTTCAGCACCGAGGCGATGCCGCGCGAGTGCATGAAGCTCGAAGGCGTTGCAAAGTCGTTCGGGGACCGCACGCTGTTCAAGGACGTCGAACTGGAGATCGAGGGCGGCGACCGCATCGGCCTCGTCGGCCCCAACGGCTGCGGCAAGTCCACCTTCCTCAAACTCCTGACGCAGAAGCTCGCGCCCGATGTCGGCAAAGTCGAGAAGAAGCCCGGCGTCTTCATCGGCTACTTCGACCAGCACCACGAGACGCTGAACCCGGAGCGCAAGCTCATCGAGGAGGCGCAAAGCCTGCGCGACCCGCCACCGCCCGACGAGTGGAGCCGTGGCCTCCTCGGCCGCTTCTTCTTCTCGGGCGACGAGGTGTTCAAGCGCGTGCGTGAGCTCTCCGGGGGCGAGCGCGCCCGCCTGGCCTTGGCCAAGTTCATCGTCGGCAAGCACAACATGCTCATCATCGACGAGCCGACGAACCACTTGGACCTCGAGTCGCAGGAGATCGTCGCGACAGCGATGAAGGAGTACGAAGGCACCCTCGTCGTGGTGAGCCACAACCGTAGTTTCCTTGACCAGGTCTGCAACAAGACCGCCATCATCGCGCACCGCCGCATCGGCCTCTTCCCAGGCAACTACTCCGAGGCCTCCGAGACGAAACGGTTCCAGGAGTTCGTCCAGTCCGGCGCCAAGGGCCGTTACAAGGTGCTGCGCGCCTTCAAGGACTGGGAGCGCGACCAGCGCTGGCACCAGGGCGACACCATCACCGTCACCGGGTTGGAGACCCAAGCCTTCCGACGTCTGCTCAGGTGGGCTGAGTCGGAAGGGCGCATTGAGCAGGTCCTGTAGGCGGTTAGTCGGTTCGTCGAAAACTCAAGGCCTTTCCAAGCAAGGATGAAATAGCGTGAGGGAAGGTGACGGGCCATGCGTGCCCTCCTCGCCCTCGCGGCGCTGCTCCTTGTCGCCGTCGTGCCCGCCATCGAGGGCCAGACGGGGGTCCCCCCTCCATCGTTCGTCCTGAAGACGCCGACCGCGACGATGCAGGCCCTTCGCCCGGACCTGGACGTGTCGGATGTGTCCGTCCCGTGGACCTACTCTTTCAACAACGCCGTGACCCCGTTCCTGACGGAAGGCCAGTCGGCGACCCTGCGCTGGTCCCCGGTCGAGTGCAGCCACCCTGGCGTGGTCGCTCCGTCCCCGCCGGACGAAGTCATCCAGTTCACGACCGCGACGGCCACCACCGGCCGCGTGGACGGCGTCAGCCACTTCCAGGTCCGCGTCGCCTCGGATGCCCCAGGCGAGCTCGCCATCACCTGCACCATCCGGGGCCAAGTCGGGAATGTGAACGGCATCATCCCGGCATCCTCCGTCGCCCAGGCGCCTTTCACGGTGGCCGCCCTCTACCGCGGCCTCCTCAGCGTGGACCGCCTGGACGCCATCGTCCAAGGCGCCCCGGGCACCGTCCTGCCGTTCCGCCTCAAGGTCACCAACCTCGCCAACTCCGAGACCAAGGTCCAGTTGCGCCTCGACGGAGCGCTGCCGACGGGCTGGAAGGCCGACATGGGCCCAGCGGTCGTCCTGGGCTCCAAGCTCAAGGGATCCAACGACACGGTGGCCGTGGCCACGGTCCACGTCTCCGTCCCGGCCAACACCACCGTCCGCGAGGCCGCGCTCCGCTTCGTCGTCGAAGGCGGCTCGGTGAAGGACGACCGCGGGACCAGTCCGCCGGTGGTGGTGGTCGTCCTGGCCCGCGTCGCCGGGACCGCGCCCGCGAACAGCCAAGGTGCCACCCCTGGCAAGGTTGCCTCCGCGGCCGGCCCGCTCTTCGCCGTCGGCCTGCTCGCCGTGGCCGCCATCGCCCGCCGCCGCGCGGTGTGAGCCTCCCGCTTGCTTCTTGAAGGAGGGCCGAGTGGGCGAACGCACCCACCCGCCCCGTAGTCCAGTGGCCAAGCATCCAGGCCTTCGGTCCGGAGCAAGGCCGGCCAGGACTGGGGACTTTGGGTCTTCTTCCCAGAACAGCCCCGTAGTCTAGTGGCCAAGGATAGGGGACTTTGAATCCTTTGACGACGGTTCGAATCCGTCCGGGGCTATTGCAGAGAAAGAAGGAAGGACGCGGAGAGGCTTAACCCGTCGTCGCGGTGGCGGCGTCGTGGCGGGGCACAAGCCGGCACTTCTCATCGTTCTGGACGGCTTCTCGTTCGGGGACCCGAAGAATCCGTGCAACGCCTTCGAGCTGGCGAAGACGCCGACGTTCGACAAGCTGCGCGCAACCTGCCCTTGGACGTACGTCGAGGCGTCCGGCGTGCGCGTCGGCGTGAAGGATGGGCAGATGGGGAACTCCGAGGTCGGCCATCTCAACATCGGCGCCGGCCGCGTCGTCTTCCAGGATTCCATGCGCATCCACAACGCGGTGCGCGACGGCACGTTCGGCAACGAGGCCGGAATCCAGGCCGCCTTCGCCCACCTGCGCCGCACCAAGGGCCGCCTCCACTTCATGGGCCTCCTCGGTCCCGGAGGCGTGCACGCGCACGAGTCGCACTTCGGCGCGGCACTCGCGGCCGCGTCGAAGGCCGGCGTCAAGGACGTCTGGGTCCACCCCATCGGCGACGGCCGCGACACGCCCCCGCGCTCGGCGCTTGGTTACTTGGCGACGCTTGAGGCGCAGATGGCGAAGGCCGGCGTCGGCCGCGTCGCCGACTTCGTGGGGCGCTACTATGCGATGGACCGCGACAACCGCTGGGAGCGCATCGAGGCCGCGTACAACCTCTACACGCAAGGCAGAGGGTCGCGAGTCGCAAGCGCCGCCGTCGCCATCGAAGCCGCCTACGCGGCCGGCAAAGGCGACGAGTTCGTCGAGGCCGCCAGCTTCCACCCGGAAGGCGCGGTGCGCTCCGGGGATGCGGTCGTCTGGCTCAATTTTCGTCCCGACCGCAGCCGGCAGATCACGCGCGCCTTCATGGACCCGGCCTTCACGGGGTTCGCCCGCCCCAAGGTCCCTGACGTGGCGTGGGTCTGCATGACGCAGTACGACGCCTCGTTCGCCGCGTGGCCGGGCGTCCACGTCGCCTATTTGCCGACGAAGGTGGACGGCACGCTAGCCGAGCACCTGGCCGCATCGGGGCTCACGCAGTTCCACACGGCGGAGACTGAGAAGTACGCGCACGTCACGTACTTCTTCAACGGCGGGCGTGAGGCGCCGTGGCCCGGCGAGACGCGCAAGCTCGTGCCCTCGCCCAAGGTCGCGACGTACGATCTCAAGCCTGAGATGTCCGCCGGGGAGGTCACGGACGAAGTGCTCCAAGCGATGGGCTCGGGCGGCTACGACTTCGTCGTCGTCAACTTCGCCAACCCCGACATGGTCGGCCACACCGGCAAGCTCGACGCCACCGTCAAAGCCGTGGAGTTCACGGACAACTGCGTGCACCGTTGCGTCGAGGTCGCCACCGAGCTCGGCTTCGTGACCCTCATCACGGCGGACCATGGCAACTGCGAGGAAATGTGCAAGGTCGGCCCCGACGGCGGGCGCGGCGAGCCCATCACCAAGCACACGCTGAATCCGGTGCCCCTCCTCGTCGCCAACGGCCCCAAAGGCCTGCGGCTCGCAGAAGGCGGCGCCCTCGAGAACGTCGCGCCCACGCTCCTCGAGCTCATGGGCCTCCCGAAGCCGGCGGCGATGACGGCGGCCAGCCTCGTCGTGCGGTCCTGAGCAAGCACGCTCAAGACCCCCACCCCGGATGGGAGCGCATGCGCCTCCTGTCCGTCCTCATGGTCGTCCTCCTCGCGGCCCCCGCCGCGGCGCAGACGGTGCCCGCCATCCCGGACCCGTACTTCCCGGCCCCCGCGGAGGTCGCCGTGGAGGCCGCGAAGCTGGACGGCAGGCCGTTCGAGCTCGACGCCGAAGCGACGCTCGCCGCCCTGACCGCGTTCTCCGGCGCCGTCTCCGGCCAGCGCATCTACGACTGCATCACTGGCATCACGACGGATTTCACGACGAGCTACCGCCTCATGGGCACCCCGTCGGCGCAACTCTTCGTGCAGAAGTACGCCGGCGTCTTCAAGGACCTCGGCCTCCCCAGCGCCCTGCAGACGTTCGCCGACGGCGGCCCCGGCGTCCCCGGCGTCGGCGGCGGCCCCGTCGCCACCGGCGGCACCAACATCGTCGGCGCCCTTGCCGGCAAGGACACGCACAAGTGGGTCGTCGTCGGCGGCCACTACGACACCCAACTGTTGACGCAGGGCGGCGGCGCCTTCGACAACACGAGCGGCATCTGCACCGTCCTCGAGCTCGCGCGCCAGATGAAGGCCTACGTGGACTCCGGCGGCGTCCTCCAGGCCAGCGTCCTCTTCGTCTGGTACGATGGCGAGGAGTGGGGCCTGTACGGCTCCGTCGCCTTCGCGCAGGACCAGGCGGTCGCCCGCGCCCTCCTGGGCCTCTCCGCCACGGACAAGGTGGACGTCCTGACGTCGCAGTCCTACGACATGGTGGGCCTCAACTGGCCCGCCGGCAACAACTGGGTCGGCTTCGGCGACCCCGCGGCGACGCAGAAGACCGCCGTCCTCAACCTCCGGACCGCGCCCATCCACAACGGGACCGAGTGGGCCTGCTGGAGCTACGGCTGCTACGAGGAGCTCAAGGTGCGCCCCGATTTCGACGCCCTCCTCGCCAACTTCACCAACTACCAGTTCCTTGTGCGCGAGGTCGCCTACGACCTCCTGAAGTGCCCGCCCGAGTTCTGCTGGGTGTACGACGACAGTTACGGTCGCAGCGACCACATCCCCATCATCGCCACCGGCGTCCCCGGCAACCGCGTCCAGGGCTCGCACGACTTCGAGTACCCGCACTACCACTACCCAAGCGACACGCTCCCGGCGATGGTCGAGCTCGCCGGATCGCAGGCGGCGCTCGTGCAGGGCTTCGACGCAGAGTCCCGCATCGGCGGAACGGTGGCGTTCTACACGGCCCTCACAGGCGGCGTCGGCCACTACGGCTACAAGGAGGACCCGAACCTCTTCCCCGTCGCGCTCGGCAAGGGCGACACGGGGACGAGCAAGGGGACGCCGTTGGGCGAAGTCGCCCTCCTCGGCCTCGCCCTCGCCGGGTTCGCGATCCGCCGCAAGCGCTAAGTCGCGCCCAGGCTCGAACGGGCCCCGATGAGCGACCACTCCCTGCAAGGCAACCTGGGAGCCCCTGTGCGCAAGCAGCAGCTTGCCGCCAGTCGTGAGGCGTCGGGCTACACGAGCACCGACCCGGCGCCGCCGCAGGACCTCGCCAAGCCCGGCAAACTCTCCGTGCCCGATCTGCGCGTCCGCCTGCTCGACAGAACCCTTCCCATGTTCCAGCGCATGCGCGCCGTCTTCGCTCTGCGCAACCGCGGCGGCCCCGCAGCCGTCGAGGCCTTGGCCGCCGCCTTCGCCGACCCGAGCGCCCTCCTGCGCCACGAGCTCGCCTACGTCCTGGGCCAGATGGGCGACGCGCACGCCGTCCCGTTCCTGACTGAGGTCCTGGCCAAGCCGCACGAGCACGTCATGGTCCGCCACGAGTGCGCCGAGGCGCTGGGAGCCATCGGGCAGATGGAGTCGGTGCCCGTCTTGCGGAAGTTCCTCTTGGACCCGAACCCGGAGGTGAGCGAGTCGTGCGAGGTCGCGCTCGACCTCATCGCCTGGGTCAACTCCCAGGACCTCGAGTACGCCGCCTGAGCGCACGCCGGCAAGCTTGAAGTGCGGCGACCCCCGTTTCCCGGCATGGCCATGCGGAGCGCGGACCCTTGGACGCCGGCGCAAGCGGTCGCCGCCATCGCGTCCCAGGCCATCCTTGGCGACGGTTCGGTGACCGCGGAGGAGCAGGAGACGCTGGTCGAGTGCTTGGGCGACTTCTCCGAGCTCTGGCAGGCCGAGTCGCTTGAGGACGCCCTGGACGAGGTCAGCCACCGCATCCGGCGCGACGGCAGCGACGCCGTCTTGGCGCAGGCCATCGCCGCAGTGCCCCACCGGTTGCAAGCCCCACTGCTCGCCACGGTCCGCGAGTTGGCGGAGTCCGACGGTGCCCCCAGCGAGGACGAGACCGACCTGCTCGCCATGCTCAGCGCGGCCTTCGTCGCCCAGCGCAAGAGCGGTCGCTAGCGCGCTATTCGCCCTATATACTGCCTCCGCGTCGGACGTCCGTAAGTATGGCCAGCCGCAGCCTCTCCGCCGCGACCGCCCACACCCCGGCCGCACCTGCCAAACCGGAGCGCGCGCTCCTCTCCGTCTCGGACAAGCAGGGCCTCGTGGAGTTCGCACGGCGTCTCGCCGCGTGCGGCATCGAGCTGGTCTCCACGGGCGGCACCGCGAAGGCCCTGCGCGACGCGGGCCTCGCCGTGCGCGACGTCAGCGACCTCACAAAGTTCCCTGAGATGATGGAGGGCCGCGTCAAGACGCTCCACCCCAACATCGCGGGCGGCATCCTCGCCAAACGCTCCGACCCCGGCCACCGCGCCTCGATGCAGGACCACGGCATCGCGCCCATCGACCTCGTCGTCGTCAACCTCTACCCGTTCGAGGCCACGGCGGCCCTGCCCGGCGTCGCCCTGGACGACTTGGTCGAGCAGGTGGACATCGGCGGCCCCAGCCTGATCCGCGCCGCGGCCAAAAACCACCCGGACGTCCTCGTCGTCACCGACGCCAACCAGTACGACATGGTGGCGAAGGCCATCGAGAAGGACCAGATTCCGCTCGGCCTCCGGCAGGAGCTCGCCCTGCGCGCGTTCCAGCACACGGCGCGCTACGACGCCATCATCGCCCGCGCCCTCAGCAAGCGCTTCGGCCTCACCGACTACCCGGAGCACCTCGCGTTCGCCTACGACCGCATCGAGACGCTACGCTACGGCGAGAACTCCCACCAGCGCGCCGCGTTCTACCGCAAGGCGGGCCCGCGCAACGTCAAGGAGCCCAGCATCGTCGGCTCCAAGCAGCTGCACGGCAAGCAGCTCAGCTACAACAACATCCTCGACGCCGACGTCGCGCTGGAGGCCGTGAAGGAGTTCCCGGAGACGGCGTGCTGCGTCATCGTGAAGCACGCCACCCCGTGCGGCATCGCCGCGGCGCCCACCATCCATGCCGCCTACGAGCAGGCCCTAGCCTGCGATCCCTACTCGCCGTTCGGCGGCATCGTCGCCGTGAACCGCCGTCTCGACCTTCAGACGGCGGAGGCGCTCGGCGAGCTGTTCTTGGAGATCATCGTCGCGCCGTCGTATGACGCGGATGCCCTCGCGCACCTCCAGAAGAAGAAGAACGTCCGCGTCCTCGAGGTGCCCGGCCTCGATCATCCGTACCAGCGCAGCGGCACCCAGATCCGCAGCGTCACCGGCGGCCTCCTCGTGCAGGACCGCGACCTCAAGCCGTACGAGCCGAAGGAGTGGAAGACGGTCACGAAGCGCGCCCCCACGGCGGCCGAGCTCGCCTCCATGCTGTTCGCCGCGCGCGTCGTCAAGCACGTGCGCTCCAACGGCGTCGTCTTCGTGCAGGGCACGCGCACCGTCGGCATCGGCGGCGGCCAGACCGCGCGCGTGGACAGCACCTTCATTGCCACGCACAAGGGCAAGGACCAGATCCAGGGCAGCATCATGGCCTCCGACGCCTTCTTCCCGTTCCGCGACGCCGTGGACGTGGCGGCCCAGCACGGGGTCGCCGCCATCGTGCAGCCCGGCGGCTCGATTCGCGACGCCGAGGTCATCGCCGCCGCCGACGAGCACGGCATCGCGATGATGTTCAGCCACCAGCGCAGCTTCCGCCACTGAGCGCCATCATGCTGCGCGTCGCGGTGCTGGCATCCGGGAACGGCTCCAACCTGCAGGCGCTCCTCGACCGCATGGCGTCCGGCCACGTCCAGGCGCGCGTCACGCTGGTCCTCTCCGACCGTCCTGACGCCCTCGCCCTCGGGCGCGCGCGCAAGGCGAAGGTTCCTGCGGTCGTCGCCCTGCCGCCGGAGCCGGAGGAGAAGGGCGCTGCCTACAACCAGCGCCTGCTCGCCATCCTGGCGCAGGAAAATCCGGACCTCGTCGTCCTTGCCGGCTACATGCGCATCGTCGGCAAGCCGGTCCTCGAACGGTTCGCGGGCCGCATCCTCAACGTCCACCCGAGCCTGCTTCCCGCGTTCAAGGGGCTCCACGCCGTCCAGCAGGCGCTCGCGGCCAAGGCGACGGAGGCGGGCTGCACGACGCACCTCGTCACCGCCGACCTCGACGGGGGTGCCATCCTGCTCCAGGCCGGTCTCAAGGTCCGTGCGGGCGAGACATTGGAGTCCCTCCAGAAACGGGTTCTGGCCCTGGAGCACCTCGTCCTTCCCCGCACGGTCCAGCTGTTCGCGGAAGGCCGCGTCGCCCCCGATGGCCGCATCGCCGCGGGCCCCTCGTGGACAGGCGAGGCGGGACTGGAGTTCGTCTCCGGCGCGTGGTACTCCGAGGGGTTCTGATGCCCGAGAGGCCGGAGTGGTCGTACGAGGAGGCGCTTGCTTGGCTCTACGCGCGCCAAGGCCTCGGCATCAAGCTCGGGCTCGGCAAGGTCGAGCGCCTGCTTGGGCGGCTCGGCAACCCGCACGACGCCTTCCAGAGCATCCACGTCGCGGGCACCAACGGGAAGGGCTCCGTCACGCGTATGCTGGCGGAGGTGCTGCGCCGTGCGGGCCACCGCACCGGCTGCACGACGAGCCCGCACCTCGTCGCGTTCACGGAGCGCGTCGAGGCGGACGGCAAGCCGATCGCGAAGGCGGACGTCGCGCGGCTCCTCGCCATCATCAGGCCCCACGCCGAGGCGCTCGACGCAGAAGGCGATTCCCCGACGTTCTTCGAGGTCGTCACGGTGCTCGCGTTCTGCCACTTCCGCGACCAAGGCGTCGCGTGGGCGGTCGTGGAGACGGGGATGGGAGGCCGCCTCGACGCCACCAACGTCCTTGCGCCCCGCCTCACCATCATCACCAACGTCGGCCTTGACCATCAGAGGTTCCTCGGCGACACGGTCTCCGAGATCGCGTACGAGAAGGCGGGCATCATGAAGCGAGGCGTCCCCTGCGTCACGGCCTGCCGCGGCGACGCCCTCACCGTCCTCAAGGCGACGAGCCACGCGCTCCAAGTCCCGATGAGCATCGTCGGGTCCGACTACCGCATCGTCTCCGACCCGGACCACCTCGTCCTGCTGCGCCCGACGGGGGAGTCGCGTTTTGAGGTCGGCCTCGCCGGCGCGCACCAGCGCGAGAACGCGGCCCTCGTCGTCGCCGGCGTCGAGGCGCTGCGCGCCCAAGGGGCCGCCATTCCTGACGCGGCCCTGCGCGGGGGACTTCGCTATGCGACCAACCCGGGTCGCCTGGAGCGCATCATGGTGGACGCCGCCGCGTGGGTCCCCGGCGTCGCGCCGCGCCAGGTCGAGGTTCTCGTGGACGGCGCGCACAACGTGGACGGCGCCCGCGCCCTCAGCCGCCACATCGCCGTGACCGCGTGGTCGGGCCACCACCTCGTCTGCGGGTTCTGCGCCGACAAGGCGTGGCCCGAGCTGGTGGCGGAGTGGACGCCGATGGCCGAACGTGTCTGGGCGGTCCCTGTCCGGAACCCGCGCAGCCTCGACCCGCAGCGCATCGTCGAGGAGGTCGAGCCGACCGGCCGGCCCGCCGTCGCCGCGGCCGACGCGCGCCACGCCCTGCGCATGGCCATCGAGGCCGGCGCCGAGCGCGTCCTGGTCGCCGGTTCCCTGTTCCTCGCGGGCGAGGCGCTCGCCGTCCTGCGCGGCGTGGGCCTGGAGGAGATCCGTGGCGCGCAGTGAGCTCCACCAGGTGAGCCGGGCCTTGCCGTGGCTGGAGCCGCTGGAGGCGACGCGCCGCCTGCGGGCCGCCGGGCTCGCCCCGCTCCTGCTCGAGGGTCAAGGGCTCCATCCTGAGGCGCGCCACGCCGCCATCGGCCTCTCGCCCCTCGTCGAGGTCCGCATCACCGGGGACGACATCGAGGAGCGCTGGGCCGACGGCGCCATCGAGGCCACCACGGCGGAACCGGTTCGCCATCTGCGCGGACTTCTCGACCGCTTCCGGTTCACGGTGCCGGCCGGGCAAGGGTTCACGGGCGGCTGGCTCGGCGTCGTCGGGTTCGGATTCGCTCGCAGCCTGGAGCCCACCCTCCCCCAAGGCCCTTTGTCCACCACGCCCGACGTCGTCCTTCGTCTCTGCCGGGACGCCCTCGCGTTCGACCGCGCGACGAAGACGATGACGCTGTGGGCCAGCGCCCCCGACGGGGACGAACCGGCCGCCGCGGAGCGGTTGGACGCCATCGGCAAGGCCCTCGAACCCCCCGCTCTGCCGACAGAACCGCCTCGTCTTCTCGGTCCGTGGTCGCCGAGCATGGACCAGGCCGCGTTCGAGGCCGCCGTGCGCGAGCTCAAACGGCTCATCGTCCACGGCGACCTGTTCCAGGCCAACCTCGCCACCCGGTTCTCCGCCCGGTTCCACGGCGACACGCTGGCCCTCGTCGAGCGGCTCGCGGCCGCGAACCCGTCCCCGTACATGGCATGGCTCGACTTCGGCGACTTCACCGTCGCGTCGGGTTCGCCAGAGCAGCTCTTCGCGAGCGCCGAGGGGCGCATCCGGGCGCGCCCCATCGCCGGCACGCGCAAGCGCGGCGCGACCGCCAGCGAGGACGTCGCCCTGGAGGCGGAGCTCCTCGCGGACCCCAAGGAGCAGGCCGAGCACACGATGCTCGTGGATCTGGTGCGCAACGACCTCGCGCGCGTCGCGATGCCGGGGACGGTGCGGGTCGCGGAGCGCGGCAGCGTGGAGCGCTACAGCCACGTCATGCATCTCGTCAGCCGCGTCGAGGCCCGCCTACGCCCGGACGCCCATGTCCTCGAACAGCTCGCCGCACTCTTTCCAGGCGGCACCGTGACCGGGGCGCCCAAGACCCGCGCCACGCAGCGCATCCTGGAGCTGGAGCCGGTGGCGCGCGGGCCTTACACCGGCTCGGCGGGATGGATCGGCTGGGACCATGACGCGCACTGGAGCATCCTGATTCGTACCTTCGTCGCGCAGGCGGGGACGTTGAGCGTCCACGCGGGCTCGGGCATCGTCGTCGACTCGGAGCCGGAGCGGGAGTGGAAGGAGGCGAACCGCAAGGCGCAGGCGCTTCTGGACGCGGCGACGTGGATGGGGGCGGGGACGCCGACCGGGAACCGCACCCGGCTTGGGGAGGTCACGCGGCACGGGTCCTGGGAACCGCCCATCGCACAAGCACGCCACTTGGGCAAGCGCGTCCTCCTCATCGACAACTTCGACTCGTTCGTGCACAACCTCGCCGACTACTGCGCGGCGCTCGGGGCGACCGTGCGCGTCGTGCGCAACGACGCCGACTGGCGCCGGGGCGTGGCGGAGTTCGCGCCGACGCACGTCATCCTTAGCCCTGGGCCAGGCTGGCCCGACGAGGCCGGCTGCACGCTGGAGGTGGCGCGTGCGCTGCACGGCAAGTTTCCGCTGCTTGGGGTCTGCCTGGGCCACCAGGCCCTCGCGCAGGCGTTCGGCGGCCGCGTCTTCGTCCATCCGTCGGGACCCGTCCACGGCAAGGCCGACGCGCTGCACCACACCGGCAAGGGCCTGTTCACCGGCCTGCCGTCCCCGCTCACGGCGGGGCGCTACCACAGCCTCGTCGTGGACGGGCTGGGCCCCGACTGGCTCGTGGACGCCCGCCTCGCGGACGGCACCATCATGGCCCTGCGCCACGCCATTTCCCCAACCTTCGGCCTGCAGGCCCACCCGGAATCCCTTTGTACACCCAGGGGACTCGAAATCTTGGACCACTTCCTGGAGTCCTGCGCATGAACCCCGGCATCGCCTACGTGGATGGACAGGTCGTGGACCTCGCGCGCGCCGTCGTGCCCCTCAACGACCGCGGCTACCTGCTGGGCGACGGCGTCTTCGAGACGATGCGCACCTCGAACGGCCGCGTCTTCCGCCTGGACGAGCACGCCGCGCGGCTCGAGAAAGGGCTCGCCGCCATCAACCTCGACGGCTCGCTCGCCTCCGAGTTCCGCGCCGCCGTCGCCTCCCTCGTCAAAGAAGGCACCCTGCGATTCGGCGGCGAGCTCTACTTGCGCGTCAACGTCACGACCGGCCCGATGGAGGACATCCACGGCACCGGCCGCGGCCTCACCGTCACGGGGTTGTGCAAGAAGTTCCAGCCCTACCCGATGCAGTACTACGCCAGCGGTGTCCACGTGGTCATGAGCCGCCAGCGCAAGGACTCCCGCAACCCGCTCGCCTCTGTGAAGACGCTCAGCTTCCTGCCCTACGTCTCGGCACGCCGCGACGCCCACGCCGCCGCCGCCCACGACGCCCTGCTCCTGAACGAGCACGACCGCATCGCCGAAGCCAGCACCTCCAATGTCTTCGCCTTCGTCGGCGGCAAACTGCACGCCCCCGGCGAGTCCGAGGGCGCCATCAGCGGCGTCACGCGCGGCGCCGTCCTCGAGCTCGCCGACGAGGCGGGCCTCGACGTCGTCGAGCGCCTCACCCCGGCGGAACTCTCCTCCGCCCAGGAGGCCTGGCTCACCAACACGACGGGCGGCATCGTGCCCGTTACGCGCGCCTTCGACCGCCCCATCGGCGACGGCAAGAAAGGCGAGCTCACCATGCAGTTCAGCCACGGCCTGGAGGCCATGATCCGTGGCCAGACCCTCTTTGCCTGAGCTGCGGTCCCTCCCGCTCGCCCGCGGCCGCACACTGCGCCTCGGCCGGCCGCTCGTCATGGGCATCCTCAACGTCACGCCGGACTCGTTCAGCGACGGCGGTCGTCTGCCGGCGCCGGATGGGCCGGCGTTCGTCGCCGTCGTCCACCGGATGCTCGACGACGGGGCGGACATCCTCGATATCGGCGGCGAGTCCACGCGTCCCGGTCACGCCGCGGTCCCCGTCGCCGAGGAGCTGCGCCGCGTCCTCCCCGTCGTCGAGGCCATCCGTCGCGCCGCGCCCGCGGCCATCCTCAGCATCGACACCCGCAAGGCGGAGGTCGCGCGCGCCGCCCTCGCGGCCGGGGCGGACTTCGTGAACGACGTGAGTGGCCTGGGCGACCCCGCGATGGCGGCCGTGGTGCGCGAGGCCGGCTGCGCCATTGTGCTGATGCGCGACCAGCCATGCCGCGGCGACGTGGTCGCGGCGGCGGCAAGCCAGTTCGCGGGCCTCGTGGCGAAAGCGCGCACGGCAGGAATCTCCGACGCGCAGCTCGTCCTCGACCCCGGCCTCGGCTTCGGCGACCCGCCCGGCGGCGACCCGGTCGCCAACATGGCCCTCCTCGAAGGAGTCCCGGCGTATTCGCACGGCTTCCCCGTCCTCGTCGGGGCGAGCCGCAAGCGCTTCATCGGCACGCTGACGGGCGAGGCCGACCCGGCGCGTCGCGTGGCGGGCTCGGTCGCGGCCGCGCGCCGCGCGGTCGAATGCGGCGCGGCCATCGTGCGCGTGCACGACGTGCGCGAGACGGTCGCGGCGCTGCGGGTGGCCTAGCCGACGGTCGTCGCGGCCGTCGGGGCCGTCGCGATCCACGCGGACGGATCGCCGAGGACCTGCGGGCTGGCGCGGACACCGTAGGCGCCGGCGGGCGACGCGGGTGGGGCGCCGGCCTTTACGGAGACCAGGGTGAGCTGGAAGGTCAACGACTTTGCGAGGAGAGTGCGGTCCGTGCCCGGGAAGAAGCCGAAGCGCAGGTGGCCGCCCTGCGCGGGCAGGACCTCGTAGCTGCCGACCGGGCAGGCGCCGAGCGTGCCGTCCGGGAGGAAGCACTGCAGGGCGATTTGGTTCTCGTAGAACAGAGAGAACGTCGAGCCGGGCATGGGCTCGAGGACCTTCAGCAGCTGGTCGCCCTCGCTGCGGTACACGACGCTGAGGCCGTACTGCGGGAAATCCTGGCGCGCGCCGTCCTTGGCGTCGAGGCGGAAGGTGACCTCCTGCGGCGTCACGAGGAGCATGGTGGCGTTGTAGCCGAAGGCCGGGAACGTCATGCCGACGACGGGCGTGCCGACCTGCTGGGTGAACGCGGTCGTGTTGTAGGTCTGCACCTGGGCGTTGCGCTGGAACTCCTGCGGCGCCTCGCGGACGGCGGTGTAGGCGCGGGCCGAGGCAGGGCTTGCGACGACGGTCGTGGCGTTGGGCAGGAGGCCGACGACGGCGCGCTCCACGTCGGCGCCGAGGCCGGAGGAGCCGGAGCCGACCGCGAAGGAGACCATCTGCGTGTCCTTGACGACCGCGCCGGTGGCGGGGTCGAGGGCGGTGTAGCGCACGGTGACCGTGTCGCCGGGGCGCGCAGAGCCGGGCGGGTAGCCGAAGCAGCCGGCGAGCGTGGCGGACGCCAGGGCGGCGAGGACGAGCAGGGGGAGGGCTTTCATGCGGTGGCTCCACGGGCGCGGATGAACCGCTCCAGGCGGTCGAAGGCGGTGCCCAAGATAGGGGTGTCGGGGAGAAGCACGACGCGCATGTGGCCGGAGCCGTACTGCGCGCCGAAGCCGGAGCCGTGCACGCAGAGCACCTTCTCGGTGTTGAGGAAGTCAAGGACGAACTCCTTGTCGCCCTTCCACGCCTTCTTGCCGCCCTTCGTGGCGAGGCAGTCGAGCTTGGGGAACGCGTAGAAGGCGCCGTCGGGCTTGGCGGTGGAGATGCCCTCGATCTCGTTGAGGCGCTTCACGGCGAAGTCGCGGCGTTTCTTCAGGGCCGCGTTGGTGGTGGCGATGTGGTCCTGCGGGCCGTCGAGGGCCGCGACGCCGGCACGCTGGGCGATGCTCGAGACGGAGAGGCGCACACGGCTCGACTTCGTGACGCCCAGGCGGATCTGCTCGAGGCTGCCGGTCGGGTCGTTCCACAGCATGTGGCCGAGGCGCCAGCCCGGGACGAGGTAGATTTTGGAGAAGCCGTTGAGCGTCACCATGGGGACGTCGGGGGCAACGGTCTTGCTCGCGACCTGGACGCCGTCGAAGGTCATCTGGTCGTAGATCTCGTCGCTGACCATGAAGAGCTGCTTGGAGTGCTCGCCCACGACGTCGGCGAACTGCTTGACGACACGTCGCGAGTAGAGGGCGCCCGTCGGGTTGTTCGGGTTGATGAGGCAGACCGCTTTGGTCTTCTTCGAGATCTTGCGCCGGAGGTCCTCGACGTCGGGCTGCCAGTCCTCGCTTTCAATGGTGCGGTAGTGCACCGGCTTGCCGCCGAAGAACTTCACGAGCGAGTCGTAGGGCGGGTAGCTCGGCCCGGGGATGAGCACCTCGTCGCCGGGGTTGACGCTGGAGCCGAAGAGCATCTGGATGCCCTCGCCGGAGCCGTTCGTGACGTTGACGTCGCCGGGCGCGTAGGCCACTTTGTTGCGGCGCTTCTCGCGGCGGATGATGGCATCGATGAGCAACGGGTCGCCCTCGCTGGCCGTGTAGCCGTTGACGTTGTCGAGCGCGGCCTTGTGGAGCGCCTCGATCATGTGCGCTGGGGGGCGGAAGCCGGCGGCCGAGGGGTCGCCGACGTTGAGCTTGAGGACGGTGTGGCCCTGCGCCTCGAGCGCCTTGGCCGGGACGACGACGTCGCGGATGGCGTACTCGATCTGCAACGCGCGCTCGGTGCCAGCCAGCATCGCGGGCTTGGCGCGGGCGGGCTTCGGGGCGAGCTTGGCGGGGCGGGGGGCGACCTTGGCCACGTCGCCGTCGAGGCGTGCTGGGCTATGAAGGTTCAGGAACCGCGCGCGGCCCCGACGGGAGGGACGGACGGGAGCAGGGCGTCAATGCGGGCCACGACCCGGAGCGGCCCGAACAGGTCGAGCCATGGGTAGTGGGTCACGTTCACCTCGACGATGTGGCCGACGCGGTGGCCGGTCAGGTTCTGCGCGATGGGGGCCTCGAACTGCGCGAAGGAGGCCGGCAGCCGGAACGAGCCCGCGGGCGCGGTGCCGTTGCCGAGGTGGAGGGTCAGGGCGGGGAGTCGCTGGAAATCGCCGTCGAGCGTGTAGCGCGCCGTCGCGTTGGCCGGAGCGTTGGAGGCAAGAAGATGGCCGTCGTCGAGCTTGAAGACGTAGAGGGTCAGCGTGGCCGTCGTGACGTTGCCTTCACCAAAGACGAGGCTGGAGGGGGCGCTCGGGCTCTGCGCGAACGGGGCCGGCTCGGCGGCCAGCGCGCGGTGGGGGAGATGGTCAAAGCCGTACGCAGCCCCGGTCCCGAGGAGGCCGAGGACGACAGGGAGGACCCAGGGGTTGGCGTTCAAGCGCCTTCGCCGTCGGAGGGGACGCCCGTGGTGCCGGAGACCTCGTCCGCGGTCGCCTTCTCGCCGGCCTTCAAGTCCTTGATCTTGCGCACGGGGACGCCGCCGTACACCGCGTTCGCATCGAGCGTGGCGCCCTTGGGGACGAGGCTCATGGCGCCGACATGGCAGTTGTCGCCCATCGTGACGCCGGGGAAGACGTTGGCGTACTGGCCGATGGTGCAGTTCTTCCCGATCGTAATCGGGGCGCGCACGAGCTTGCCCTTCTCGCCGACGTGGCCGAGGATGCTGGCGTTGGCGCCGACCACGGTCTTGTCGCCGACGGTGAGGATGTCGAGGTCGTACACGTGCTGGGTGTTGAAGACGACATCGCGGCCAATCTTGGCGCCCATCATCCGCAGGAAGACGGGGTACAGCGTCGTGGCGCGCGCGAAGCGGCCGAAGACGGTGTTGAACATGAACTGCATGCCGTTGATGTTGTACCAGCTCCAGATGCGGAAGGAGTGGATGGGGATCTCGCCGACGGGCGGCTTGAACCGGAAGGTGAAGCGCACGATCGGCAGCACGAACATGAGCGCGACGCCGAACGTGAAGAAGCCGAGGATGGTGAAGTAGAGGCCGATGAGCGGGTCGAGGACGACCGCTAGGCGGGGGTAGGAGGGCGCGACGTCGAGGCTCCAGCCCCACTGGCTCAGGAACCATCCTGGCACGGCGGCGATGGCCATCATGAACCCGAGCGTGACGTAGGAGTAGATCCAAATGAGGCTCGCAACGACCTTCACGGCACCTTTGGCCATCGCGGGTCCGAGGCAGGACCCGGATATTTGAGGGGCGGTCCTCCGGCGCCCCCGCCCCGCCTCGGGTGCCTTCGTGACGGGGCCGGGTTTCACAAGCCTCAAGGCCTCCCTTCCGTCGGCAGGGGCGATGATGACGCGCACCGTGGTCGTCTTGGCCGTCGCGCTCGCCGCCCTCCTTGCGGGCTGCGTCAAGACCCAGACGGCCGCCGACCCGGCGTCGGCGCCCGCCTCCGGCAAGAGCCTCGCCCAGGTCCTCGGCGCCGCCGTCCCCCCGACCTCCTGGTCCCCCAAGACCGGCGTGGACTGGTGGGAATCGTTCGTCAACGGCAACCCGAAACGCGACGTCTATTCCCCCAACAACCAAGCGGCGCGCGAGGCCATCGCGTCCGAGCTGCGGGGCTTCGGCTACACGGTCCGCGTCATGGACTTCCCCGCCGGCGCCATGGGCGTCACCGTCCCCACGACGACGGGCCCCGTCTCCGTCCACGTCGTCGAGGCGGTCAAGGTCGGCAAGACCAACCCCAGCCACGCCATCGCCCTTGGGGGCCACTACGACACGCAGACGGCGACCATCTACGGCGCCTACGACAACGGCGCCGGCACCGCGGCGGTCGTCGCCTCTTGCGATGCGCTCAGCAAGGTCGAGCTCGACCGCACCCTCGTCTGCCTGCTCTTCGACGGCGAGGAGGTCGGCACCGTCGGCTCCGAAGCCTACCTCGGCTACCTCAACGCGGAGAAGCCCTTCACGCTCGACTGGTACCTCGGCTTCGACATGACCGGCATGAACTGGCCCGGCTACGCGTGGAAGTTCTACGCCTGGGTCGGCGACGAGTACGGCGAGTCCCTGTTCCCGTTCGTCAACGCCACGCTGCACGACGTGCTCCAATACCCCATCGAGGGCGTCGAGGCGTTCCCCTTCAACGACCGCAACTCCGACGAGGCGACCTTCAAGTCGGCGCACGTGCCGACCATCCGCTTCGCCGGCGGCCGCACCGCGTCCACGTACGACCAGTACCACATGCCGCAGGACACCGTCCAGCACGTCTACGACGTCGTCGGCGGCCGCGCCAACTTCGAGAAAGGCTTCGCCACCGTCGTCCACAGCGCGTACACGCTCGCCTGGATGCTGGACGCCACGACGCTCGGCGAGATCACCGCGGACTCCTCGAAATAGGGGCGAGGCGCAGCGTCGCCCGGGCTCAGCCCTTCGTCTCGTAGAGGCGCACGACTTCCTTCACGGAGGTGGCCTGCGTCGCCGTCTTGTCGTCACGCCAGCGCGTGAAGCGCGGAAAGCGCGCGGCCAACCCGGCCCCCGGTTTCAGAAGGCCCCACGCGGCGCGGTGGATGGGCGAGAGGGTCAGCTCCGCGGCCTGCACCTCCATCACCACGCTGGGCTCGAACCAGACATCGGGCTCCATCTCCGAGTCCACCTTCGCGGGCCGCTTCGGCGCGACGTGCGGCTCGAAGCGCGGCTTGAGCGTCTCGAGCGTCGCGTCGTCGAAGCCCGTGCCGAGCTTGCAGAGGCTGCGCCACACGCCCGCCTCGTCGTCGTAGGCCGCCATCAGGACGGCGCCGTACCATCCGGCGCGCCGGCCGCGACCGTAGAAGGCCCCGACGGCGACGAGGTCCATCGTGTCCACGAGCGCCTCGGTGTAGTCGGTCTTGAACTTGATCCAGGCGAAGCCGCGGCTGCCCGCCTTGTACGGCGCGCGCGGGTCCTTGCACATGATGCCCTCGGCGCCCTCCTCGACCGCCTTGTCGAAGAACGCCTCCATCGCAGCCACATCGGAGACCTCCTCGATGGCGCTGAGGCGGATGCGGTCGTGGCCCTTCCCGAGCAGGCCGGCGAGGCGGGCGCGGCGCTCCGCGAACGGGAGGTCCATCGTCGGGCCGGAGCCGTCGGCGAGGCAGTCGAAGAGGAACAGCGTGATGGGGATCTCCTTCACGGCGGCGTCGAGGTCGGTCTTGCGACCGCGGCGCCGGCTCACGTCCTGGAACGGCCGCATGCGCCCGTTGGCGTCGAGCGCGATGGCCTCGCCCTCCACGATGAGCGACCGGCCCCTGAAGTGCGCCGCGAGGTCGGCCACGACGTCGGGGAACTGCGCAGTGAGCTCCTCGAGGCGGCGGCTGAACAAACGGACGCCAGCGGGGGAGACGTGGGCTTGGACCCGCAGGCCGTCGTACTTGTACTCCATCGCGACGCGGCCCTCCATCTTCGTGAGGATCTCGCCCAACGTCTTGAGGCGCTCCGACGCCATCGGGCGCACAGGGGTCCCGTACGCGACGCCGAGCTTGGCGACCAGGTCGGGCCCGCCGGTGGCGAGCGCGGTCGCGACGATGGCGAGGTCGCTGCGGAAGTCGTACGCCTTCTCCAAGGTCGCGCGCAGTGCCTCCTGCTCGGCGCGCTCAGCGTCCTCCATGTCGGTGACGCTGCGGACGCCGCGGCCGATGCGCCAGGCGGCGAGGGCGTCGAGGAAGGTCATGTCGGCGACGCCGAGGCGGAGGCGGCCGGCGATGGTGCGCGTGAGGTAGCGCGCCTCAAGAGGCGACGCCTCCAGAAGGAGCTTGGAGAGGAGGCGCTGCTTGGCTTCCTGCGAGCCGGTGCCCGTGGTGCGCGCGAGCGCCTCGATGCTGGCGAACGCGGCGGCGACGGTGAGGTCGCTGGCGCCGAACAGACTCGCCTGCTTGCCCTTCGACGCGCCGACGACGGCCTCGGCGGCCAGGCCAAGGTCGCCTTTCTCGTGGTAGAGCGCCTCCAGTTTGGTGAGCGTCTCCTCGGACTTGGTGGAGGAACCCTGCGCCATGGCCAGTGCCTTGAGGATCTGCTTCTCGGCGAGCCCGACCTCGATGCCTTCCCAGTCGGGGGCCACAGCGCCCTGGAGCAGGCGGACGACGGGCGTCATCTCGGCGGGCTTGGCCTGACCCAGGAGCTCGACGAGGATGGAGGTCATCCCGAGCCGACCGGGGGTGGCCTCGAGCCGCTCGAAGAAGGCCGCCAACTCCCGGTACAGCACAAGGGGCGGAGGGGCTTGGCCTTTTTACGGCGGCGGCTGTGGCATCGGCGTGCACCCGGTGGAGAACATCCGCGGCAGCCTGAGCCGGCACCTGGAGGGCAAGACCGTGGTGCTCGGGGTCGCCGGCTCCATCGCGGCGGTGAAGTCTGTCGAGTTGGCCCGCGAGCTCATCCGGCACGGCGCCACGGTCGTCCCCGTCATGTCCGAGGCGGCGACGCGCATCCTCCACCCCGATGCCCTCGAATTCGCGACCGGCCGCAAGCCCATCACGCGCCTCACCGGCCAGGTCGAGCATGTCCAGCTTCTCGGCGACGTCCCCGGCAAGGCGGACATCCTGCTCGTCGCGCCCGCCACCGCGAACACGGTCAGCAAGATGGCGCTCGGCATCGACGACACGGTCATCACGACCTGCGCCACCGTCGCGTTCGGCACGAAGACTCCGGTAGTCGTCGCGCCCGCGATGCACGAGGCGATGCTGGACCACCCCATCGTCGCGGCCCATCAGCGCACCCTCATCGAGACGCTCGGCGTCACCTGGGTCGAGCCGTTGCGCGAGGAGAAGAAGGCGAAACTCGCCGATGTCGAGGCCATCGTTGAGGCAGTCATCCACCGGCTCGCGAACACGCCCAAATCCAAGGGTCCGCTCGCGGGCAAGCGCGTCCTTGTCGTCGCCGGCGCCAGCGCGGAGGCTCTCGACCCCATCCGCATCCTCACCAACCGGTCCTCCGGGGCGACCGGCATCCACCTCGCCACCGCGCTCCACCGCCTCGGCGCCGACGTCGCCCTCTGGATGGGCCGCGCCACCACCGACGTCCCCGAATGGCTCGACCCGTGCGCGCGCCGCTATGAGACCGTCCAGGACCTCCTCGACCTTGTCAAGGCGACCGACCTGTCCGGCTTCGCGCAAGCCTGGATGCCCGCCGCTCTTGGCGACTTCGCGACCGTTCCTGCCAAGCAGAAGCTCCCCAGCGAGAAGGGCCTCGCGCTCCAGCTCAAGCCCATGCCGAAGGCCATCGAGGCCATCCGCAAGAAGGCGCCCAAGGCCACGCTCGTCGCGTTCAAGGCGGAGACCAACGCCAAGACGCTCGTCGCAAAGGCGCGCGACCGGCTGAAGCGCTACAAGGCGCAGGCCGTCGTCGCCAACACGGACGCCGCGTTCGGGGCCAAGTCGAGCACGCTCACCCTCGTCACGGCCCGCGCCGCGAAGACGTTCAAGGGCCCGAAGGCCGTGACGCTCGAGCAGGTCGCCCGCGCCGTCGCCCAGCTTGAGGCCAAGAAGTGACCGCGACGGCGTTCGCGCCGGGCCACGTCTCGGGCCTCTTCGCGGTCCACGACGAGGCCGCCGACCCGCTCGCCAAGGGCTCGCGGGGCGCCGGCTGGAGCGTCGACGCAGGCGCGACGGCCACGGTGCGGCGCGCAGAGCGGGCTTCGGTCCGCGTTGCAGGCCAACCGACGGATCTTCCAGTCACCGAGGCGGCGCTCGGACGTCTTGCGCCCGGCGTCCCCCTCGCCGTGGACCTGGCGTTCGGCCTCCCCATCGGGCAGGGTTTCGGCATGAGCGCCGCCGGCACGTTGGCGGCCTGCCTCGCCGCCGCCTCGGAGCTCGGCCTTGAGCCGGAGGCCGCCCTCGCCGCCACGCACGCGGCCGAGGTCGCCTCGGGCACCGGGCTCGGGGACGCCATCGGGTCCTGGAACGGCTCCGGCGAGGTGCGCATCAAGCCCGGCATCCCGCCCCATGGCTGGGCGATGCGCATCGACCCGCCGGCGGGCGTCCGCATGCTGTATCTGGTGGCCGGCCCCGGCATCGCGACGCCGCGCATCATCCGCGACGCGGACTGGAAAGAGCGCACCCGCGAACTCGCCGACCCCGCCGTGGACCGCATTGTCGCCGCCGGACGGCCGATGGCGTGGGACGCGATGCTGCGCGAGTCGCAGGCGTTCACGCTCCAGCTCGGCCTCCTTCCCCCGACCCTAGAGGACCTGGCCGACGCGCTTCCCAAGGACATCCTGTGGGGTCAGTCCATGCTCGGCACGACCCTGTGGGTCGCTGGTCGCGAGCCGGCGCTGGCGCGGGCGCGCGCTGTGCTGGAAGGCCACGGCAAGCTCGTCGAGCTGGGCTTCGACCCCAACGGCGCACGGCTCGTGCGCGCCGGCGCGATCTGAACGGCCTCCCTACTGCGGCTCCTCGAACGCGGCTTGGACCTCGGCGGCTGGCGCGATGCGCTCGTTGCCGTGGCGAATCTGGCGCAGGCTCCAAAGCCCAATCGGGGCCGCGACGGCGGCGAAGAGCGCGTAGCTCGCCGCGGTGCCCCAAGCAATGCCAAGTCGCGGATACAAGAAATGGACCCCGAGGATGTAGGTGAGCAGGCTCAACGTGTTGGGGATGACGCCAAGGGCCTGCTCCAGGAAGTAGCTCAACGTGCGGTTGCGGTACGCGACAAGAAGAAGCGAGATGAACGTCACGGGGAAGCTCGCGAAGACCCCGCCGAAGCTAGGGCCCAGGAGGTCGGCCGCCACGGTGGCCCCCATCACCAGGCCACCCCCGAGGAGGATCCGTTGAACGAGGCTCGAGCGCAAAGGCGGCCGACTCCGCGAGGGCTCCTTGTTGGGTTGCCGTAGAATCCAGCGCCGCACCGCGAGACCGGCCCCGAGGAGCAGGACGTAGAGGGCGAGGTTCACGGCGAGAGGTGCGCCGGCGGCGCCGACGATGATGAAGTAGGGAAGCGTGAAGAGGGCGTGTGCGCCGATGGAAGCAACGGCGGCCCACACGGGCTTGCGGGGGAAGAGCCACCACGCCAGGACCGCGAACGTGCCGGCGAAGGCGATGTTGGCGACCTGCGTGAATGCGCTCGACGAGGTCGCGGCGACCGCGAACGGGATGCCCTGGTCCTGCGCGATGAAGAAGAGGCTCACCGCCGTCGTGGTGGGGATGGAAGCGAGGAGGGCGCCGAAGGCGGCGGGGAGCCGGTCGCTCGCGAACCCGAGCGCCGCAATGAGAAGGGCTCCTGCCCCGCCGCGAAGGAGGAGGGGGACCAGCTTGTCCATGAAGGTTTCACCTCAGGGGCGCCTATACGCCTTGCGAAGGACCGGCCAGACCCGGCATGGCTTTGACAGCGCACTCCTTGGTGCCCTCCATGGCCGGGTCGAGCGAGATGGAGATTCTCCTGCGTGTTGCCCTTCTCCTGGTCGCCGCCAAAGTGGGTGGCGAGGTGGCGCGCCGTCTGCGGCAGCCTGCCGTGGCGGGCGAAATCCTGGCGGGCATCCTCATCGGGCCATCCCTCTTCGGATGGATCCCGGCGCCGTCGGACGGCTCGTTGCTCCCCTCCAGCCTCGACGCCTTGCACGGCCTCAACTCCGACGCGGTCCTGGGAGTGCTCGCGGAGCTCGGCGTCCTGCTCCTGCTGTTCCAGGTCGGCCTGGAGTCGAGCCTGAAGGAGTTCAAGCGCGTCGGCGGATCGGCGGCCCTCGTCGGGACCTACGGCGTGCTGTTCAGCGTCGTCGCCGGGTACGGCGCCAGCTGGCTCCTGGCCCGCTCCTTCGACTGGGCGGAGACCCCCGTGGCCGCCAGCCAGCCGTGGCTCCTGCACCTCTTCGTGGGCGCGACGCTCGCCGCGACCAGCGTGGGCATCACCGCGCGCGTCCTGCGCGAGCTTGGCGTGCTGGCCTCCCCTGAATCCCGCATCATCCTTGGCGCCGCCGTCTTCGACGACGTCCTTGGCCTCATCATCCTCGGCGTCGTGAGCGGCTTGGTCCAGGACCCGGGCTCGGTCGGCGGGGTCGCCATCGCCAAGGTCGCCGGCATCGCCGTCCTGTTCCTCGTCGTCGCCCTCGCCGCCGGGGCGTGGCTGGTGCCCCGCATCTTCGAGGCAGTGACCCGTCTTGTTCCTGGACCGGCGGCGCTCCTGGGAATCGGCCTCGCGTTCATGATCGCGCTCTCGGCGGCGGCGGGCCTGGCCGGCCTCGCCCCCATCGTAGGCGCGTTCGCCGCCGGCCTGGCGCTGTCGGGAAGCAAGCACAACCACGAGCTGTTCGAGCAGACGCAGCCAGTCGCCGGCCTGTTCGTCGGCCTCTTCTTCGTCTTGCTCGGGGTCCGGGTGGACGTGGGCCAGCTCACCGGCCCCGCCGGACCGCTGGCCCTCGCGGTCGGCGTGGCACTCACCGTCCTCGCGGTCGGGTCGAAGCTCCTGGCGGGCTTCGGCGTGATGGGCAAGCAGGCCGATCGCCTGGCCGTCGGCGTGGGCATGGTGCCGCGCGGGGAGGTCGGGCTCATCTTCGCGCTCTTCGGCCTGGAGCATGGCCTCGTCGGCCAACCCCAGTACGCGGCCATCGTCTTCGTCGTCCTTGCCACCACGCTCGTGACGCCGCCCTGGCTCAAGGGGATCTCAGGACGGTTCCACGCCGTCCGCGAGGTCCCGGACCTCACAGCCAGCGACCTCAGCCACACCCGGCCCTGAGCGGGGGCGGGGGCACCACCTCCCGGGCGCTTCTCCGGAAGGAGGCCGTCTTCGTGGGCCGTCAACGCCGTCCAGGGCCAAGGTGCCGTGCTTCGCTTGCCGCTGCGGTCGCGCGTCTGCGGTCGATGCAGTGCCTCACTTGAACCGCACGGTCTCTGCGTTCTGAATGGCCCGCGCCTCGATGCCGAACTTCTCCGTGATGCTCGCCGCGAGGTCGATGCACTTCGACGCCTCGCCGTGGCCGCACAGCACGAGGCTCGGCTTGGGGTCCATGGTCTGGATGAAGTTCATGAGCTGGCGCCGGTCGCAGTGGCCCGAGTAGCCGTCAATCGTCTCAAGCTCCATCTCGATGCGGATGGACTTTGACACGCCGCCTTCCTGGATGGGCATCTCGCGCAGGCCGCGCTGGAGCTTGCGTCCAAGCGAGCCCTCCGCGTTGAAGCCCACGAAGCAGAGGGCGTTCTTCGCGTCGCCCCCCCAGGCCCGCATGTACTCCATGATGGGGCCGCCGGCCAGCATGCCGGAGGTCGAGAGGACGACGCAGGATTCGGAAGAGTCGCAGACCCGCTTTCGCATGTCGTGCGAGTCCACGCGCTTGAAGATGCCCGACAGGAGCGGGTTGTCGTTCTCTTTGAAAATGCGCTGCTTGAGGCCGTCGTTGAGGTACTCCGGGTACGCGGTGTGGAGCGCGGTCGCCTCCCAGATCATGCCGTCGAGGTAGACGGGGACGCGGGGGACCTGGCCCGTCCGCATCAGCTCCTCGATGACCAGCATGACCTCTTGGCTGCGGCCCACGGCGAAGACCGGGAACACGACCTTGCCTTTGCGCGCGAGCACCCGGGCGAGCACGGCTTTTGTCGCCTCCGACGCCTCGACGCGGCTCGGCTGCGTGTTGTCCTTGCCACCGTACGTGCTCTCCACGATGACGGCGTCGAGCCGGGGGAACTTGTTGTTGGCCGGGTTGAAGAGCCAGCTGCGCTCGAACTTGATGTCGCCCGAGAACGCGACGTTGTAGAGGCCGTCGCCGACGTGGAAGTGGCTCACGCTGCTGCCCAGGATGTGGCCGGCGTCGTTGTAGGTGAGACGGATGTCGGGCGCGATGTCCGTCGTCTCGCCCCACTCCACGGTGATGCAGTTGCGCAGCGCGTGGCGGACATGCTCGGCGTCGTACGGCTTCTTCTGGCCCTGCATCTCGGCGACGCGGATGTAGTCCATCGCGAGGAGCGCGAGGATGTCGCGCGTCGGCGGCGTGCAGTAGACAGGCCCGTCGTAGCCGTACTTGAACAGGAGCGGCACGAGGCCGCAATGATCGAGGTGGCCGTGCGTGAGAACGACCGCGTCGAGGCTCGAGAACGGCTGCACCTCGCCGAGCCAGAACATCGGCGTCGCGGGGTCGTTCTCCTCAAACTTGACGCCGCAGTCCACGAGCACTTTGGAATCCTGCGTCTGCAGCATGCTGCAGCTGCGGCCGACCTCGCGCCACGCGCCCAGGCCGGTCATGCGGACGAACTTCTCGCCCTCCGACACGCTGCGGTGCATGCGGCGCCCGACGCGGCGCAGGAACTTGCGGCGCTCCTCGGCGACGGATTGCAAGTAGGCGCGGACCTCCTTGATGGTGCGGCTCGCGATGGGCGGGGCGCGCACGACGCGCGGGTTCCAACCGACGGCGGCGCGGATGGCGTTGAGCGTCGAGCCTTGCGGACCGATGGCCATGCCGGGACGCTGCACTTCCAGGGTGACCTCGCCCGTCGCGGCGGACCACCAGAAATCGGCAATGCCCGCCTCCGCGGGCACGATGGCGCGAATCTTCGTCTCGGCCGCCTCCGCCTTCATCAAGACCGACGGGTCGGGGCGGACGGCGATGCGCTTCTGCAGGCCTTTGGCGAGCTTCCGGATGAGCTGGCCGTCCTCGGCGAAGGCGGCGGGCGTCTTGGTGACGAGGACCAGTTCGTGCGCCTCGAAGTCCAGGTCGCTCACGTCCACGCTGCGCGGAAGGAGCGCGTCCACCTGCTTGCGGAGGTCACGAAGGAGGTCTTCGACGGAGGCCATGGGTCACCAGAAAACGGGGAAGAGGGCAGGAAGAAGGGAAGGAAGGGGAATCGAGGGAAAGAACCGGGAAGGGAGGCTCAATCCACGAACGAGGTCGGGAGCTTGAGGGCCTTGTGGCGCTTCAGGATGTCCGTCTGCTCCAGGCGGCGGAAACCGTTCGCGTCGATGACGGCGATGTCCATGCCGTTGCCGCTCGCGGAGTCGCGGCGCATGGCTGCGTTCAGGCCGCGGATGGCGAGGTCCACGCCCTCCTTGACGGAGAGTTCGTCGCCCATGCGGTCCTCCAGGACACCGTACACGAACGGCGAGCCGGAGCCGCTCACGGTCCAGGTCTCGGGGATGCAGCCACCGGCGGCGTCCACGGAATAGACGGAGCCGCCCTTGTCGTCGTGGCCGCCCACGATGAGCTGGACCCAGTAGGGCGTGTAGCGCACGCCGTTGAGGATGTTGCCAAGCAGGGTCGCCGCGCCGCGCACGGGCAGGGGGCTGTCGCGCTTGTAGCGGTAGAGTTGCGCCTGCGCCTGGAGGTGGCGGGCGAGCATCTGCGCGTCGCCGACCAGGCCCGCGGTCGTCATGGCGAGGTGCGTGTCCACGGCGAACAGTTTTTGGGTGTTCTTGTGGCCGACGAGGTGGCCCATGGTGGCGCGCTTCTCGGTCGCCATGACGACGCCGTCGGGGCAGGCGATGGCGAGCGTCGTCGTGCCGGTCTTCGCGGTGACGGGACCATCAGCTCCGTTGCCGCCAAGGCGCGTGGGGAGCGGCGGGAGGCCGTGGGCGCCGGGGACCGAGAGGCCGTGCGCCGCGTCGAGGATGTCCATGAGGGTCTCCGAGAAAGGGCCCCAGAGGGCGGACGAACCATGCCGGGCGACCGATATGAAGCAAACGCCGGGGGCCGCGCCAGTCAAGAAAGCCTGAAACCCCCCACCCCGTCGCCGACGCCGTGAAGCCCCCCGTCGTCATCCTCGTCGGGCCGCAGCACCCGGGCAACGTCGGGGCCGTCGCGCGCGGGGCGGCCAACTTCGGCGTCACCGACCTCCGCGTCGTCGCCCCGTCGTGCGACATCCGCTCCAACGAGGCGCTCAGCCGCGCCGTCCACGCCAAGGACCTGCTCGTGCGCGCGCCCATCTTCGCGACCTTGGACGAAGCCCTTGTCGGAACGAGCCTTGTCATCGGGACGACGGCACGCTCCGCCCTCGCCCCCAACCATTTCCTGCGCAAGCCGAGTGACATCCGCGATGTCATGGAGTCCCTGCGCGACTGGGACGGCCAGCTCGCCTGGGTCTTCGGCCGCGAGGACGCCGGCCTCACGCAGAACGAGGTCGAGCGCTGCGACCAGCTCGTCACGATTCCCACGGCCGACTACAACAGCCTCAACCTCGCCCACGCCGCGACGCTGTGCTGCTACGAGTCGTTCCGCCTCGGCGCCGCGAGCATCACGCGCGAGCGCACCCTCGAGCCCGACGCGCTCGCCGCCCTCAACCGCGCCTGGGACGCCATCGTGGACGAGACGGAGTCGCGCGACTGGCGCCAGAAGACCGCACGCGGCGTGTGGCGCAAGGTCATCGGCCGCAGCCGCCCCGACACCTTCGAGGTCCACAACGTGCTCGGCATCCTCTCCAATACCCTCAAGCGCTTCGGTCGCGAGGGGTTCCAGACCCCCGCGTCGCAGAAGTATCTCGGGGAGCAGGGAAAGCTCGTCACCCGCCGCGACGACGTGGCGACGGACTCGGGCGACGTCGACGAGGAGGTTTCCGAGGCGCCCGACTCGGGCGCAGCGGCCCCCGCCCTCGCCGGCCTCCGCAAGGCGTCGGGCCCCGGCAAGGCCGCGCTCGCCGACAAGGAGAAACGCCGCATGGCGCGCGACGCGGGCCACGACGAAAGCGCATAAGCCGCCCCGCCGTTGCCGTCGCGGCGCCGCATGGTCTCCTGGGTCCCGCACATCGTCATCCCGGCCCTCGTCGCGCTCGCGTTCTTCCGGAGATTGCCGAGGACCTGGGTGATGTGGATGGCGCCCGTCGTGTGGGTTCCAGACCTTGACTATTTCTCTCCCGGCGAGCACCGCGTGTGGACGCACAACCTCTGGATTCCCCTCGCACTGCTGCTTGCCTGCATCGTCCTGTGGCGCCGCCGCGACCCGACAAGCCGTTTTCTCGCGTTCGCGGCCCGCCCCGGCTGGCCGGTCGCTCTTCTACTCGCCTCCTACTACTGGGCCAGCCACCTCCTCCTCGACATCTTCGCCGGCGGTGTCCTGCTCTTCTGGCCCCTCTCGAACCTCGATTTCTTCCTGTTCTATGAAATCCACGTCAATTTGCAGACCGGGGAGACGACGCCCATCGCCGAGGGCGGGGCGACCCCGGGAGCGCCAGAACTCTCGACCGACTACGCGTGGCTCAACTACGAGCACACGGCGGTCCTTGCGTTCCTTGCCGTCGTCGGCCTGGCGGCGCTCGCGTTGTGGGTTCGCCGCCAGCGCCGTGCGGTTCTCGGTCGGGCCCCTCCAGTCTCCTCCGATCCCTCGTCTGAGTCGCCGCCTCCATCCACAAAACGCTAAACCGCCGCCTCTGTGGGTGCCGCGTGCGCTTGCTCGCCCTCGGCTTGCTGACCCTCCTCGTCGCCGCGGCCTTGGCGGGGTGCGCCAGCAGTGGCCAGGGTGCGGACAGTGACCAGGACGGGCTTCTGGACTCGGAGGAGAAGGCCGGCTGGGACGTCACCGTCGTCGGCCCCAACGGCACCACGACGTACCACGTTTCGAGCGACCCCACCCGGCGCGACACGTCCGGCGCGGGCCTGCCGGACCTCTACAAGGCCTATTTCCACCTCGACCCGCACGCCGCCGACACCGACGGCGACGGGCTCTCCGACTGCCAGGAGGTCCGCCTCAAGTCGGCCGCGGCCTGCGCGGACCCAAGCAACACGTCCAGCGACTCTGGCTACCGCACCCGCGGCGACGTCTGGGACACGGATGGCGACGGACTTTCCGACGGCGTCGAGGTCAACACCTACCACAGCGACCCGCTGGCCACCGACTCGGACGCCGACGGCCTCAACGACGGCGCCGAGATCCGTTACGGCGGCAACCCCATCGTCAAGGACACGGATGGCGACGGTTGCATGGATGGCGTGGACCCGTTCCCGGACGTCCGGCAGACCGCCGCCCCCGGATTCCTCACGCTCCGGGCTCCTTCCGGCTCCATCCACCTCCTCCTCCGGCTGGCGGACAGCCCGTTGCGCGCCCCGGCCACCGGGGAGTGGCAGGCGACGGGCTCCGAGCAGGACGCCAAGCCCCTCGAACCCGCGGCGGTCCCGCCCGGCTCTTGCGGCGCCAGCCCCGACCACCCGTGGGTCGCCGTGGACTTCCAAGCCGCGCGAGGCGATGGCAGTCTCCTCGACTTCACGAGCCTGAGCAACCCTGGCGGAGCGACCCGGGTGTTCTGGAACCAGCGCGCCGACACGTTCAGCTGGTCGCTCGCGGGGTCCAACCCGTTCTCGGGACCCCTGGACTGGAAGGGCGTGGATGGCGCCGTCCGCTTCGCTCCCCGGCTCCTCAAGGATGATAACCAGAACCCTTAACTAAATGAGAGAATGTGAGACGGTTGAACCGCGGCCCTCTGTGGCACGGCACACCGTCCGGTGGAACCATGAAGACCTTGAAGCTCGTTCAAAATCTCGCGATGGTCGCCCTCGTGGCGACGATGGCTCTGTCGGCCTTCGCCGTCCCCGCGACCGCCCAAGGTGGAACCGGCGTCCCGCCCGCCAGCTTCACTCTCAAAACTGCCACCGGCACCGGCTCCCCTCAGAAAGTCGACATCGACCAGACTGAGCTCAGCATCCCCTGGACCTACACGTTCGGCAACGCGGCCACCCCCCTCGTCGGCGCCGTCCAGACGTCCACGACGCTCACCTGGGTCGCCCCGGTCGAGTGCAACAAGCCCGGCGTCGTCGTCCTCGGCAGCTTCTCCGAGCTCATCCCGCTCGGCCAGGGCGCCGCCACCACGGGCAAGGTCGAGCAGACCTCCAAGTTCATCGTCAAGGTGACGGAGGAGGCCCCCGGCGAGACCACCATCACCTGCACCATGAAGGCCCACATGGGCGCCGTCGGGGCCATCCCCCAGACGTCGGACAGCAACGTCCCCTTCTCGGTCGTCGCAGCCTACCGCGGCATCCTGAGCACCAGCCTCGAGAACGCCATCGGCGAGGCCGGCCCCCAGGCCCCCATCACCTACAACATCCGCGTGGACAACCTCGGCAACTCCGAGTCCAACGTGAACTTCAACCTGGTCGAGAACAAGGCCGCCGCCGACTCCGGCTGGCAGCCCGTCATCCCCAGCTCGTTCGTCCTGGAGACCGCCAAGAAGGGCGGCAGCGCCACCTCGCGCGTCGTGCCCTTCCAGATCGCCACGCCGCACAAGAACGGCTGGAACAACCAGGAGACCACCTTCCAGCTGAAGATTACGCCCAGCTCGCAGAAGGACACCGCCAACGTCGGTCAGGAGTACACCGTGACCATGCTGGCCCGCGTCCGCGGCATCTACGTCCCCGGCCCCGAGCCCCTCCTGGTCTTCGCGGCCGTCCTGGGCACCGCCCTGGTCTCCCGCCGGCTCCGCCAGTAGGGACGCCATTTGCGCATCCTTCTCCCTTCCACCCTCCTTTTCGTCGCTCTTTTCGCAGGCCTTCCCGTCCACGCGCAAAGCGCCGGCGACGCGGTCTACGCCTTCGGGCTCGAGTTGACCTCCAACCCGGAATCCTCGCACGTGGGCGACCTGGTCCATGCCCAGTTCGTCCTGCATGACGGTTCGCGGGACACGCCCGCCGGGCTCGTCCCTGGGGCCCCGGGCACTGCCTTGCAGCCTCACACGGTCTCCTGGCGCGTGGAGAAGATCGGCAACGACACCGCGGGCTGGATCGTCTACACGCCCAGCAGTGTCATCACGTACGGCGGGACCGACACGCCCGTGGCCCTGGCCGTCGTCCCCGACTTCACCGTCGTCAACCCCTACCTCCAGGTCCGCCTCATCGCGGTGATCGCCACGGGCGCCGCCGACAGCGGCCCGCGTGAGGTCAGCGCCATCGTGCTCTTTTTCACCACGGGCGTGGCAGGCTTCTCCGCGAACCCGCTCGGGTCGCTCAAGCTCGGGCCGCGCGACATCGGGCAGGCCTCGATCGAGTTGGTCAACCAGGCCACGGTGCCGCGCGGATTCTCGTTCGAGGCGAAGGGCAACGAGTGCGGTTTGGGCGCGGTCCCTCCCGCGCCGTTGGTCCTCAAGGCCAAGCAGCGCAGGGTGGTCCCCATCACCCTGCAGGCGCCCCCTGAGACCAACATCTTCGCCAAGACCTGCCAGGTGTCCTTCGCGGTGGCTTCCAGTGACAACCCGGCCAACCCCCGCCTCGTCACCGTGATGGCCCAGATCTCCGGCGTGTACGTGGACCCGCTCAACACGTTCTGGGTCATCGTCGCCATCCTCGCCATCATCTTGCTCCTCCTCTTCATCAAGCGCCGCAAGGAGAAGCTCGACGAGGAGATCCTGGGCAAGCCGCAGAAGCCGTGGCTCATCCCCGTCGAGAAAGTGTACCTCAAGCACCTCAAGGCGAAGGACGAGCGCGCCTGGTACGTCGTGCGCCACTACCTCATGGAGGACGAATACCGCAGCGCCTTGCTCTGGTACCGGGCCTACAAGAAGGGCACGAAGGGCGGCCGCAAGCGCGAGCGTCTCATCCTCAAGCAGGAGAAGTCCTACACGCGCTGGAAGGCGTCATGGCAGAAGGCCATCGCGAAGCCGCTCCAAGAAGCCGACCGCCTCGACGCCAAACTGCAGCGCAAGCTCGACCGCAAGGCCGCGAAGCTCCATCGCAAGGAGACGCGCAAGTGGAAGACCCTGTGCGCGAAGCTCACGGAGGTCGCGGCGAAGAGCACCGCGCGCGCCGAGGAGAAGCACGCCAAGGAGGCCCGGAAGGCCGAGAAGAAGGGCCTCCCGGTCCCCAAGGCGCCGCGCCCGGAGGCCGCCCAGCTCCCGCCGGCCCCTGCGCTCGTCGCCCTTCCGCTCGCAAGCCACCGCCTCGGCAAGAAGTCCGAGCGTTTCCGCCGCCGCATGGCGAAGCGGCAGGGCAACCTCGAAGTGAAGTTCGAGCGCGCCGATGCCCGTCACCTCGCGAAGCTGGAGCGCAAGGTCCGCAAGCTGGCCCGCAAGCTCGACGACCCCACGTTCGTGGACGAGCACCCGCTCCTGCGCGGCGCCGCGTCCCGTTAGCGGCTCACATCACCCGGAGACGGACCTTGACGAGGTCGAACCCGGCCGGGCACGGCAGGGGGCCCTCGTTGGTCTCGATGGCGTGCCTTGCGCCCGCTTTGGCCCCGACGGGGTGGCAGAGGCCGTAGGATGGGCAGGCGGGGCGTCCGCACGCAACGGGCGCCCAGGCCGCCGCGGTCCCGCGCAGGTGGCGCGTCTCCAGGCTGCTCGCGAACGATGTCTCGGCCACCTCGATGACGTGGGCTTTGCCGCCGTCGTGCAGGCCGCACGGGTGGCTGACGCCGCGCACGGCGGTGACCTGGTAGTCGTGGCCGGGCGCCAGGCCGAAGCAGAGTTTCTGGAACGGGCAGCCCTTACACTCCTCGCCTTTGTTGGGGCCGAGGAAGCGGAAGCGCGCTCCGACGGAGGCGGACGATTCCGGGACCAGGGTCAGTGTCATCGCCGCCTCCGGGCGCCGCGTTGGCGACGTCGCATTTCACACTTGTGGGGCTAGAGGACGCCCGTCGCCTTCGCGAGCGCCTCGGCCGCCTCTTTCGTCAAGCCGGACCCAACCGCCCGGGGGGCTCCGCCCCCCAGGCGTCACCCTCGGAGGACGGGGCGGTCGCAGCGGCGACCGCCCAGGCCAGACGCTACAACACTCCGGTCGCCTTCGCGAGCGCCTCGGCCGCCTCTTTCGTCAAGCCCGACTCGCCCAAGACGGTGTAGCGGTCGGGGCGGATGGTGTGGGCGGTGGTCAGCGCTTGCACCAATTTCTTCGACGGCACGCCGAGCTCCTTCGCGGTCGTTGGGGCCCCGATGGCCTTGAGGGCGTCGCGAATGGCCTGCCAGTCGCCGCCGTGCAGGTGCATCATGAGGATGCTGCCGACGCCGACGGTCTCGCCGTGCATCGGGCCGGGGGCGAGCTTGTCGATGGCGTGGCCGAACAGGTGCTCGGCGCCCGAAGCGGGGCGGCTGGAGCCGGCGACCGCCATGCTGACGCCGGAGACGACGAGCGACTTGACGACGAGCCAGCTTGCCTCTTCGAGGCCGGGGCGGATGAGGCTGGTGTTCTCCATGATCTGCTCGGCGGCGGTGCGGGCCAGGACGGCGGCGAAGGAGCTGTACTCCTCGGCCTTGAGGCGGTGGGCGAGCTTGTAGTCGAGGACCGCGGTGAGGTTGCTGAGCACGTCGGCGCAGCCGGCCGCGAGCATGCGGTAGGGCGCCTTGCTGATGATTGCGGTGTCGGCGACGATGGCCGCGGGGGGCTTCGCCTCGATGCTTGTGCTGCCCGTGCGCTCCTTGATGCTGGCGCGGCCTGAGCAGATGCCGTCGTGGCTGGCCGACGTGGGCGCGCTGATCCAGGCGGGGCCGTGCTCGAACGCGGCGAGCTTGGCGACATCGATGACCGAGCCGCCGCCGGCGCCAACATACCAGGCGGCGCCCGCCTTCCGGCCGGCCTTGACGCAGGCGGAGACCGACTGCATGGTGGCGCCTTGGGACTCGAAGAAGGTCGGCCTGAGGCCGGCGCCCTCCAGGGCGGCGCGCACGCGGGGGCCGACGAGTTTCTTGGTGTTGGCGTCCACGACGACCACGCCGGGGGCGTCCAGCTCGAGGTCGGCCACCATCGCGCCGAGGCGGTCGATGGCGTTGGTGCCCACCAGGACGTGGCGGGGGAACACCATGTGCTTCAGCTTGTCGTCGGCCATGCGCGAGCCTCGACCTCGCCGGGGGTCCATAAGGGGCGCGGTGGGCGCCCGCCGCTTGCCGTGCAGCATGGGAAGCAGCCATCGGCGTCCGTCGGACAAGAGGCTTCATGCCGCCCATGGCCCTCCAAGGTCCCATGCCCGACATTACCCGCGACGACGACGCCCTGCGCGCTCTCCTGGCCCGCAAGCCCCGCATCGCCATGGTGGGCGCCTCGGACAACCCGGCGCGGGACTCCAACCGGGTCTTCGCCTACCTGCAGCGCCACGGCTACGACGTCCTGCCCGTGAACCCCGTGACGCCCGCCGTCCTCGGCGTCGCCTCCGTGCCCGACCTCGCCGCCGCCCAGGCGAAGGGCCCCGTGGACATGGTGGATGTCTTCCGCGCCCCCGACCAGGTCCTGCCCGTTGTCGAGCAGGCCATTGCCGTGAAGGCGAAGTCGGTCTGGTTCCAGCTCGGCGTCGTCAACGAGGGGGCCATCCAGAAGGCCCTCGCGGCCGGCCTCGACGTCGTCGTGGACCGCTGCATCAAGATCGAGATCGCCCGGCTGCTGTAGAGTCGCTAGCGGGCTTTCTTGGCGGCGGCCTTCGTCGGGGCCGGCTTGGCGGCCGCCTTCTTCGCGACGGGCTTGGGTGCCTTCGCGGGCTGCGCGGCAGGCTCGGACGGCGCCGCGCGCGCGAAGCCGTCGCCTTCGCTCCAAACCTTCGGGGCCGCCGGCGCGGAAGGGGCCGCTGAGCCCGAGGGAGTCGCCGCCGGGCCTTGGCTCGCGAGGAACCCGAAGACCGCCCCGCCCAGGGCGAGGGCGACCGCGAGGTACGCCATCTGCGTGCCGGCGCCGGTGTCGAGGCCCGAGCCGCCGCTGCCTCCGGTGTTGTTCACTTGGTCGAGGCCGATGTTGAACAGGATGGTGCAGACGAGCAGGGCGAGGCCGAAGGCGCCGGCGAGGATGCTGCCGAGACGAACGCGGCGCAGCAACATCAGGGCTCCACCGGCGGCGAGGCCGAGGACGCTCGCGAGGACGAGGGGGGCCACGATGCGGACCATGAGGATGCCGTCGGAGGAGTCGAAGCTGGAGGCGTACCAGCCCTTGGACTGCGACTGCCCTCCGCCGCTCACGTCGGTGCCCCAGAGGGTCTCGTGGATGGAGGCCGACCCGAAGCCGCCTCCCGAGAACGAGGCGGACTTCCAGGGCAGGAGCTGGACCAGGAGGCCCAGGAGAAGGGCCGCTCCCAGGAGGGAGATGGCGGTGATGAGGAAGGCGCGGGTGTTGGTCAAGCTTGAGCCACCGCCCGGCCATTCCGGGGCCGCCTCAAAGGCCTGCCGAGGCTCAGAACAGGTGCCGGTCCACGAGATGCGCCGGGCCGGCGGGGCGGAGGTGGAGGATGCGAGCGACGCCTGGGATGTCGCCCACCGCGGCCGCGACCTGGGCCTCGTGCGCGGCGTCCGTGTTGAGGTAGGCGGTGGCGCCGGTGTCGATGCTGAACCAGACGGGGACGCCGTCACGCCGCATGCGGCGGACGCGCTCCATGACCTCGAGAGTCGGGGGGCGCCAGGTGATGTGGCCGCTGGCGGCTGTCATTGTCACGGCATGCAGGTTGAGCGTGTCGCGCTCCGCGATGGGCGCGATGGCCGCGACCTTCCCGGACGGGAGCGCCTCGTGCATCGCCTTGAGGGCGGACGGGATGTACGCGTTGCGCGCCTCGAAGAAGGGGCTGGTCAGCACCTCGGCGTGGACATTCTCCGTCGGCTCCTCGTGCTGGACCAGCGGCACGACGATGCGCCAGTCGGCGAGGTCGTCGGGGCCGACGAGTAGCCTGCTGTAGCTGCGCTCGCCCGCGACGACCCATTCCGAGATGCCGCCGGTGACGGCGCGGCTCGCGCTCCCTGCGCCCAGGCGGGCAATCTCGGACAGCTCTTGCGGCGTCGCCTTCCAACCGTAGGCCGCCGCGGCCGCAAGCGCGAGGGCGGCGAAACCGGAGCTGGAGGAGCCGAGGCCGACATACTGCGGGAAGTCGTTGCGGGACTCCATCCGGAACGGGCGCGAGTCGCCACTTTTCTCGCGGATGGCGTCCACGACGACGCGGACCCGCTCCAGGGGGCGCCCCGTCGTGGCTTTGCCGTCAATGGCGGCGCGCTCGGGGCCGTCCTCCAGCACCTCGAACGTGGTGTGGGTGTGGATGGGCCCCGTGCAGAGGCTGATGGAGTCATGGAACGGGATGCGGCGGACGGGGTCGCGCAGGCCGTGGTACTTGACGAGGCCCTGGATGGGGTAGGCGATGGCGCTGGCCTTGGTCATGCGTGCGCCTCCGCGTCCTCGTCGTCTGCCTGCTCGGGGCGGCGCGGCGTCTCCGGGTCGCCTTCGACGAGGGTGCGGCGCACCTCGCGGCGCAAGGACTCGCTGAGCTGGAACAGGTAGTCGCCGAGCGTCTTGCGCACGTCCGTGACGCCCTCGACGAGGGTGCCGGTCACGATGATGTCGGCGCCCGCCTCGATGGCCTCGTGCGCCTGCGCGGCGGTCTTGAGGCCGCCGCCGACGATGAGGGGGATGTCGATGGCGCCTTTCACGGCACGAATCAACTTGGGCGGGACGGGGCGGTCGGCGCCGGAGCCGGCCTCGAGATAGACGAAGCGCATGCCGAAGTACTGGGCGGTGAGGGCGTACGCGATGGCGGTCGCCTCGTCGTCGCGCTTGATGAGGTCCACCTGGCCGACGCGGCCGACGGTGCCGCCGGGTTCGACGACGAGGTAGCCCATCGGAAGGGTCTCCAGGTCGAGCTTCTTCACGGTGGGCGCTCCCTTGACCTGCTCGCCGACGAGGAAGTCGCGGCTGCGGCTGTTGAGGAGGCTCATCCACCAGATGGCGTCCGCGTGCGTGCTGACCTGGCTCGCGCCGCCGGGGAACAGGATGACGGGCAGGCCGGACTCTTTCTTGATGAGCTTGCAGGTCTTGTCCACGATGCGGGCGCGCTCCGGCGTGGAGCCGCCCACCATGATGGCGTGCGAGCCGGCGTCGGCGGCGGCCTTCGCCATCAGGGCCGCTTCCTTGGGGTCTTGCCGGTCGGGGTCGATGAGCGTCAGGTGGAGCGGCCCGTGCCGCAGGTGGCGATTGAGGTACTCCTCCACGAACCGTGGACGGGGGCCGCGTCGCCCGAACCAGAACCGCACGCGCAAGCGACCGGTCGCGCACTCATGAAGGCTCCCTTCAGGACATGCGCGCCAGAAGGAGGGGGACGAGGGGGCCAGAGAGGAACGCCAGGAGGGCAATCGCCATGCCGGCCTTCAGGAGTCGCTGGCCGAGGCTCGCGCGGCGCAAGCCGACGATTCCCCCGGCGGCGAGCACAAGGACGGCCGCCAAGAGCATGGCCGGGAACCCGCGCCACCAGGCCGAGGGGGCATGCAGGGCGAACGAAGCGCCGGTCGAGCATGCCACCACGATGGGGAACAAAGCGCCCTGGGCGGCCCGGCGCGGACCCAACTTGAGGGCGACGGTGCGGCGATGGCCGCGGTCGGCGTCGGCGTCCTCGACGTCCTTCAAGACCTCCCGGCCAAGATTGGACATGAACGCCAGGAAGGCGAGCGTCGCGGCAGGCAGCCATTGCACGAAGGGCGCGCCCGTCGCCGCGGCCCCGAACACGAACGTTGACGCCACGAGGAGCGCTACGAGGGCGTTGCCGGCAAGGCCGCGCGTCTTGAGCCAGCGCTCGTAGGCGTACAGGAGGCCGACGTTGACGGCGGCGAACGCGAGGAGAGCGTATCCGCCCGCCAGGACCGCGCAGACCAGGCCAATGCTGGCAAACCCAATGAGGGCCGACTCCGCCTGCTTGGGCGTCACACGCTTGGATGGAAGTGGGCGGTTGGGGTGCGCGACGCGGTCCAGGTCACGGTCGGCGAGGTCGTTGAGGGTGTTGCCGTACGCCGCGACGAAGGCGGTCGCGAGGAAGGCGAACAGGAGGCGCATCCAGGGCACGGGGCTCGCCACGACGACGCCGCCCACGACCGCGCCGAGGCCGGCCATGAGGGCGTTGCCGACGCGCGCGAGGCGGAGCAGGTCGCGGGCCTTCACGCCGCGGCCTGCTCGGCGAGCGTCTTCTCGACGTTGGCGAGGAGTTGGTCGACCTCGTCCCAGTCGCGCTGCGCCTTCGCCTCCTCCATCTGCTGGACCGCCATGATGTACTTGCGGACCAAGGGGGCGAGCTTGGGGAAGTGCTTGAGGAGGAGTTTGATGAAGGTCGGGAAGCGCGCGTTGGCGACCTCCATGATGGTCGTGCCATCGAGGATGTCGGCGAGCCGCTCGAAGTCACGATCCGTCAGGTTCTCCATGAAGTACCGCATGCGGAGGAGCTTCTCCGTGACGGCGCCCTCGTCCTTCGTCTGGTACTCGACGATGTAGGGCCTTAGCTTGGCGGCGCTCACGTCGCCCGCCCGGAGAGCCTCGCCGCCGACGCGGGCCGCGATCATGGCCGCGCGCATGGCGATGATGATGCCGCCGCCATGGATGGGGTTCACAAGTTGCGCGGCGTCGCCGACGAGCATCACGCCGTCGCCGACGGGCTCGGGGACACGGGCCGACACGGGGATGCCGGAGCCGTTGATCTCGGTGATGCTCGCGTTCTGGAACATCTGGGGGTTGCGCTCGATCCAGCGGTCGAGGTAGTCCTGGGCGCGGTTGCCCCACTCGGACTCCTTTGCGAGGATGCCGATGCCGACGTTGGAGACCCCCTCGCCTTTGGGGAAGATCCAGACGTAGCCCTTGGGCGCCACGTCCTCGCCGAAGTAGAGGTGGAGCCACTTCTCCTCGTAGCCGGCGACGCCGACCATCTCGTACTGGAACCCGGAGTGGTAGTCGCGCACGCGGTTGAGCGTCTTGAGGCCGGACCATTTGCCGATGAAGGAGTCGATGCCGTCGGCGCCGATGGTGAGCTTGGCGCGAATGTTGAACTGCGTTCCCATGAACTCGGCGCGCACGCCCGCGACGGCGCCCGCCTGGTCTTTGAGCAGGTTGACGGCCTGGGTCTTGACCATGATCTTCGCGCCGGCGAGGATGGCGTCGCGGGCGAGGTGCTTCTCGAAGATCTTGCGCTCGACGACCCAGCCGTAGGTGTCGGCGCCCTCGAGCACGACGCGCTTTCCTGAGGGGGAGTAGAGCGCCGCGCCCTCGATGCGGCCGTACGCCCACGCGGGGTCGGGCTTGACGCCGCAGTGCGCGAGGCCTTCGTCGCTCACGCCCTCGGCGCAGCGCTTGGGCCAGCCGAGCTCCTGCTTGCGGTCGATGCCGAGGACGTTGAAGCCCTGCTTGGCGAACTCGCGCGCCGCGATGAGGCCGCCGGGGCCGAGGCCGACGATGAGGACGTCCACCGTCGTGTCCACGGCGCGCGGGATGGTGCCCGGCTTAAGGGACACGAGCGGCTTGTCGGTGACCGTGAGGGCCGGCGTGCCCGCGACGGCTGGCACTAGAGCACCACCAGGACCTTGTCCACCTTGCGCGTGTAGGAGGCGCCGTAGGTCTCGCCGGGCGTGAGGGCGCCGACGGGGCAGAACTGGACGCACAGGCCGCAGCTGATGCAGGGCGCCTGGTCGATGGTGAGGGTCAGGCCCTGCAGCGTGATGGTGTCCACGGGGCAGACGCCCACGCAGCCAGCGCAGCTGATGCAGCGGGAGTGGTTGACCTCGATCTTGCCCACGGGCTGGACAGGAGGGGCGACCGCTATAGCCGCTCCGCTGGGGATGGGGACGTCGGGCGCCTTCCTCAGGTGGGGGGCGGCGGAACCTTGCCGGTCGCGAGGAACGTCCAGTCCGCGGGGGGACTGTAGTTGTAGAACAAGTGGTTGTACACGTCGAACGTCTGCTCCGTGACGACGCCGACGCCCAGGATCCCGATGCCGAGCGGGTCAGGCGCACCCGTGTCCCTGTAGCAGGGCGAGCAGTTGGAGAACATGCTCACCATGAACGCGGTGTTGTTCGTGCCGAGCTGGGCCTCCTTGATGCCAACACCCCCGCCGCCCCCGCCGGTCGTCGCGTTGACGCGGCAGGTGAGCGGAGCCGGGCCGCGCACGTTGCAGAGGCGGTAGGTGTCGTCGGACTGGCAGCTGTCGGTCTTCTTGCACGCCCACTGGATGGTGACCAACTGGTCCCCGATCGGTTGATTGCTCTCCCAGGTCATCTCACTCTGGTAGTAGGTGGGGGCGCGGGTCGCCTCGAAGACGGGCGAGGAGGCGTCGCGGCCGGAGTAGCCGGCGAGCCCGGTCGGGTCGCAGCTGCTCGCGTCGAAGACGAAATTGGCCGCCTTGAAGCTGCAACTGATGAAACCACGGAAGTGCGTCGGGACGACGTAGGGCGCGCTCGTCGGGTCGCGCTCCATCTGCACCTTGAGGATGGGAGGCTCGGAGACGCCGGCCACGACCTCGACACTCTGCTGCGTGCCGCTGAAGCCGCGCTTGGAGGCCTTCAGGAAATAGGTGCCAGGCTCCAGGTTGTCGAAGCCGAAGCGGCCGGTGTCGTCGGCGAGGGTGCTGCGGGCCTTCCCGATGAGCGTGACGTTCGCCTTCGCGATGGGGGCGATGGCGAGGTCCACGACGACGCCGCGGATGACGCCGGTCGTCGAGGTGGCCTGCAGGCCTTTGTCGCTGAAGTCCAGCGAGGTCGAGGGGGAGTCGCCGCTGCTCGAGCAGCCGGCGAGCAGGGACACGAGGAGGACGGAGACCATCCAGAGGCTCTTCATGCCGGTGAGCCCGCGCGCGGCGAGAAAAACCTTGCCGTCGAACCGTAGAAACAAGGCACGGCGCGTCCAAGGGGAAAAAGAGCCGCCGGCGCGATTTGAACACGCGACCTGCTGATTACGAATCAGCTGCTCTACCAACTGAGCTACGGCGGCAAGTGGTCCTGTCCGCCGAGGCAGAAAGGGGTCCCGGCTCCCAGGACGGGCCGCGCGACTTTCCTATCCCATTTAAACGCGGCGACCGGTGGGCGAGCGTGGCCAAGGCTCCGTCGCGCGCCAAGTCCCCGTTCGGGCTCATCTTGGCGGCCGGCTTCGGCTCGCGCCTCGGGCACGACATCCCGAAGGCGCTCATCCCCTGGGGCGCCAAGGGCAAGACCATCCTCGACCACCAACTGGAGCGCCTCGCCGCAGCGGGCGTCGCCGAGACCTGGGTCGTCGTGGGCTTCCAGGCCGAACGCATCCGCGCCCACCTCAAGGGCCGCCCCGGCGTCCACTTCGTCGAGAACAAGCGCTACATGGACACCAACACGGCGAAGTCCATGCTCCTTGCCCTCGAGGCGATGCCGGAGGGTGGCGTCGTCACCTTGAACGGCGACGTGGTCTTCGACGACGGCGTGCTCCAGCTCCTGCTTGGCAAGCCGACGGTGACGAGCCTCGCCGTGGACCCGCGCGTGTGCGGCGACGAGGAGATCAAGTACCGGGTGCGCGACGGCCGCCTCCAGGCGCTCAACAAGCAGACGCACGGCGAGGGCGAGGCCGTCGGCATCAACTACCTCGCGCCCGCGGACCGCGCCCTCCTCGTGCGCGCGCTCGCCTACAGCGAGGACCAGAGCTACTTCGAGCGGGGCATCGAGTTCATGCTCCCGTACACCGACAAGCCGGTGCGGT
>JAHFTW010000003.1:164272-239189 GCA_023269235.1 Thermoplasmata archaeon
GTCCCCATCGGCGACCGGCGCGCCGTGGAGATCGACTTCCCCGAGGACCTGGAGGCGGCGCGCCGCCTCTTCGGCGAGCGATGATCGCGCGTCAGGGCCTCCTGGTCACCCTCAACAACGTCCTCGGCGCCGCGCAGGGCTTCATCGCCCTCTTCCTCATCGCGCGCTACATGGGCGACGCCGCGCTCGGCTCGCGCGCGTACGCACTCGCCCTTGTCTCGCTCGTCGGCATCGTCGCGCGCCTCGGGTTCCCCACCACGCACGTGCGCCGCATCGCGCGCGGCGAAGAGACCGGCCCCAGCGTGGGAGCCTTCCTGGCCCTCAAGGCGGGCCTCACCGGCCTCTTCATGCTTGTCGCGGGCGGGGCGGCATGGCTGTGGTTCACGGGCCTCGGCCGCACCGTCACGGACACGACGCCGACGGCGCTGGTGCTGGCGTTCTGGATCGTCGTCGTGCAGTCCTTGCGCGACGTCCCCGTGGCGACCTTCCAAGGTCTCCGGCGCATCCGCGAGCGCGAGACGGTCCTCCTCGTCAACACGACGGTCACCGTCGCCCTCACCGCGCTCGTCGCGGTCGCCTTCGCCGCCAGCCACGGCCGCTGGAGCCCGATCCCCGGGCTCGGCGAGCGCCTCCTCGGCCTCTTGGGAATCACCGGCCCCATGGGGCTTGACACGGGCATCGACCTCCTCATGGCGGCCGCCCTCGTCGCCGAGGCGACGGCGCTGGTCCTTGCCGTCGTCCTGTTCCTGCGCGCTCGTGTCCCGGTCGCGAAGCCCACGCGGCCCGTCCTTGCGTCATACCTCGTCTTCACGCTCCCCCTCATGCTGCTCGCCGTCGGCGAGGTGGCGACGAAGTGGTCCAGCCAGGTCCTTCTCGGCTTCTGGTGGGACGCCTCCGAGCTGGGCCAGTTCGCGGCCCCCAGCAAGCTGAGCGAGGTGTTCCTGCTGCTTGGAAGCAGCCTCTCCGTGGTCCTCCTGCCCGTCCTCTCGACGCTGCACGGCAAGGGCCGCGACGGCGAGGCGCGGGAGCTCGCGCACCAGGCCGAGCGGTGGACGAGCCTGCTGCTTTGGCCGGCCGTCGTCGTCGTCGCATTGGTCCCCGGCCCCATCATCCACGTGCTGCTGTCCGACCGCTTCGCGCGCGGCGCCGCGACGCTGGTGCTGCTCAGCGTCCAGGCTCTCGCCACAAGCCTCCTTCTCCCCGTGCAGGCGCTCGCCATCGGCTCGGGCCGCCCCCGCTTCGCCGCGCGCGTCATCCTCGCCACGCTCGCCGCCTCGCTTCTCCTGGACATCCTGCTCATCCCGGAACGCATCGGCCCCTTCGTGCTCCTCGGTCTTGGCGCCACCGGCGCAGCGCTCGCGAGCCTCGGCGCGACCCTCCTCGCATTCATCCTCTACCGCGTCCCGTCGGCCTCCTGGCCCGGCCATAGCTTCCTGCGCCGAAGCCTTGTCGTCCACGCCGGGGCGGCCGGTCTCGTGTTTCTGGTGTTCCGCTTGGCGCCCATCCCGGCCCCCGCCCACGTCATCGAGCTTGCCCTCTACGCGGCGGCCGTGCTGGCCCTCTACGCCGCCCTGCTGCTCGCCATCCGCGAACTGCGCCGCGCCGACTGGCAGCAACTGCTCGCCATGCTAACCTCCAAGAGCCCCTGACCTCTCGCCCGGACGTGGCCCGTTGCAGCGTCGTGGTGACCGTGCGCAACGAGGAGGCGCGCGTCGGCCGTCTCCTCGCCTCGCTCGTCGGCCAGGACGGCTTGCACGAGGTCGTCCTCGTGGACGCCGCGAGCACGGACGGCACCGTCGCGCAGGCGCGCGCCTTCGAAGGGCGGCTCCCCTTGCGCATCGTCGTGGAGCCGTGCAGTCGCGGCGCCGGCCGCAACCGCGGCGCGGCGCTCGCGACGGGGGACCTTCTCGCGTTCATCGACGCCGACTGCGAGGCCGCGCCCGGCTGGGTTGCGGCGCTCGCGGCCGCGTGGGGCGGCGACGCGCAACGCGCCGTCGCAGGCCGCACCACGGTGGTGGGGCCGCGCCGCTACGCCCGCCTGCACCGCGTCGAGCTTCCCCACCGCGGACAGGACACGACGTGGCCGAGCTGCAACCTCGCCTACCCAAAGGCCGTCTTCGACGGGCTGGGCGGGTTCGACCCCGCCTTCGTCACCGCGGAGGACATCGACCTCAACTACCGCGCCGTCGAGGCCGGGGTCACCCTCGCGCAGGCCCCGGAGGCATGCGTCACCGCGCAGTCTCGCGCCGCCCTCGGGGGCTTCCTGCGGCAGGCCTACTGGAACGGCTACGGCCGCAAGCAGCTCACCTTGAAGCATGGCGACCTGTGGCACGAGTACAGCCTGCGTCGTCTCCTCAGCCTCGACGCCCTCTCGCCGTGGGCCGTGCTACGCCTCGCCTCGGGCCTGGTCGGCTACCTGGACGCGAAACTCGGCCGCCCCGCGCCAGGCGCGCAACCTTCAACAACGCCCTCGCCTGCCGTCGTGTCGTGAAGGTCACCATCGTCATCCCCACCCTCAACGAGGAGGGCGGCATCGGCCCCACGCTCGACGCCGTGGACCGCAAAGCGTTCGCCGACGCAGGTTGGGACCTGGAGTTCCTCGTCGTGGACGGCAACTCCAAGGACCGCACCCGCGCCATCGCGGAGTCCAAGGGCGCCCGAGTCCTCACCGAGCCGCGCCGCGGTTACGGCCGCGCCTACAAGGAGGGCTTCAAGGCCGCGACGGGCGACATCCTTGTGACCGGCGACGCGGACGGCACCTACCCCTTCGAGCGCGCTCACGAGTATGTCAAACTCCTCCTCGACGAGGGCCTCGACTTCGTCAACTGCGACCGCTACGGCAAGCTCGAGGCCGGCGCCATGAGCACGAAGCACCTCTTCGGCAACTGGGTCCTCTCCACGACGGCGCGCCTCCTCTTCGGCATCCGCGTGCACGACTCGCAGAGCGGCATGTGGGTCATCCGCCGCGCCGCGCTGGCCGGGCTCGACATCGAATCACTTGGCGAGGGCATGGCCTTCAGCCAGGAGGTCAAGATCGAGTTCTGGAAGAGCAAAGGCCTCAAGGCGAAGGAGGTCCCGGCCAGCCTGCGCCCGCGCATCGGCACGCCCGTGCTGGCGAGTTGGCGCGACGGCATCGGGAACCTGAAGGCGCTCTACCGCATGCGCCTCGACCGCGCCTGGTGACCGTTCAGGCGGGAAGGTCGAGCGGCACCGGCGCCACTTGCTCCGGGTCCACGGCCAGCTCGGCGGCGAGGGCGTCATGCAGCGCGCGAATCTTGCGCCACGCCTCGGGCAGCCCCTTGGAACGATACTTCTCCTCGACCTGCCGAAGCGTCATCCGCTTGTCGCCGGAGTAGAGGTTGTCGGCGTGGCAGACGATGCGCTCCTCCAACGAGACGGGCGTGTAGTCCTTCACGGGGAGTCCCAGTCTCGAGGCCTCCAAGGCGTCAATGCCGCCGCCCGTGTGCCGCTCGACGATGAGGACGACCGCGGGGTCCCACTCCTCCGTCCGCAGCAGTTCCGCGCCAAGCCCCGCGTGACGGACGTCCTGCGTGACGCTCCGGCCGATGTCGTGCAGGAGGGCCCCGGCGGCCACCCGCTCGCGGTCCACCGCGAGGCCGTTGCGTTCGGCCGCGTCGGCAAGGGCCACGGCGAGGCAGGCGACGCAGCGGCAGTGGCGCGGCACCCAAGCGGGCGGATTGGCCGCGAGCAGGCGGCGCCAACCGGCGTGGGCGAGCTCAGCCATGGCGCAAGGCGGGCTCGAGCTCGACGCGGCGCGCCTCGAGCGCCTGCCGCACCTCCGCGCCGTCGAGCGGCTCCATCGGCTTGTGGCAGACGGGGCACTTGAACTGGATGTCGATGGCGTCCTCGAAGAGGATGCGGCGGTGCCGGTCGGGGCACGCGTAGAACTCGTGGTCCTCCTCGAACTTGAGCTGCTTCTCGATGTGCAGCAGCTCATCCGCCCAGCGGCGGCGCAGGATGTGGCGGATCTCCTCGAGGTCGAGGTCCCAGTAGAAGGTCTCCCAGCCCTTGGAGTCGGTGTCCTTCTCGTACTCGGCGGCGTGGGCTTCCATGAGGCGGTAGAGCGCCTTGCGGACCGCGCTCGCCTTGCGCTCCTTGAACGAGTCGAGGATGTCCACGCCGGAGACGTGCGGGTGGTCGCGCAGGTGGCGCGCGAGCTCAAGGCCCTCCTCGCCGGCCTCCTCAATGATGTAGCCGCGGACCTCGGGGTCGTCCAGGGAGGGCTTCCAGTCGGGGCCGCGGACGTGCATGCCCTCCCGATGGCGGCGGTGGTTTCAACCCTTCGTGCGCCGGGCTATTCCTCGTCGTCGGGGGACAAGTCGGCTTCCTCGGCCGCGTCAAGGCCTTCGACCCGCTTGCCGCGCGCGGTCGGGATGACGCGCAGGGCGGCCCCCGCGAAGGCGTCGGCCTCCCAGGCCCCGCCGCGCAGGCGGTCGAGCAGGAGGGCGAGCGCCGCGACCTCGGAGTGCGGCTGCGAGCCGACGGCGACGTTCCAGTCCGCCAGGTCGTACAACTCGCTCGGGACCTTCTCGGCGCCGACGACGACGAGGGTGTCGCGCCCGCTCGCGCGGATGGCGGGCGTGGCCTCCCCAAGCGGGAGGCCATACATCGTGAGGTGGACCACTTGGCCGCCGGCCTTCTTCCAGGCGTTGATGGGGCCCTTCCACCCCGTGCCGGAGGCGACGGTGAAGCCGCCGCCGAAGCGGTCGGCGACGGAGCGGACGGTGCGCTCGACCCCGGTGTCCTCCTCCGCGATGGAGGCCGCGGCGGCGCCAAGGGCGCGGGCCGTCAAGCAGACGTGCGTCGTGATGCGCTTGTCGCGTGCCGGGCGGTGGCCGAGGCGGAGCACCTCGATGCGCACCTCACGGCCTCCGCAGGTCCACCGTGACGGAGAGGCGCTGGCCGTCCTGGCAGGGGAGGGCGTCGCGCAGGCGGACCGGCGCGATAAGCTCGAGCGTGGTGGTGTAGTGGCTGCGGTGCGGCAGGATGGCGGCAGCCGACTGGCCCCCCACGCTGGCGGGCAGGCAGGAGACGGCGCCGAACGTGCGCCCCTCGGCGGTGAACGCCTCGATGGTGTGCGTCGCGTTGCGGCGCATCATCTCTAGCTTCGCGGCCCCCGACTCGCCGACGTCGAGGTTGAGCGTCCCGGGGAACGGCTCCCACCCAAGCTTCGCCTTGAACTGGGCCACGTACCCGGGGCGGGAGATGTAGTAGCGCCCCTCGCCGAGGCCGGCCTTGACGGCGCCCACGAGCGTCACCTGCGCGGGGGCGCCGAAGAGACGCTGGTACACGAGATGCTCCGCCTCGAGGACGCCGCGGCCCTTGGGCGTGATGCGCAGGCGCTGTTTGCGCACGCTCATCTCGCGCCCGACGAGGCCCGCCTCGGCGAGCTCGATGAGGCGGCGGCTCGCGCTCTGCTGCGACAGTTCCAGGAGGCCGGCGAACTGCGCGCTCGCGAGCTCGACGGGCCCGTCCAACGCCCCGAGCAAGGCCAATTGTTTCAGCGCCTCCACGTCGAGCGGCCGGGTCACGGCCGCGCCGACGCGGGAGGGCCCCTTAACCTGCGCGGCGCCGTGCCTGGCGCGGACGGGTCGGCCCGGAACACCGCGAGCAACTCGTCGTACAGGGCCTTGTCCGCCCCTTTCGCGGTGGCGGCGAGACGCTGCACGATGAACTCGGGCGTGCTCCGGGCAAGGTGCCCGATGCGCGGCATGCGGTCCACGACGAGCCGGTTGTGCTCGTCCAGTCCCGACGCCTCGATGCCGTCCACGCGGACGGGGGCCGTCGTGTGGCGAAGGATGTGCGGCGCCATGTGGGTGACGACGATGGCGAGGCTGTCGGTGCGCGCCAGGCGGTCGAGGAAGAAGCCGAGGATGCGGCCGGCGGCCTCCAGCTCCGTGACCGATTCCACTTCGTCGGCGAGGACGAGGCGGCGGACGCGGCCCTGCGCGAGCGGGAGGAAGGTGCGCAGGAACGACTCGAAGGCGCCGGCGTCGAGGCTACGGCGCGAGGTGAGGAAATGAATCTCTTCGACCCAGGGGACCTGCGCCCCGGCGCCGACCACGGGGAGCCCGAGGCGCGCCATGAGGGTGAGCTGGGCGACATGCTCGAGCAGGGTGGTCTTGCCGCCGGAGTTGGCGCCCGTGAGGAGGGCGACGGTCTCGGTGCCTCCGAGATGGTACGCGATGCGCTGGGCGTCGGCGCGCTCCGCGAGGTCGAGGTGGACCGACGCATCGAAGGCCAGGGTCTCGGACCAGCCGAAGGGGCGAAGGTCGCAGGCGAGCGCGAAGCAGCCGAGCGCGAACGGAGCGTCGAAGGCCTGCCACTCGGCGACGTCGGCCTCGACGGCGGGCCGCAACATCGCGAGGCGCTTGGCGAGCTTGGCGAGGGCAAGGTAATGGTCCTGCGCGGCCCGGGCGGAACCGTCGCGCTCGACGCGTTCCAGCTCCTCCTCGTCGAGGGCCAGCGGAATCGTGGAGGTGAACGGTTGGATGGCGAGGCCGGTGCGCTCCCGGGCCAAGGTCTTGGATTCGGCGAGCGTCTGGTCGAGCGCGGCCTTGACGCCGGCGGGGAGTTTGCGGCCGAGGCTCTCCAGAAGCTCCTGCCCCGTGATGGAGAGGGAGGCAACGCGTTCCTGGAGCCGGGCCTGCGACTCCTTCAGGAGCGCCTCGAGGGCCTTGCGCGCAGCGAGCGGGTTCACAGGCGGCGTCGGGCGTTGGGCAAGCACGGAGAGCGCCTGCGCGCTGGGGGAGGCCTTGCCAAGCGTGTCTGCGAGGCCGGCGCACGACTCGAGGACGGGGCGGTTCGTCTCGAACCACGCAAGCACCGATTCGGGGGCGGCCTGGTCGAGTAGCGGGCGGGGCCCGATCTCGAGAACGTTGGGCAGGTTGCCGGCCTCGTTCTCGCCATCGCAGGAGAGGAGGACCAACTCCATGTCGCTGGACTGGTGGAGGTCGCTCCCGCCTCCGACTTGGGCCCAGCGGTTGACGCCGAGCTTGACGAGCCGGTCCTGGCCCTCGCCGTCGAGGGCGACCACGAGGCGGGTCGGGTCGAAGCGGGCGGTGGGCTCGGCGAGCGGGCGGATGGCGCGCAGCAGGCGGCGGATGCGGTCGCGGTCGAGCCCGGCGACCCGTGCCTTCTGCTCAAGGACCCAGGCCACGTGGCGCGTGGCGGCCTCGGGCGTCGGCTGGGGGACGAGGAGCTTGATGCGGCTGCGGCCGGACGCCGTCGCGGCGAAGCCTGCGGCCTTCTCCAGGACCGCGTCCAGGATGGCGCGGGCCTGCGGCGTGGCCGCGAACGCGTCGGCGTCGTCGCCGCGCGCCTTGCGCACGAGCTCCATCGCCTTGCGTTCGCTGAGCCCCTCGACTTTGGCGAGGCTCGCGAGGTCGCCTTGGTCGATGGCGGCCTGGGCGCGGGCCTCGTCCTTGAAATGGCGCACGAGGGCGTCGCGCAGCTTGGGCGGGGCAAGGAGGGCGCTCACGCGGCCACTTCCCAAAGCGAACGATTGTCGGGGTCCTGGGCAAGCGTGTCGTTGCCGGGGTCCACGGCGATGCGGCGCTCGGGCTTGAGGGCGTAGCCGTCGTCCAAGTGGTAGACCTGGAAGTACTGGCGTTCGAGGACGCGGCCGGTGGCCTTGTGCTTGCGTGACTGGCCGCCGACCCAGCGCCAGATCTCGACGGAGTCGTAGAGCGGGTCCCACGGCACTTCGTCCATTTCTTTCCGCTTTCGTCCGATGCCGGAATCGGCGGTGACCTGGATCCAGCGGGTGCGCTGGGCGCGTTTCTTGGCGACGAGGTCGATGCAGCCGAAGACGTCGTTGGACTGGCTGACCCAGAACGGTCCCCGTTTGGCGCCGGTGCGGACGCAGCGGTGCACCTTGTAGCCCTCGGCCTCGAGCAGCTTGATGGCCATCAGCTCGACATGGGCCCCCTTCGTGCTGGTGTTGATGCGGCGCTTGCGTTTTGCGGGGCCCGCCGTCGCGGCGGGGGCGTCGGGAGGGGGGACGACGACCGTCTTCGGGGGCAGGGGATAGGTCGGGTCGAGCGGCACGCTCCGTCATGGGAGGGCCTGCGGAAGGGCTCTTCCAGGGGTTGAGTAAAACTACGCAGAAACGTCCCTTGATGACGCAATCGGGAAGCCTCTAAATCCTCAGCCCGCCATAGTATGGACGCGTGCCTGACGCACTCCGTCGCGCACTCACGGCCCGGACGGACCACCCCTCCCGGCCGCCGTTGTCTGGAGCAGGGAGCATGCCTCTGGTGCACAAGCCTCCCTCCCTGCCCCTCCCCGCGCGCAAGCGCCCCTTGACCCCCTTGGCCCACATCCTGTGAGGCAAACCCATGAACGTCCGAGATGTCATGACCACGGTGCTCGTCACCGTCGGCAAGGACCGCAACCTGAAGGAAGTCCTGCACCTGATGGAGCAGAACCGCATCACCAAGCTCCCCGTCGTGGACGACTCCGGCAACCTGCTGGGCATCGTCACAGATGGCTGCATCGCCGACAAGCTCGGCCGGGAGCACAACAAGGGCATCCAGACCTCGACGCTGCATGCGTCGTCCGTCATGGAGAAGGATTTCCTCGTCGCCCATCCTGACGAGCCCCTCGCGGCGCTCCTCAAGGACGTCGGCAAGCCCGGGCTCACGATGGTCCCGGTCTGCCAGGGCAAGCGCCTGGTGGGCATCCTCACCAAGGCGGACCTGCTCAAGTTCGTCAAGTCCGACGCCGCGCTCTCCTCCTTCATGAAGAAGGAGCTGCGCTCGGTCTCCGCGGAAGAGCGGCTCATCCATGCGCGGCGCCTGCTCATCGACCACGACATCGCGCGCCTTCCCGTGCTGCGCAACGGCAAGCTCGAGGGCATCATCGCCGAGCACGAGATCGCCGGCGCCTTCGCCGACCTGAAGCAGGCCGACGCCCACGTCCAGCGCGTCAACCTGCGCGACCTGCAAGTGGGCCCCTACATGCGCCGCAAGGTCGTCACGGGACGCCCCGAGATGTCGGCCAAGGAGGCTGCCGCCGTCATGCTGAAGGAGCACGTCGGCGCGCTCCCCATCGTGGATGGTTCTGGCACCATCCAGGGCATCGTCACGCGCACCGACCTGATTCGCACCTTCGCCTAGGGGGGGCAAGGCGAGCCCCGCGAGGGCGTCGGGACCCCTGGTTTCAACGTCCTCGCGGCAAGGCTTATCCCCGGTGATGGGGCTGCCACGAGCGTGGCTTGGTCTCGCGTCGTGCTCCTGTCCGTGGTCGCCCTCTTGACGCTCTCCGCGTCGCCCGTGAACGCGCAAACGCACCATTGCGGCGACATCCAGCTCGTCTTCCGCAACCCCGACCTCCAGCCGGGCGGCGACGGCAAGATCCACGCGCAGGGCCAGTTCTTCGCGCAGTTCCAGGCCATCGGCGCCGGCGCCGACAAGATCGCCGTCTTCGGCTTCAGCTTCAGTCCGCTCCCCGTGCAGACCGACGAGTCCACGACCTGCGCCGCCCCGGTCTGGGTCTCGGGAGCCTACATCCCGAACTACCGCGCCGACTTGAACCCGGACGACGGCTTCTTCATCCCGCTCATCACGCCGCTCGTCCCTGACGGCGAGTACAATGCCGCCGTGCACGCCTACGACGCCAACAACAACGAGCTGGCGCGGTTCTGGACCCTCGCCGTCGTGGACAACTGCGACGACTCCGCCCCCGGCGGCCGTTGCGACGGCGACGCGGCGCAGAACCTCAAGCACGACAAGACCGCGCCCTGGCCGATGATCCTCCCCGGCGATGGCAAACCGCTCGAGGGCCACAAGCTCACCATCGAGTTCGGCGAGGCGCTCGCGAGCTTCAGCGTCCACCTCAACGGCAAGGACGTCACCGCGCAGATGAAGGAGTGGCCCGGCCGCGTCTGGGACGCCGACTTGACCCCGGACTATGGCCCCAACGGCCTCGGCGGCAAGCTGCCCCAATGCACCGCGCCTGCCCCGGTCCAAAGCTGCATCAAGTACGGCCCCGCCTACGAGTTCACGGACCGCGACCTCACCTCCGCCGACACCATCCACGTCGAGGCCGTGGACCTGGCAGGCAACAAGGCCGTCAAGGACATCCACATCGGCTCCAGCGTGGACGGTGGCGCCATCACGCAGGGCATCCCCATCCTCGTGGACAGCGTCGAGACGCTTGAGCAGCAGGCCGAGCCCGGCCACAGCGCGGTGTTCAAGTTCACCATCACGAACCAGGGCGCGGGCGACGGCCACCCCTTCGCCGACGCCACGGTGCCCGGCGGCTGGACCTTTGAGTGGCAGCCCACGCACGTCGTCGTCGGCCCCGGGGAGACGAAGAAGCAGGAGCTCGTCGTCAACGTCCCTGCGGGCGCCGCGCACGGACTCTACAAGGTCAACGCGACGCTCAACTACCGCGCCGGCAGCGAGGACAAGGTCCTGACGCAGCAGCTCACGGTCGGCGTCGGTGCCTCGACGGCCGGCGAGGCCGCGAAGGCGTCTGCCCAAGCCGCGTCAGGAGCGAAGGCGTCGCCCTTGCCCCTGCCGTTCGTGGCGCTCGCCTTCGCCTTGCTGGCGCGCCGCCGCCGCGCGTAAGCCGGTCCCGGTGCGGGCGCGCGTCAGGCAGGTTCACTTCCGTTCCATGAGGCACGTCGCGCCCTGAACAGCGTTCAGTCTCGTCCGGGGCTTCGCCAACAGGAGAGGCGGCGCGGCCCGTTCCGCAGCACGACGTCCAAACTCGGGTTTTTCCTGAACAGCTTTATAGCTGGCCCAAGTCGCCGGCGACAAGGCCTTCTTCAGGAGGGCCCCACCAGGTTTTGGGCATGGCCAGCACCACCTTCCGTTTCGCCGGCGAGTCCGGAGAGGGCGTCATCTCCGCGGGCGAGATCGCCTGCCTCGCGCTCAGCGACATCGGCTTCAACGTCTTCACGTTCGAGTCGTACCCCGCCGAGATCAAGGGCGGCCACTGCTGGTACCAGGTCCGCTCCTCCGACGACGAGCTGGCCTCCGCCGGTGTCGGCGTTGACCTGCTCTGCGCTTTCAACCAGGAGGCCATTGACCTCCACGCCAAGGTCGTCAGCCCCGGCGGCGTCATCGTGTACGACCCCGGCCAGGTCACGGTCCCCCCGACGCGCACCGACGTCCGCCTCCTCGCCATCCCCTTCGACGAGCTCGTCAAGACCCAGGTCCAGTCGGCCAAGTCGAAGAACGTCTTCGCCGTCGCCACCGTCGCGGCCCTGAGCGGCATCCCCGCCGCCGAGGTCAAGAAGACGATGCAGAAGAAGTACAAGGGCAAGAAGGCCGAGCTGCTCGCGCTCAACGACAAGGCCATCGACGCCGCGTACGCGCACATCGTCACCAACAACATCCCGCCCCTCACCACGATGAAGATCGGCCACCACGCCGAGGAGCGCACCCTCATCAACGGCAACGACGCGATCGCGCTCGGCGCCCTCGCCGCCGGCTGCGACTTCTTCGCCGGCTACCCCATCACCCCCGCCTCCAGCATCCTCGAGGGGCTCTCCGTCGAGATGCCCAAGCTCGGCCACGTCTGCATGCAGGCCGAGGACGAGATGTCCTCCCTCGCCCACTGCCTAGGCGCGAGCTACGCCGGCAAGAAGTCCGCGACGGCGACGAGCGGCCCCGGCTTCAGCCTCATGCAGGAGCTGCTCGGCCTCGCCTCCACCGCGGAGTTGCCCGTCGTCATCATCAACTGCATGCGCGGCGGCCCCAGCACCGGCCTGCCCACGAAGCCCGAGCAGTCGGACCTCAACGAGATGGTGTACGGCTCGCACGGCGAGGCGTCCCGCATCGTCATGGCCCCCGCCGGCGTGCGCGACAGCATCATCCAGACCGTCTGGGCGTTCAACCTGGCCGAGAAGTACCAGGTCCCGGTCATCATCGCCACGGACCACTCGCTCAGCAACCGCACCGAGAACATCATCCTCCCCAGCCTCAAGGGCACCCCCATCGTCCGTCGCAAGCTCGCCACCGAGGCCGACCTCGTGGACTACAAGCGCTACAAGTTCACCCCCGACGGCGTCTCGCCCCAGGCCATCCCCGGCATGGTCGGCGGCACGCACACCGCGGAGGGCCTCGAGCACAACGAGTACGGCAACCCGAACTACACGGGCTCGAACCATGAGGCGATGATCAAGAAGCGCCTGCACAAGATCGATGACGCTTGGAAGTACCCGGCCGCGCTCGAGACGTTCGGCGACCAGAACCCCGACGTCCTCGTCGTCACCTGGGGCAGCACCAAGGGCCCCGTCAAGGAAGCCGTCCTCGCCGCTCTCCAGGAGGGCAAGAAGGTCGGCTACGTCGTCCCCAAGATCCTCAACCCGCTCCCCGAGACGGGCTTCCTGGACCTCATCCAGAAGGCGCCGCAGGTCATCGTCGCCGAGATGAACCACACCGGCCAGCTCGAGGGCCTGCTGCGCAAGCGCGTCACGCGCGACTTCATCCGCCTCAACAAGGTGCATGGCACGCCGCTCACCTGGCTCGAGATCAAGGAGAAGATCGACGGCGCGCTCGCCGGCAAGATCAAGGCCACCGCCACGCACTCGTCCCTCAAGCAGGAGATGACCGCATGAGCACCAACCCGGCTGCCAAGCCAGCCCTCGCCTCCGCCGGCCACGCCCTCCCCGAGGCCGACATGGTCAAGCCGGTCGCGCGCCCCGCCATCCCCATGGCCGGCGTCCCGCTGGCCGCCAAGGACTACAAGGGCACCCTGCCCCCGGTCTGGTGCCCCGGATGCGGCGACTTCGCCGTGCTCGCCGCGATGCAGAAGGCGCTCGCCGACCTCCAGCTCGCCCCGCACGACGTCACCTTCGTGAGCGGCATCGGCTGCAGCAGCCGCTTCCCCCACTTCATGAACGCGTACGGCTTCCACGCCGTGCACGGCCGCAGCCTCCCGGTCGCGGTCGGCGTCAAGCTCGCCATGCCCGAGAGGACCGTCATCGCGGTCGGCGGCGACGGCGACGGCATGGCCATCGGCGCCGGGCACTTCGTGCACACCGCGCGCCGCAACCCCAAGATCGCCTACGTCATGATGGACAACGAGATCTACGGCCTCACGAAGGGCCAGGCATCGCCCACGTCCGCCATCGGCCTCAAGACAAAGTCTACGCCGTTCGCGGGCGAGGGCAAGTCCGCGGACCAGCCCATCAACCCGCTGGCGCTCGCCATCATCTCGGGCGCCACCTGGGTCGCGCGCGGCTACTCCGGGAAGGTCAAGGAGCTCACCGAGCTCATCAAGCAGGCCATCAACCACGACGGCTACGCCTTCCTCCAGGTCATCAGCCCCTGCGTGACCTTCCACGACATCTACGAGGCCGCGAAGGCGAACCAGCGCCAACTCGAGCCGACGCACGATGCCAAGGACAAGTTCGCCGCCATGAAGGCCGCCATGACCGACCACTGGGTCACTGGCGTCTTCTACGAGGAGCACCGCCAGCATTTCGGCGCCGCCCTCGACGCGCAGAAGAAGGACGCAACCGCCAAGGGCGTCACCGGCCTCGCCGCGCTCTCGCAGAAGCTCGCCGCCACCTCGACGGCCTAAACGCTCCGCCTCCCCTGGACACAGATTCAACAGAAGCTTCGGGCATCATGCCCGAATCGACTCTGCTTCATTTTGGCGTCCGCCGCGGGACTGAATCAATTTCCGTCTTCAAGACGCAACGGGCATCTGCTCAATCTGTGGCTTAGGCCAGAAGCGAGACCGTCTCGCCGGTGCCGGACTCGCGCAGGTAGTCGCCGAGCGCCGCCGCGTAGTCGGCCCCGGTTGCATCCAGCACGCGCCTGGCGAGGGGCGCAAGCGTTCGTCCGGCTTCTTTGGCGTCGTGCGCGAGGTAGCGTTCGCCCTCGTGCGCCAGCCCGAGCGCGACGAGGGCCGCGAAGAAGTGGGCCGGATGCTGCGCGTGCGCCGCCTCCTTGCGCAGGCGTTGGAGGAACTGCGTGCGCTCCATCGTGCGCTGGTCGCGCACCAGCCCGTCAAACCAGGCGCCGACCGAGCCGAGGCCCGTGAGCGTGGGGAGGTCCCCCAAGCGGCGGCGGCGCTGCGCCTCGTCGCGGGCAAGCCGGAGCAGTGTGCGCGCTTCGGTGCCGGCATGCTGCGCGAGGAACGATGCGTCGGACTCCCCGAGAAGGGAGGCGACGGCGTCGGGGAGCCGGTCGCGGTGCGCCGCCAGGACGTCGGCGACTTGGCGCGACGGCCCCTTGTGGCCGCCCGCGGTGAGGATGCGGACCGGCTCGCGCTCCCAGTCGGCAAGTCCGAGCGCGTCGAGGAAGGCGTCCTGGCTCGCGTAGCCGTGGCCGGCCAAGTCGAAGAGGGCGTCGCTGACCGAGCCTTGCGTCGTCGCGTCGAGCAGGCCGACCTCGTCGAGGCGGCCGAAACGGTAGAGCTCGGCGCGCGAGTCGAGGATGGCGAGGCGGCGGCCGTCCGGCATGGCGACCTGCAGGTCGGCGGGGCGAGATGGGGCGTCGCCGCGCAGGACGCGGGTCGTGAGGTGGCCGTTCAGATTGCCGGTGCGTTTGCCGCAGGGGCCGCAGACCAGAAGCGCGGGGCCGCCAGGGAAGCGGAACTCCAGGCGCGGCCGGTCGGCGTGCGGGCAGGAGCGGTCGCCGTCGGCGGTCGCGGCGAGGGAGAGGCCGGCGCGCTCGGCGAGGTCGTCCCACCACGCTTGAGATGGCGCCGGGATCGTGCCCGTGCTCCACAGGTCGCGGCCGGCGAAGAACCAGAGGTCGTGCTTGGCGGCGAGCGGCCCGTAGGCAAGCAGGAGGGCGAGCGGGTCGTCCCAGTTCTGCACGCCGAGGTGGACCAGCCGGACGACGTGGCCGCGCGCGAGGAAGAAGCGGCGGTTGCCGTCCACGCGGGCATCCAGGAGGACTGGGGCCGTTTCCTGGTCGGCGAGCTCCTGCGCGATGCGGAGGGCACCGAGCAAGCCTTTGTCGAACCGGGCCGCGAACCCGAGCGAGCCGGACTCCAGCCGCTTGCGCAGGGCAGCGACCGGGCGGGCCTCAGTGCCAACCGACGTGGGCAAGACGAGGGTGGGGTCCTTCGCGACGGCGCGGACGTGCTCCAGGAACTGCTCCTGAACGGTCCCGGAGGCGGTGCGCAAGGCCGAGCGGCGCTTCATCTGCGGCATGCCCGAATCCTGGACCGAGAGCGGTTTCGGCAGCGCCATCCTAGCCACCCACTTCGCTCGGGGGTTTAGCCGCTGTCGTCGTCCACGAGACCAGCTCCGCCCCGGTGCGGCCGGCGGCGACGTCGCGCGCCACGAGGCGGACGGCGACCCGTTGGCCCAGCCGCGCGACCGTCTCGGGCGCGTCAAGCGTGCGCGCCGTGTCCACGAGCTGGGCACGCGACAGGCGGCTTGTGTCCGTGGCGCGGCCGAGCGTGCTCTCCCATTCATCCACGTTGAACGGGCCGCCGGGCACGTCGCGCAGCGCGATGCGGGCCTCCATGCCGTCGGAGCGGACGACGAAGAGGCTAGCAGGCGTGATGCCGGTGATGCGCGCGGGGCCCGAGCCGGCGTCGGTGGCGAGGACGAGGCAGCTCGCCTTGATGCGGCGCTCCAGGTCGGCGGCCTGGCGTTCCTGGTTGGAGCAGTGGTCGCACAGCGCGCGCAGGGATACTTGGCCGTGCGGGACCGGTCCCTTGCGGCCTCCGATGAGCCAGGCGAGGTTGCGGTGGACGACGAGGTCGGGGTAGCGGCGAATGGGGCTGGTGAAGTGGCAGTAGTGCGTCGAGGCGAGGCCGAAGTGGCCTTCGTTGTCGGGCGTGTAGAAGGCGCGCCCCATGCATCCGAGCAGTTTCAGCGTCGCGACCTCGGCGAGCTCTTCGTCGCGGTGGCCGGAGAGCAGCTCGACGACGCGGCGGAACGGTTCCAGCCACTTGGGCCGCTCGTCCGGGGAGAGCTGCGCGAAGCCAGGGAGCCGGGTCGGCTCCGTCGGAGCGGCAGGCACGGGATCGTCGTCGTCCGAGTCCAAACTGGCGCCCCCGCCGAACAGGTTGAGCTTGCCGCCGCCCGCCTTCAGCTTGTCCAGCATACTCTCGAGGCGCGCAGGTGCCGTCGTCGCCGCGGGCCGACGGGGAAGGGAGAGGTCGGCTTCCATGCCCATCGCCTCCAGTTGGTGCTGGAAACGCTGCGCCTTCTCGGGCTCCGGGAGTGGGTGGCAGCGGTACAGGACAGGGACGCCGGACTGCGCGAGGTGCTCTGCGACCGCCTCGTTGGCGGCCACCATGAACGTCTCGATCATGCGCGTCGCGTCGTCGGCGCGCTTCTCCAGGAACGAGAAGCCGGCGTCGCCAAGCAGGACCTTCAGCTCGCCCGTCTCCAACTCCAGTCCGTTGCGGTGGCTGCGCATCAGCTTGGCGGCGGCCAGCAGGTCGGCGAACGGCGCGGCGCCGGCGTTGGCGCGCTCGAGGGCGATGCCGTAGCTCAGGTTCTCGGTGACGCGGATGATGGAGTGGTAGTGCGCGCGGCCGACGATGCGGCCGGCGGGGTCGAGGTCGAGGGAGACGGAGAGGGCGTAGCGGTCGCCATCCGCGCGCAGACTGCAGAGATGGTCGGACAGTCGGTGCGGCAGCATCGGCAGGACACGGCCGGGGAGGTAGACGCTCGTGGCGCGTTTCTTGGCGTGGCGGTCGAGCAAGGAATCCTGCGTGACGTAGGCGCTGACGTCGGCGACGTGGACCCAGAGCCGCCACCCGTCATCGCGCCGCTCGAGGCCGACGGCGTCGTCGAAGTCCCGTGCATCGGGCGGGTCGATGGTCCAGCACGGAATCGCGCGCAGGTCGGTGCGCCACGGCTGCGCGGCGAGTGTCGGGTCCGCGAACTTCGCCGCGGCGTCCTCCGCCTTCGCGTCCTCCTGGTGCTCGAAGAACTCCTCCTGGTTGACGTGGCGCCGCGTCAGGCTCGCCACCGCGTCCTCGGGCGACCACAAACCGACGCCGAGCAGGAACTGGACGTAGTCACTGGAGCGGCTGGTGGCCCCTCCGACCCAATCGGCGGCGAGGAACGCGAGTTGCCGGTGCAGGTCCATGCCGAACACTTGGACGGCGCCGAGGCCCGCGATGCCGGCGACCGGCTCGCCGCCGTCGGGGACGCCGTCCCATTCGATGAACTGCCGCATCGCCGGCTTCGCCCAGGCCAACGTCGCCGTGTCGCGCGCGTCGAGCTTCGCCTCCGCGACGGAGACGCCCGTGTACACGATGCCGTCTTCGCCTTCGGTCGCCCGAACAAGCTTGGACTTCAGGAGAGCCAGGTCGGACCAGGCGCGCTCCATCGTCTCGCGCTCCAAGCGGGCCCAAGGTCGCCAGCGGTCGCCGCGGCCCGCAACAGTCTGGAAGCGGCCAGTCCCCGCGCGGCGGCAGCGGTCCAGCGTCTCGCGCACGTCGCGCAGTTGCTGTGGGGAGGCGGCGCCCTTGGCCCAGGCTGCCGCAATCTCGGAGTCGCTCCAGTCGTCGCGGCCCGCGTCGCAGGTCGCCTGCCAGAGCTCTTCTTCGAGCTTGCCAAGGTCCTCCTCCGCCTGCTCGGCGAGCGCGTCGGGGCCCTTCGCGATGAGGAGCTGGAGGCGCGCGGCGGCGCCCTTCTCGTCGTCGGGTCGGCCTTCCCAGCGGGCCTTGAACGCGCGCCGCTTGAGGTGGTCGGCCTTCACTTCTTTGGGGCCGGCGACCGTGAGGAGGCGCGCCCAGTTCTCGCCTTTGACGCGGCGTCGGTCCACGAAGAACGCGAGGTTGCGCGGGGCGTCGAGGCCGTGCAGGCCCGCGGTGAACTCGACGAGGTCGCCGGGCTTCGCCATTCAAACCGCCCCTTTCGACACCGGAGACGCAGAGTGAGCAGATTTCCAGTGGGGCTTTGACAGTCGAACCTGCGACATTGCTGGAGTGGACGCCAGAATGGAACCGATTCCACGCCAGCACGATGCCAAAAGCATCTGCGGAATCTGTGTCCAGGCAGGCGTCACGAGGCCGCCCCGAGCTAGAGCAATCCCGAGGCCAGGTCGCGCAGGGCCGCGGCGGGGTCCTTCGCCTTCACGACGCCGGAGGCCAGGAGGACGCCATGGGCGCCGAGCTTGCGGGCAGCGCGCACATCGCGCCCGGTCTTGACGCCGGCGCCGCACAGGACGAGGATGTCGGAGTCCAGGTCGCGCACGGCGGCCACGGCGTCGGAGACGATGGCGGGGTCCGCGGAGGTGACGCTGACCTTGCCGCCGATGAGCTCCGGGGGTTCCACAGCGATGGCGGTGGGGGCGAGCTTGGCGAGGCGGCGGGCCTCGGCGAGGGAGTCGGCGCAGAGCAGGGTCCACAGGCCGGCGGCCTTCGCGGCGGCGAGGCTCGCCTTCAGGTCGACGGGCTTGAGCTTGTGCTCGGCATGGTTGAGCAGGGTGCCCGACGCGCCAGCGGCCTTCGCCATGGCGGCGGTGATGAAGCCGGTCCCGACGCCGGCGGGGAGGGCGTCCACGTGCTGAGCGAAGAGCGGGGCGGAGCGACCGAAGCGCGCCATGTTGCCGAGCTCGGTGAGGGGCGGGGCGAGTCCAGTGCGGCCCGCGGCGGCGCAAGCGTCGAGGAGAGCGCGGGCGCCCGGCCCGGTCGCCTCGGTGTACACCTTGGCGTTGACGACGATGCGGGGGAACTCCACGGCGAAGCGAGGGCCGTCCTCTCCATCAAGGCTTTGACGCGCCCCCGTGTGGGAAACCCGTGGTCTCGGCGAACCTGGTGGCCTCCGTCCTCACGCTCCTGCCGGCCATGGGCATCCTGTTCTGGATCCTGCACCGCTACGAGGGATACTTCGAGCAGAACCGCCTCTTCTTCGCCCTGACGCTGGGCATCTTCAGCGGTCTCCTGCTGCGCTTCCTGGAAGTCTACATGTTCCAGTTCGAGAGCCAGTTCACCGTCGCCGCCACGGGCCTCTTCTTCTCGTTTCTCTACACGGCCGTCGGCTACTCTCTCCTGGAGGCGCTCGCCAACCAGGCCGTGCTCGGCTTCCGCAAGTTCCGCACCCGGAAAGACACACCCTACTACGGCGCGAGCCTCGGCGTCGGCTTCGGCGCGATGTGGAGCCTGCAGGTCGTCACCGTCCTCATCCAGCCCGTCACCGAGCCGGCCCTGGTCCTCTCCGGCCTCGGCGCGGCCAAGCTCCTGGAGGGCATCCTGCTCGGCGCCGGCCTCGTCTTGGCCCACGCGGGCGCCGCCATCTGGGTCGGCCAAGGCTCCGGCGAGGGCAAGCTCTGGCGCGGCACCATGGTCGGGGCGCTCTGGCTCGTCCCCGCGCTCGGCATCTACTGGTACGTCGTGGCCGGCAGCCCCGGCCTCCTCCCTGCCCTCGCAATGGCGGCCTACGGTCTTCTTGCGCTGACGCAGGCGCAGAAGCGCGTCCTCGACACCATCGTCCCGCCTGAGATCCGGGACATGGTGCGCAAAGAGCGCCGCCGCGCCGCTCGCAAAAGTGAATAGCTACGCGACGAGCCGGTACGTCCGTGACTTCGGTTCCATCAAGAAATCCATGGCCAGCATGCGTGTGATCTCCGCTTCGGCACGCTCCAGGTAGATGCCAGAGCGCACCAAGGCGTCGGCGAGTTGACGGTGCGGCATCGGGCCAGAAAGCCGTTCGAGCCAACGGGCGACCTCCTCGGCGCGCGCGGACTTGTTGATGATGGTGCGGCCCTTCGCCGCGGCGGCGTCCACGGGGGAGTCGTGCCGAGGTTGTGGCTGAAGAAGGACCGACACGGTCCGGTCGCCTTGCCGGGCCTGGGCGGCCGCGGCCTGGGCGTCTCGGGCGTCGTCGCCTTCCCAGAGCGGCTTGCGGGCAGCCAGCTCCACGGTGGAGCGGCAGCGGGGGCAGGTCGAGGTGGCGTTGCGCAACTCGACCGCCCAGGGCGCCTTGCATCCGGGGCAGGCAACGACGGCGAAGAGGGCGCCGGCGGTCGAGGTCACAGGACCACCACCGTGCCGAAGCCAGAGCCGGAGATGCGGTAAGCCATCCGCTCGGCGCAGGCATCGCAGCGCAGGAGGCCGGCGTGCGACTCGGCATCGAAGGGGGACAGGCAGGCGTTGCAACGCACCAGGAGGACCATGGGGATGGCGCGAGGGCGCAGGGGTGGGATGGCCTTGCCGCGGAGGCGGGTGAAAGCACCGGTTGGGCCAAGACGGGCGCCGTCGTCTCTGGGGCGTTGCCCGCGCCTCGGTTCACTCCGTCAGAGCAGCGCCTCATCGCCCGGCTGCGGACGCCGGAGCAGGTCCAGGCGTGGCTCCTGCGCATGCCCTACAACTGGGAACGGGCGGGCGAGACGAACCGCACCTTGCGCGGTGTCCTGCGTCACAAGAAGGCGCACTGCCTGGAGGCCGCACTGTGCGCCGCTGCCATCCTGGAACAGCACGGGTTCCCACCACTTCTGATGGACCTCGAGTCGGTGGACCTCCTCGACCACGTCATCTACGTCTTCCAACGCGGCGGAAAATGGGGCAGCATCGCACGCAGCCGGTGCGCGGGCCTCCATGGCCGCAAGCCGGTCTTCGCGAGCCTGGCCGCATTGGCAGATTCGTACCGCGCCCCGTTCATCGACACGACCGGCCGCATGAAGGGGTTCGGTGTCCTCGACCTGCGCACCCTGAAAGGAAACCCGTGGCGCACCTCGACGCGCAACGTCCCCTCCATCTCCGACGCCCTCAACGCCAACCGCCACACGCCGTCCCCGACGCCCGAGCCGGAGTTCCGGACATGGAAGGTCCGCTTCGATGCCTGGTGGGAGGCCAACGGACGCCCCGCGCACGACTGGCCCGTGTTCGAGGACTATCCGAGGCGCGAGACTTGGCTTTGGCCGTGACGTGGCCAAACCCTTGGAATCTCTGCCCCTAGAATGGCTCGACGTCAATCTTGTGACGCCGTGCGACCTTGGCCAGAGCCTTGTCCTGGGTGACCAAGCGCGCGCCGGTCTGCTTGCAGTGGATTAGAAGGAGGGCGTCGCGCGTTCCAATGGCAGGCCGTTCAGCAAGAACGAGAGGCGCGGCCTCGCGCAACGCCCCCTCGTCCATTGCCTGGCGCAATCCCGGTTGGTCGAAGAACTGGTCCAGCAACGGCTGCGCGTTCACGCCGTAGCGGGACAGGTAATGGGCGACTTCCATCTGGACGACGGCGGGAAGAAGAAGGTCGTCGGCCGCGACGGCTTGCGCGAGCCGGCGCTTGGCTTCAGCGTGCTCTGGTCGAAGGTCGTCGACGGCGAAAATCCAGACGTTGGAGTCGAAGACAATCACAGCCGTGGCTCCCAGATTTTCTTCAAGTCGAGCGGGTCCATCGGGGAGACGTCCGTCCTCCGGGTCTTGGAGTTCAGCATGCCGACGAGTTTCCGGAAATGCTCGACCTGGGCCTTGCGCCGGTCCACGACGATCTGCATGTGGCCGTCATGCTCCTCGACGTCAACAACGCTCCCCGGGGCGAGGTGAAACTTGTCGCGCAGCTTCTTCGGGATGAGGATGCGGCCTCGCTCGTCGACGGTGGCTTCCATGGATTCCCATTGGGCTTCCCAGGATTTGAGGGTTGTGGGAATCAAAATGGGAAAAAATGGTATTTCCACCTGTGCGACCACGGCAGGGTCGGCCAACCAAACATCTTCAAGCCCGGGGAAAATCCGCGACCGAGCAGTGAACTCGTGCGGCGTCTTCTTGGTCCAGCCTTCGCCGTTCTGTTCGTCGCCGGCTGCCTCTCCCCAGCCGTCCCCCACCACGACACCGCCGCCGAACCATTGCTTCCGTCGTCGCTCGACGTGGACCTCCACAAATCGTTGCTGAACGTCAGCATGCCCGCAGGACCTTCGACAGCCGTGGTCGTGCTGAACGTCAGCGATGACATGTGGGTGAAGCGGGTCGTTTCCAACGCCGAGGCGCCGCGTCTCGAAGACCCCGAGTACTACGGTGTTTGCGTCTTGCTCGAAACGCATGGACTGGGCGATCGAGGCCGACTGAACTTCGTGGTCCTCAAGCTTGAAGGTTCCCGGCTCTCGCCCCTTGGCCCAGAATTTGGCATCGGCACGCTCAGCGACCGCGGCACCCTCCAAGGTTGGCCTCCTTACTGCGTGACGTCCGTGTACGTCGAAAACCCCGCGGGCCTGTCCTCACGTGTGCCATATGGCGTATCGTTGGTCGTTTTCCTTTCTTCCGACGAGAAGGCCATGGGAGCCGAATTCGGTGAGCCGGAGCCCGCGGAAGCACCGATTGAGCCGTTTTCGGCAACGATCGGCATTGGAACGGTCCCTTGCGTCGTGCAACCAACCGTTCCCCCGCCTCTGGGCAATCCAATCTACAGCTACTGCGGCCCCAAGCAGACCCAAGCCGTCGAGCCAAGCGTTCGTTCCACTGGCGCGGGCGCAAGCGCCTTCTTCGAATCCGACTTGCCTTGCCTCGATTGCGGCTTCCAGATTGCCGATCAGCGAACTCCAACCGGCCCTTTGGCAACCGGCCACCTCACGCTAGACCGCACCGAGACTGGACCGAGGATGACCTACTACTCGGCCGGCCTGGTGTTACCGGTCCTAGGCCGCGGCGCCCTCAGCGTCGACGATGTGGCTCTCGCCGTGACTATCGACGGGAATACCACCAGTGCGCGCTGCACTGGCGTGGCCTTTGCCATGATTGGGATGGGCTTCGTGAAGGCGACGTTGAACCTGACCGTGCAATGGAATTCCCGCAGTAACGGCGTCTTTTTCGCAATCTCCCGGTCAATCCCGGTGGACATGGAGCCGCTCGGCTGGGAACTAAGCACAGGAGCTAGCGTCCATGGACCGTTGCCTACCGGACGCGTCGCTGAACCCCCGCCCTGTTTCAGGTAGTCTCGCCGTCGATTTCGGTTCCCATTTCGGCTTACGACGAACGACCCGGGGGTGTCCGCACGAGGGTTGGGCGCGGATTGTCGCATCGCTGGTGCCTTGGCGGGCAGCACGGATTTCCCAGCCAACGGTTGTCCGCGACTCGGACTGAGTACGCGTGGCCGGAGGAAGACTTGGAATCATCCTGGAGCATCGTCCTCGTCGGTGGCCGCTTCGCCCCGCCACCCCTTTAACCACCCCCGAAGTCGGACGCTTGTGCAGTTCGACAGCGTCGCCGACATCCTCGCCGGCAAGAAGACGGGCCAGACGGTCCATCTGCGCGGCTGGGTGCACCGTCACCGCGCCTCCGGCGGCAAGCTCGCCTTCGTCGTCCTGCGCGATGGGTCCGGCACTGTTCAGTGCACCGTGAAGGGCGGCGTCGCGGACCCCGATAGCCTCGCGATGGCCGTCCGCGCCAAACTGGAGGCCTCTGTCTCTTCGCTCGAGGGCACCGTCGCCGCCGACGAACGCGCTCCCGGCGGTTTCGAGGTCAAGGTCGCCAGGTTCACCCTCCACGAGCCCAACGGCCCGACCGGCGACTTCCCGCTTCGGGGCGAGCAGGGCACCGAGTTCGAGCTCGACATGCGCCACCTCTGGCTTCGCTCGACGGAGCTGTCGGCCATCTTGCGCATCAAGCACCGCCTGTACAAGGCCGTCCACGACTTCTACGACCGCGAGGGCTTCACGCAAGTGGACCCCAGCGTCATCACTACTAACGCCTGCGAGGGCGGCAGCACGCTGTTCACGTTCGACTACTTCGGCCAGACCGCGTACCTCTCCCAGTCGGCGCAGATGTACCTGGAGGGCTGCATCTTCGGCCTCCCCAAGGTCTACTCCATCACGCCGAGCTTCCGCGCCGAGAAATCGCGCACCACGAAGCACCTCACCGAGTTCCACCACCTCGAGGCCGAGTACGCCTGGTGGAACGCCGAGGACTCCCGCGTCCACCAGGAAAAACTGGTGACGTACATGGCGCAGACAATCGCCCGTGAGTGCGCCGCCGACCTCATCCTCCTCAAACAGGACCCGGCCCGCCTCGCCAAGATCGGCACCTTTCAGCCCGGCGAGGGCGGCGAGGACATTGACGGCAAGCGCTTCCCCCGCATCGACTACTCCCAAGCCGTGGACCGGCTCAAGCAGCTCGGCTTCCACGTCAACTACGGCGACGACTTCGGCGTGCCCCACGAGAAGGCCCTGACGGAGGGCAAGGTCAACCCGCTTTTCATCTGCGACTGGCCCGCCAACATCAAGGCGTTCTACATGGCCGAGAAGCCCGGAACCGACCGCGTCCTGTGCAGCGACATGATGGGCCCCGACGGATTCGGCGAGCTCATCGGCGGCTCGCAGCGCAGCGAGGACGTCGTGTCGATGGAGCGCCGCCTCCTCGCGCAGTGGAAGGCCATGGCGCAGTCGAAGGATTTCGACGACCGTCGTCAGTTCAAGCACGAGTGGGAGGCCATCGCCGCCCGCCTCGGCGAGAACGCCACCGACGAGGCCATCGAGCAGGCGTACCTCAAGCCGTACCAGTGGTACTTCGACCTGCGCCGCTACGGCTCCGTGCCTCACTCCGGCTTCGGCCTCGGCATCGAGCGCGTCCTTCGGTGGTTCACTGGCCAGGAGCACATCCGCGACATGCTGCCCTACCCGCGCACGCCGGCGAGGGCGTACCCTTGAGGACGAGCCGTCAAAAGGTCTTGCTCGGCTTGGAGCTTGCCGCATTTACCCTGTTCGCAGGATGTATCGACCCGGCACAGCCGTCCACGGGAGGTTTTGATTTTCAACTTCCAGATTGGGCCCATACGGGGATTCAGTTCGAAGGGGACAATTTGACTATCGAGGCAACACCGCTCGGCGGAGCAAACATGATTGCGCCCCAGGATTATGTGTGGGCATGTTCGTTCGACTGCACCGGCCGTGGGCGCCAGATTTCCTTCGTCCTCCAGGGTGCCCAAACGAACGCTTGGGTTCAGGTTTCCGCTTCATTGAGCGAGCGACTTATCACCAATCGCTACAACTTCTCATTCGGTCCTGCACCACGAATCAGTGTCAACTACACGGGGGCAGGTGAGATGTGGCTCGAATTCGACGATTTCGATCACGGCGGAGTACTGTTCCGCGAACCAGCGGGTCCAGAATATCCCGAATCTTGGCGGATTGTAGCGCCGGGGGTGCCTCATCGCCTGATTGTTCGTACTTTCCCTTGCGCCTATGGATGGTCGGCCTGCTCAGTTCTCGGAACGTATTCGCAAGGAGATGACTTTCATGCTTCCGATTATCGCCAATACCCGAGTATTGGATTTGGTTACCACGTCTACGTGAATATTGAAACTTCTGGCGACGTGTCCTACAAGGTGATTCCACCTGGTTAGTACTATGCAGCGATCCCGCGAGGCTCAGCCCGTCACCGACGAGATGCGTGCCAACTACACCGCGGCCCGCGCGTTCCTGTTCGGCGAATGGTTCGGGGCCAGCCTGTGCGTCGCCTCGTTCACGCTCCTCTACCTCTTCGCCTTCGCCGCGCCCGGCCTCTCCGCGACGACGACACTCATCGTCTGCCTCGCGATGCTCGTCGTCGGCGCCTTCGTGTTCCTGCGCAACCGCGCCTACTACGAGCGCCTGGAGTTCCCTTGGGCCAAGCGCTGGCACATCGGGGCCCTCGTCACTGCAGGCTCCGCAGGCGTCTTCTGGCTCCTCTTCGCCCTCCTCACCACGCTCGCCGCCTTCGGCGTGGACGTCGGCCCCCCAAGCAAGTAATGCGACAAGGCGCTGGACTTATCCCGGCACGCAATCCCGAGGCCGTGGCGGTCCTCGGCATTGAGTCAACCGCCCACACCTTCGCCGTCGGGGTCGTGGAGGAGGAGAAGCCGGGCCGCGTCCGCGTCCTCGCCAACCAGCGCGCCATGGTGAAACCCGACCAAGGCGGCATCCATCCCCGCGAGGCGGCGCACGAGCACGCCGAGAAGGCCCCGGGGGTCCTGGCCGCGGCCCTCAAAGAGGCCAACCTCCGCCCAGAGCAACTCGAAGCCATCGCGTTCAGCCAAGGCCCCGGCCTCGGCCCCTGCCTGCGCGTTGGTGCCACCGTGGCCCGATCCCTCGCCGTCCGCCACGCGTTGCCCCTCGTCGGCGTCAACCACTGCGTCGCCCACCTGGAGATTGGCCGCGGGCTCTCCGGAATGGTGGACCCACTCCTGCTCTACGCCTCCGGCGCCAACACCCAGGTCCTCGCCCTGTCGCGCGGCCGCTACCGCGTCTTCGGCGAGACGCTCGACGTCGGCCTCGGAAACGCCCTCGACAAGTTCGCGCGCGGCGCGGGCATCCCGTTCCCCGGCGGCCCCGAAGTGGAGCGGCTCGCCGCGCAGGCCGACCGCGCCAAGCTCCTCGACCTGCCCTACGTTGTCAAGGGGATGGACATGAGCTTCAGCGGATGGCCCATCGCCGCTGAGCGCCTCGTCGCAGAAGGGCACTCCCTTGCCGACGTCTGCCACGCCATCCAGGAACACCAGTTCGCCGCCCTCGTCGAGATCACGGAGCGTGCCCTCGCCGCGACCGGCAAGACCGAGCTCCTCCTCGGCGGCGGCGTCGCCTGCAACGCGCGGCTCCAGGAAATGGCACGGTCCATGGCCCTCGAGCGCGGCGTGGCGTTCTTCGCCCCGCCCCGCAGCCTTCTCGTGGACAACGGCGCGATGATTGCGTGGCTTGGCCACCTCAAGCTCCGGGCCGGCGGCGCCGTCGCCGTCGAGGACTCTGAGGTCCAGCCCTACGAGCGCACAGACACGGTCGAGGTGACCTGGCGATGAGCCTGCGCCTCGGCATCGCGGCCAGCGCGGAAGGCATCCTCGAACCCGTCGACCTGCTCGGCCGCGCAGCCCTCGCAAAGCGCCGTCTGGTCAAGCCGTACCGGCACCCGAGCCTCGACGCCCGCCTGCGCGCCGAGCGGACGCGCGACGAAGCGCGTCTCCTTCTCGCCGCCCGTCGTGCTGGCATCCCCGTCCCGATCCTGTACGACGCCGACCGCGGCGACGCGACCCTCGTGCTCGAGCGCATGGCCGGAGCGACGCTGCAGGAGCAGCTCGCCCACGACGCGGAGCCCGTCCGGACCGCGCGCATGGCTGCGTTCGGCGCAATCGCCGCGCGCCTCCACTCCGCGGGCCTCGTGCATGGCGACCTGACCCTGCGCAACCTGCTCGTCCCGGAACCCGCCCGCGCCGACTCCCTCGTCCTCGTGGACTTCGGCCTCGGCGGCTTCACGCAGGAGTCCGAGCCGCGGGGCGTGGACCTGCACATCCTCGAAGAGGCGCTGGAGGCCGTGCGCCCCGACGCGGCCGTCCTCTTCGCCGCGTTCCTCACCGGCTACGCTTGGCCTGGGGCCGCCGCCGCGCTCAAGCGCCTCGACGAGATCCGCGAACGGGGGCGCTACCGATGACAACGCCGTCGCCCCCGCTGACGTTCTTCACGACCAACAAGGGCAAGGTCGCCGAGCTCGCCTCGCAGCTCGCGCCCTTCGGCCTCACGGTGCGCCAGGACGCCCGCGGCTACCCCGAGGTCCAGGCGGACACGCTCGCCGAAGTCGCCGAGGCGGGCGCGGACTGGCTGCTCGCCAACGGCGCCACGCCCCCGTTCTTGCTCGAGGACTCCGGGCTCTTCGTGGCGGCGCTCAAAGGGTTCCCCGGGGTCTATTCGCGCCACACGCTCGACACCATCGGCCTGCCCGGGCTGCTCGCCCTTCTGCGCGACGCCCCCCCGGCGCGGCGCGAGGCCTGGTTCGAGACGGCGCTCCTGCTGGTCGAGGCCGACGGCACGCGCCGCCTCTTCACCGGCCGCTGCGATGGGCGCATCGCGGACACACCGTCGGGGACTGGCGGTTTCGGGTTCGACCCCCTGTTCATCCCCGCTGGCGCCACCCAGACGTTCGCCGCCATGCCCCCCGCCGCGAAGGCGGCCCTCAGCCACCGCGGGAAGGCGGTCGCGGCCTTCCTGGAGCACCGGAAGCGAACTGGAAAGCCCTAAAGCCATCCGCGCAGGTGGCCAAGACGACATGGCCTCTGGACGTCGCATCGCCGGCACCATCCTGATCATCCTCGCGGTGCTCCTCACCGTCGGCTTCGGCGCCCTCGTGTACGACCAGACCGGCGGCTCGAACGTGCTCGGCCTGGACGCCGACCTCGCGGGCTACATCATGGCTGGCGTCCTGGGCGCAATCGTCGTCGTCCTCTTCCTGCTCATCGTCGTCCACCACCGCGCCCGTCGGGCCCGTCGCATCGCCGCCCAGACCGTCGCCGCCGAGCCCCTGCCCGAGGCCGAGGTGGAGTTCACCGAGGTCGCGCCCAGCACCCCGCTCGCCAAGGCGGCCGCCTCGGAGCCCGACGCGGGCGAGCCGAGCGGCCCCGAGGTCGTCGTGTACGACCTGCCGCAGGTGCAAGCCGCCTACCGTTCCTTCGAGCGCGCGGACGGCGCGGCCACCTTCACCTACCCGCGCACCGTCGCTTCCGCGGTCTACACCAACGACCACCTCGATGTCGGCAACCAGCACGTCAAGGTCCGCACCCTGCTCGCCGGCCCAGCCGACGTCGGGCCCATCCCGGACGACCAGGCGGCCCCGGTGCCGCTCTCCCTCGGCCCCGACGACGTGCCCGAACCCTACCGCTCGAGGCTGTTCCGCGCTCCGAAGGCCTCCAAGATCTCCCCGACGGGCAAGGCCGCCGACGGCGACGCCTTCGTGGCCAAGCTCGCGGAGGCCCGCACCGCCGCCAAGCCCAAGCCCCGCGCCGGCCCCTCCTACTACGGCTACTCCGGCGACGTCCACCCGGTCGAGGACATCGAAGGCATCGGCGCCATCTACGGCGACAAGCTGCGCAAGGCCGGCGTGTACACGACCGACCGCCTCTGCTACGAGAAGCCGCAAACACTCGCCGACAAGGTGGGCGTCCCCCGCAAGACCGCCGAGACCTGGCAGCACATGGCCGAGCTCGTCAAGATCAAGGGCGTCGGCCCCCAGTACGCCGAGGCCATGGCGCGCGCTGGCATCCGCGGCATCGCCGACCTCAAGCGCCGCAGCGCGGCCGGCATCGCCGACCAGGTCACCGGCTACCTCGACTCCCTGAACGCCACCGTCGTCGGCACCGCCGTCACGGAGGCCCGCGTCGCCAACTGGCAGAAGGCCGCGGCGCGCATGAAGCGCGTCCGTCTCAAGGTCCCCGAGCAATAGGCGGAAGCCCAACGCGGCGCACGGGTGCGGCCGGTTGCGGCGCCCGTCGCGGCGGCACGGTCGCCGGCATCGCCATGGGCAGGATGGGCAGCTCGCCGAGCGTGAGCTGGCGCGTCGGCTCCGGCAACGGCGCCGTCACCCACTCGAAGGGCGGGTTGAAGAACGGCCGGCTCAGGACGAGGCCGAGCTTTCGGAAGGCGGTGTCCAGCTCGGCACGCCAGGCTGCCTGCCGGTCGTTGGAGGCGAAGAACTTCGTGAGGTCCTCCCACGGTCCGCCGCGCAGGCGTTCCCAGAGTGGCGCGAGGACGGTCTGCTTGCGGTCGAGCCCCTTCGAGTTGACCCACTGCGCTCCGGCGTCCAGGAAAGTGCGCGCCACCGCGTCGGCGTCGTGCGTCGTCGGCGGGCAGGCGGGCGTGTAGTTGGCGAACGTGCTGATGCCCGAGTCGGAGAGCTTGCGAAGGGCGCGTAGGCGGGCGGGGATCGCGGGCGCGGCGGGCTCGAGGACGCGGCGCACTTGGTCGTCGAGCGTCGGGACGCTCAGGCCCACGCGGATCTGGCTGAACTGCGTGAAGAGGTCCAAGTCCCGAAGCACGAGGGGGCTGCGGGTGAGGACCTCGACGGGCCAGTCGCGGCGGGCGAGGATCTCTAGGCACTTGCGCGTGATGCGGTGCTCGGCCTCCGCGGGCTGGTACGGGTCGGTCGCCGTGGAGAGGTAGGTCGTGTGCTTGAGGCCGGCCTTCTCCGCCTTCGCGACGGCGCGGGCAAGGCGCGTCGGCAGGTCGCGTTTCACCACGACGTAGCTGCCCCAGCGTTTGCGTTCCGCATGGATGGTGTCGGGGACGTAGCAGTAGGCGCAGGCGTGCAGGCAGCCCGCGTACGGGTTCAGCGACCACGCCTCCTTTGTGATGTGGCCGCCCATCGTGAAGTCGGTGAGGCCGCCGGCGCCGTCGGACTCGAGCACCTTGCAGAGGCCGTACGAATCGCGCCCCAGGCCGTCAGCGCCCCTCTGGGCGTCGTCGAGGGACAGCTGGGACAGGTCGTGCGCCCGGCGGAGCATCGGGTGGACCGTGTCGTTGCGGTAGTCCATCGGCATACCGTCGCATGGGGCCGCAGCAGGTTTTACGGCTTGGAGGGGGTCGGCGAAGATGCCGAATCCGTTACCGGATCCGGCACCGCTTTCAACGATGGGGTGTGTGGGCCCGCGTGGCCGGCGTCATCGGTCTGCGGGGCCCCGACATCGAGAAACGCGATGCCCTTCGCGGGTACCAGGTCGTGTTCAAGGACGCGGACCGCCCCATCATCCGGCCTCACACGGGTCTGCCGGTTCTCTTCGTCGACGACGGCAAGGCGAAGGTCGACCGTCACGTGTTCGGGTTCAGCCGCCGCTTCAGCAGCTTCAACGCCCGCGACGACAAACTGGAGGAAGGCAAACTCTGGATGGGCATGTTCGGCAAGGCGGGCCACCACGGCGTCGCTCCCGTGTCCTACATCCTGGAATGGTCGGAGTTCTCGGGTGAGAAACTGCCGTACCGCATCGAGCGCGCCGACGGCGCCGCCATGTGCGTCCCCTCCCTCGTCGGCCGTTACTGGGAGGCCAAGGACACGCGTGCGGTGGCGCTCGTCACGATCACGCCCAACCCGTTCGTCGCCCGCTTCCACGACCGCATGATCGGTCAGCTCGACGACCAGCACGTCGACGTCTGGCTCCACCCCGAAGACCACACTAAGGCCGAGCTTCGCGCCTGCCTCAAGGCGCCGTCGAACGATGACCTTGTCGCCATCCCGATCCAGGCCGACGTCGGCTCCGCCAAGTTCAGCGACACGTCCGCCCTCGAGGCCACCGGCAAGCCCCTCACGTGGAAGGACATCAAGGGGGCAAGTTGATGGCCGGCTTGATCGGGCTCAAGAGCTCCGACATCGAGATCCAGGACGCGCTCCAGGTGACCAAGTTCGACTACGAAGGCAACTGGATTCCGCACCCCGTCGTCCGCCTCACCACGACGCTCCCCGTCGCCATCAACCGGGATGGCGAGCGCGTCGCGGTCCGCGCCCGCTGGGGCTTCCCCATCGGCGGAGGCCGCCCCGTCGGCAACTCGCGCGACGACAAGCTCGAAGTGAGCCCGATGTGGAAGAGCATGCTCGCGAAGAGCCCCTGCCTGGTCGCGGCGACTGGGGTCTATGAGCAGGCCGTCGTGGATGGCGAGAAACGGAATCTCTGGTTCCGCCGGCGCGATGGCAAGCCCATCGTCATGCCCGGCTTCGCGGCCCCGCGCACCTTCGACGGCGAGGCGCGGCTTTGCTGCAGCATCATCACGACGGAGCCGAACAAGTACTTCGGACGCTTTCACCCCCGGCAGGTCTGCGTCGTCAACCGCAAGGAGGCCGATGCCTGGATGGGCGCCACCACGCCGAAGGAGGCATTGGCCGTCCTGCACGCCCCGGCGGAGACGGAATGGGAAGCGGTCCCCGTCGATGGACGCATCTTCAAACCAGGACGCGTCGAGATGGAGCACCTCGTCCAGCTCGGACCCCCGATTCCGTAGCCTGTTCGGGCCGTCTCGTGCGACCCATGAGCCACGCGACCAGGCCCTCCTCGGTGTATCCAAGAGGCGAGAACAGCGTCTCCGTCATGCGCGCGACGAGGCGGATGTAGGCGTCCACGTCGTAGGTCTCCTGGGGCGACCCGAACCACGGCGAGCCTTGGCCCAGAAGCTCGACGGGGGTGACGCGGCCACGCCACGGGCCTTCGGTGCGGGTGATGACGTACTTCACGTACTCCCCGGGGCGCCGCTCGGTGCCCGCGTTGCGCAGCGCCCACAGCGCGGCCTTGGTGCCCGTGTTGGAGGTGTACTCCTCGACGGCCATGCGTGCTTGCACCATGAGGCCCAGGTCCTCGGCGCGCACTTCGCGGCGGCGCAGACGGTCGACGGCGCGCTTGGCGACCCGTAGCGCCAGCGGCACCCGGGTTCGGAAGCCGGCCGCATCGTCGGCCTCCTGCAGGATGTCGAGCATGCCCTGCTGCACGTCGTAGAGGAACGGCGGCGTGTTGTGGCGCTGCACCTCGATGCCGCGCACCTTGAGCTTGCCGTCCTCGAACTTGCCATAGTACCGGTTTGGGACGCCCACCTCGCTCTCCGTCGAGTGCGTCTTGGAGGGCAAGAGGACGAGCCACTTGTAGACGCCCTCGACGTCCATCGGGACGCCGACCTCCTTGGTGATTTTGCGGGCAATGGCGGCTGCGTCGTCGCGCGTCACGCCGGGTTTGTGCAGGAAGGCGCAATCGGTGAGCGCGTGGACCATCGTGTACCCCTCGGCCTGGGCGACTTCGCGGGCACGCGTCATGCCGGCGCGGCCATAGCATTGGATGCTCTGGTGGACCTCGGCGCACCCGAAGCGCGCGTTGCGGTAACGGAAGTATCCGAAGCAGACGACGCCGAGCGCCTTGTGCTCCGACTTGATGGCCTTGGCCTTCGCGCGCCGGTCCGCGTCGAGGTCGGCGCGCTTGAGGACGGCCTTCGCCCAGCGTCGGTGCGACCAGAGACGACGCAGGATCTCTGCCTGGTGGCCGTAGTGTTTCGTGCAGGTGTGGTAGCCGAGCTCGGGGATGACGGGCCCGTCGGGGCAGCAGCTGCAATTCATGGAGTCGCTGCTAAGGTTGTGCGCCACGACAAGGCTCGGGTAGTAGCCGGAGAAATCGCAGGCGGCCACGTCGTCGTAGAGGCCGGGCTCGGGGACCATGATCTGGCCGCCGCGGTCCACGGCGCACAAGGTGGCGGCGGTCTTCCAGTCCTCCGTGAGGTTGCGCTTCCACGGCAGGGCCACGCCCCAGTCCGTGGCGAGGTCGACCTGCATCTGTTGCAGTGCGAAGCCCGCGCCGTTGCGGTTCACGTCCTGGGCGCGCCGGTTGGCGACGCGGGCAAGGTAGAGGATGCCGTGGAGGTCCTTGCGGTCGTCCTCGGAGTCGAGCGTCTTCTTCGCGAGGTCGATGTGCCAACGGCCGCGCAGATAGTAGGCGTGCGTCTTGTAGAGCCAGCGCCCGTAGGTGTGGATGCTCTTGCCCGCCTGGTCCGGCCGGTCCGGGGCCGGGTCGGGGGCGCGCCCGAGCCAGACTCCCTCGCGCAGTCCGAGCGCCTGGATGCGCGTCAGCAGGAACGGGATGTCGAAGCGATCGCCGTGCCGCGTGACCAGGACATCGGGGTCGTTCTGGCGGAGGAACCGGTCCAAGCCCAGGAGGGTGGCGCGTTCGGCGTCGGGGTCGCCGGGTTTAGGGCAGACGAGTTCTTGGTCGCCGAGCGTGATGGATTCCAAGGGGTCCGTGAAGGCGGGCGCGTGGCCGACTTGCCGGGCATGGACTTCCAGGCGCACGACGCGAAGGTCGGGGTCGGGATAATCGACGGTCCAGCGATCGTCCTCGGGATGCGGCTTCAGCTCCGGCCCGTCGGGGCCGACCACAAGGCGGCACATGCTCCACAAGCCCTGTTCGTGCATCCAACGGCACTCTTGGCTATGATCCACGTCGAAGAAGAGGAAGCCCTTCGTGTGCGTGCGGCGTCGCAGGTCGGTGGCGATGCTCCAGGTGTCCTGGAAGCGCTTGGGCTTGACCCGCAGAACCTCCTGGGCCGGGCCGCGCAACCAGAGGCTCGCCGTGTCGCGCCACACCGCCTCGACGCGCTTGTCCTCCGCGAGGAGCCGTTGGGCGGCCTCCAGCGGCTCTTGGTCGCTGGCGACGCAGAAGCTAGGCTGGTACGGGACGTAGCGCTTCGTGGTCTGCAAGCCGTGTTTGACCCAGACGACCAAGCAGGAGCGGGTCGGGTGGGTGGACACGTCGAGCAACCAGGCCTGCGTTGGCGAGGGCATCGAGGGCCTCCTGGAGGTCTTTCTTGAGCAGGTCCAGCTCCCGGCCTTGGTCGTCCATGAGGCGCATGCCTTCGAGGAGCATGGCGAGCATGACGGGCCGTTCGAAGTCCATGTGGGGGCGGCGGTTGATGGCGTTGGAGTGGCGGCGGGCGCGGCAGACGAGCTCGTCGAACCACGCCTGCTCCCGGGGTTGGAGTTCGCTGCGGAACTGCGCGTAGCGTTGCGTGAACGTGTCAAGGGCAATGGTGGTGGTGGGAGTGCTTTGGCCCATGGGGCACCTTAGGAGAAAGGCCTAGGCGGCGAGGGGTTTTGGGAGTCTGCGTGGGGGCAGTGAAACCACGAGCTCCGGCTCCTCCGGGACGAAGTCGAGCAGGGTCACGCGGCGGCGCAGGCTGGGGTCGAGGATGACGCCGGCGTCACTCGTCGCCCTCCACCGGTCCGCGACCGGCTGCGCGACCCAGCGGGCGTCCACGCCGTCGTGCGTCGCCTGCGCGAGAGCGGGGTGGCTCTTCCACCACCGTGGCATGTCCACGCCGAGCAGGATGGGAACGTGGAAGCGGCGTGCCGTCTTGGCGAGGTGGGCGAGGCTGAAGCGCGTGTAGTCCTCCTGCTCCCAGTCCTGGATCTCCTCGTGGCTCCACAACCGGTCGAAAGGATTGACGACGACGAGACCCGTTTCGCCCTCGCCCAGCTTGAGGTCCAGGTGGCGCGTGAGGACGGTGTCCCATTGGAACGGCGTCATGCAACGCTTGACGAGGAGCCGGTCGGCGCCATCGTCGGCGGCGTGGCCCCGCGTCATTTGCAACTCGGCCTGGTCGTAGGGGTTGAAGCTGTGGTCGCCGTCGCACCACAGGACATTTCCGGGCCGTTCACGCAGCGCGGTGTACGCGATCTCTTGGAAGAACTGCGCGAGGTGGCGGCCCTTCGCGCTCACCAGGGTGAGGCGGTCGGGCTCCAGGAACGTCGACCACACAACGTCCCGTGGTCGGCGGAGCATGGAAACCCTGGCTTGGGGTGAGTGAAGATGCCGAAACTGGTAGCAGACAGGCGACCTCGCGGCGACCCCGCACCCCTTAAATCCCAGCATGGGAAGCAGGCCTTTGGCGATGACGGAAAGTGCCCTGCGACCCATGGGGGAGAGGGCGGCGCTCTCCTTCCACGAGGCCATCCGGCGCATCGTCGCTCCCGGCGCCCCGGCCGGCCTCCACCCCGACCTGGAGCTCGCCCTCGCCATCCCACTCAACGCGGTGTGCGAGCGCCTCAAGGGACAGCCCGGGCTGACCCGGGACCGCCTCGTCGAGGAGGCCCGCCAGCCGTACGTCGAGCAGCTGCTCGCCGCGACCGGGGCAGCACCCGCCGGCCTCCTCCTGGCCGCCGACAGCCTCGCCGTCGGCTTCGGCGCCGGCCGCGTCGTGCGCGACCTCGCGCGCCCCGGCCGCCTAGTCCTCCTCCCGGCGGCCCCGTCCCCTCCGGGTGCCTTCGTCCGTCTCCTGAACGCCATCCTTGACGGCCTGCCCGACCTGCCTGACATGCCGGCGAAGGCCGCCCGCGACGACCCCAGTTACGCTTAATCCCAAGACCCGATGTGAACCCCTATGAGCACCCGCTTGATCCTGACCGCCACCCTCGTCCTTGCCTTCGCGGTCATGCCCTCCGCGTCCGCCTTGCCGGGGGACCTGAGCCCGGTTGAGAACCTCGCCGTCGTCACCAAGGCGAAGGGCAACGTCTTGAGCTGGAGCTACCCCGCCGACGTCAAGGCCAGGGACGTCGCGAGCATCGAGATCTGGCGCTTCGACGGCCTGAGCACCGGCACCTTCGTCGCGCAGGCGCACGGCAAGCACACCACCTACACGGACACCGCCTCCACGAACCCCGACGCGCTCTACACAATGCGCTACGTCACGAAGGACGGCGACCAGAGCAGCTTCAGCGACGCCCGCAGTGCCCACTACCCGTACTGTGACGTCTTCGTCGTCGGTCTCCGGGCACCGTACATCGTCGGCCCCTACGATGACTGCCTCGTCCCGCTCCCGGTGCCCATCGTCGGCCCAATCCTGGACCCGACCGCCCAGCCAACGATTTACTCCGTCCAGAAGATCATCGCGAGCATCGTGAACAGCAACGAGTAGACGCATGGGTCGCACGCCTAGCCTCATCTTCCTGGCCCTCCTCGGCTCCGTCCTCCTGGCGGGCGCGGGGGCGCAAGCCGCGCCGACCCTCACCGCTGACCGCCTCGACCTGCGTGGTTCGTTCACGGTCGCCGGCCCGGCCGCCTACTTCCTCGATGACCCCAAGATGGACGCCTCCAAGCTCAACTTCCAGATGACGGCGGCCCGCATGGACGTCGAGGTGGACACCGCCGCCGCCAGCGCAAGCCTGCTGCACATCGTCGCGACCCCGGGGGATCAGACCACCGCGTCGTGGAGCCGCTCCAACGTGGAGCTCACAAGTCGGGGCAATGACGCCTACAGCGAGTTCGCGGTTCTGGCCAACGACGGCGCCCGCGTAGAGGGAGAGGCCTCATGCCTGGGCGTCGTCGCCGGGTCCACGGTCCGCGCCATCCACGAACGGGCCAACATGGGGCGCCCCGACGTCGTCCTGCCAAACACCCCGCTCCTTTCGCTGGGCGGCTGCGCGCAGACGCTGACCCTCCACGGCGACTTCCGCTTCGTGTTCTGGGGCTGGAAGCTGCACAGCCAGGACGCCTCAGGCCAGGCCGATGACATCACGACCGGCGTCGAGACCACCGCCGGCTCCGAGGACACCATTGCCCTGCAGACCAAGCAGCAGGCCTACATCACCGCGCACGACGCCACTCTCACCCTCCGCCTCCCTGCCTCGCCGCGCTGGTCCCTTGCCTCGGCAAGTCTAGACCTGTTGGGCGACGGTTTGCTTGCTCTCCGCGACGCGAAAGGCGACATCACCCTCGACGGCCAGAGTAGCCCCCTCCCGGCCGGGGACACCACGATGACCCTCACCCAGGGCGCGCTCCTGCTCGCCCCGCACGATGGCCGCGTGGGCGGCGCGGTTCGCGGCACGTCCATGGCGCAGTCGCAGGCCGTCTCGTCCCTCACGGACCTGATGGGCACGGGGGTCGGCGCCGTGGGCTTGGTGCTCTGCGCGGCCGTCGTCGTCTACCTCGTCCGCGTGGTCAGGTCCCTTCGCAACTCCGAGGAGCCGGCCCTTGCGTCCGGCCCTTTTGAGGCCGCGAAGGCAGAGTTCGCCTCCCTGTTCGACGCCCTCCCGGACGCCAAGGGCCGCGCCTAAGGCCATCCCGGCCCGGGCGCTTTTATACAACCTCCTTGTCCGAAGGCTTGGCCACGTCTCCTGCCGCTCGTCACGGACGGCACCGGGCGCGACCAGATTCCAAGAGGAACTACAATGTCCCGCCACGCCAGCAGCAAGCCCGTCCGCGACGCCGCCCCCACCTGGGTCCCGCTTCGCCCCCGCGAGGTCGAGCAGAAGGTCGTCGAGCTCGCCAAGGAGGGCAAGCAGCCCGCCGTCATCGGCCTCATCCTGCGCGACTCCTACGGCATCCCGTCCGTCCAGGAGCTGTGCGGCAAGAAGATCGTCCAGATCATGAACGAGGGCGGCGTCACCACGAAGCTGCCCCAGGACCTGCAGAACCTGGTCCGCCGCAGCATCCACCTCCAGGAGCACCTCGCCGCCAACAGCCGCGACCTGCACAACCTGCGCGGCCTCGAGCTGATGGAGTCCCGCATCCGCAGCCTCGCCAAGTACCACACCGGCCGCGGCGAGCTGCCCGAGGGCTGGAACTACACCCGCGCCGGCGCCCGCCTGCTCGTCGAGTAATCGAGCGCATGGACGCCCCGCCCGCGCGGGGAGTCGCGTCTCCCGGCGACGTCTCGCGTCTCGTGCTGAGCGCGCGCCAGGCCGCGGCCGCCATCCGCGCGCGGCCGCCCGGCACGCGCTGGCTTCTCGATTGCGACAACGACGCCGACGGCCTGTGCGCCGCCGCCGTCACCGCGCTTGCCCTGCTGCGCGCCGGCCACCGGTTCACCATCCGCCCGAGCCGGGACAAGCAGGAGGCGCACTACCGCGCCCTGCTGGCCGAGCCGGTGGATGGCTTCCTCACGCTCGACAAGGGCACGAGCCACGCGGCCCAGCTTGCCGCCGACCCGCAGCGCAAGGGCCGCCCCGTCGTCGTCGTGGACCACCACAATGTCCCCGCCGCGGCGCATGACGGCGTCGTGATGCTCAACCCGCGCACGGTGGGCCTCGACGGCTCCCGCGACGCTTCCGGCGCCACCACGGCGCTCGCGCTCGCCCTTGAGCTCGCTGGCCCCACGGCCTGGACCTGGGCCCCCATCGCCCTCTCCGGCGCCGTCGGCGACTGGCAGCACATGGGTGGCTGGCAGGGCTGGAACCTCGCCGTCGTCCAAGAGGCTACGAAGCAAGGCCACCTGCGCATGGTCGCGATGCCGCGCTTCATCGGCGTCAGCCTCGCGGAGGCCCTCAGCCACGCCCGCCCCGCCATCCCCGGGCTCCAAGGCGACCCCCAGGCGTCTGCCCAGTTTCTCGCTTCGATTCAAGTGGATGCCGACGCGGAGGTCGAGGAGCTGGACGTGGAGGCGCGCACCCGGCTCGTCTCGGCGGTCGTCGCGCGCCACCTCGCGCACGGCGCGTCGGGCGCCGGGCTCGACCGCCTCGTCGGCCCGCTCGAATGGAACGTGCGCCTGGACGCCTCGCTGCGGCAGGTCTTCCGCCTCGTGGACGCCTGCGGCCGCGAGGGCAACCCGCAGGCGGCGCTCGCGTGGCTCATGGGCGACGCGGCCGCGAAGGCCGAGGTCACGGCCTGTTTCCAGAGCTACCGGCAGGCCCTGTCGGCCGGCGTGCGCGCGCTCCGCGACGGCGGCGTGGCCAAGCGGCAGGCCCTCCAGGTCGCCTGGACCGAGCGCGCCGACTACACGGGCATGGTGGCGGGCATCGGCATGACGCATATCGTCGCCGACCGGTCCCGCCCGCTCGCCGTGCTCGCGCCCCGGCCGGACGGGAAGGTCCAGGCTTCGACGCGCGGCACGCACGAGCAGGTCGCCGCCGGCCTCGACCTGGGCGCCGCCTGCTCGGTCGCCGCCCAGGCGGCTGGCTCCGAGGGCGGCGGCCACCCCGTCGCCGCGGGGGCCGTCATCGCGAAGGAGACGGTCGAGCCGTTCCTCGCGGCCCTGGACGCCGCGCTCATCGCGCAGAAGTTCCTCGGCGGTGCCTGATGCATCGCCTCACGGTGCGCCTGGAGGCCGTCTCCGCGCCCGCGGCGGCCACGGCGGTCGCGGCGCTCGCACCGGACAATGGAGGCTTCCTCACGGCGCGGGCCGATGGCTCCGTCGTCGTGTTGGAAGCGTCGGGGACTTCGCCGCGCGCGCTCCTGCGCACGCTCGAGGACGCGCTCGACTGCCTCTACGCGACCGGACTGCGCTGAGCCTTAGTCGTGGTTGTGGCCTTCGTGGCCGGGCTGCTTGGAGCCGCCCTCGGGGGGCGCCGGGAAGGACTCGACGAGCTTGATGGCGCGCTTGCCGGCGACGGAGCGGATCTGGTTGACGACGGTGAACTTCGCCATCGTCCAGGAGTTGTCGAACTTGGCCGCGTCGGGGACGTCGAAGACGACCTCGTCGCTGGTGACGGCGACCTTGTAGCTGCCGGGCTGGAACAGGTTGGCGAGGACCGCCTCGACCTTCTTGGCGTCGTCCGCGATGACCTCGGTGATGGTGTACTCGTAGGTGAGCGGCTTGCCGGCGAGGTCGTGGTTCAAGTCGACGCGGACGCGGCCGCCGGCGACACGGGTCACGATGCCGCGCTCGTTGCTGAGGTTGACGGACATGCCGACTTGGGGCTGGACCTTCTGGGACTTGAACTGGGCCATGGGGACATCCTTGATTTTGTCGGCCTTGCGCTCGCCGTAGGCGTCGGCGGCGGCGATGTCCACCTTGAGGGGCTTGCCGGCCTGGCCGTGGCTGCGGATGTGCGACTCGAGGCCGGGGATGATCTGGTGCGCGCCGAGGGCGACGACGAGGGGCTGGTAGCGCTTGCCCTCGCGCAGGATGTCGTTCTTCTTGGCGACCTCCTCGGAGTTCGTCTCGACGAGCTTGCCGTCGACGAAGAGGGTGTAGTCCAGGCGGATGACGTCGCCGTCCTTGAGGGCCATGGCGCCGCCGACTCGGGGGACCTACATAATGCGCACGGCGGCGCCCAGGAGGGGCCTACCAGCGGCCTTGGAACTTCAGGTAGCCGACGGCGATGAGGAGCAGGCCCAGCACGGCGTTGGCGACGATGGCGAGGGCGATGAAGAGGAAGTGGAACGCCAGCACGGCGACGCCGAGGGCGACGAGCGTGATGCCGTAGGCGCTCGAGCCCGAGGACTTGCCCGCGAGGACGAGGACGCCGAGGACGAGGGCGGCCACGGCGCCGACGAGCACGAGCGCGCCGCCGAAGCCGAGGAAGCCGAGCGCGACGAGGGCGCCCAGCACGATGAGGACGACGCCGATGGTCTGGTCCGTGGATTTGGCGTCCATTAGCACAGCGCCCCGGTGGAGTCGTAGCGGCAGGCGCCGCCATCGCGGTCGTACACCACCGTGCGGCCCGTCCGGATGTGGTATTGCACGAACATCCCGGGCTGGATGGCGCCGCAGGCGACCGCGTCCACGTCCTGCACCGTGTAGTGGATGCCGAACAGCTTCGTCGAGACCGTGACGCCGCCGGCCTGGCCGCCGCTGTGGAACGGTCCGGAGGCCGGGATGCAGGACTTCTCGACGACGGTTGCCTCGACCGCGTAGTCGTTGAGGAACAGCGAGCCCGCCACGAGGAGAAGGATGCCCACGGCGCCCCCGAGCGCCAAGGAGACAATGGACGCGGTGTTCACGTCAGCGCCCACGCGGCCGTGGTTGTTGGCCTTTCCGCTGCGAGGCCCGCCCGGGACCCAAGTTTCCATGGAGCCATCACTAAGCTGAAGTAGCGTGGCAGGTCGTGAAGCATGTGCAGATTCATCCTGTGGTGGTCGTCGGCCTGCTCGGGGCCCTGTTCCTCGCCGGGTGCGCCCAGTCCGGCGACGGGACGGCCTCCAGCTCGTCGCCCGACTCGTTCCGCAACGTCCAGACCGCCCCCGACACGGGCATCATCAAGGGCGTCGTCGTGTCCGAGTCCATCACGCCCATCCCGGGCGCCAACGTCCAGCTCGCAGGCCAGAAGCTCAACAAGACGACCGACAAGGATGGCGCGTTCGTCTTCACCGACCTCAAGGCCGGCACCTACTTCCTCAAGGTGACGAAGGCCGGCCACCTCGCGCAGCAGACCTCCACCACCGTCGTCGAGGGCGAGACCGACGTCAAGACCCTCAAGGTCATCCTGCCCGTGGACCGCGCCTCGCTGCCGTTCGCCCAACTCTACAAATGGGACGGCTTCCTCGAGTGCGGCGTCGGTCTTCCGTTGCCGGACAACCCGGTCTCGCACGGCGGCGTGAACCCGTGCGCCGTCGACGGCGCGAACTCGCACAACACGCAGGCCGTCGAGGTGTCCGTCCCGCTCACGATGGCCCAGCTTGAGCTGCGCTGGGACGGCTCCCAGGCGCTCGGCAATTCGCTCTCCATCGGCATCCTCGACCCCAACCAGGTGACCCCGGCCGACTTCGCCCACGTGGCGGGTCAGAGCCCGGTCATCCTCCCCGTGGACGGCAAGCTCATCCAGCAGTTCGAGGGCAACGCCACCAGCATGCTGGAGCGCGTCTTCCCTGCCGCCAACGGCCAAACCCCCGTGCTGATCCTCAACCAGCGCTTCACCGTGTACACGACTGAGTTCCACGGCTTCGTCCCCCGCGCGGGCTGGGCGTTCGTGACGGACGGCGAATGCACGGGCCCGGCGGACTGTGGGGCGAAGTAGGCGTCCCGGCCTCCTGGCCGTCAGCATTAAGTTGAAGTAGCGCGACGGCTCGTCACGAGCGTGGAGACCAAACCCCTCCTGGTGGCCGGTTTGCTGGGGGCCCTGCTTCTTGCCGGGTGCGCCCAGTCCAATGACGGCACGTCCAGCGACACCTCGACGCCCGACTCCTTCAAGGACATCCAGACCGCGCCCGACACCGGCGTCATCAAGGGCATCGTCGTCTCCGAGTCCATCACGCCCATCGCCGGCGCGAATGTCCAGCTCACAGGCCAGAAGCTCAACAAGACCACGGACAAGGATGGCGCGTTCGTCTTCACCGACCTCAAGGCCGGCACCTACTTCCTCAAGGTCAGCAAGCTCGGCTTCTTCACCCAGCAGACCTCCACGACCGTCGTCGAGGGCGAGACCGACGTCAAGACCCTCAAGGTCATCCTGCCCGTGGACCGCACCAGCACGCCGTTCGCCCAGCTCTACAAGTGGGATGGCTTCCTGGAGTGCGGCTTCGGCGTCGGCGTGGCCGGCGGCGTGGGCGTGAACCCCTGCGCCGTGGACAGCGCCAACTCCCACAACACGCAGGAGGTCGAGGTCATCCAGCCGATCTCCTTCATCCAGATCGAGATGGTCTGGGAGGGCACCCAGCAGCTCGGCAGCATCCTCAACGTCGGCATCTACGCGAGCGGCACCGCGAACTTCGTGGACAAGAGCGGCGAGTCCCCCCTCACGCTCCCCGTCACGAAGGAGATCTTCGACAAGAACAAGCCCAACGTGACCTCGATGATCCAGCGCGTCTTCACCGGCACGACCGATTCCAGCGCTTTCGTCACGACGCTCAACCAGCGCTTCACCGTGTACACCACCGAGTTCCACGGCTTCCTCCCCCGCGAGGACTGGACCTTCGTCAAGAACGGCGACTGCCGCAGCCCCGCCGAGTGCGGCAAGAAGTAGTCCGGTCGCGCTGGCGGCGGGCTTATCCGCACCAGCGGGAATGCGGCAGCATGGCTGACAAGGACGACTCTCGGGCGCTTCTCTACGTGGGCATCGGCGCCGTCGCCGCCGTGGGCGCCGGCTACCTGCTGTGGCGCTTCGCCCTCGACGACAAGCAGCGCCGCCAGGTCAAGGACGCCGCGAGCGAGATGCTCGAGCGCGGCAGGGGCGTCGCGGTGCAGGGCGTCCAGGCCGCCCGCGACCTCGGCGCCGTCGGCGCGTCCAAGGCCCGCGAAGCCGCCGACTCGGTCGGCTCCCGCGTCCGCCACATGCGCGACTGACCGCGCATCACCGAGCGGCAACGGTTAGAACCGCCCCCGCGGTCCGATGCTCGTGAGCGGTAGCCGGTCGAAGGCGGACTGGGAGAAGACCACCTACGGCAAGGCGACCGCGAAGGCGCCCGAGCGACGCGAGGAGTTCTCCGCGTTCTCCGGCCGCCCGCTGGACCCGCTCTACACCGCCGACGACCTCGCCGGCATGGACGCCGACAAGGCCCTTGGCTACCCAGGCTCAGCTCCATTCACGCGCGGCGTGCAGCCGACGATGTACCGGGGCCGCCTCTGGACGATGCGGCAGTACGCCGGCTTCAGCACGCCCGAGGAGTCGAACAAGCGCTACAAGCTCCTGCTCGCGCAGGGTAGCACTGGCCTCTCCGTCGCCTTCGACCTGCCCACACAGATCGGCATGGACTCCGATGACGAGCGCGCGCTGGGGGAGGTCGGCAAGGTCGGCGTCGCCATTGATTCGCTGCGGGACATGGAGGTCCTCTTCGACGGCATCCCCCTCGACAAGGTGACGACCTCGATGACCATCAACGCCCCTGCTTCCGTCCTGTTGGCGATGTACCTCGCCGTTGCGGAGAAGCAGGGCGCCGACCTGCGCAAGGTGTCGGGGACCATTCAGAACGACATTCTCAAGGAATACATCGCGCGCGGGACCTACATCTTCCCGCCCGGGCCCTCGATGCGGCTCATCACCGACATCTTCGGCTACTGCGCGAAGCACGTCCCCGAGTGGAACACCATCAGCATCTCGGGCTACCACATCCGCGAGGCCGGCAGCACCGCGGCGCAGGAGCTCGCCTTCACGCTCGCCGACGGCGTCGCCTACGTCCAGGCCGCCGTGGACGCAGGCCTCAAGGTGGACGACATCGCATCCCGCCTCGCCTTCTTCTTCAACGGACACAACGACTTCCTCGAGGAGATCGCCAAGTTCCGCGCCGCGCGCCGGCTCTGGCACCGCATCATGACGGAGCGCTTCGGCGCCAAGGACCCTCGCTCTGCGATGCTGCGCTTCCACACGCAGACCGCCGGCAGCACTCTCACGGCGCAGCAGCCGGAGAACAACGTCGTCCGCGTCGCTCTCCAAGCCCTCGCCGCCGTCCTCGGAGGCACGCAGAGCCTTCACACCAACTCGATGGACGAGGCGCTCGGCCTGCCGACGGAGAAGGCGGCCCGCATCGCGCTTCGGACCCAGCAGATCATCGCGCAGGAATCGGGCGTCGCCGCCACCGTGGACCCCGTCGCCGGCAGCTATGCCATCGAGGCGCTCACGAACGACCTGGAACGCGAGGCGACCGAGCTCATCGCCGCCATTGACAAGATGGGCGGGATGCTGCGCGCCATCGAGAAGGGCTGGGTCCAGGCGCAGATCCAGGAGGCGGCCTACCGGTTCCAGCGCGAGGTGGAGGAGGGCGAGCGCACGGTTGTCGGCGTCAACGACTTCGCGTTGGAGAACGAGAAGCCGCCGGAACTCCTGAAGATTGACGACGGTCCCGAAAAAGCGCAGCTTGCCAAGCTCCAGCGCGTCAAGGCCGAGCGCGACGGCGCCGCCGTGAAGACGAAGCTTGCCGCTCTGGGCAAGGCCGCGAAGGGCACGGAGAACCTGATGCCGCTCATCCTCGACGCGGTCAAGGCCTACGCGACGCTCGGCGAGATCTGCAACACCCTGCGCGCCGAGTGGGGCGAGTACACGCCGGTCGCGGACCTGTAGGTTCTTGTCCCGGCGGCCGCTTGCGCCGCCATGGCCCGCCTGCGCTTCGACGCCACCCCCAACCCCAACGCCCTCAAGGTGACGGGGCCGAGCAAGTTCTGCAACGGCTCGAAGATCATCAGCAAGCCCGAGCAGGCGACGATGCCGCTCCCCAAGGCGCTCCTCGCCATCCCAGGCGTCGTCTCGCTGTTCTTCCTCAACGACTTCGTTACCATCACGAAGGCCCCCGACGCCGAGTGGGACGCGTTGACGCCGTCCATCCAACAGGCGCTCGAGCAGCACCCCCACGCGGCATAGCGCACGAGGTTCGATTCTCCAGGCGGCGCTTCGCGCCGCCCCCAACGATTCACTCTGGCATCCAGCCGTTGAAGGGGACGACGCCGTCGGAGGACGTCGGGGATGCCTCGGAGGGTTTGGCGAACCGACGCATCGAATCGTTCGATGACGAAGCGATGCCCAGGGTGGAAGTCGAATCTGCGTCATTCTGGCGGGGCCTTGGCTGGACTGTTCGATGTCGCCAGAATCGAGCACGAAGACATCTGCTGAATCTGAGTTCCTGGTCGTCGGAGTCCGTCGGCCTCGCTTTTCGCAATCGCGCCGCACGTTTCTGCGCAATCCGTGGCGATTCTCCGCCAACTTCATGAACCACTGCTTGTCATGGTTCGTCCCGTGAGCACCTTGCTCTACCATCCCATGCCGATGCGCATGTGGGGCGGTAGCAAGATGCTCCCCATTTTTGTCGGCAAGTGCACGTAGGTTCCCTTCGTTGCCCTTGCTGGCGTCGAAGGTGAGCCCTGATGATGTACCAGCCCAAGCTATCCAACACCCCGCACGGCCTTCCCGCCGCCCCCTCGTTCCAGAGCCAGCTCCGTCAGGTCCGCGTCGTGCGGCCCGTGGCGGTCGTGAGCGTCCTCGGCGTCGCCGACGCGGACGTGGTCCCGTTGGGGGCGGAGGATTGAGCGACGAGCCCACCCGGCAGGACGTTCCTGCCCAAAGCACCCGACGGCGCCCCGAGCGCCCCGAGGTCATCCGGGAGATTCGCCTCCCGGCCGCCGCCGCCGACGGCGCCAACGGCGTCGCCACGCCGGCGCGGCGCAGGCTCGGCACGCTGTATCTGCTGACGTTGCTTTCGACGGTGGACGGCTCGCTTCTGCTGCTGTCCGCGAGCGGCCAGCTCGACTCCTTGGGCGGCGCGCTCGCTGTCGGCCTCACGGTCATCGCGGGCGCCGGCTCCTGGCTCGCGGCGCGGCAGGCCTTCCAGGGCTGCCGCGGCGTTGGCGACTGGGCCGCGCTCGGTGTTCTGGGCCTGCTGACTCTTGCGGCCACGGCCGCGGCGGTCTGGCTCGGATCCACGCTTGGCTCGGCGCTGACGCTGCACGTGCTGCCGAAGGCGACCGGGGTCGTCCTGCTGCTCGTGGCGGCCGACATCGGCGGCCTGCGCGTCCCACGCCTGCGCGGCGTCCCGCTGCCCGTCGCGGTCGTGGCCTGCGCGGGCGTCCTCGAGGCGGTGGCGCAGTGGATTCGTTGATCGGCGCCCTCGTCGCGGCCGCGGTGGCGTGGCTCAGCATCGTCGCGGCCGCGGTCTTCCCCGTGCCGCTCGACCTCGGCTGGCTGCGCCGCCTGGGCGCCGTGAGCCTCGCGCTCCTCGGCATCCTCGCGCTCGGCGCCCCGGTCCCCGGCTGGCTCCCGCTCGCCGTATTGGGCCTCGGCCTCGCGGCGGCGATGGTGAGTCCGTTCCTGCGCCGGCCCGACGGCCGGGGCATGGTGCCTTGACCGAGCGCTGCCCCAGTAGGGCCCTGGTGAAAGGCGGCCGCGACACCCCTAAGTAGGGGGCACCCAAGTTGCGGCCGTGGGGCTTCCGACCGTCGTGCTGGGCTTCGTCGAAGGCGGCGCCTATCTGGCGCTCTCCGCCTGGATCGTCTGGCTCGGACCCGGCCGCGGCCTGCACCGCGCCCTCTTCCTTCTCCTCTTCTTCCTCGGCCTGAATGCCATCCTCCACGCGGTCACGCTCGTGGATTTCGCGTCCAAGGGGACCGCCGTGGGACTGGCCGACCGCTTGCAGACCTACGTCAAGTTGGCCCTCCCGTTCGCGGCCGCGGCGACGGGGGTCGAGTTTCTGCACGGCCACGGCCGGCCCCTGCGCGCCTCCGTCCGCGCGGGCATCCACCTTGCGTTGACGCTCGCCGCCAGCGCCCTCCTGGCCGCCAACCTCCTTGACCGCTCCCTGGTCCACGACGGCGCCTTCACCACCGGGCCGTTCGGGCCCCTTCTGTTCGCGGATCGGCTCGCCATGGCGGGCATCGCGGTGCTGCTGCTTGCCACGCCGCGCGGCGAGGACGCACGCACCATCCGGGTCGCGGCGGCCGCCTTCCTGATGGAGGCGGTCTACGCGTCGGCGCTTCTTCTCCGCAGCGGCGTCGCCATCTACGGCGTCCCGGGCTGGAACGGCTACGACACCTTGTCCTACCTCGTGGTGCCCGGCCTCGTCCTGGCCGCCGCCGCCCTCGCGGTCGTGTTCGCCTGGAGGCAGGACGCCACCCTCGGTCACCGCTACCTCGCCCTGGTCCTGTGCGCAGCGGGAACCTCGGTCCTCCTCGACGGCCTTCAGCGCCTCGCCGCGTTGTCGGGCACAGGCGGGTTCGCGGCCGCCCTCGGCGACCAGGCCTGGCCCGGCACCACGCTGGCCTTCCTGTGGGGCCTGGCGGGCGCCATCACGCTGGCCTACGCCGTCTTGCGCTGCCGTTTCCTGCGCGCCGAACTCACCGCGCGCAGCGTGTTCCGCGGCGGCGTCGCGGCGGCGGCCCTGACGGTCCTCTTCTTCGTTGCCGGCCAGGTCCTGGAGAGCCTGTTCAACGCCAACAGCCTCGTCCTCAACGTGGCGGCCGGCGCCGCCATCGCGATCGCCTTGTGGCCGGTGCAGCGCGGCACGGCCTACCTGGCGCATCGTCTCCTCGACCACGTCCAGGACACGCCAGAGTATCGTCGTGAACGGGGGCACGACATCTACCAGCACGCCGCCCGGGTCGCGTGGCGCGACGGACGTGTCTCGGCCCAGGAACAGAGGGCGCTGGCGCGGCTGGGGGAGAGCCTTGAGATCTCTCCAAGCGAGATGAAGCGGCTGGAATCACGGGTTCGGGCATTGCCCGGAAGCCAGTCGGCTGCCGTGGCGCAAGGCGCCTGAGGCCCAGGTGGGCGCGCGGCAGCTCTGCCCCGCCTTCAGCCCGCGACGAACGTGCGCGAGTGAGGCTTGAAGCGCTTGATGGCCAACCTGGCTTTGCCGTCGCAGAGGATGATGGTCAGTTCGCGCTCCGGGCCGAGAGCGGCGACGCGCGACTTCGCCTTGGTCCAGGCGGCCTGGAGGTCCGCGTGGGCGGCCTGGACGAGCTGGTTCGAGACCGTATCGGCGCCGTGGTCGAGCCACGCGATCTCGCTCACCAGGCCCGGGACGCAGTTGCATTTTCCCTGCACACAAGTGACCTGGTATCCGGCCGCCACTTTCTCGACGCTGCCCACGCAGAGGCCGATGGAGCCCAAGTACGCCTGGAACATCCGCGCGTCCAGGGCCAGTTCGGGCATGGTCGCCTGGAGCTCGTTGTAGAGCGCCCCGACGGCCTTGCGCATCGTCGGCGGGAGCCGGCCCGTCTTGGCGGTCCGCTTGGGAAGGGCCTTCGGGGCGGCCTTGCGTCGGGGGGGCGAGGCGTTTGCGGTCGTCTTCCGTTTGGTCGAGGTGGACTTGCGCGCCATGAAGACCACGCCGGCATCGGCGCCCGGGCTCAAAGGGCTGTCGGGAGGCGCCGCAGCGCCCGGTTTATGGCGTCCCACGGCGTCGCCGGCTCGTGGTCATCCTAGCCGTGGACCAGGTTTCCGTCGCCGTCGAGTCCTTGGACGACGCGAGCCGCATCTACGAGCGCATCCTCGGCTTGCGCGCCACGCATGACGAGACCGTCTCCGACCAGGGCGTGACGACGCGCTTCTTCCCCGTCGGCCGCACCGACTCCGTCGTCGAGGCGCTGCTCGCCACCGGCCCCGACACGCCCGTCGGCAAGTTCCTCGCGAAGCGCGGCCCCGGTGTCCACCACATCGCGTTCCGCACCGACGACTTGGACGCCGAACTGGCGCGCCTCAAGGCGCTTGGCGTGCGCCTCATCGACGAGACGCCCCGCAAGGGAGCGGAGGGCAAGCGCATCGCCTTCATCCACCCCAAAGAGACGGGCGGCGTGCTGATCGAGCTCTGCGAAGCGCCGCACGGCCACGCCGGGCCCGCCGGCTCGCACGGCGGCAAGCCATGATGGAGTCCTCCTGGACCGTCGAGCGCGTCGCGAGCGCCAGTTCCACGATGGACCTCGCCAAGGCGAAGGCGCGCGGCGGGGCGCCCGACCGATGGGCTGTCGTCGCCGAGACGATGACGGGCGGCCGAGGAACCCAAGGTCGGTCCTGGCACGCACCTCCAGGCGGCCTCTACACGAGCTTCATCCTGCGCGGCCTGGACGACCCGCGCCTCCTCACGCTCGCCCTCGGCAACGCCGTCGCCGACGTCCTGGAAGTCGCCGGCGTGGAGCCCCGCCTCAAGTGGGTGAACGATGTCTGGGTCGGCGGCAAGAAGGTCGCCGGCATCCTGGTGGAGATGGAGTCCACCGGCGACCGCATCGACTTCGCCGTCTGCGGCATCGGCGTCAACCTCAACGGCGAGGCCGCGGCGTTCCCGGCCGACCTGCGCGGCAAGGCGACGACGCTGGAGGAAGAGTTGGGCTGCGACGTCTGCGTGCCCGACCTCGAAGGGTTCCTCTGGCAATCCATCGACCGCTGGCTCGGCTGGCTCAAGGAGAACCCGCAGCGCGTCCTGGAGAAGTTCCGCGAACGCGACGCGTTGATGGGCCGCCGCGTGGCCGCCGGCGTCGGGGGAAAGCGCGTCGAAGGGATTGCCGCCGGCATCGACGAAAAAGGCCGTCTTCTGCTCAAGGTGGACGCCCGCACGGAGCTGGTCCAGGGCGGGACTGTCGAGGTCCTAGGCTAGCCGCCATCCTGGACTTTCGGCATCCGCCGAATCACCCTTCGCCACCCTTTTAAGGGTCCTCCTGGGGTCGAACCCGTCATGCCAGTTGGGATCACCAGCTACGGTGCCTACGTCCCGCGCTACCGCATCAAGTCGGAGGAGATTGCCCGCGTCTGGGGCGACGACGCCAACGTAGGCAAGGGTCTCAACGTGCACGAGAAATCCGTGCCCGGGCTCGATGAGGATGTCGCCACCATCAGCGTGGAAGCCGCCCGCCAGGCGATGCGCCGCGCGAAGACGACGCCCAACGACCTCGGCGCCATCTACGTCGGCTCCGAGTCCCACCCGTACGCCGTCAAGCCGACTGGCACCATCGTCCAGGCCGCGCTCGACGCGACGCCGTTCATGACGATGGCGGACTACGAGTTCGCCTGCAAGGCCGGCACCGCCGCCGTGCAGACCGGCATGGGTCTAGTCAAGTCGGGCATGTGCAAGACCGTCCTCGCCATCGGCGCCGACACCAGCCAAGGCGCTCCCCGCAACGCCCTGGAGTACTCCGCCTCCGCCGGCGGAGCGGCCATTCTCATCGGAGCCGAGAAGAAGCACATCCTGGCCGAGATCCAGCACACCGTCTCCTTCACGACGGACACGCCCGACTTCTGGCGCCGCGAGGGCCAGAAGTACCCGAGCCACGGCGAGCGCTTCACCGGAGAGCCTGCCTACTTCCGGCATGTCCGCGAGGCCTCGGAGCGCCTGTTCGCCGACACGCGCACGACGGCCAAAGACTACACGCACGCCGTCTTCCACCAGCCCAACGGCAAGTTCCCCGCCACCATCGCGGAGAAGCTCGGCTTCACGAAGGAGCAGTACGCCACGGGCCTCCTCGCACCGCGCATCGGGAACACCTACTCGGGCGCCGTCCTCCTCGGCCTCGCCGCCATCCTAGACATCGCCGAGCCCGACGACTCCATCTTCATGTGCGGCTACGGCTCCGGCGCCGGCTCCGACGCGTTCCAACTCGAGGTCACGCGCAACATCGAGGACTACGACCGCAGCCCGCGCGAACAGCTCGCGACCCAGCTCGCCTCCACGACGATGCTCGACTACGCCACCTACGCCAAGCACCGCGGGAAAATCATCCTCGGGGGGTCCGAATAATGGCCCGCAAGCCCCACGTCCCGCGCAAGGTCCTCCCCGAGGCGTTCGTCCTCGGCGCGAGCCACACCCGATTCGGCGAGGCGTGGGAGAAGTCCTACCGCGACCTCATGACCGAGGCCGGCCTTGGCGCGCTCAAGGACGCCCGCATCGCGGGCGACGAGATCGATGCCGTCTTCGTCGGCACCATGAGCACCGGCAAGCTCGTCGGCCAGGAGCACGTCGCCCCGCTTCTCCTTGATGGCGCCGGCCTCGCGGACCGCCACATCCCCGCCACGCGCGTCGAGGCCGCCGGGGCCTCCGGCGCCGTCGCGTTCCGCCAGGGCGTCAACCTCATCCGCAGCGGCTCCGCCGACGTCGTCGTCGTGGGCGGCATCGAGAAGATGACCGACGTCTCGGACGCCGACGCGCAGGCCATCGCCTCCGCCGGCATCGACCAGGAGTGGGAGCACTTCGTCGGCGCCACCGAGACCGCGCTCTGGGCCATGATGGCGAAGCGCCACATGGCCGCCTTCGGCACGACGCGCGAGCAGCTCGCCGCCGTCGCCGTGAAGAACCACGCGCATGGCGCCAAGAACCCGCTCGCGCAGTTCCGCCGCGCCATCGACGAGGCCGCCGTCCTGCGCGCCCCGCTCATCGCCGACCCGCTCGGGATGTTCGACTGCGCCCCCATCTCGGACGGCGCGGCCTGCGTCGTCCTCGCGAGCGCCAAGATTGCCGCCGGCCGCGCCGATGCGGTCCGCGTCTCGGGGTCCGGGATGGCCAGCGATTCTCTCGCGCTCCATTCGCGCCCCAGCCTCACCAGCCTCGCCGCCACAGAGCACGCGGCCCGGCGCGCCTACGCGGAGGCCGGCATCAGCCCTGCCGACGTCCAACTCGCGGAGGTCCACGACGGCACCACGCTCGGAGAGCTCCTGGCCATCGAGGACCTCGGCTTCGTCAAGAAGGGCCAAGGCGGCCCCGCGACCGCGAAAGGCCGCACCACCTTCGGCGGCGACCTCGCGGTCATCAACCCCTCGGGCGGCCTCAAGGCGCGCGGCCACCCGGCCGGCGCCACCGGCATCGCGCAAGTGTGCGAGGTCGTCTGGCACCTGCGTGGCCAGGCCGGCGAGCGCCAGGTCAAGGACGCCCGCATCGGCATCACGCACAACACCGGCGGCACCGGCGCGACCGCCGTCGTCCATGTCCTGGAGAAGACGGAGGTGCCGGAATGAGCGTCCCCCGGTTTTGGCGCGAGATTCCCCAGCGCTACAACCTGCAGGCCGCCAAGTGCGGCGCCTGCGAGGGGGTCTACTTCCCCCCGCGGGAGGTATGCCCCGCCTGCCGACGTGCCTCCATCGGCAAGATGGCCCCAATGCGCCTCTCGGGCGTCGGCACCATCGTCGAGTGGACGCGCGTGCACAAGCCGGCCCCAGGCTACGAGATGCAGGTCCCCTACACGGTCGCCCTCATCCAAGCTCCCGAAGGCCCGCTGCTGACCGGCCAGGTCGTGGACTCCGCCTCAGAGGCAATCCATGTCGGGGCCCACGTGCGCTCCGTCTTCCGCCGGGTCGGCCAGGACGGCGAGGCGGGAGTCATCCACTACGGCACCAAGTGGGTCGTCGAGGCGAGGGGCGCCGAGGCCCGCTCCGACGCCGTGCCGACGGGCAAGGCGACGGACGGCAAACGCCGCAAGGGCCGGAACAAGGCCTTATTTCAACCTCCTGTCCGCTCTCCTTGAATACTCCCGTCCCACTGCAACGGTGTCATGGGGGTGCGAAGCGTCGCGGCGGTGGCCATCCTGGCCGTGGGCCTGCTGGGGCTCACCATCGCGATTCCCCAGGACACCCACCTGGGGGGAGGCGTCCCCTTCTCAAGTGTGTTCGGGGGCGGCGCGAACATCGCCGGCGCCGACACCGTCGGTCCGCATGACCCGGACCTGGGAAAGCTGCTGGACCACCTCGACCCGCGCATCCTGGACCCGGCCCTGCTGAAGAACCTCGACCCCGCCGCCCTTGCGGACATGCTGGAGCGGCTCTCGCCCGAGCAGCTCGCGGCCCTCGGGCTCGACCGCGAGCAGGCGCTCGCCGAGGCGGCCCTTCTGCGCGATCCCGCCCTCAACAACGCGGCCTTCATCGCCCTCCTCGCTGTCCTTGCCGGCAACGGCCTCGGCTTCACGAACACCCACGGGTTCGGCAACCTCTCCGCGGCGTACGCCGACCTGGACGGCGACGGCGTGGTGTCGGAAGGGGACGTTCGCCTCGGCGCTGTGGCCCTGTACGCGACCCGCGACGCGGGGTTGAACGACCGGGCGCGCGCCCTCCTCACGGCCTACAACGCGGCCGGCGCCGTCGGCTTGGACCCGCCTGCCTCGGCCGCGACGCGCACCAACGCGACCGCCGCCACTGCGCCCCTCCCGGTGCTTGGCTACCCGAGCGACCGCGGCGGGGGGCCGCTCCAGCCGGTCTGCGTCCAGCGCTACTCCCTCGACCTGACCTGTCATCAGCGGACGTTCGTGCAAGGCCGCGTCTCCGCCGTGGACGACTACTATCTGTTCGGCCTCGACACGACCCGCACCGGAGTTCCCCTCGAGCCCAACGCGCCGGGCGTCCGCTCCGTGGCCACGCTTCGCCTCACGCTCGACCCCAAGGCCTGGACGCCGGTGCCCACACTGACTCCTGGCGACCGCCTCGTCGGGCTCCTCGGCCCGTCCATCGAGCTCGCCCGCGACGGCAACGGCATGGTCTGGGCGCGCGGCGCTTCTGGCAACACGACGCTGGACATCACCTGGGCCGTGGACGCCGGCTACTTCGACCTCAGCGTCCCGGAGGATGTTGGCTTCAGCGACGTCCCGGCCGCGAGCCGCCCGCGCCTTGACTCCGCGACCGCCGCCGTCGGGCTGCGCATCGCCGATCTGGCCGGCGCCCAGGACCAGGGCTACCGTGGCGCTGTGGACGCGCTCGTGGCCTACTTCCGCGCGTTCCGGAGCGGCCTTCTCCCGGACCGCTCGCAGCGCGCCGACGACCTGCTCGCCGTCGCCCAGGCCCAGGTCGGCTGCGCCCGCCAGCGCGCCGAGGCCTTCACGCTCGCCGCCCAGGCGCTCGGCGTCCCCGCCCGCCTGGTCCTCAACGAGGCGCACGCCTTCTCCGAGGTCTTCGTGCCCCGCGCCGGGTGGCGCATGGTGGACCTCGGAGGCTGCGGCGAGTACCAGGTCGCGATCCTAGGGTCCCACGTGGAGGTCTTGGCCCGCCAGCAGCTCCCCTACGCCCGCAACCAGGCGCCCGCGAGCGTGGCCGACCCGGCCGCGGCTCCCGTCACGACCGCCGTGAGTCTCACCCAGAGCCTGCTCAGCGCGCGCCGCGGCAACGATATCACCGTGGACGGGAAGGCCTCCGGTCCCGCGTCATCCGTGCCCGATGGCGTCCCCGTCGTCCTCTCCTACAACCGGACCCGCGACGCCCCCGGGACCGTGTTCTGCGCCACCTTCACCTCCGGCGGCACCTTCCGCGCGACCTGCCGTGTCCCGTCGGACGCCCCGGTCGGCAACCTGCGGCTCGTCGCCCGCCTCGCCCCGTCCGTCCTGGACGACGCACCGTCCCTTGCCTCTTACGCCGACACTGCGTTCATTGTCCAGAGCCCCGCGCCGGCCCCGCGGCCAGGCCCGACGCGAAGGCCCCGGGTGCGGCGCCCCCTCCGGCAGCCATCCTGTGTGGCCCAAGGCGCTTCGGCCCCGGCCGCCATCGTTCTTGCGGGCGCCGGAGGCGTTCCCCCGGTCCTCCCCGTCGCCCTCCTGGCCGTCGTGGCACTCCTCGTCCTCACTCTCCTCGCGTTGGCCCTCCTCCGCCTCGACCGACGCCGTCGCGCCCGCCGCAACCGGTTCCTCCCTCAGCTCCCGCCCTTCCCCGTCGGCATCGTGCAGCCCGACCTGCCAAGCCGGGTCCCGCGCGTCTTCGACCCGGACCTCGACCGCGCCCTCACGTTTCGCATGCCCCGGTCCGGCGCGTGGGAGGTCCGCGACGAGAAGGGCCGCCCGATCCCCGCGCGGGCGCAGGGGCGAGACCTGACGCTCGACCTGCGCGCCCTCGCCGTCGGTCGTCACACCCTTCGCCTAGGGCGCGTGGGCCAGCCGGCAGAGGACCAGATCGCGGTCGTTCTCAGCGTGAACGACTTGCGGCAGGCTCTCGACGGCGCCACGCGCGCCCTCCTCGCGCGCCTGGGCCAGCCCACGCCGGGGCCGGCCCTGCTCCAAGCCATCGAGGACGGCCTGCGCAAGGGTGGCGCGCACGGCGAGGACGCGCTCGCGGTGCGTCGGCTCGCCGAAGGCGCGCTCTACGACGCGCAGGGCTGCGACCGCGCCCGGTTCCACGACTACTTCCTTGCGCTCGACCGAGCGCAGGCACGGAGGCCCGCATGAACCCAGCGCCGCGCGGCCCGGCGGCGGCCCTCGCCGCGGTCATCCTCCTTGCCCTCGTTGGCGCAGGCCTGTCCTGGCTTTTCGTGGAGCACGTCCTCGCCCGCGGCGACAAGATCGTGGACGAACCAATTCAGTCCCCCGCGGCGGCGACGCCGCTCTGGGCGGCCGGTGGCGGGGTCGCGTGCCTGGCCGTCTCGGGCACCATCGGGCTGTGGGCGCCCAGCCTGCGAGGCCGTCGTTGGGCGCCGCTCGTCGCGCTGGGGGCCCCGTGGGCTTTCGCGGCCGGCCTGGGAGTCCTGGCGTTCACGGTCGGCCCGCCCGCCTTCGCGGTGAGCATCGCCTTCGCGGTCCCCACGCTCGTGGCGGCCCTGCTCGCGGTCGTCCTGCCGCCACCACGCGACCCAGGGTTCGGGAGGTTCCTCCTCTCATCCTGGATGGCCTTGGGGACCCTCGCAGGCCTGGTCGTGGTGGCTTGGGCGACGCTTGGGGCCCTGGAGGAGCAGAAGCCGAGCGTCCCATGGTCTTCGGTCCTCGCCGGCCTTGGGCTCGCGACCTTGCTGCAGACAACGGCACGGTACGCGGCGCGGCATGGCGGCGAATTGCGCACCGCGCCCCGTCTTCACCAGCAGGTCCGCACCGTCCACGAGACACCCACGGCCCAGGCCGTCGCCGCCCGGCTGCACGCCTACGTCGAGGAGGGTGTCGGCTCCAAACCGTACCACCAGTTGACGGCCGAGCTGGCGCAGGCCGCAGGGTCGGTCCAGACAACCGTTGGTCCTGCCCCGGGCGAAGCGGGCCGGCAGCCCCTTCCCGCGTGGGCGGCCGGGTCGGCGGCCCTTCTTCGCGCTCTCGCCTTCGCCCTCCCCTTCCCTGCCTTGCTGCCTGACGCATGGGGTCTCGGGTTGGGCCTCCTCGCCGCGGGGCTTCTACTTCCGCTCCAAGGCGCGGCCCTCGCCCCACGCAAGGAGCCGTTGCGTCCTATCCCCTGGACCTTGGGCGGCCTTCTGGCGGCCGGCGGCGGGTATCTTCTCGGCCCGCTCCTGCTGGACGGCGCGCCCTCGGCGCAGTGGATGGGGTCGGGCATCGGGCTCCCGCTTCTCTTCGTCGCCGCCATCGCCCTGCGCCGCCGCGCTCCCGAGGGGCTCGCGACCATGCGGCTGGCGCACGCGGAGCAGCTGGCCGGGCGATCGCGGACACAGGTGGCGCGCGGCGCCATCGTCGCCCTGCTCGCGCTCGGACTACCCGTCCTCCTCGGGTCGGTGGCGTTCCTCCTCGGCATCGAGGTCCAGGACGTCCCGGTCCAGGTCCCCTTGGCCGGGTTCGCGGCCGGGGCACTGTGGAGCCTCGCGGGCTTGGTCACGGGTCCGGCCGCGGGCCCTCACCGGGAGGCGATGCGGGCCGCGCAGGCGGCGCGCGTCGAAGAGCGCCGCGCGGCGCACAGGAGCATCGTGGAGTCTCTGGAGTCAATCTGATGTCACGAAATGGTGTTGAGCAGGTGTTGGACACGGTGGCCCGTTATTTTGTGGGCCAACGCAAGACGCTCGAGAAGGTGCTGGCAGGCGCGCTCGCCAACGGCCACATCTTGTTCGAGGATTACCCGGGCCTGGGCAAGACCCTCCTGGTGAAGGTGTTCAGCCGCGCGCTCGGGCTCGACGCGCGGCGCATCCAGTTCACGCCCGACATGCTCCCTGCCGACATCATGGGCAGCAAGATCTGGAACCCGACGACGCGCACGTTCGACCTGTTCAAAGGGCCCATCTTCACCTCCGTCGTCCTCGCGGACGAGATCAACCGCGCGCCCCCCAAGACGCAGTCCGCGCTCCTCGAGGCGATGGAGGAGCGTCAGGTCACCATCGAGGGCGAGACCATCCGCATCCCGGCGCCCTTCTTCGTGCTCGCGACGCAGAACCCCATCGAGCAGGAGGGCACCTACCCACTGCCCGAGGCCCAGATGGACCGCTTCCTCATGCGCCTCGCCACCGGCTACCCCACCGACGCCGCCGCGGAGAAGGAGATCCTGCGCCGACGCATCGCGTGGCAGGCCGAGGACCCGACGCAGACCGTCCCCGCCGTCTGCGACGCCAAGACCTTCCGCGCCTGGCAGCACACCGTCGAACGGGACGTCTTCGTGCACGAGAGCCTGCTCGACTACATGACGAGCCTCGTGCGCCGCCTGCGCGAGCACCCCAAGGTTGAGGTTGGTCCGTCTCCGCGCGGCGCGCTCGCTCTTCTGCGCGTCAGCCGCGCCCTCGCCTTCGTGCGCGGCCGCGCCTACGTCATCCCCGACGACGTCGCCGAGGTCGTCGTGGACGTCCTGGCGCACCGCACCATCATCGAAGTGGACCAGGCGCTCGAGGGCGTCACCGGCGAACAGGTCGTCATCGAGGTCCTGCGCTCCATCACCCCGCCTGCCCGTCAGGTCGTGGTGGCGCGGTGACGGGGACGCGAGACGGAGCAACCTGATGGGCGTCGGACGCTCGGCCTGGCCGCTCCTCTGGCTGGGCGGCGCGCTCGCCGCCTCGGCGGTCGCCGCCGGCAACCTGGCGGTCCTCGGCCTCGCGCTTCTGCCGCTCGGGCTCGTCGTCGCGGGGGCTCTCGCGCCGCGGGCCCGGCTCGACGCGGCGGAGGTCACCCTCGTCCCCGAGCGCGTCGTCGTCGGCCAGGAGGTCGAGGTCACCGTCCGCCTACGGATGTCGGGCCGGGGCCCGCTGCATCTCCACGCGGTCCTCCCTGAGGCGTTCCGGGTCACCGGCGGCAGCAACGCCCTGCACGCCTGGGCGCGCGGCCGCGGCGAGGCGACGCTCCGCTTCACGGCCGCCTGCGGCCGCCGCGGCGTCGTCGCCGTCGGGCCGGTCCAATCCGAGGCGCCCTCGCCATGGTTGCTCGGGGGCCCGACCTCCTCGGAGACCGGGACGACCGTTCTGCTGCGCGTGGACCCCGTGGCATCGCGGCTGCGGCGCTGGCCCAACCTGCGCTCCGGCGCGCGCAGCCCGCTCGCGGACATGGACCTCAGCCCGAGCGGCATCCTCACGACGCGGTTCCAGGACATCCGGCCCTACGTGCGTGGCGACCCGCACCGCAGCATCAACTGGAAGGCCTCCGCACGCCGCGGTGAGCTCGCGCCCAACAGCGGCCTCATGGTGAACGACTACGAGCGTGAGGGCCGCCGCCAGGTGTGGATCTTCCTGGACGCGCGCCCGGAGCTCGCCGGCACAAGCTTGGACAACGCCCTCGACCGGCGCATCGAGGCCGCGCTCGCGCTGGCCTCGGCCTACTTGCGGCGCGGCTTCAGCCTCGGCCTCACGCTCTACAACCAGGAGGTCGAGGGGACGCCCTACCCGGACGGTTCTGGCCGTCAGACGCGCCGCATCCTCGAACTCGTCACCGCGCTCCCCCATCCTCCCGGGCGCGCCGCCAGTCTTGGCGAGGCGGTGCAGTCGGTGCGCGGCCATCTCCACCATGCCCGCACCGTCGCCCTCGTGGTCACCACGCTCGTCGGGGGCGAGGAGGAGGACGTGCGCCTGCTGCGTCGCCTGCTTGCCCGTCGGCGCGGCCCCATCCCCGTCGCCGTCGTCCACGTGGACCCGTCCGGCCTGCTGCCCGACGCCGGGCGCAACGACCTGGCGCGCACCATCGCCCTCCTGGAACGGCCGCGCCTTGAGGCGGTCCGCCGCCTCGGCGTGCGCGCCGTGCGTTGGGACCCAAGCCAGCAGGGCCTGCCCGCTCTTGTCCGGAGGCTCAGCGCATGAGGCCCGCCCCGGGATCCTCGTTGCGTCTTGTCCTGCTCGCAACCGCCGGCGCCGTCGAGGGCGTGCTGCTCGCGCATGGACCCCTGCTCGACCAGTACGCCGCCGTCCGGCTCGGGCCGCGCGGCGTCTTCGTGGACATCACACTGCTCTCCGCCCTCCTCCTTGGCGCACTCGGCGCGCTGGCTGCCCTTTCCGCGCGGGTCCAGGCCGTCTTCCTTACCCTGCTCGCCGGGACCATCACCTGGAGCCTCGCCAACGCGAGCCTCCACCCCTGGTGGGTGCTGGACGAGGACCACGAGTGGATTCCCGAGGCGGCGTCCTTCGCACTCCTGGCGGTCCACGTGGCCGTCCTTCTCGCCGTCGCCTCGGCGGTCCTCCTTGCAGCCCTGGACCGGTATCGCGAGGCCGCCCGCGCGCAAGGGGTTCCGCCCGCCCAACTCCGCCTTGAGGTCCGTCGCCTGGCTACGGCAGGCTTCACCATGCTCGCGCTTGCAAGCGTCCCGGCCCTCGTCCTTCCGCAGGCGCTCCAAGCCTTCGCCGGCGGCGTGCATGGCGTCCTCGACGGCGCCACGGCGTTTGCCGTGCTGCTGGCGGCCATCCTGCTCCTGTTGGTCGGATTGGGCCTTCTTCTCAGCCAGGCAACCGCGCGACAAAAAGAACGGCCCACCCGTGTTGTTGAAAGTGGGGACGGAGAGACTTGAACTCCCGACCTGGGCATTATGAGTGCCCCGCCCTAACCAGCTAGGCCACGTCCCCGTGGGGAAAGTCTGCGTGGGCTAGGCCCGAAGGCCACGCCGCGGCCGCGGGCTTTCCGAGTGGAGCGGCGGGGATTTGAACCCCGGGCCTCGTCCATGCCAAGGACGCGATCTTCCAGCTGATCTACCGCCCCGTCTGCTTCGCAGCCGGGGCGGTGAAAGGCCGGCGTCCGCTTCGCGGCTGCCTGCCATCTACCGCCCCATTTGCGGTCGCGAGCGCCAGGAGGCGCACGCGGGCAACGCGGCGACATAGCGCGGGTATAAGAGGCCGTTGGACCGCCTTCGGTCACTTGAACGGGTTCTTCGGGGGGCCGCGCAGCTGGTTGACGCTGCGCACGACGAAGAGCAGGCCCGCGAGGTTCAGCAGGGAGAGCACGACGAGGATGCCGTCGAGAAGGCGGAAGCCGGCGTCTTGGGCGGGGGCCAGGCGGCCGTCCGAGGCAGACGGGTCGCTCGGGTTCACGGACGAGGCGGGCGCTGCGAATCCGGCAGGGTGGAGACGAAGGTCACCGATCGTGGCGCGGCCTCCGCCCGATGTCAAAGAGTCCAGATCCACGTAGACCACGCCGAGGATGTCGCGCGGCCCGGAGCCGACGAATCCGAGGCTGCCAACCTGCGCGGACGCTGGACGGGAAAGGGACTGGCCTAGGCCAGAGTCAGTGGAGCCGATGCGGGTGGGCGCGTCGCCGAACCGGATGTCGGGCGCACTGATCGTGCGCGAGCCGTCCACGTCGAGGATCCAGGTCGTGCCGGCGGTGGAGAACCATGCGTTGGGAAGGAGGTCCAGGGCGCGGCCGGCGTCGCTGTCGGTGACGCCGACGACCGTCCCGGAGGCAAGCGGGCCATAGCCGGTCAAGCGAAGGTCGCCGTAACTGACGCTGTTGGAGCCGTCCAGGTCAAGGTAGACGGGTTCGTCGGGCACGGAGGCGTCGGGCTTTCCGTTGCCGTTGGCGTCGAGGAAGGCGACGGCCCCATGGAGCGTCTGCAAGGACTGGTTGGAGTCAGGGTCACCGCTCTTCACTTCCGCGAGGAACGGGGTGGTGGCGGCCGTCACCTGAGTGGCGAGGGCAAAGAGAAGGAGGGCGGAACATGCAGCGCGCATGGCCGGCGCCACGAGAGGGCGGCGGAAAAACAACCCGGTTCGCTTCAGGGTCTGAGCGTGGGCTCAGAAGAGCAGGCCGAGCGAGCTGAGCTCGGCGGTGATCTTGTCGACGGCGTCCTCGGCGTCGCTCTTCTTGCGGGCGCCGGTGCAGACGAGCTTGCCGGAGCCGAAGATGAGGACGACGACCTTGGGGTCGCTGAGGCGGTAGACGAGGCCGGGGAACTGCTCGGGCTCGTACTCCACGTTCTCAAGGCCGAGGCCGATGGCGATGGCGTTGAGGTTCAGCTCGGCGCCGAGGTCGCTGGTGGCGACGATGTTCTGGATGGTGATCTCGGGCTCGTCGATGGTCTTGAAGCCGTGGGCGCGCAGCTGGTTGCACACGATGCCGACGGCGGTGTGGACCTCTTCGATGCTCTTGGCGCCGGTGCAGACGACCTTGCCGCTGCGGAAGATGAGGGCGGCCGTCTTGGGCTCGGGGACGCGGAAGACGAGGCCGGGGAACTGCTCGGGCTCGTACTCGGCGTTGCTGAACGTGGCGCTGATGGCGTTCAGGTCGAGCTCTTCGCCGATCGAGGTGCTCGCGACGACGTTCTGGATGTGGATGACAGCCATGATGGTCCTCCGGGTGTCGATGGCACAGTTCGGTCATATATAAAGGTCGAAGGCCAAGGGAAAAGCGGTTTATCAGCCCCTTATGAGGCGGCCAACGACCTTATGAGGAGGATGAGGCGAGTGCATCGCAAGGGAGCTTCTCCGGCGTTGGACAGGGTGGTTTGCCTTTCCTCCCCCCGTCGCGTTTTTGTTGTGAACGGCTCTGGTAGCAAATGCCTTCCATGCCTGAGGACCCCCCCACCGAGCTCCCGTCCGTGCCCGACGCGGCGGAGGCGGGGTCGGTGCCGCCGGGGCGCGAGCGGGGCAAGGAACTGAGCCGCGAGCCCATCCTGCGCGACCGCATCGTGGAGCACCTCAAACGTGGCCCCGACTCCATCTCCGGCCTGGCGCGCGCCCTCTCCGAAGGCCGCGAGGCGCCCATCCACCGCCTCACCGTCGCCGGCTACCTCCAGGCGCTCGCCGAGGCGGGCATGCTCCGGGAACTGGACCGCCCCCCGAGCAAGCTCTACCAGCTGGCCAACCCGGAGAGCCACTGGTCGCTGCACCAGCGCCTCCACCGCATCCTGCAGGAACAACCGCGCCCGGAACGCGAGAAAGTGCGTCTGGCGCTCGCGGTCCTCCAGCAGATGCTCGGGCGCCCCGTGTTCCAGGCCGAACTGCTGCACGCCGGCTTCACCTTCCTGCCGGACGACCTGGAGCGCATGGTTGTGGGCGACGCCGTCCGTCGTCACTACCGCGACCTCTTCGGCCGCCGCAGCAGCCCGCGCATCGAGGTGCCGCAGCGCGATCCCCTGCTCGCCCTCAAGGCGGACGACCCCGTGCTGAAGTCCGAGGCCGTCGCCGAGCTCGTGCGCCGCCTCGCCGTGCGCGCCACCGGCGCCGAGCATCTCGTCGCCGACCGCCTCGCCGCCGTCCACCAGGTCCAGCTCGACCTTGGAGCCGCGCCATGACCGCGGCAGGATCCGCGCTCACTCCCCTGGAGCAGGGCATCCTCGCTCGCATCACGCCGACCACTGCTGAGGAGGCCACCGTGGCGCGCGACGTCGGCGATCTCGTGGCTGCGGTCCACACCGTCCTCTCGGAGTCCGCGCTCCCCGGCCGCGCGACCGTTCAAGGCTCCATCGCGAAGGGCACCTGGCTCGCGGGCGGCGCCGACTTGGACCTCTTCCTCCTGCTCGATCCCTCCCTCCCGCTGGAGCGCCTCGAGGCCGCCGCGCAGAAGGTCGGTCCCAAGGTCCTGCAGGACTGCCAGAAGCGCTACGCTCAGCATCCCTACCTCGTCGGCTCCTTCCGCGGCCGCGCCGTGGACCTCGTCCCCGCCTACGCGGTCGCCTCCGCCTCCGCGAAGATGTCCGCCGTGGACCGCACGCCGTTCCACACCGACTGGGTGCGCAGCCGCCTCGACGCCGCCGGACGCGGCCAGGTCCGTCTCGCCAAGAAGTGGCTCAAGGGCGTCGGCGCGTATGGCGCGCAGACGGCCATCGGCGGCTTCAGCGGCTACCTCGTCGAGGTCCTCGTCGCCCGTTTCGGCTCGTTCCACGGGCTCCTGGAGTGGCTTGCCGCCGACGCCCGGCCGCGTCGCGTCGCGCTCGGCCCTGACCAGGTGAAGGACGACGTCAGCCCGCTCGTCGTCGTGGACCCCGTGGACCCGGCCCGCAACTGCTCCGCCGCCGTCGCCGCGCCGACCCTGGAGCTCGCCTGCGATGCCGCACGCGCCTACCGCGCCGCGCCGACCGAGCGTTTCTTCTTCCCCAACCCGCCCCGGCCCGAGCCGGCGGCCGTCCTCGCCAAGCACCAGGAGAACGCCGGCGAATCGTGGCAAGCTCTCCTCCTGCGCCCGCGCACGGACCGGCTCGACATCGTCTTCCCGCAGTTCCAGAAAGCGGCCCGCTTCATCGCGGCCCACCTGGAGTCGGAGGGGTTCCCTCTCATCCGCCTGCGCACGCACGCCGACGAGGACGCCCCCGCCGTCCTGCTGGAGTGGGTCACGAAGGCCGTGACGCTGCCCGAGCGCCGCGTCCACGCCGGGCCGCCTGCGTCGGTTCCCGCCAACGCCGACCGCTTCCGCGCCAAGTACGGCTCCCACCCTGACGCTTTGGGCCCGGTGCGCACGGGCGCGGACGGCCGCGTCGAGGTGGAGCTCCGGGTCGCGCACCGCACAGCGGCCGACCGTCTCGCCGCCGACCTCGCGGGCCTCGCCTTGGGCCGCCACGTCACCGACGCTCTCGTCGACGCCAAGCACTGGACGGCGCCCGCGCAGGCCGACGCGCGCTGGGCCCCCGCCGTCGCCGACACCGTCCTCGACCGTCCTCCTTGGTCGCGGTGATTGCGTGGGCGAGCTCCATCTCGTCGGCTACTCCGAGCGCGGCGGCCCCCACCTCGTCGCCGTCGGCCCCGCGGGGCCGGAGCCGCTGCCCCTCGCAGGCCCTTTTTCCTGGCAAGTGTCGGGGGTTCGTTGGTGCACGGGCCGCTGGGAGAACGGGGTCCACGTTCCTTGCCCCACGAGCGAAGTCGTCGGTGACCAAGGCCAGTGCCTCTCCTGCTCAGGCTTGGAGCACCCGGAGTGCGTCTTCGAGCCGCTCTGCATGGGCGACCCGGCGGCGTGCGCGTGCCTCGCCTCGTTCAAGGGCGTCGAGCACGTCGTCTATCTCGCCTTCCACGGCATCCTGCCCAAGGTCGGGATGACGCAGGCGTGGCGCGTCGCGCGCCGTCTTCGGGAGCAGGGCGCCGACGCCTACTTCGTGGTGCGCGGCGGCCTCGACCGCCCTGGCGCGCGCCTCTTCGAGAAGCAGCTGCACGCCCTGCACCGCGTGCCCGAGCACCGCAACCACCACGAGACGCTGCCGCAGATGGCGCGCCCCGTGCCGTGGCCTGTCGTCCTTGAGCGCGCCGCCGCGTGGCGGGAACGGCTCGCGGAGCATGCCCCCGGACCCATCATTACGATCGAGGACCACCCCATTGCGCAACCGCTCGCTGCCCGCCCCCGTCGCGTCGTCGCGTGGGGGCCACACGCCGGCACCTGGCTCGGCGCGAAGGGAAACCACCTGTTCTTCGAGGAGGCGGACCGACCGGGCCGCCTAGAGTTGGGCGTGCCGCGCGTGGCCGCGCTGAAGCGCGGAGACCTTCTCGGGCGCCGGGTCGTCGTCGAGCCGGCGCGGTCGGACTAGGCGCGGCGACGCGCGGCGGCCGCGAGGGCCAGCACGCCGAGGCCGGCGAGGAGGCCGCTTGACGGGGAGGTCTTGCCCGAGGAGGCGGGCGCCAGCAACGAGGAGGCGTCGAAGCGGAAGTCCTCGGTGCCGAAGCCTTCCTTGAAGTAGGCGCCGTTGGCGCCGGTCTTCGCCTTGACGAGCAGGATGGAGGTGCCGCCCTTCGCGGCCAGACGGTCCATCTCGGCGGGCGTGGGGTCGCCGCTGTGCTTGAGGGTGATGGTGATGTCGCGTTCGAACCAGTAGTAGAGGACCGGGTTGGGGCCGCTCTGGTCGAGTTTCGTGTTGGTGGGGTTCACCAGGTCGGCGCTGGCGATGGCGAGGCTCTTGGGTTCCACGGAGAAGGTGAGCCACTTCGGGTTGCTCGCGACGCCGGAGAACGTGATGGGGATGGCCGTGTTGGGGTCGGCCAACGTCTGCTGGGCGTCGGGCGGGTAGGTGAGGTCTTCGGAGAGCTTCCAGTAGTACTGGAACTTCGCCTTGAACTCCACGGATTGGCCCATGTCGGGGACCTTCATGCAGTCCGAGTGGTCGGCCTTGCGGCAGGGCTTCTTGTCCGCGACTTCGATGTTGACGAAAGGCTGGATGTAGCCGCACGGGGGACCGTTCGCGGCGGCGGAAGCGCAAGCCATGGACGCGGGTTCCAGAGGGGAGGCCGTCGCAGGGGCGGGGGCGGCGGACGCCGCAAGAGGAGCCAGGAGCAGAGCCAGGCAGGCCACCAGGCCCGTCAGCCAACGCATGTTCGCCCATCTGGAGGCCTTCAGCTTAAGCGTTGTGGGGCGCGCCCCCAGTTTCCGCGTCGGGGGCTCGGCAGGCCGAGGCCGATGGCAAACCCTGAAGTGCGCGGGGCGGCCTCGTCCAGCCCGTGAAGGCACGTGACCGAACTGACATTCCTGGGGACCGGCGGAGGCCGGTTCACCACCATCAGCCAGCTTAGGCAGACCGGCGGACTCTACCTGCGCGACCGCGGCCTGCGCGCCAACGTCGACCCCGGGCCAGGCGCCCTCGTGCACATGCACCGCTACGGCCTGGACCCCACGCTCACGGACGCGGTGCTGGTCACCCACGCCCACCCGGACCACTGGACCGACGCCGCCATCCTTCTCGAGGGCATCACGCGCGGCGGCCTCGACCGCAAGGGCACGCTCGTCGCCCCGCGTTCCGTCCTTCGGGGTACCCATCACGAGGGCCACCCCGTCGGCCCGGTCATCACGAAATACCATCAGCAGATGATGGCGAACTGCCACGAGGTCGCCGCCGGCCACAAGGTGACCCTGGAAGGGATGTACGAAGCCCACGCCACGAAGCAGATTCACAGCGACCCCGACACGGTCGGATTCCGCATCCAGCTCACGCACGGCCAGTTCAGCTACATCCCGGACGGCGTCTATTTCGACGGCCTTGCCGACTTGCACCAGGGCAGCCGCCTCGTGGTCTGCCAGATGACGCGCGGCGGCTCTGAGCGCATCCCGCACCACATGTGCACAGACGACGTCGAGCGGCTCGCCGACCAGATCCGCCCGCGCCTACTCCTGCTCACGCACTTCGGCTACAAGACGCTCAAGGAGGGCGACCCCGGCGTGTGGGCGCAACGCATCACGGAGCGCACCGGCGTCCCCACGGTCGCCGCCCGCGACGGCCTGCGCGTCACCATGGGCTCCGATTTCCAGATGGAGTTCCTCGACAAAGGCCAGGCACCCCCCGTCCTGGCCTGAGCTGAGGTCCAGCCAGCGAGGCCGTCGTTTCAACCGGCCATCGGCAAGGGTTATCCCGGGAGCAGGGGCTCAAGCGGGCATGGAAAGGCTGCGGCTCCTGGCCGTCGTGGGCTGCGCGGCCTTCGTCAGCTTCGGCCTCGCCCTCGGTGCCGTCGCGCAGCACGAGGAGCACCTGCAGCCGGACCTGGAAAGCCTGCGCCAGAGCTCAGGCTCCGCCGCCGGCGACCCCATCCCGCTCACGGGCCTCCTCGTGGTCGTTGGCGCGGTGGGCCTGCTCGTTCTCCTCGGCCGTGACGCGGTTCGACGCCGCGTTCCCGAGCTCGCCGTGGCCGCGGTCACGCTCTACGCCCTCGTCAATCTGGTCCAGACCGGGTGGCCGACGCTCGTGGACGTCCAGAGCGCGACGCAGCGCATCGCCACCTTGCGCATCAACCTCTTCCTCTTCGACGGCCCCGGCATCGCCTCCGTCTTCGTCGCCGTCGTCGGCTCCGCCCTCGCCGGCCTTCTGGCCTTGCGCTGGTCCGTCCGCCGCCTGCTCGGCCGCCACGACGCCGACGCGACCCTGCTCGACCTGCTGCGCCGCCACATCGGATGGCACTCCCTGAGCCTCCCGCTCTCGGCCGTCGCCGCGATGGGCGCCGTCGCCCTCGTCGGCGACGTCCCTGACGACCAGGTCTTCGCGCGCGTCCTACTCCCAGCCCTCGCCGCCGCCCTCCTTGGGCTCGAGGGCCTGGGGCTCGCCAAGCTATGGCACCTCGGCCGCGCCAGCCGTGACGCGCGCTGGGCGCCGGTTTCCGACGAGGCGCTGCAAGGGCTGGCGCGCGCCGAGCGCGTCGTGGCCGCCACCGTTCTCGGCCTCGCGCTCCTCGGGTTCCTAATGCCGCGCCTCGCCATCCCGAGCTTGCAACCCGGATACACGTTTGGCGTCAACCTGCAGAACCACGCCGTCTTCCTCGCGTTCGCTCTCGTCCCGCATGCCCCGCGGCTCCTCGACCGCCGGCTTCGCGAGACGCTGCTCCGCCTCCCGCCAGTGCCCGGTGCAGGTCCGCAACCTGCCGTTCTGTGGCTCGCCTACGCGGGCGCCGCGGCAGTCGTCGCAGGAGCGGCCATCGGCGTCTGGGTCGTCCCCGGCGCGCTCTGGCCCTGGGCCATCGCCGCCACGCTCGCCGTCGTCGTGGGCGCCGCGGGACGGCGCAGCGCGGCCGCCATCGCCCTGCTTGTCGCGGCCCTTGCGTGGTGGGGCCTCGGCAACACGCTCGCCGCCAGCTTCGACGCAGCGCAGGGCTCGCGTCTCGACCGGGCGGTCTCCTCGGACCTTCTTGCCCTCGCCCGCCTCGCCGCCCTCGTGTTCGCCAGCGCCGCGGCCGCCCTCGTCGCGCGCCGCCTGGCCGGCCCCGAGCGCCCCGCCATCGCCATCCCGCTCTCCGCCGTGCTGGCGCTCGGCGTCGCCGTCCTGGGCCTCCTCGACTTCCCGCTCGAGATCTGGGTCGTGAACCGTTTTGCCGGCGTCTCGGTCGCGCAGGGAAGCCTCCTGGCGGCCCAGGACGCCGCCGTCCAGGTGAGCATGCACGTCGTCACGCTGCTGGGCGCGTGCGCCGCCGCCCTCGCCACGGCGCGCCTCGTGCGCCCCGAATGGTTCGCGCGCCGCCCGGCCCGTCCGTTGCGCCGTCCTACGGGCGCCCCAACGGCCTCATAGCCCCGCCCCCTTGCGGCGGGCGTGGCCGTCACGGTGCGCGACCCCATCCACCGCTCCATCACCTTGGAGCCCTGGGCGCTGCCGCTCGTGGACGCGCCCACGGTGCAGCGCCTGCGCCGCATCCACCAGCTCGGCACCGCGCACCTCGTGTACCCGGGCGCCCGGCACAGCCGCTTCGAGCACTCGCTGGGCGCGCACCACCTCGCGGGCCGCCTCGCCGCCGCCATTGGCCTTAGCCCGGAGGAGTCGCGCACGGTCCGCGCCGCCGCTCTGCTGCACGACGTCGGCCACGGCCCGTTCAGCCACGCCTTCGAGGAGTTGGTGAAGGAAGAGGGCCGCCGCCACGAGGAGGCGAGCGTGGACCTCATCGCGTGGGGGCCGCTCGCGGACCCGTTGCGGCAGGCCGGTCTTGACCCCACCGCGGTCGCAGAGGCCGTCGCCGGCAAAGGCCCGCTCGCGCCGCTTGTAAGCGGCTCGCTCGACGCCGACCGCACCGACTACCTCTTGCGCGACGCGCACTACACAGGCGTGCCGACGAGCGTGGACCCGGACCGCCTGCTGGAAGTCGTCGCGCGCGACGCGAAGCACGGCATCGTGCTCCTTCCCAACGGCCTCACCGCCGCTGAGGCGCTTCTCACGACGCGGTTCCTGATGTACCCGGCCGTGTACCTCCACCACACGGTGCGCAGCACGGAATCCATCCTTCTCGCTGCCATTCGCGCCCTCGTCGCCGACGGCCACGCCACCTTGCGCGAGCTCGAGCGCGAGACCGACGACGTCGTGATGGGCCGCCTGCGTGCTGCGAAGGGTGCCGCCGCCGAGCTGGCGACCCGGCTTGACGAGCGCCGCCTCTACAAGCGCGCCCTTGAGGTGCGGCCCGCGGCGCACCCGGAGTGGATGAAGCTCGCCAAGGACGGCCCCGCCCGCCGCCGTCTCGGGGCGCGCATCGCCGACGCCGCCGGCCTGCCGCACCACCACGTCCTCCTCGACGTCCCGCAGCCGCCCAAGTTCCGCGAGCTGGCCCTGCAGGTCGCGCAGCCCGACGGCTCCACCATCCCGCTGCCGCAGGCGAGCCGCCTCGTCGGCGTGCTGCAGGACGCCCGCGACGACCACTGGCGCGCCTGGCTTTTCTGCCCCAAGGGCGAGCGCGAGACGGTCGCCGCCGCCGCGCGCCGCGAGCTCGGCGACCTCGCCGCGAACGCGTCCGCGCCCTTCCCGGCCTCGTCGTCCGTCGCGTCGGGCGCCCCATCCGCATAGGCTCTAATCCAGGACCCCGTGGCGGCGTTGATGATGGAGCTCGCGGCCCTGCGCAAGCTGGTGGAGCCGCACCTGCGGGTGTACGACGCCCGCGAGGAGAAGCTGCGCGGCAAGGTGGCCGCCCAGATGCTCTACGTCCAGGTGCGGCCGGAGGAGTTCGACGCCCGCTTCGAGGCGGCGCGCTCCGCCATCCGGGCCGTCGAGCCCGAGGCGCTCGTCTTCCTACGCCGCGACGCCGGCGAGGACATCCTCTTCGTCGCCGAGCGCCCCCAGTCCGCCCCGACACGGCCCGGCCTGCGCCTGGGGATGTTCCTTGCCACCATCGTCACCACCGTCCTCGCCGGCTCGCTGGCGTGGGCCGGCTTCAACGGCGGCTTCGGCGAAAACGTCTGGGCCGACCTCATCGCGCCGCAAAACCTGCTATGGGGCGCCGTCGCCTTCGCGCTCCCGCTCATGGCCATCCTTGGCCTGCACGAGATGGCGCATTACGTCACCGCGCGGCGGCACGGCCTGCGCGCCACGATGCCGCTGTTCCTACCGACGCCGCCCGGCCTCGGCCTTCCCATCGGGACGCTTGGCGCGTTCATCAGCCTCAAGGACCCGCTGCCCGACCGCAAGGCGCTGTTCGATGTCGGCGCCTCCGGGCCGCTCGCCGGGTTCCTCGTCGCCGTGCCGGTCCTCATCCTCGGCCTCCTGCTCACCGCGTCCGCGGCGCACGCCATCCCTGACCTTCACCGTCCCCTCATCCTCGCCGACGGCGCGTCGGTGGCGCCTGACGGGACCGGCGCCGCGCTGCTGACCGTGGCGGAGGCTCACCCGGGCTACATCACGTTCAACGTCACCGCGCCAGGGTCGGGGTCGTGGACCTACACGACGGAGCTGCGGCTCACCGTCAACGGCACCCTGCGGACGGAGTCCTCCACGTCGTCGCTCGACGGCGGCAAATCTGAGCGCCGCAGCATCCATCTCCCGGAGGGCACCACGATGGCCTCGGCGCGCATCACATGGGATGATGGCCTCCTCAGTTTCGGCGACCCGCTCCTCGTGCAGTGGCTGGGCAAGCTCATCCCGACCGACGGCCTGCTCATCCACCCGACCTTCTTCGCCGGCTGGGTCGGCCTGCTCGTCACCGGCATCAACCTCCTGCCCGTCGGCCAGCTCGACGGGGGCCATGTCGCGCGCGCCGTCCTCGGCGACCGCACCAAGTACGCCGCCTACGCCGCCATCACGGTGCTGATGATGCTCTCGTTCTTCTTCAGCTCGTGGTTTCTCATGACGCTCTTCGTGCTGCTCATGGGCATCCACCACCCGCCGCCGCTCAACGACCGCACCGTCCTCGACCGCCGCCGCCTCTGGGCCGCCGCCGTCGTGCTCGTCGTCTTCATCGTCAGCTTCGTCCCCGTCCCGGTGGTGGGCTGAGCTGGCCGCCGCATCGCCGCTAGCGGGCGCGAAGGCATTCCTGTTCGACATGGATGACACGCTCATCAACTGGCGCGCCGCGGAGGCGGGCGCCATCGAGGCCATCGCGCACTCCCATTTCGTGCCTGCCGGCTCCCCGCACGCCGAGGTCGTCCGCGTCTACGCGGTCATCCTCGACGAGACGTGGGAGACGTGGCGGACGCAACGCAAGTGGGTGTACGTCACCGAGCGGCTGCGCATCCTGACCGAGCGGCTTGGCCTCCAGGGCCTCGACGCGCAGGCGATGGGCGCCCAGTTCCACCGCGAGGCCGCCACGCGGCTGCAGCTCCTCGAGGGGGCGATGGAGGCGCTCGCCGCCGCGCGGCGCGGGCGCCGCACCGCGCTCCTCACCAACGGCCGGCCCGAGATCCAGCGCCCCAAGATCGAGCGCTTCGGCTTCGACCGGGCCGTGGACTTCGTGGGCGTCACGGGCGAACTGGGGGCGTGGAAGCCCGACCCGCGCGCCTTCCGACTCGTGCTCGACCAGCTCGGCGTGCGCGCCCAGGACGCGGTGATGGTGGGCGACGCTCTCGACTTTGACATCGTGCCCGCGAAGCGGCTTGGGATGCGCACGGTCTGGATCACGCAGTCGGCCGCCTCGCACCCGGACGCGGACCTCGTGGTGCACGCCCCGGTCGGGCTCCTGCCGCACCTCTAGCAAGCGACACGCTCATGTTGGAAATGGGCGTCGCCGGGTCCGATGCAGTCCTACCCCGTCAAGCCCGGCCAGGCCGCCAAGGTCAACCTCGCCGACACGTTCGACGCCTGCTTTGACGCCCACAAGAAGGACGGCGACTGGATCTCCGGCGCCTTCGGCTCCATGACGCAGATCAAAGTGCGCTACGAGGGCAAGAAGGAGCTGCAGGTGGACACGGTCACGGACAAGTCGTTTGCGATGAAGGTCGCCGGCGGCGACAAGGCCGCGCTCGCGGTCGCCATGGACACGCAGCGCCGCTGGAACGAGTTCCTCGAGGGCGTCACCGGCTACGACGCCAAGACGCGCGGCAAGAAGGCCCAGGAAGCGGCGAAGAAGTCGGCCTGATTCCGCGCGGCGCCCCCGGACACAGAGTCAGCAGATTTCGTCAGGCTCTGCCAAGGCAAAGGCAAACGATTCCCTCAAGGCCCCGCCAAAATGAAGCAGAGTCCGTTTCGCCCGGGGCGTCGATGCGCCAACCTTTCCGCCGCATCCCTTCAGCCTCCGACGACGGCGTCCCCTTCAACGACTGGATGCCAGCATCCCCTTGGGGCGGCGCGAAGCGCCGCCTGGCCGCGCGGCCCTTCAGCAACTTGCCAAACCCGCGTTTCATCACATGCATCAGGTCGTCGGCGTCGTCGCCGGAGCAGACGCTGATGCGTCGGAGGATGGAGTCGGGCCAGGGCATCTGGGGCGAGAGCGGGATGCCTGAGACGCAAGGGGTTCCTACGCCATCGCCTTGAGCCGGGCTTCCAGCTCCGCGACCTCGAGCTCCGTGATGATGAGGGGAATCTGCTCCGCTTCGGCGAGCCGGTAGGCGAGCTTGTCCACGTCCTCGGGGCGGTGGTAGATGACGAGGCTGGGTTTCATCGGGTGGACGCGGATGGCGATCATCGGGCTACGGCCGTACTTGATTCCGGTGAAGCAGAGGGCGCGCTGCGTGCTCCAGCCGTAGACGCGGACGTAGTCGGTGGCGTTGAGGCTCGCGATGGCCTTGATGGAGTCGATGAGCGTGAAGCCCTGCACCTGTTTTTGCGCCAGGTTGGCGGTGACGAGGACGCGGCCGTCGATGCGCTCGACGAATTCGGGGGCGGAGATGTTGCGGCGGTACTCGCCGATGGCGAGGATGCCCTCGGTCGGGTTGAGGAGGCTATGGTAGCGCGCGAGGACGTGGCCGCCACGCTCTTTGTCCGCCCCGACCATGGCCTCGACCAGCCGCCGGATGGTGGCGATGCCGGGCGACTTGCGTCGGCCCGACTCGTAGTCGCTGATGACGGAGGGGTTGACGTCGAGGCGGGCCGCGAGCTCGGACTGGTTGAGCTCGAACGACTCGCGCCATTTGCGGATGGTCGCCCCGGCGTTGTCGCTGAGGGTGATCTCCCCCGCCATCTTCTCGAGGATCGCCTCCTGCATCGCCACGGCCGGCCACTTGCTTGGCGGGCCTTCAAGGTTTCGGCAGGAGGCGACTGCGGATTCGTCGCTTGGCGAATCCCGGGGTTCGGGGACACGTTTCTTCCAGAGGGGGCCCGCGGGGCAAACCCTATCTTTCCCACCTGGAATGAGCGTCCCGCATGAGCCTCTCCGTCCAGTCCGACCGCACCCAGACCTTGACCGGCCAAGAGGGCGCCCTCCGGGTCTTCCTCGAGAACCTGGACGCCGCTCGCGCGGTCACCGTCCGCACCCTCGCGCACGCCTGGATCGCCGCAGGCCAGACCGTCCAGGTGGGCCGCATGACGGTCCGTCTCATTGCCACCGACAAGCAGGGATTTCCGTTCACTGCTGGGACGCTTCACCCCGGCCGCCTCGAATTGGCCCGCGTTCTCCTCCAGTCCCACGGCATCTCCGAGCCCACCTGGCGCGCCTGGTGCGACGAGCGCCCCGAACTGGCCTCCCGGGGCTTCGACGCGCGCGCCAACTTCCCCGCAATCCAACTCGACGGCGCCTCCGAAGTTACCGTGGCCCGCCTGGCCCTCGGCCTGCGCGACCTCGCCCTGGCCGTGCGCGACCAGAGGGCCTAAGCGCCGCGTCTCCCTGCGCAGCCTGTGGCGGACGAGCCTCCCTTCGACCTCCTGGTCATCGGGGGCGGCATCAACGGCGCCGCCATCGCCCGCGACGCCGCCCTGCGCGGCCTCTGGGTCTGCCTTGTCGAGGCCGAGGACTGGGGCTCCGGCACCTCGGGCCGCAGCAGCAAACTCGCCCACGGCGGCCTGCGGTACCTCGAGCAGTTCGAGTTCGGCCTCGTCCACGAGGCGCTCCGGGACCGCGAGCGGCTCCTGCGCGACGCCCCGCACCTGGTCCGGCCGTTGCAGTTCCTCTACCCCATCTACCCCGAGGTCGCCGCGCGCCGCACCGTGCGCGTCGGCCTCTGGCTCTACGACCAGCTGAGCCGCGGCAAGTCCGTGCCGAAGCGCAAGTTCCTCCGCCCTGACGCCGCCCGCACCCTGGTCCCCGGCCTGGCGAAGGAGGGGCTCACGGGCGCCGCGACGTTCTGGGACGCGCAGATCCCGCACGTCGAGCGGCTGGTGGCCGAGATGGTGTGGGACGCCCACCGCCACGGCGCCTCCGTCCACAACCGCACCCGCGTCCTGCGCATCGTCACCGCGGAAGGCCGCGCCGTCGGGGCCGAGGTCCAGGACGAGTCCGGCGCCGCTCGCGCCATCCAGGCCCGTGCCGTGGTGAACGCCACGGGTTGCTGGGTGGACGAGACGCTTGGCGCCCTCGCGGCCGGCAAGCCGCCCAAGGTGCGCAAGACGAAGGGCATCCACGTCGCCGTCCCTCGCCTCGCCGACACTGCCGTCATGGTGAAGGCGCGCGACGGCCGCAGCTTCTTCGTCCTCCCATGGGGCGATCACTCCATCCTCGGCACGACCGACACCGACTACGCGGGCGACGTCCGGCAGGCGAAGGCGGAGGCGGACGACGTGGCGTACCTCCTCGACGAGGCGAGCCGCTACCTCCCCGACGCCGACCTTGCCCCCCTTCGCTACACCTACGCCGGCGTCCGGGCGCTCGTCAACGAGGAAGGCGTCACCGAGTCCAACGTCACGCGCCGGCACATCCTCTACGACCACGGGAAGCGCGACGGCATCGCGGGCCTGTGGAGCCTGCAAGGCGGCAAGATCACGACCGCCCGCACGCTCGCCGAGGAGTGCGTGGACCGTGTCGCGCGCTTCCTCGGCCGCAAAGAGTTGGCCCGCGGCCGGCCCACGCGCAAGTTCCCCTACCCGGGCGGCGAGGGCGTGGGCGGCGTCGCCGGCTGGGCACGCTGGCTTGCCACTGCGGCCGACCTCGCGCGCGCCGCCGGGGTCCCGGATCGCCTCGCCGCGCCGTTCGTCGCGCGTTGGG
>JAHFTW010000014.1:0-34735 GCA_023269235.1 Thermoplasmata archaeon
TCGGAAACAGATATATGCGGAATTACACGGTAATTCACTACGAACCAACGCAACGCGTCAACGAACCGGCGAATCACAACGAGGCAACCATGGGCCATCGAATCAGCACCGGGACAGGGGCGTGCCATGCCCCGTGAGAAGCGCGACTTCCCCCCGGAGATCTTGGCTCGGATGCGCGCCGGCGAGCGCGCGGGCAAGAGCGCGAAGGTCATCGCGGCGGAGCTGACGAAGGCGGGCGTCGAGGGAGCGAGCGCGGCGACCGTGAGCCGGCGCCTCCGCGAGCTCCGAGGCCAGCCGGCCAAGCTCCGGACGCTGAAGGGGGAGGCGCCGAAGCGAGCGGTGCAGACGGCGCCGACGGCGGAGGCCCCCCCGCTTCCGGAGACGCCCGAGGACATCCCCGACGGAACGGACGTGAGCACGCTCGACCACTGGATCGAGGTCGCGAAGCGGAACGGGGCCACGGCCGAGACCGAGAAGAACCTCGCCGGGATCGGGGCCATGGGCAGGCTCGTGGCGACGCTGCTCGAGCACCGTCGGAAGGCGACGCCGGACCCGAAGCCGGACCCGAACGAGCACCCGGACATGGTCGCGGCGGCGAAGCGCGCGCGGGAGGACCTGCACACGCTGATCAGCACGGCGGTGGGCCGTGAGTGACTCGCTCGCCGCGCAGGAGATGGATCGGCTCGTGGCGACGCACGGCAAGGCCGGCGCTCACCGCACGCTCGACCTCATCCTCGACGAGCTCTCCGTCGTCGCGCTCGCCGCCCTGGCCCACGACTGGCGCGAGTTCTGGGCGCGGCCGAAGCAGCTTCCGCCGGACGGTGAGTGGCGCTCCTGGGGCTTCCTCGCGGCGCGCGCGTTCGGCAAGACGAGGGCGGTCGCGGAGCACATCAACAGCGAGGTCGAGGCCGGGCGCGCGCGGTCGGTGGGCCTCTGCGCGCAGAACGAGGACAAGACGGTCGAGCTGCAGGTCGAGAACCTGATCAAGTTCGCGCCGCCGTGGTTTCGTCCGGAGTACGTCCCGAGCGCGCTCACGCTCGTGTGGCCGAACGGCGCGACGGCGAACGTCCGCACGCCCGAAGCCCCGGGACCCATCCGCGGAGGGAACCACGAGATCGCGTGGCTCTCGGAGATCCAGTCGTGGCCCACGGCGACAAGGGAGGAGGCCTACGCGAACTTCCTCTTCGCCACACGCATCGGGTACGCGCACACGATCTGGGACGCCACGCCGAAGAAGAGGCACCCGATCCTCCTGTCGCTGCTCGCTCGGTCGGCGGCGGAACCCACGAAGCATGTGGTCGTGCGCGGCACGATCCGCGAGGCCTCGCGTCACCTGGCGGTGGGCGTGATCGACGACCTCGAGCGCGAGTGGGCGGGGACGTCGCGCGGGAAGGAAGAGCTCGGCGGCGAGATGCTCGACGACGACGACGGCGCGCTCGTGAAGCAGGTCACGCTCGACGACAACCGGCGGCACAAGCCCGCGAACTTCTCGCGGAAGGCGATCGGGATCGACCCTGCGGTAACGACGCGCGGCGGATCCGACCGCACCGGGATCAGCGTCGCGGGGCTCGGGACGGACGATCGTCTGTACGTGCTCGCGGACCTCTCGGGGAAGCATGACGCAACGAAGTGGGCGCTCCTCACGCTCGAGACGTACGTGAACGAGGGGTGTGACCTCGTCGTCGTCGAGACGAACAAGGGCGGCAACCTGCTCGTGCAGAACCTCCGCGCCGTCGCGAAGGACATCGGCCTGAAGATCGAGGTCGTGGACGAGAAGTGGCGCCCCCATCGCGTCGCGGGGACCGTCTTCGTGAGGGAGATCTTCTCACGCGGGGAGAAGTCGGACCGAGCGCGGCCGCTGGCCACGGCCTACGAGCGCGGTCGGGTCTCGCACGTGATCGGCGTCGACCTCGTGGCGCTCGAGGACATCCTCACGACGTGGAAGCCCGAGCCTGGCCAGCGTTCCCCGGACCCGCTCGAGGCCCTCGTCCACGTCGCGGGCGAGCTCCTGGGCCTCTCCCAGGACCGGATCGATCCGAGCGTCGGCTTCAAGGGGATCGTCGAGATGGGGCGGAAGGTGATCGCGCCGGCCGGGCGGGGCTCCCTGCCGCTGTCCGGCGGCGGTGGGCGCGGCGGGCGCATCTGAGGCGGTACTCCCGCTCGACGACGCGCCAGAGGTCGGTCGCGCGGAAGGCCTCTCGTAGCTCGCGCGCTTGCGCTCGCGTCCAGGAGCTCACGGCACGACGCGAAGAGCAGGCGGGGCATCCGCTGCAGTCGGCGTCGGTGCTTGGACGGTGATGATGGGAGCGCGGACGCCGTAGTCGGCGGCGAGCCCGTCGACGTATTCCTGGGTGATCGGGAGGCCGGCGTCCTTCATACCCTTGAGGGCGGCGCTGAAGGCCGCGTTGCGCTTTCCGAGCGACTCCTTGACGGCGTCGGCGTCGGCATCGGGGATCACGTAGCGACGCGAGGGAGCGAGCGACGAGTCGCCGAAGTTGCAGGCGGCCCATGGTTCGATCACGCCCGTCTGGATCGCCCGCTCGATGCACGCGAGATCGCCCTGGACCTTCGTCGTCGCGACACCGAAGAGCGTTGCGATGTCGACGCCGGGAGCTCCTCCGTTCGTGCCAAGGGTGCCGTCGGTGCCGAGGTAGATGCGTGCGGCGGATCGTTCGGCATTCCCGACGAGCTCGGCGAAGATCTGCCAGGCCGTGCTCGTGTTGGTGAGGAAGTCGGTCTTCGCCCCCGCGGGACGCAACCCGACGGGAGCGTCAGAGCTGGCGATGTCGCGGAGGAGGTCGATGAAGTCCTGGGCGTCGACGGTGAGCCCGTTGACGTCGCGCAACGGCATCCCGGCGGGCATCTCGCCGATCACCTTTGCGGAGCCGTGAGCGACGGAACCCTTCGCCCAGTCTCGGATCGCGAACGCGTGGCGCGCCCAGACCATCGCGGCGGCGAGGATCGCACCGTTCTTCCACGGCTCGATCTCGCCCTCCTGGAAGATGACCCAGCGGCCGTCCCCATGGGTGATCTTCTCGAGACCACCTTCCTCGGTCTGCGTCATGAAGCATCGCTCGGTCGGAAACCAGTAGACCCACTCGATGGGCCACGGCTGAAGAGAGAAGTCGACCCGAGAGCCGTCCTCGCGGGGCGCGGCGGTGTTGACGGCGAAGGCGACGGAATGGTCGATGAGCGTCCCGTGAATGTCGCGGAGCGCGTTCGGAGTGATACCGACTCCGCCGAGACCGAAGAGCGCCTCACCCTCGCCGGCAATCGTCGCTCCGCGCGCCCCCTTGGCGGGGATGAGCTCGACGCCTAGGCACCGCTGAGGAGCGAGCCGGTTCTCGCGCGCGACGGCGAGCGCGTCGTCGGTGCGCATGCTCTCAGCGAGCCGCGCTGGCAGCCGAAACTTGCCCGCCATCTGCGCATCGCGCGCGGTGACGATGTCCGAGAGCTTCCAGGAGTATGCGCCGGAGGAGACGATGGGCGGCCGGATCTCGGCGCGCAGCTTCGGGACCGAGAACTCCGAGGCGGTCCGAATCTTCCTCGCCCGCTTCGTCGGTGCTCCCATGCGGGAGAAATACCACCAAGAGTTCCGCGTGTCTTCAATTCCTTCAAAACTTCTTGAAACTAGTGAACGTTCGTGTAGCTTCGTGTTCAGTGCTTCCCCGGACGACGCGAACGCTCTCGATCTCTCTCGGCGAGGGCGACGCCCTCCCGACCGAGTTCCGGCTTTTCACGTCCGGCTGGAACGACACGGAGAACGGGCGATACCTCTTCGACGCCCAGGCCGCATCCGCGGTCATGACCGCGTACGCGAAGTGGGGAGTCGACCTGGCGATCGACCTCGAGCACCAGATGCTCGAGCCCGGCATCGCGCCGGACCCGACGGCGAAGGACGCCCGCGGATGGTGCCGCCTCGAGCTGCGCGACGACGGGTCACTCTGGGCCGTGGGCGTGACGTGGACGGCCGACGGTGCTGCGCGCCTCAGTGAGAAGCGCCAGCGCTACGTCTCTCCCGCCTTCGGCGTGGATCCGGAGACGTCGCGCATCACCTCGATCCTGAACGTCGCGATCACCGCGATTCCCGCCACGCACGACACGCCGGCGCTCGTTGCTGCGCGCAGGCAGATGCCGAAGGATCTGCGCAAGCTGGCGACGGGGCCGTCCTTCGACGACATCCGAATCGCGCTCGGCGAGGCCCTCGAAGTTCGGTACCGAGCGGCGGATCCGATGGCGGCCATGATGGGCTGTCCGTGGGTGGTCGACGTCTACGACGCGACCGTCGTCTACCAGATCGACGGCGGCTACTGGGAGGTCCCCTACACCCTCGACGGCGCGACCGTCGCCCTCGGCGAGCCCGCCGTCGCAGTCGTTCGCTCCTTCGTCCCTGCGGCCCCTGCGCCTGTTCCCGTCACGACCACCAAGAAGAAGACGGCGAAGCTCGCCGTCGGAGGCACCGGCATGGATCCGAAGCTGATTCAACAGGCGCTCGACGCCCTCATCGCGGGCGACGATGCGAAGTGCTCCGAGATCCTCAAGGGTCTCGTGGCCAGCGCCGCGGGCGCGGACACCGACGCTGCGACCGAAGACGCTCCGCCGCCCAAGGGCGATGGTGGCGCCGATGAAAACGTCGAGGCCGCTGCGGAGGTTGCGGCCGCATCGGCTCGCATGCTGCGTCTGACGGGCGTTTCGACGTTCGTCGAAGCGGTCGAAGTACTGAGCACCTTCCGCGATTCGCATCTGAAGCTCGAGACCGAGCGCGCTGCGCTGGCCGCGGAACGCTCGACTCTCGAGGCCGCCGAGCGCCGCAAGGGCTGCGCGGACATGGTGCTCGCGTCCGCCCGCAAGCCTTCCGAGGTCTGGGCCGACGATTCGGCCACCGCGCCGAAGGCCTACCTCGCGGCGATGCCGATCGCCGACTTCCGCCAGTTCGTGAAGGACGCGCTCGCCGCGTCCTCCGGGAAGAAGACCACGAAGACCCCGCCGACCGTCGAGCTCGACGCGCACGGCCTCACGCCTGCGCAGCTCAAGATCTGCAAGGAAACCGGCTGCGATCCCGCCACCTTCGCGATGCTCAAGCGCCGCGCCTGAACTGAGGAAAGAAGACCACCATGAGCAACGCGACCGACAACCTCATCACGCTTCCCTACGGCAAGGGCGGGCGCCCCGTCGTTCTCCCCGTCGATGGTGGCTCGCACCTGTACGCGGGCACCCTCGTCTCCCAGCTCACCGCGACGTCGATGCTCTGCCCCGGCTCGACCGCGTCGAGCGGCGCGGCGATCGGCGTGAACGTGGCCGAGGTGAACAACACCGGCGCAGACGGCGACAAGCGCGCCGAGATCATGACCGACGGGATCTTCCTCTTCGCCAACGGTACGGCGGGCGACGCCTGCTCCGAGGCGACGGCGATGTTCTCGATCGTCTACATGGGCGACGATCACACGATCTTCGACAACTCGAACGGGTCGACGCTGCAGCCCGCCGGCCGCTTCTGCGGAATGGAGCCCGACGGTCGCGTCCGCGTCTTCGTCGGCATGTCGAACCTGGGCGACGCGATCAACTCCGCCGCCCTGGTGACGATCGCCGATACGGGCAACTTCACGACCGCCGCCGACGTCGAGGCCGCGCTCGCGGAGCTCTACCAGAATCTCGAGACGACCAACGCCGTCGTCGCGATCCCGCTCAACGCATTCACCGCGGCGGACGCCACCCCGCTGGCGAAGTTCGCCTCGGCCGGTACCCCGACCTTCGGCCTCAACCTGGCCGACTCCGAGGCCCTCAACATCCGCTGGAACAACGACGCGACCCCCGGCACTGCGCTCTGCCAGATCCCGCTCCCCCTCGACCTCGACGACACCGCGGCTGCGGAGCTCGAGTTCATCTGCTCGAAGAGCGGCGCGACGGTGGGCGACGCGACGACCCTGACGATCACGGCCTTCATCCTCGTCGTCGGCGACGCGCACGACGCCGATGCCAACTGCGGCGGCGTGACGAACGCCCTCGTCGGCAACGCGACGGCGAAGACCACGGCGAAGCTCTCGCTCACGATCGCCGCGGGAGACATCCAGCCTGGCGCCCGGACCATGACCTTCACGGTCACGCCGACGGCCGGCCTGCTCGGCACCGACGACCTCATGATCCACGCCGTGAACCTTCGCTACAAGCGCAAGATCCTCACCTCGTAAGAGCGGAAAGAAGCGCAGGAGAACACCATGACGAATCCGCTTTACACGATCGAGACTCTTCCGACCGACGACCAGGCAGCGATCCGCGAGTTCGACGATCGCTACATCGCGTCGATCGGCGCCGCCCCTCCCCCGGCTTGGTTCGACTTCGGCGATCTGCTCCCCGCGGGCTCGCCGATGGTGACCTTCCCGATCTCGTCCCTCGCGTTGAAGTACGCGCAGACGGAAGGCGAGAGCCGCTTCAAGAAGCTGCGCGCCAAGTCGTTCGACCTGAAGGCCCAGGAGTTCGATGTCGGCATCGAGGCGAAGCTTCTCGATCTGACGACGCAGATCTTCGCCTATCGCAACTGGCAGCAGGGTCCGGCCCGGATGATGCTCGCCGAGGCGCGCCTCCGGAACAAGTCGATCGCGACGCTGCTCGAGGCGGGCGCGAGCACCCCCTGGGTCGACGGGGTCAACTTCTTCAGCGCGAGCCACCTGTGCGATCTCGTCAACGCTGGCTCCGGCACCTGGGGCAACTACCAGTCCGTGGCCGCGGACGTGACCGACATGTCGAAGCTCAAGGCCGAGGTCACTGCGATGCAGGGTGCCCTCGACGAGAACGGCGACAAGATCGGAGCGGACCCGGACACCATCCTCGTTCCCACGGCCAAGTACGAGCCGCTGAAGTTCGCGCTCGCGCAGCAGCTCATGCTCGAGAACGGCACCGGCAGCGCGGGCGTCACGAACCCCTACGCGGGGAAGTTCAACGTGGTCCACGTCCCCGAGCTGACGGCCGCGAACGACTGGTACCTGATCGACTCGAAGCTCCGTGCCTCGAGTGGCCTGCCCCCGTGGCTCGCGCTTCGGTACACGACCCCGAACCCGGCGCTTCAGTTGCGCCACTGGGACGAGTCGAGCGACTTCTTCAAGAACACCGGCTCGATCAAGGTGTCCTCGCACCTCTGGTACGGCTTCGCGCTCGGTTTCCCGCACGCGATCCGCAAGGTCGTCGGCGCGTAAGCGTCGTCCTTCTCCGCATCGGCCCCGCACCCCTCTCGCGAGGGGCCGGGGCTTTCGCGGTGTGACTGCCTACGCGACAGCTCGGGACCTCTACACGTACGCGCTCCGGCGCGGCGTGCTGGTCAACGACGGCCGCCTCTGCGCCTCCGCGGTCGCGTCGACGGATACGCTCGAGCTCGACGGCCACCTCTTCGAGACGGACGACGCGGTGACCCTGCGCGTCACGGATGGCGGCACGATGCCGGCGCCGCTCGTCGCGGGGACGGTCTACTACGTGATCCGCCTGACGGATGCGACGTTCAAGCTCGCCGCGACGGCGGGCGGCACGGCGATCAACCTGTCGATCGACGGTGTCAACGTCGTCGTGAAGGCGGAGCTCCCGATCGCGGAGCTGCTCGAGGCCTACTCGCGCTTCGTCGACGACTTCATCCCGGCGCACCTCGTGCCGATGACGGCTCCCTATCCGGTGACGGTCGTCCGCATCGTGTGCGAGCTCACCGCGGCGAAGCTGCTCTCGCTCTCGGGCCAGGCATCCACGACGATGGCCGAGACGGAGCTCGCCGCGAAGGCCCAGCTCGAGCGGTGGGCCAAGGGCCTGCCGATTCGCGACGCGTCTGCCTCGCCGAGCGCGAGCGGCGCGGTCTCGTCGTCGCTGAGCACCACTGCGCCAGACCCTCGCGGCTGGGGATCGGGGACGCTCCCGTGAGCTTCGCCTCGCTCTCCCAGTTCACGGCGGACCTCCGCCGGCTTCCCCGCGTCGTCGCCCAGAAGGTGGCCACGGCGGCCGCGCCGGCGATCACCGCGCTTGCGCTCGAGACGTTCTACGCGGGCGAGAACGCCTACGGGACGACCTGGGCGCCTGGCGAGGAGGGACAGAAGGTGACCTTGCGCAAGACGGGCGCGCTCGCCCGCGGCGTGCACTACGTCGCGATCGGGACGAAGCTCCGCGTCGCCCTGGGCGTGCGCTACGCGAAGTACCAGATCGGCAAGCGTCCGGTGTTCCCCGGCCAGGGTGGGGCGCTCCCCATCGGCTACGTTCGCTCCTTGCAGCGCGCGGCCGTCGACGTGTGCCGCGCGGAAATGGGTGGCGCGCGATGATCCACGAGATCGGCCGCGAGCTCCTCGCCGCGTTGAAGGCGAAGGGGTGCCCGTTCAACGTCCTCGACGGCCCCGAGCCGACGGCGACGACGACCTACTCGCGCGAGCGCATCGTCCTCGAGCACGACGAGGACCGCGGCGACACGTTCGGTCCGCCGATGCTGCAGCTCACAAACCCGAAGTCGTACGCGACGCGCGTCGCCGGATACAAGCTCACGATCTACGCGCAGAGCGCTGCGGCCGGCTCGCTCGAGTTCGAGCACCGTCGTCGCGCGGAGCACGTCCTCGACCTGGTCTTCGTCGCGCTTCAGCAGATCGCCTCGACGCGCAAAAACAGCTTCTCTCCCGTCTCGGGAACGTTCGTGCAGCCTGCCGACCTCGCGAAGAGCGAGACTATCGGAGGCGCCGTCTACGAGTTCCGCTTCACGTTCGACCGCGGCATCGTCGAGCGCGACTGGGACGGCTCGATCGCGGGCGAGTTCACCATCATCGCCGGGAGCATCGTCAACACGACGAAGGCCTCGCTCGCCAGCGGACCGGACGACGACAACAACCCTCTGACGGTTCCGGCCACCGCCGAGACCGCGTGCGGAATCTGAAGGAGAGACGATCATGGCCGAGCTTCCGAGCGCATCCGTTACGATCGACGACGAGGCGGGCGCCTTTGCCGGTGGGACCGGCTACGCGATCGTCCTGGCCTGCACCGAGAAGAACGCCGACGGCGTCCCGCGCGTGTTCGCCTCGACGAAGTCGCTCATCGCCCAGCACGGCTACTCGCCGGGCGTCGACTACTGCTCGCTCCACTTCGAGGCCACCAAGAAGCCGGTGATCTTCGTCGGCCTGCCGACGGCGGTCGCGGGCGTGGTCGGTCGCCAGGATGCGAGCGGCGTCGTCGGGTCGAGCGTAATCACCATCGCGTCGGGCGCCCACGGCTACCTCGAGGAGGTCGACGCGAGCATCGATGTCGTGACCGGCGGCACCATCGGCGTCAGCGGGATCACGTTCAACATCTCGCTCGACGGCGGCAAGACCCAGAAGCTCATCCGGCTCGGGACGGCGGCGAGCTACACGGTGCCCTACGTGGGGATCGTGATCTCCTTCGCGGCGGGCACGCTCGTCGCGGGCGACTCGTACACCTTCACGACCACCGCGCCCATGTGGGACTCGGCGGGCATGTCGGCGGCAAAGACGGCCCTCGCGGCGCAGCTCAAGCTGGGGCGTTCCTTCGTGGTCGTGGGCGACATCGTCAACTCGACCTTCGCGGGGTACGTCACGACGGCCATGAACGGCTACGAGACGGCGAACGATCGCTACTCCTACGCCCGCGTGCAGGTCCGCGATCGGCTTCCGCTGGCGGAGATGTCGCGGGCGACGGTGCGCATGGCGGGGGACCCGAGCATCACCTTCGCGGAGGTGGGCAGCACGGGGGACACGATCACCCGTGCGACCGGGTCGTTCGTGACGGATGGCTTCGTCGCTGGGATGGTGATCACCGTCTCCGGCGCCGTCACCGGGAGCGGGCACAACAACGTCACCGGCAAGATCACCGGCGTCACCGCGACCGTGCTGACGCTGGACACGGCGGACCTGGACGCCGAAGGGCCGATCACCGGCATCACCATCGTCGGCTCCTTCGGCCTGGTCTTCACGACGACGACGGCCACGAGGTCGGGAGGCTCCTGGCTCGACGACGGCTTCGCGGTGGGCGACTCGGTCACCTTCACCGGCACCGGTTCGAACAACATCACCGTGACGATCACCGTCCTGACGGCGACCATCATGACCTTCGCGGCGGGAGGCTCGGCCGAGACCATCGGGACGCGTAGCGTCACCTGCGTCAAGGGCGAGACGATGGCGGCCTGGGTCGCGGCAATGGATTCCGCCTTTGCGAGCGTCGACGCGCAGAAGCGCATCGACCTCGGGCTCGGCCGGCTGACCAAGCTCTCGCCGATCACCGGCTGGGAGTTTCGGCGGCCCGTCGCCTGGGCGGCCTCGATCCGCGAGTACCAGCACGACGTCCAGATCCCGTGCTGGCGCAAGGCGGACGGCCCCCTCGACGGCTGGGGCAACGAGGACGCGAACGGCAACGTCGCGGAGTTCGACGATCGCACGGATGGCGGTGGCCTTGCGGGCCGATTCACGTGCTCGCGCACCTACGCCAACGGACCTGCGGGCCCGTTCATCGCGCTCTCCCTGACGCGCGCGACCGAGGGGTCTCTCCTCAGCCGCACGCACAACATGGCGGTGGCCAACGTCGGGTGCACGGTCGTGCAGGCCGAGACGGAGTTTGCGATCGGCCAGGTGCTCATCCTGAAGAGCGACGGCACTGCGACGGAAGCTTCGCTCACGGTCCTCGAGTCGCGCGTGAACACGGCGCTCGAGAAGAACCTCCTCCAGGACAAGAGTGAGGGTCCGCGCGCGAGCTCGGCGGTATGGCGCGCGAGCCGGACGGACGTCCTGAACGTGCCAGCGGCGACGCTGACGGGGGTCCTCGACCTCCACTTGAACGGCACGCTCGAGCAGATCGCCACCAGCGTCCGCGTGAGCTGACAGGAGCCCCGACATGACGAATCAAGCCTTCCCCAGCGTCAACGACATCGAACCCTCGTGGGCCGACATCGCCACGACCTTCACGATCGGCGGCGGCGAGCTGATCGAGATGGCGGACATCGCGGGGCTCAAGTGGTCCCGCAAGGTGGACGTCGGCGAGCGTCGCGGCGCCAGCGGCGGCCGCGTCATGGCGCGCACGACCGGATCGGGGAGCCAGGACGCGAGCGTGACTCTCTACCGCTCCGGCCTCCGCCGCCTCATCCGCGGGCTCATGAAGCACCCGAGCAGCATCGGCCGCGGGACGCAGCGCCGGATCGCCGTCGTCGCGTTCGACATCGTGGTCCAGCACACGCCCCCGGGCGAGATCGACATCTACATCTCGAAGCTGAAGGGGTGCCGCTACCTGGGCGACTCCGACGACATGAAGGAGGGCTCGGACGCCGACAAGATCGAGGTCACCCTCAACCCGATCGAGATCGTCAACATCATCGACGGCCAGGAAGTGGTGCTCGTGTGAGCATCGAGGACATCGAGAAGCGCCGCGCCGATCGGAAGGCCGCCACCGCGAAAGCGCAGGAGGAGCAGTACGAGAAGGACCTCGAGGCTCTCGACGCACTCGAGGCGGAGCACGGCGAAGGTCGCGTCGTGCGCATGAACATCAAGGGCTTCGTGCCCGGGCTTCCCACGTTCATCGTGATCCGGTCCCCTGGCGGGACGCCGCTCTACAAGCGTTACACCGCCATGGTGCGCGCGGCCGGCAAGAACGCGACCGCGATCGGCACCGCCCAGGACATGCTGGGCGAGGCGAGCATCGTCTACCCGTCGGATCCTGCGGTGCTGAAGGCGCTGCTCGAGGAGTTCCCCGGCGCGAAGATCAGCGCGGCGATCCGAGCGGTGGCCTGCGTCGAGCTCGAGGCCCAGGAGGAAAAAAAAGACTGACCGAGCGGGTCGAGGACGCAACCCGGTCGCCGGGCGTCCTCGCGAAGTGCTTCGAGGCCTGGATCCCACCGCCCGAGGACGCCGATCGGATCGATTCGCAGGCGGGGATGCTCGTTGTAGCGGAGCTCGTGATTCGTGAGCTGGCGAAGCTGAGGAAAGGCGGATGACTTGGGCACAGACGGCACAACCTTCGAGATCGGGATCGGCGTCACCGGAGGCACGGCAGTCGACAAGACCGCCGCGTCGCTCGATGCGTTGCAGGCCCAGCTCAAGGGCGCCGGGGATGCCGCGGCCGCTGCTTCGGATGCGGTGAAGGCGGGCGAGGCGGCCTACAGGCAGGCCGAGTCGTCGGCGGACCGTGCAGCGAAGGCGCTCGAGCGCATCGGCCTCGCGGCGGATGCCCAGCGCGGCAAGCTCAAGGCGGCGATGGATCTGGGCGACGTGGGCGCAGCTGACGCGGCGGCGAAGAAGCTGCGCGCGCTCGTGGACCGGCAAGCGGAGGCCTCGACGAAGGCCTCGTCGGCGAAGGACGCGATGAACGCAGAGGCGGCCGCGCTCGACAAGCTGAAGGCGTCGGCGGGGCACGCGGCGGACGCCCAGGCGGCCATGACGAAGAAGGTCGACGCGGCGAAGGCGGCGAGCTCGGCCGCGACGGCGGCAGCGGCGAAGGCGGCCGGATCGGGCAAGGCGAACGAGACCGCGGAAGCGCTGGGCAAGCTCGGGGGACCCCTCGGGAAGCTCGGACAGCAGGTCTTCGGCGCCGTGGGCGGCTTCGAGAAGCTCGGCGCCTCGTTGGGCGAGCTCGGCCCGTACGCGGCTGCGGCCGTCGTCCTCGTAGCCCTCGTGGCCGGCGCGGTGGCTCTCGCGGCCGCGGCGGTCGGCGCGACCGTGGCGGTCGGAGTGTGGGCGGTGAGCCTGGCGGATGCGGCGCGGACCTCTGCGCTCCTGTCGGACGGGATCGCGCGTTCGGTCGCCGGCGGGCGCCAGCTTGACGAGACGATCGGCAAGCTCGGGAGCCAGGTCCCGCAGACGCGCGAAGAGCTGCAGGCCATGGCGAGCAGCCTGGCGGCGACCGGCCTACGTGGCGATGCCCTTTCGAAGGCGCTCGAGACCGCCGCCGTCAAGGCCGCGCGGCTGAAGTACGGCCCCGACTTCCAGAAGCAGACCCTCTCGCTCGACAACCAAGTCACGCGACTTCACGCGAACATCGCGGCGCTCTTCGGGGGGCTGCACATCGACGCGCTGCTCGAGGCCATGTCGAAGCTCGTGGGGCTCTTCGACGCGACGAGCGCGAGCGGCAAGGCGATCAAGGTCGTCTTCGAGTCGATCTTCCAGCCGCTCGTTGACGGCGTGACGGAGGTGATCCCGAAGGTGATCGCCGCGTTCTTGCAGCTCGAGATCGTTGTCCTGAAGGCGCTGATCGCGATCAAGCCCTTCGGCGGGAAGCTCCTGCTCCTCGCAGAGGTGCTCGGCGCCGTCACGCTGGTCATGATCGCGATGGGCGTCGGCTTCACCCTCGCCGTGATCGCCCCCTTCGTCGCGGCGGGCGTGGTGATCGCGGCGGTCGTCGGCGAGGTGATCCTCTTCGGCCTCGCGGTCTATGACGCGGCGACGAAGGCCTACGCGTTCGGAGCGGCGATCGTGGGAGGCGCGAGCACGGCCTTCGACTGGCTCAAGACGAAGGTGAAGACGGCGACGGACTTCCTCTCGTCGCTCTCCCTGTCCAGCATCGGCGGCGACCTCATGGCCGGCCTGGCCGACGGCATCATCGACGGCGGGGGCGCGGTCCTCGCGGCGATCACCGGCGCCGTCGACGACGCGACGAAGGCCGCGAAGCAGGCTCTTGGGATCGCCTCCCCCTCGAAGGTCTTCCACGCGATCGGCATGGCGACCGGTGAGGGCATGGCGGACGGCGTCGACGCCTCTAGCGTCGGCGTGAAGGACGCGATCGTGACGATGGCCGCGCCTCCCGCGAAGTCGGTCGCCGGAACCGCTTCTCCGGAGCGCGCCGCGAGCGAGATCTACAACTTCAATTTCTACGGCGTGCAGGGGGCCGAGGACGCCGAAGACCGCTTCGCGGAAGTCCTCACCAACTGGCGGGCGCAGCTCGGGGCGGGGGTGCGTAATGGCGCGTGAGCCCAACCCGATCGACGACGAGGAGCTCTTCAACGCGATCGTCCTTGGCGGCGTCCGCTCTCCCGGGAAGGTCACGCTCTCGGGCCATGATCGCAAGGTCGGCTGGGACGTGAAGAGCGCCGCGGGCCAGAACGGATCGCAGGTCACGCTGAAGGAGATCCCCGCGATCGAGTTCACGGCGACGTTCTACCTCGTGCGCGACGAGGCGCAGGGGATCGACGACTTCGCCGCCTGGCCTGCGTTCCGGGACCTGATCAACTCGACGGTGACGCCGGGCAAGATGACCCCGGGCGGATCGCTTTCGCCGGCCTACCTCGCCGACGTCAACGCGCAGCGGGACCGGGCCGATGCGCTCGCTCCGGCCGAGAAGGCCGCGCGCCTCCGTGACCTGTCCGCGCAGGTCGCCGCCGCCCAGGCCGCCGTCGCGCCGAAGCCGTCGGCGAACTTCCACGCGCTCGACATCTATCACCCTGACCTCGCCTCGAACGACATCAAGAGCGTCCTGAAGGCGCTGATCGGCGGCACGGTCCACGACGGCAAGGGAGGCCAGACGATCACCGTCAAGTTCCAGGAGTACCGGCCGCCCGTCTCGATCGGTGGGAGCCCGTCCGGCTCGCGCACGTCGCAGAGCACTACCGATCCCAACGCGGAGGCCAACGCGGAGATCGCGCGCCTCACTGCCCAGTATCAGGCCACGCCATGGCAATGATCTCCGCCCTCAACGGCCACCGGGTCACCCGTGCGCGGGTCACGCTTCCCGCTTGGGGGTGCTGGTACGTCGAGGCATCGATCGACTCTGAGGCCGCGCTCGTCGGCGCGGTGACGATCGTCCTCGCGGACATGACCCTGAAGGGGACCGTCCTTTCCGGTGGCTCGGACAAGGGACGGAGCCACTTCCGGATCGTGGCCGGCGCCGGCGGCTGGGGAGAGACGATCCCGAGGCGCTCCTACACGAGCGACGCCGGCGTCAGGCTGGCCACCGTGCTCGGCGACGCGGCGGCGGCAGCCGGCGAGACGCTCGACATGTCCACGGTCGGAACCTCGGCTCGCGTGGGACCGGCCTACGCTCGGCCGGAGGGGCCCGCCTCCCGCGTCCTCGAGCTCCTGGCCCCCTCGTCCTGGTACGTCGGCGAAGACGGCCTCACGAGGCTGGGACGGCGCCCGCTGACGGCTTTGACGGCGAAGGTCTCGATTGCCTCCGTGGACCGTGGTCGCGCGAAGGTGGTCCTCGCGAGCGACACGATCGCAGGGCTCGTTCCTGGCGTCGTCGTCGAGGGGATCGAGGCGCTGGACGTTCTGCACGAGATCGACGCCGACGGGGGCCTCCGGTCGACGATCTGGGGCTCCGTCGACGGGGGCGCGTCCTCTCGTGGGGTGAGCGCCCTCCGCGCGCTCCTCGAGCAGCTCGACCCCGCTCGCGCGTTCCGCGGCGTCACCGAGTATCGCGTCGTGACGCTCGAGGGGAAGCGCGTCAACCTGCAGCCGGTGCGCGTCTCGACGGGGATGCCGGACCTCCGCCGCGTCCTGGCCCGCCCTGGTGTCCCTGGAGCCTACGGGACCGCCGCGCTCGGATCTCGCGTGCTCGTCGGCTTCGTCGACTCGGACGAGAGCCGGCCCTTCGTCGCGTCCTTCGAGGATGCCGAGGGCGAGGGGTTTGTTCCGACGGACGTCTCCCTCGACGCGCTCGTCGACGTGAAGCTTGGCGCCGCGCTGGGCCGCGCTCTGCGGAGCGGGGACAAGGTCATGATCGCGGGCGTACAACCCGGCCCGGGCGTCACGGGGGTGCTCCTGACGCTCGATCCAACCGTGGTCGCCCCCGGTGCTCCAGGTGTCGGCTTCTCCAAGGTGCTCGAATGACTCTGCTAGCCGGGAGCGTCACGGTCACGACCGGCGGAGCCTACTCGGGCACCGGGCTCGCGCTCGCGCTCATGGCCGCGGAGGAGGCGATCTGGGACGCAGAGGTCGCGGCCTTCACTGGGGCCGGTGGCGTCGCGCCGAGCTCGGCGGCGAAGAAGGCAGTATTCGATGGCCTGGCGATCCGGGTGAACGCCTACGCGGCCGCGATCGTCGGGCATTTCACTGCAAACGCGGTCGTCTTCTTGACGATCGGCGAGAACACGCTCTCCGCGACGTTCCCGGTCGGCGACCACGACTTTACCGGAGTCGTCACATGACGGACCTGGGCCGCGACACGATCTGCACGACGTCTCTCCGGACGGGGCGCTTCGCGACGGGGGCTCGCCTCGTCGCAGAGGCGGACTTCCGCCGGCTGACCACGCCGCGCGGGATGCTGCGAGGCGGTGAGGAGGAGCAGAACTATGGGCTCGACCTCACCGAGCGGATCGGCAGCGTGGCGACGAAGGCCGACGCGGCGGCCCTCGGTGGCCAGATCCGCTCCGAGCTCATGAAGGATGACCGACACGACGAGGTCACCGTCACCGTCGTCCGCAGCATCTCCGGGCCCGCCGAGTCGTGGAACATCACGGTCGAGGCGAAGACCGGCGCTGGGCCCTTCACCCTCGTCCTCCTCGCCTCCGCCGTCACCGTCGAGCTACTCGGCATCACCACGGGGACCGCATGAGCATCCCGACGCTGGCAAGCCTGCTCATCCAGGAGACGAAGGCAGCGATCTACGCGAAGGGACTCGCCCTCGCCAACGCGCTTGGACTCCCGGTGTCCTCGTGGCAGGCGGGCGACCCGACGCGCAGCATGTTCCACCTCGAGGCGGAGACCCTGTCCGGGCTCGAGGCGGTCGTTGCGGGCTACATCGCGAGCGGCTTCCTCGACTACGCGACCGGGTCCTGGCTCAAGATCTGCGCGAAGCAGTTCTTCAACGTCGACGTCCCTGACGCCACCTTCGCGACCGCGGACGTCGTCCTGACGAACAACGGCGGCGGCTACTACCCCGACATCATCCCCGGCGACCTCACCGCGAAGTCGACGACGTCCGGCAAGACCTTCCGGAACGTCACCGGGGGAACGCTCGCGTCCGGCCCTGCGACGACGCTGACTCTGACCTTCGTGGCCGACGACGCGGGCTCCGCCAGCTCGGCCGGCGCGGGGGAGATCGACGATCTCGTCACGGGGCTGCTCGGTGTCACGTGCTCGAACCCCGTCGCGGCCGTCGGCGTCGACGAGCAGGACGAGGCCACCACGCGCACCCAGTGCCGCGACAAGCTCGGAAGCTTCTCGCCGAACGGTCCCAAGGAGGCCTACTCCTACGTGGCTAGGAACGCGGACCTCACCGGGACGAGCGCCGTGACCCGCGTCCGCGTCTACTCGGACAGCGACACCGGCGACGTCACGGTGTACCTCGCGGGATCGAGCGGTGGCGTTTCGGCGCCGGTCCTCGCGCTCGTCGAGGCCGCTATCCTTCAGTGGGCTACCCCGCTGTGCATCACGCCGACCGTGCTCTCCGCGTCGAACGTGTCGGTCCCCGTCACCTACACGCTCTGGGTCTACAAGAGCTGCAACAAGACCGCGGCCGAGGTCGCGGCGGACGTCCAGGTCGCGCTCGAGGCCCTCTTCGCTGCTCGACCCATCGGCGGCGATTTCGCCAACGTCGGCGACGTGACCGGCAAGCTCTACACGTCGCTCCTGGAGAGCACGATCGAGAGCGCCGTTCCGCAGTCCTTCCGCGTGTCGGTGACCGTGCCGGCAATCGACACGGCGCTCGGGCTCGGTGACGTCGCGGTCCTCGGCACGGTGACGCCGACGGTAAGCATCGTGGTGGATCCATGATCACGCCGTTCCGCGCGCTCCGTCGGAAGCTTGGACCTCGGTGGCTCACCGAGGGTGAAGGCGAGCTCGTGGGCGTCGCGATCGACACACTGAAGGACGCCTTCGTGCAGCGGGCGTTCGACGGGCTCATGGCTCGCTTCCCACAAGGGGACCCGACCGGCGCGACGACTGCGCCGGAGGACGCGCTCGTCGCGATGGGTCGCGATCGCCGCGTCGTCCGTGGTCTGAACGAGACCTCCCCGAACTACGCCGCGCGCATGCTGACGTGGATCGAGGACCGCAAGCGCGCCGGAAACCCGTTCCAGCTCATGAAGGAGCTCGCGGACTACACCGGGCCGCTCTGCTCGTTCCGCACCGTCGACGTCCGCGGCAACTGGTACTCCCGCGCGGTCGACGGGACCAAGAGCGTCCTCCTGAAGCAAGCCAATTGGCAGTGGGACACGGACACGACCGGGCTCCGGTGGTCCCGCTTCTGGGTCATCATCTACCCCAACGGTCTCTGGGTGTCGTCCGGCGTTCTGGGCGCGAAGGTGCTCGGAGACGACCCGACGCGCACGCTCGGCTCCACGGCGACGGCGGAGCAGGTCGCCACGCTGCGCCACCTCGTCAACGACTGGAAGCCGGGCGGGACCCGTTGCGTGAACGTCATCCTCGCGCTCGACCCGGCGAGCTTCGACCCGTCAGCGCCCGAGCCTGACGGGCTCTGGGCGGCGCAGAGCAAGACCGTGGCGGGTGTGCAGGTGCCCTCGCGCCTCGCGACCGCTCGCTACCTGGACGGAGTCTGATCATGTCGACGTACACCCCGAGCCCCGCGCACATCACCGGCTTCACGGCCGTCACCGACGGGTCCACGGAGGACGCCGCGCTCTTCGCGCCGTTCCTCGAAGGGCTGGCCAACCAAGGCGCGTGGGTAGCCGACGGCGGGGACTTGTCGGCGCTGAGCTGGATCAACGGCGGCGCGACCACGAACACGCTGAAGCGTCTGGCCTACTCCAAGCTCGACGGCGTCTGGATCGGGGTGGGCGACGGAGGAAACAACTTCGTCGAGAGCTCGGTCTCCTTCGGCCGCGCCTGGACGAACATCGGAGGCACCATCGCCGGCTCCGTCGGAGCGAAGACCTACTTGGAAGCGGCGTTCTCGTCGGCGTCGGGGTACGTCGTGATCGCGGTGAACGGATCGCGTGACGTCGTCGTTGGCACGCGCACGGCCTGGAATACCTTCACCTGGGCAGCCACGGCGAACGCCCTGAGCATCCTCGCTTCAGCGATCGACCTCGACTTCGAGCCGACAAGCGCACTCTGGATCGCGCTCTATCGCACGGGCGCGAGCGGGATGCGGCTCGACACGTCCAGCAACGGCACGGCGTGGACGGCCAGGGCGCTCCCGGCGACGTGGTCCGGGTACACCGGCAGCAACAACCCCCGCCTCGGAGCGGCGGCCGGGCATGCGGTCGGTGTCCTCGCCACCGTCGAGGCGACTGCCACGATCGAGACGATCTACTCGTCCAACGGAACGACGTGGACGGGGGTCACGCTCACCAGCACCATCGCGCCGGCGGATATTTCCGGCCCGTGGATCACGCGCCCCGCCTACGACACCGGGCTCGGCGTGTGGTGGTTCGCCGTATCGAGCTCGACGGCGGACTCGGCCGAGGTCTGGAAGAGCGCGGACAACGGAGCCACGTGGTCGGTGGCGAAGAGCTTCGCCTCGCTCGACGTCCGCATCGAGGCCGCCTGCATGATCGGTGGCGTGTGGGCGTGCCTGACCACGAAGGGACGGCTCATGGTCTCGAAGGACGCCGGCGCCTCCTGGAGTTGGGTCCTGGCGCACGACGGGACCGCCAACGTGTTCACGATGCGAGGCGGCGGAGACTGCGCCATCGTCATCAACTGGACGGACAAGACGTCCTTTCGATCGCTCCGCGCTGCTCGCGTTGCGGGGACTGGAGTCTGACGATGGCTAACCCGATCTCATGGATGAAGGCGATGTTCCCGGCGATCATCTTCGGCTCGACGACCTACCCGAACCGGGGGAGCATCAAGGTCGCCGGCGCTGGCGTGTCGTCGGTGACGGACGACGAGCCGAACGACACGCTTACGATCACCTTCGCGGCCGGCGGCGGCGGCTCCGTCCCCACCGGCACGGGCTTCCCACACATCACCGCAGGCGCGCAGGACGCCGCCGCAGTCCACGGCACCGCGGGGCAGGTCATCGTCTCGACGGGCACGGACGCGCCCTTCGTCACGCTGACGGGCCCCGTGTCGGTGTCGGGCGCGGGCGTTACGTCGATCACCGGCATGCCCGTGTCGGGGCTCGCCAGCTCGACCGCGGGCTACATGCTCGTCGCGGGCGGCACCGGCGTATGGGCCAGCGTCGCGCTCTCGGGTGACGGCACGCTGTCGAGCGCGGGGGCGCTGGCGATCGGGTCGATGTCCAGCGCAGGTGTCAACATCGCCACTGCGTCCACATCTGGACTGGCGATAACGAGTGGCAAATATCTCGGTGTAGGGCTCGGCGCGTCCAACGCCGTCGCTGGGGATATGCGCAGCTCCAGCGCATTCGTCTGGAACGTCCGTCATAGCAGCGGCACCGTGGACGCGAATCTGCTGACGGTGGGGTCTAACAACATAACGTTTGGCGACCCCACCTACATCGGCAACGTGGTCGTCGCGGCTGGTAGCATCTACAGCAAGGCCACGAACCTCATCGTCTACAACACCGTGGGCGCTTACGGGCGCACCATGTCCCCTGCCGCAACATTTACTGACGACTTCGCAGCAACGGTCACGTCGGTAGTAACGCAGTTCAATGGCGCCACCGCCACCGCGCTGGCGCCCACGTCTCTTTCCGTCGCTGTCCCACAGACCGGCCTCTCCACCGCATGGGGCTCGGTCAACGCAGACGGAACTCAGGCGATGGCCGACGCGGACCAGACGCCCGCCGCCGCGGTTTACCAGTGCCACAGCATCATCACCACGGGCGCGCTCACCGCGCCCCGCAACCTCACGTTGCCCACCGCGACCGACGCGCAGGGCTACGAAAAGACGATCGACAACCAGTGCACGGGTGCATTCGGGATCATCGTGAAGTGCGCAGCGGGGACCACGATCACCGTCGCGAACGGCAAGATCGCCAAGGTGAAGATCAACTCGACCGGCGTGCGCCGCGTCAGTGCAGACGTCTGAGGAGGATAGGACCATGGCAATCGACTTGGAAATTCTGGACTACGACCTCGAAGGCGCGGCCTACAAGGACGGCCGCGTCGTCGACGGCCACGCGCTGCACGTCAAATTCAAGCGCCGCCCCACCGTCGTCGATGGCGTGATGACCGAGGGGCCCGGCGACACCGTGCCGGACCGGATCCTCGTCTCCGACATGACCCCCGACGAGCGCGCGCGCCTGTTCGCGGCGTTCCAGGAGATCGAAGCGGTCGCCATGGCCCACGCGCAGGCGTCCTACGATCGGCACGTCGCCAGCCCGAAGCGGCTCGACGAGCAGATCGGCGCCGCCACGCGCGCCGCGAAGGAGTTGGAGCAGCACGGCAAGGCCCTCGCGAAGAAGCAGGCCGAGCTTGCGGGCCACGACGCTGCGCTCGAAGCGAAGCGCGCGGAGCTGGCCGCGCTCGACGCTGCGCTTGCTGCCGCGAAGGCCGCAGAGGAGCCCGCTGCGCCGTGAGCCACCACGACGACACGAGCGAGCTGACGCCGCCGGCAACGCTGCTCGAAGCCGTACGCCTGTCGCGCGCCGCGAAGAAGCACGCCAAGGCCGCCGACGACCGCAGCCTGCTCATCCTGGGGAAGGTCGAGGAGGTGCATACCATCGCGCGCCTGGTGCTCGTCCCGCGCACCCCCCGGAGCAACCTCGAGCGCGCCGTCAGCATCGCGGCATCCATCGCCGTCGTGGTCTACGTCGGGTGGATGCTGGGGCAGCACCTGGCCCTGGCGATGCCGTGACATGGCACTGTCCCCCGAGGAAGCCCGCAGGCTCTCTGCCGTCGAGGAGAAGTGCCGAGACCTCGACTCAGCCATGCGTCGGCTCAAGAGCGAGATCGAGCTCTCCGTCAACGAGATCAACAAGGCCGCGATCCTCCACATGGAGCGGATCATGAGCGAGGGGCTGGTGAATATCGCGAAGGACGTCGCCGAGATCAAGCGCTCGCAGGAAACGAGCCTCGGGCTGATGCGGGATGCCGCCGAGGAGCGCGGGCGGCGCATCGAGCGCGAGGCCGAGGACAAGCGGCGCACCGAGGAGCGCGCGCAGGCGTTCCGCGAGCGCGCGGCGTCGGTCGACCTCGAGATCCGTGTCGACGCCGCCGACGTCGACGTGGAGAAGGCCCGCGCGGACACCGCGATCCGCAAGTGGAAGGCCAAGGCCGTCGTCTTCGGGATCGTCGTCACCACGGCGGTCTCCCTCATCACCGCGCTCGTCGCCTCCTACCGCGGCGCGCCTGCGCCCTCTGCGCCGCCGCCGGCGCCCACCGAAACACGCCACTGAAACACCTATGGAGAACCCCATGCACTACCTCACCCTGTTCTGGCTCTGGATCTGCAGCATCCCCGCGTGGCTCGACGTGCACCCGACCATCGTCGCGCTCATCGTGGTCCCCCTGGTCACCGGCGCCGTCTCGGCCGTGGCGAAGCCGCGCACGCCGGAGCAGTTCGCCAAGATGCCCTTCGTCGTCGCGCAGATCCTCCGGCTGTGGGCCGCCGTGTTCCCCGACCCCGCGAAGGCCGTGGCCATCCTCGTCGCGCTCATCACGCGGCGCGCGCCGTCGCCCGATACGGTGACCACTGGGAAGCTCCCGCCGGATCCCCCGAGCGGCCCCGGCATGGGCGGCGGCCTCGTGATGGCCCTCCTGTTCGTCGTCGGCTTCCTCGGGGCGCCGCGCGTCCTCGTCGCGTGCTCCCCCGCTGCCTCTCCGACCGCCGCACGCGACACGACCCGAGCCGTGGTGCTCACCGTTGCCGAAGGAGTGAAGGTCGCGGATCACCTCTGCGCGCAGGTGGCGATCGCCAAGCACGACAAGGCGACGGCCGTCGCGTGCGCCCATGCCTACGACGTCGCCCGCCCGGCCCTCATCGCCGCTCAGTACGGGATCGACGCGTGGGACTCGGGCGGCTCCAAGGACGTCCCCTGCGCGATCCTCGACGCGTCGAAGGCCCTTCGCGCCGTGGGCGATGCCGTCAAGGCTGCCGGCGCCACGGTGCCCGCCGTCGCGCTGGATGCGCTGTCCCTCGCCGAGGGCTACGGGGACGCGGCCTGCGAGGCCAAGCCTACCCCAGCGCCGATCCCCGCCGCAGGCGACGCGGCGTCGCCGTACCTCGACCTCCCCGACGCCAGCGAGAGCGCCAGCGTGGATGCCGCGCTGTTGCCCGATGGTGGCGCCGTGCTCGTGATTCCGCCGCTCGACGCGGCTGCCGAAGTGGGAGGTGACCTGTGAACGCTGCCGCCGTAGCCATCGAGCTGCTCAAGCTCGCCGCCTCGCTGTCGACCCTCGTCGCGACCATCGTCTCGCACTGGCTCGCCACCGGAAGCGGCACCGCCGCCGAGCGCGCCACCGTCGAGAGCATCCTGCCGCAGCGGAGCGAGAGCGCCGCCGCCGCCGAGTCGATCCCGTGAGCCGCAAGACGAAGCGCGACCTGGAACTGGAGAACGCCGTTCTTCGCGGCAAGGTCCTGCATCGCGACTCGGTGGGCATTGACCGGGAAGACCTGGAGCCGTAGATGCATCACGCAATCCACATTGGCGACGTGCGCGAAGTGCTCGCGACGCTCGATGCGCAGAGCTTCGACGCGGTGCTGTGCGATCCGCCGTATGAACTCACGTCCGGAAAGAACAGCCGAACCGGCTTCATGGGGCAGGCGTGGGACGGCTCCGGCGTCGCCTTCGACCCGGCGACATGGCGCGCGGTCCTTCGCTGCCTTCGGCCGGGCGCGCACCTGCTCGCCGCTGGCGGGACGCGGACGTACCACCGCACGACGTGCGCGATCGAGGATGCCGGATTCGAGATCCGCGACTGCATCGGCTACGCGTGGGTCTACGGCAGCGGGTTCCCGAAGTCGCTCAACCTCGACGGCTCGCATGCCGGATACGGCACCGCGCTCAAGCCCGCATTCGAGCCGTGGACGCTCGCGCGTAAGCCGCTGGACGGCACGGTCGCGCGCAACGTTCAGGCGCACGGCTGCGGCGCGCTGGCGATCGACGCGGGGCGAGTGGCAACCGACGAAGATCTGAACGGGGGTACGTACTCCGGCCACGACAAGCGTTGCGACTCGCGACCTGATTCGGCGCCAGGAGCAAAGCCTTTGCAGCGGCTAGCGAACGGGTGCGGAAGTACGTTTGTGCAGCCCCTCGGCCGATGGCCCGCCAACGCCATCTTCGACGAAGCGGCCGGCGCCGAACTTGACGCGCAGAGCGGCATACTCTCAACGCATCAAGGATCTGTTGTGCCGACGAACGCCGCCATCGGTTTCATGGGAGGTGGCAGCGGTAGTGCGCGCGAGATCGCGTCCTCTCGTGGAGGTGCGTCGCGTTTTTTCTACTGCGCCAAGACTTCGACGCGCGAGCGCAACGCGGGGCTCGAAGACGACGCGAAGAACCCACACCCGACGCTCAAGCCGATCACACTGACGACGTACCTCGCGCGCCTCATGCTACCGCCCGCCATCGGCCGACCGCGCCGCATCCTCGTTCCGTTCTCGGGCGCGGGTAGCGAGATGATCGGCTGTCTGCTCGCGGGCTGGGACGAGGTAGTCGGTGTGGAGCTTTCCGCCGAATACGCCGCCATCGCTGAGAAGCGGATCGCGCATCACCTCGCGGGACAGATGGAACTAGCCGCCGAGTAGGAGCGCCAGCATGCACCACAGCCTCCGCTACGATCGCCGAGAAGGGCCTCGACAAGCGCCCCCCGGGCAAGTGACCGACGACGGCCGCCCGCCGCCGCTGACGCCCGCGCAGGTGGATGCCGAGGGGCGGACCTTCGACCGAACGACGAAGCGCCTCGCCGCTCGGCTCGGCTGGGCCTTGTGGCTCGGCATCCCCGTCGCCGCCGCGTGCTTCTGGGAGGCCTGCCGATGATGCTCCAGGGGATCGACGTGTCAGGGAACAACGGCGTGATCCGATGGCACGACGTGCCCGACGAGATCCGCTTCGTCGCCCAGAAGCTCACCGAGGGCACCGGCTGGGAGGACGGATCCGCGAAGGTCAACTGCCCCGCCGTGCTCGGCTCTGGGCGGCTCTTGGGCGGGTACCACTACCTCCGTGTTCGGAGCGAGGGGAAGGCGCAGGATGCACGCGCCCAGGCCCAGGACTTCGCCGCCGCGTGGCACCGTCACGGGTGCGAGTTCGCTGCCCTCGACGTCGAGGCCCAGGGCAACGGGCTGGCCAAGGCCCAGGAGGTGCTCGACGCCGTCACCGAGTTCGTCGCCGAGTGGCGCGAGCTCGTCGGCACGCCGATCGCCCTGTACACCTACCCCGGCTTCTGGACGGCCCTCGGGCCGCGCGGCTACTCGGCGCTCGAGCTGGCCAGCCTCCCGCTCTGGATCGCCCACTACGCCCCGCCTAGCGCACGTGTCCCGATGGTGCCCGCCCCGTGGACGGACTGGACGATCTGGCAGTACGCCGCGGGGGCCGGTGTGCTCGGCCGCGTCGAGGGGATTGCCGGCGACGTGGACAGGAACTGCTTCCGCGGCTGCTACGATGACTTCAAGCGGCTCTGGGGCCTGCCGGTGGCGCTGCCCACGCTTGCGGGGTAGCTACTCCCCGCCCGCGTCCGAGACGCAGTGCTCCCCGCAGTGGAGGCAGCTCTCGGCGTCCGGGGCCACCGTGGCCGGGACGACGCACACGTTCCGCCAGGCGCGGTCGGCGCACCGCCAGCAGGCGTCGCCGGCCTCCTGGCCCGCCTCAGCGGCCGCCTCCGGGGAGGCACCGTCCTGCGCCTGGGCGACGTCAGGAGAGGCGTCCGCAGGCGCCGGCGCGTCGATGGTGCCGCCGCATCCAGTGGCCGTCAGGAGGCCGAGCAGGAGCACCACAAACCCGCAGGCCGCCCCATGCCGGGCCCCATGCCGCCGTGTGAGGCGCTGTGCTGCTTTGCGCTGCTTTGTGACGTGTTCCGCCCCCAGCGGAGCACCCACGAAGCCCTGCTTTTTTGGCTGGATCGTGAAAGCAGGCCACCTTGCCAAGGTGGACGTCGAGGGTTCGAATCCCTTCTCCCGCTCAGTACTTAGCATCGCTCTCCTCCTCGGGCCCCATGCCGGAACCCATGCCGGTTGTACGGTCGGACGTGGACGGCTCTTCAGGGGCCGGGGGCGATTTCTTGGCACGGAGCGCACGGTGGGCCCACCGCACCGCGTCAGAGAGTGCGTCCGCCTCAGCGTCGTTCCAGGATTCGATCACGTCGCGTCCGTCCGCTCGCACCGCCTCGTGACGGCCCTCATGGCCGGCGGGAAGGGTGCACTCGAAACAGACGGGCCCGAATATCTCGAGGCAGATCGTTGCGCGGCTCGTGCATACCGTCATGTCCCTGTCCTCCTCCTATCGATCACGGCGCGCCATCCTTCGGCGGGCCGTAACCGGCGCTGTAGTAGTAGTCGATCTCGACATCGACCTTCGCGTCCGGCGTGAGCCACCAAGCGCCGGATGCGTCGAGGGTGATCACCCCGCCCGGGACGCGGTAGAACCCATCGCGCGCGATGGCCTTCCTCAGCATTCCGTCCGCTCCTTCGGAGATCCGGTCGAACGTCTCGAGGAGTTCTTCGAGCGACGGCCCTGCCGTCTGGACGAGGGTGTCAGCGACACCTTGCATCATGGCGAGCATCTTGCCATCGGCCGCCGTCGGCGCGCTTGTCGAGAAGGTGCCCCAGTTCGCAGCGCGCCAACGGGCGGCGGCGCGCCGCCCCTTCCGGCCGCCGTACTTCAACCGACGGAAGAGCGTGGCGCGAGTCGCACCGGACGGGTTCCCGATCGGGTCGCACCGGTTGAGCCTGGCGCAGAGCTTCAGGATGCTCACGGCCGCCCCCGCTGCGTGGTGCCGATGGGACGAGGAGGATACCCAGCCGTGACGAGCGAGCGGGATTCGTTGACCGGAGGCTCTTCGCTCACGATCTTCAGGTCGAAAACCATCGCGATCATTCCGCGTATGGCATCGTCGATGCGCCGAAGGTCCTGCTTGTTGGCGTCCCGAGCGACGACGACAATCGTTCCCGTCGGTTGATCGAAGCTGAGGCGTACCTCTGCGAGCCCAGGCATAGCCGCGAACACGGCGCGCACGATGTCAGATGCAGTGGTCCACGGACGACCTTCCTCCTCCAGAGTACTCAGGCCCGCGCGCGTGTAGATCATGTTCCCTCCTTTTGGTTCGGTCGCCCGCTTCACCGCGGCGGCGACGATCGCAGCGTCTTCGGTGCGCGGCGGGTCGCAAACGTACAGCGTGACCGGCACGCCGGCCGGGTGCCGGTCGCAGTTGCCGTCCGAATCGAAGTCACGCTCGCAGCATTTTGTACCCATCAGCCCGTCCTCCTCCTGTCGATCAGCCTCACGACCTTCGCGATCCCCGCCCTCTGCTCCTCAACCTGCGCCGTCGAGTAGTGCTCCGCCATCTGCTCCGTCGCGTGGCCGGAGATCGAGCGCTTCACGACCGAGTCTACCTCCGCGAGCCGGGCCAGATCGTTGAACGTCCGACGCATCGCGCGGGGCGTCACCGGGTGCGCGAGCCCGATCGCCAGCGACACCGCGACGAAGGGCTTGTCGAGCACGCTCCGCGCGCGGAACGAGCCCCGGAACGACGGGAAGAGCAGCTCTGACGCCTTCTGCTTCGGCCGCGCCTGGAGCAGGGCCACGTGCTCGCGGAGGATGCCGACGAGCTCGGCGGGGAGGTGGATCGTCTGGCGCCGGCCGGTCTTCGTCCCCGACATGACCTCCGCGCCCATCGAATGGCTCCTGCGGACGCGCAGGATGCCCTGGGCCCAGTCCACGTCCGCCTCAGGGCCCGACCGTCGCAGGGGACGGAGCGAGCTCGGCCGCAGCCCCGTGGCGAGCCCGAGCACGGTCATCGCGTAGTGCTGGGGGTAGAGCTCGCGCATCTTGGCGGCGAAGCTCCTGGCCTGCTCTTCGGTGAGCGCGTTAGGCGCCTCGTCGGTGTACGTCGGGTGCTCGAGCGTCGAGAAGTTCGCCAGGCCCAGGCACGGGTCGCGCTCGAGGTCGAGCTCCGCGACGGCGCGCTTCGTGAGCACCCTCAAGATCGAGAAGATGCCGTTCACCGTCCGGGGCGAGAGGTGGGCCGGGTTCCGGACGAGGCGCCCCTTCTCGTTGCGCGCCTTCTCCGGCGCGGCGATGCGGATCGCCAGGTCGGCGCGCCACTGCGCAACGTGCGCGTGCTTCAGCTCGTTGCAGGCCAGGTGCCCGAGCTCGGGGATCAGGTGCTGCTCGAGCGCGGTCTTCCACTTCTCGACGCCCTTCGCGCTCCGGATGTCCCTCGCCTGGACCTTCTTACGGAAGGCGGACGCCGCGAACGAGCTGAAGAGCTGCGTCGACCTCACGCGCCCGTTCAACACGGCGCGGCGCTCGAGGCGGAGGGCGTCGAGCTCGCGCTGGGCCTCCTCGAGCGAGGCCTCCGGTAGCCGGCGCTGGACCATCCTCCGCTTCCCCTTCGCGTCGCGGATCTGGGTGCTGATCAGGTAACCCCCCGCCCTCCGGCGCCAGATCCCCTCCCGCGCCGCCGGGTGCCAGATCGTGTCCTTCCACCTCGTGATCCACATCGTGTCCTCCCAGACGGTCTAGATCGGCGACGAGCCAAGTGAGCGTGCGCCCCCGCCGGCCGTGGGGACGGATGAGCCCGCGCGCGGCGGCCGACTTCAGGCCGGCCGGCGTGCGGAAACCCGCGTACACGGCCGCGTCGCGGGTGACAAGCCAGGGGGGGCGCGGGGTCATCGGCCCCCGCCGCCTTTTCTCGTTCCTCGCGTCCCGCTGGGCGCGAGCGAGGCACTCACGACAAGCGTTGACCCCGCCCTTGCCGTGCTTCACCCGCATCTCCTCGACGAGCCGCTTCGCCAGGCCGAAGGCGGGCCAGTCGTGGACGTCGCAGCCTGCGCCGGGTGACGCCTCGCGGATGTGGAGCTTCTCGCTCATCGCGGAAACTCCCTCACGCGAAGCTCGGGCGGCCACTCCGCAGGGTCATCGCCCTTGCGCGATCTGAGCCCGAGCCCGATTCCGCCCATGCCGCGCGAAGCCGCGCTCACGGACTGGTAGGGGCGCGCGCCCATCTGCTTCACGAAGACGGGCACCCCAGCCGCCACGCACTGGTCGACGATGCTGCGCGCCCAATCGAGGTCGAACGGTCGCGCACGGGGGCCGCTCTCACCGCCGACGATCACCCAGTCGAGCCCGTTCACGTTCGCGCCGTGATCCCCATTCGCCCAATACGTCGAGCCGCGCAGGGCGTTGACGAAGTCCGCCCCCTCAGCATCGAGCAGCTCGCCGCCGCGAAGCTGCTCGAAGTCGATCGGCCCGAGCAACGGTTCCGCGGAGACGAAGCGCACCGCGGCCGGCGTCGCGAGCAGGTCGGGGATGCGCTCGTCGGCGCGCTCCTGGTCCTCCGCGGAGACGCCGAGCCACACGTTGGGCAGGGGCCACGGACCAAGGCCCGTGGTGCCGATGCGCCAACCATCGGAGCGCCCGCCGACCGCTTCAGCGGCGCTGGCGAAGCAGAAGAAGCGCGGCGACCAGCGTTCGGTGAAGAGCCCAGTCTCTCGCTTGGACACCCACTCGAACCACTCCCGCATGCGCTTCGCCCGCTTCGTCAGCACCTGAAAAACGTGCTGCGGCGCCGCCGCCATGATGCCGAAGACGGCGGCGATCTCCTCGTTCGTCAGGCTCTCGTGAAAGAGGTCCGACATCGAGTTCACGAAGATGCGCCGCGGGCGTCGCCACCGGAGCGGGTCGGCCAGATGCTCCGGCACGAGCCGCGCGACGCCCGTCCACTGCGGTAGGCGGCGCTGCGTCGAGAAGCGCGCGAGGCCCTCGTACGGCTGGCCATCGCCCGAGAAGCGCGCGGCAACGCCCATCGCGTAGCAGTTGGCGCAGCCGGGCGAGACGACGGTGCAGCCGCGCACCGGGTTCCACGTCGCGTCCGTCCACTGGATCGAGCTCTCAGCGCCCATCCGGAGCCCCCTCTCGGTCGAAGGGAACGTCGAAGAAGCCGAGCGCCCCCTTCCACGGGATCGGCGTCGCGAACGCGACTACGTCCTCGAGCAGGAAGCCGTGCTGCTCGTGCATGTGCCACGGTCCGGCCGGGGACTTCTCCGCGCCGGGGCACGGGAGGAAGACCTCGACGAGGCGCGCGCGCCCAACGATGGCCCCGAACACCAGCCGGTCCTTCGCGAGTACGGCGTCGACCTCGTAGCTGGGCTCAGGCCAGAGAGCGGCCTCGCAGAAGTCGAGCGCGGCGGAGTGCTCCAGCTTCGTCATGGCCTTCGCGGCGTGGATGAGAAACTCGCCGCGGAACTTCGTCGGCCACCGGCGGTTCTCGATGTTCTTGCCCACGTGAAGGACCGCGGCGGCCCATGGCTGGCGCAGGGAGAGGGCGATCACGTCTCGTGCCTCCGGTGCGGCGGCTTCTTTGGGAGGTTCTGCAGCGCCGGCGGGAGCGGGACCTCGGCTCCGCGCTTCACCTTGCCGGAGCTCACGAGGTTCTCATACTCGGGCTCATGGGTCCGGATCGTCGCCCAGGCGTGCGCCCGCTCTCTCCTGGAGAGCTCGGCCCCGGCGTCCACCTCCGCGGCGTGGCACTCGAAGAGCTCGCGTTGACGATGCGTGATCGGATGCTCGAGCACGCGCTTCAGGAGCGCGGCATCCGAGATCGGGGCGCTCATCGTGCGTTCCCGGCCGCCCGGAGCTGCTCGCCGGAGGCGTCGACGAGGACGGTCTCCTCATCCTTCGCCGCGTCACCCAGGAGACGGACGATGTCCTCCGCGATGCGGAAGACGATCGCCTTGACGGCCTCGCGGAGGTGGGGACCGGCGAGGTTGTCGAGGCCCTTCGCCCGATCGGCGGCGAGCTCGGCCGCATCGAGCGGAGCGAAGAGCGCGGTGACGTCCACGCCACGGCACACGAGGAGCACGGGCCGCGCCGCGTCGACGAGCTCGCGCGCCGGCCCAACCCCTTCACCGTCCTGAACCTCGTAGTCGCCGAAGGCCTCGCAGAACCGGGCGACCGCCGCCAGCTCGAGCACGCCGCAATCCAAAGAACGCATGATCAAGTTCCTCCTCATCTGCCGAAAAACTTTGGGGCCCACGGCTCCCACGAGCGCCGAAGCGCGCGCCCGCGGGAGCGTGAGCAAACCGAACTCACCCGTCCCCGTCCCCGGACCCGTACCCGTACCCGGACCCGGACCCGGACCCGGACCCGTACCCGGACCCGGACCCGGACCCGGACCCGTCCGTCACGGCTGCCACTTCGTGGCCTCGATGGTCTTCGCCGCGGCCTCCGAGCAGGGGAGGATCTCGATCGCCTCCGTCAGGACGATCTTCGCGACCGGCACCGACACTGCGCTCTTGTCCGATGCGATCCCCGTCCTCGCCACCTCGTGCAGCGTGTTCGCGCCCCGCCAGCGCCAGATCCGCCGCGCGTCCGCGAGCACGACCTCCTTACCCTTCTGCGAGACGAGCGAGCCGTAGTGGACGCCCGCCGAGTACGTGCGAACGATGACCTGATTCTTCTTCTTCGATGCCATGGTGTTCCTCCTTTCGGCTCATCGGCCGAAAGCGAGACCGCAACGAAGGCCCGTGACGTGGGACAGGGGTGGGGGGAGGTCCACGTCTCCGGCGCTGCGATCCCGCTCTCGACCTACGAGCCGAGCTTCCTTTCGACGGCGCGAAGGCCCATCTCCCCGAGCTCCTCGGGCGTCACCCCGACGTGCATCGCGAAGGAGATCCAGAACCACGCGGCCCACTTCGCCTGGTAGGCGGCGCTCAAGCGAGGCCCCCTTCCTCGCGGACAACGTGATCCCGCTGAAGGCGGCGCAGGCGCTCCCGCTGTCCCGCGTAGCGAAGGACGTCGGAAAGCCACTCCGCGCGGGCTTGCGCGAAGGCCTCCGGGTAGACCATCGCGGAAGGCGCGAGCCACTCCTTTCCGTCGAAAAGCTCGATGCGGAAGGACCGCGCCTCGGGGAAGCGGCCGCCGTAGCGGTCGCCATCGTCGGCCGGCACGATGCGGACGCTGGGATGAAGCTCACCGGTCATCGCGCACCCGCACCCTCTCGCCGCATCGCATGCAGAGTGCATGCGTCTCACCGACGCCCCAGACCTCGCACGCGTGCCCCCAGACCTCGCACGCGGCGACCGCCGCTTCCTGGGCGCGCGTGGCTGCCTTCAGGTACGAGACGTCTCCCGCGAGCAGCTCGCGGATCATCAGCTCTTCCCGGAACCTCGTTGCACCCATGTTCCCTGACCTCCGACCAGCACTCTAGTCATAGCCAGAGTCCTGGTCAACAGGGAAGCGGATCTATTTCTTGGTGCGGTGCTGCGTGGGCCTCGTCCGGGTGACTGGGGGGCCGCCTACGCCGTGAGCGTGCAAGCGCTCCGCGACCGCATCCGCGAGCTCGTCCAGCGAACCGCTTTGCACGTCACGCCGATACTTGGGTGGGGTGCCGAACGCCAGCCAGTCGAGGGGTACGCCGAGTTTGGCCGCAACTTTGGCCACGTTTTCAAGCTTTGGGTTGCTCGTCTCTTCAACCCATTGCTGAACGTGGCCAGGGGAGAGATCGCAGGCGATCGAGAGCTCCCGCATGCTCTTGTAGCCACTACCTTCATAGGCCTCCCGCAGTCGTTTTCCGAAGCCGCCCATCCCTAGGAGCGTATCGGCCACGGCGCCCCGCAGCGCTGCCACGTCAAGATTTTCTTGACCAGAGTTCTGGTTACGTCTAGGAGTCTGGTCATGACGTTCGCCCGACGGCTTCGAGTCACGCGTGTCCGTGCTGGGATTAGCGCCCGCCACCTCAGCGAGCTTGCGGGGCTCGCTCCGGGGCACGTGGCGCAAATCGAGCTGGGCAAGGGGCAAAAAAGCGTCTCGCTCGAGACCGGCATGGCCCTCGCTGAGGCGCTTGGCGTGCGGCTCGACTGGCTCGCAAGCGGGCTCGCGCCGCAAAGCCGCCGCGCTTCTGCGTAGTTGCATTCTGCAACCATGGGCTGCGTTCGCCCGCCGCGCAACGACTGCTCACGCGTCTTTCTCAGATGACTGAACACGCGTCGCCCACTGGCCTCCCACCTGAACCAAGCGCCCGCAACGACCACTGAACGCGAGGGAAAACGCCGATGAAAACCGAAGAGGAACGATGGGCACAACGCCAAGAGCGCCTCGAGGAGAGCGCCAAGGAGAAGGCTCGCGCGAGGGGCCGCCTGCTCGTGGCCATGCCCGCGTCGGCTCGCCACGCTGCGACAGCGCACGTGAAGCGGATCGTCGGCGAGGCATCCCCTCGCGTTGCGTCGAAGCGGGGACTCACGTCCGGTGAGAAGCGCTCGCGCCGGCTCATGAACCGCTTCCACTACCCGGAGTCGCCGGCCGAGTCGTGGAAGCCGGGTCGCGGGGTCTGGGTCGCGAAGATCGAGGCCCAGCGGGCGCGGGCTCGCGTGGCGAGGGCAGCTCGCCGCGCTGGGCGGATGGCGGCGTGAAGTCGCCCCTCGCGGACCTCGATCCGATCGACGCGCCCCCACTTCGGGACGTCTGGGCGATCCGGAACCTGGGCGATCCGCGAGCCCTTCGAGTGGCCCAGGTGCGCGCGTGGGACGCGTACCTCCGCGACTCGAACAACCGGGGCTTCGGCGATGTGGAGCATGCGGCGGAGGCCGACAACGACGACGAGGAGAAGGAGACGAGCGAGATGGCGAAGGAAGACAACAGGAGCAGGTTGGTGGCGTGGCTCACGAAGGTAGGCCCGCAAGGTTCGCGGGCGTGCGCCGACATGCTCGGCCTCTCGCCCACCGGCGCGCTCTCAGCCCTGGAGGCGCTCGTCGGCGCCGGCGAGCTCGTGCGCCACGGTAAGCCGAAGACGAAGGGCGTCACGTTCGGGATCCCTGGGAGCTCGCCTCCGTCCGAACCGGCGCCCGCTCCCGCGGGGAAGAGCATGCCGTCCCGCCGCAAGAGCCAACCGCGTCCGGGCGGAGGCGCTCGAGCGACCGTGCCCTCCGCGCTCCGGGCGGCCGGGCGTCCGCTGACGAAGAAGCAGCTCGACGCCTTCCCGACGCTCATGGCGTCCGAGGAAATCGCCGCCGCCGAAGTGCGGAAGCAAATCCGACTGTCCGTCCAGGGCGTCGAGATCGTCTGCGCGGACCCTGCGCAGGCCGCCGCGCTGATCCGTGCGCTGGGAGGAGCGCCGTCATGATCATCGACAGCGTCGGCGGCCTCACGGTCGAAGCCCTCTCACTCCCGGCGGTCCTGGGCGTCGAGGTCCACCTTCACGGGCGTCTCGCCTGGCGGGTCATCGAGTGGAACGGCCGGCCGGCCTGGCTCTGGGTGGCCCCGTGACGCCGGCGGCAGTCGTGATCGCGCGCTGGCTCTTGGCGACGCCGTCGCTCCTGGACGGCCACGGCGCGCCGATTCCTCGCCCTCCTGCCATCGTCGAGGTGATCGCCGAAGCGGCGGTCGTGACGGACAACCCGCGCATGTGGGCGGCGACGCTCGACGTGATGAGCGGCCACGAGAGCGCGTACCGCCCCGATGCCGCGGGGGACTGTCCCGGCATGCGTCCGGGCGATCCGCACTGCACGCGCGAGCTCGGCGCGGCATCGTGTGGGCTGGGGCAGACCCCGTGCCGCGAGACGCCCAGGGATGCGGCGGGACAAGTGGCGCTCATGCTCCGGTACCTTCGGAAGAGCTTCATGGCGTGCCCCTCGCACCCCCTCAGCCCGTACGCGACGGGCGGGCGGTGCATCGCGTGGGGCGCGACGCGCGAGCGCGAGATCAAGGCGCTCCTGGCCATCCCGGGGGAGCCGTGATCGGGGCGGTCGTGGCCCTCGGGCTCTTCTGGGCCGCGGTCAAGCTACGCCTACTCGTGGAAGGAGCTGGCCGATGATCGGGCTCATCGGCGCCG
>JAHFTW010000014.1:34835-41607 GCA_023269235.1 Thermoplasmata archaeon
CGATCGATCCGGGGAGCGATGCCCACGAGCCCGAGTGCGCTGCGAGGCCCGCATGAGCGCGCCCCCTGTCGTCGTCGGCCCTGGCTCGATCCAGGGAACGATCCTCCGCCTCGAGCAGGAGCTGGCCGAGGCCCGCGCGCTCGTCCTCACCCACGGTTGCCGCGCCGAAGAGGCCGAGGCCGACCTTCGCGCCGCCGTCAGCATCATCCGTGACCTACACCGCGCCGGCGCTCCCGTCGGCGCGTTCCTCGCAACCGTGAAATTGAACCGAAGGGATCCGACGAGATGAGCAGCAACAACTACTTCAAGGTGAAGGAAGCGTTCTTTTTCTTCCACGATGCGGACCGCACGAGCTGCGCCAGCGCATGGGACCATGCGAAGCTGGCCGCCGGAGAAGAGCACCCGGTCGCAGTATTTCGCGCGTTCGGCGCGCGCGCGACGGATGCATGGCGGAGTGCCGACATCGTGGGGCTTTCCTCCAGATTCCGCGCGCGTCGAACGCTCGCGAAGAAGGATGCGAGCGCGAACGTCCTTGTCCGCGCTCGTTGCGTGGCTGACATCGCCGCGGTCGATCGCGAGTGGTCCGCCTACGACCGATTGGCGGTGGCCTCGTGACGGCCGCCGATGATCTTCGCGTCGAGGCGAAGTACGAGGCCTCCCGCTGCTTCTCCCACTTCGTCACCCAGGTCGACGACGGGGACCTCGAGCAGGAGCTGACCGCCGAGCTCGCCACGCTCCTCGCGAAGCTCGAGGACCACGCGAACGCGACCCGCGGCAAGGCGAAGGGGAAGATCACCCTCTCGCTCGACTTCACGGTCGACGACAAGGGGAACACGACGATCACCGGGGACGTCGTCGTGAAGAAGCCGAAGCCGAAGCGCGGCGGCTCTCACATGTGGCTCCTCAAGGGGAAGCTCTCGAGCCGGAACCCCCGGCAACAGGAGCTCCCGCTTCACGACGTGACCGCACGCAGAGACGTGGCCGATCCGGCCTCGAAGGGAGTCGTCCGATGAGTGCACCCACGAACATCACGAACAACGAGAAGACCGAGGCCGAGGAGATCGCGAAGATCGTCCGCGCGGGGAACGTCCACTCCGTCGAGAAGATCACGAGCGCGGAGGATCCGTCGCTCGAGGCGGCCGTCGCCTTCGTGCAGGGGCATCCCAACGAGCCGACGAAGCTCCTCGATCTCGAGGCCATCCTCGACGCCAGGCGGCTCGTTCCTCGTCGGAAGAAGGGCCGGGCCGCCCTGTCCACGCTCGACGCGTTCCTCGCGTACGTGGCGCGCCACAAGACGCCGGAGACGGTCGTCTTCGCGAAGGCGGAGCCTCCCGAGCTGCTCGCCCAGTTCAACCCTCACGGCCCCGAGGGCAAGCCCGCCGGCTGGGCCGACTTCGGTGCGACGCTGAAGCTCGAGCACTCGGAGGCCTTCGAGCGATGGGCCGCCGTCAGCGGTGAGGACATGTCCCAAGCCGACTTTGCCTCGCTCGTCGAGGATCGGATCGCCGACCTGGCCGAGCCCTCGACGGCTTTCGAGGGGGCCCGCGAGATCGCGACGCGGATCGGGTGCGAGTACGCGTCTCCGTCGAAGATGATGGCGACCTCGCGCGGCCTCACCATCCGCGCAAATCAGACCGTCAAGAACCACGTGAACCTGTCGACCGGCGAGACCGAGCTCGCCTTCGTCGAGACGCACGCCGGGGAGGACGGCACGCCGATCAAGGTGCCCGGCGCCTTCCTGATCACGATCCCCGTCTTCGAGGGCGGGGCGCACTACCAGATCGCCGTGCGCGTGCGCTACCGGGCGGCGCGAGGCGCCATCGCGTGGAAGCTCGACGTCTACCGGATGGATCTGGCGATCGAGCACGCGATCGGAGAGGTGCTCGCGAAGGTGAGGGCCTCCGATCTCACCGTCTTCGAGGGGTCGCCCGGGTGAGCAACGCCTCGACGATTCCAGCCGCGCCCCCGAGCGCGCCGGAGGCCCTCGACGGGGCCGACGACTTCGCCGACGCGATGCGGGGGGCGGATCTGCCTCCCGCATCGCGCCCCGGGCGCACGCCCAAGAAGAGCGCCGACAAGCCCGCGCCCAGGTCCGAGAACCAAGCCGCGCAGACACCACGCGATCTGCTCGACGCCGTCGAGGCGCGCTTCGGCAAGATCACGAGCGACCTCGCGGCGACGCGCGAAAACGCCGCGTGCGATTCGTTCATCTGCCCCGAGGAGGACTCCCTCAAGGTCGAGTGGCCCCGGCGGGGCGTGCTCTGGCTCAACCCACCATTTTCGGAGATCGGTCCCTGGGCGCAGAAGTGCGCCGACTGGGCGTGCTCCGAGCCGCACCCCTCGTCGGTGCTGCTATTCCTCGTTCCGGCGAGCGTGGACGCGCTTTGGTGGGCTGAGAGCGTGCGGGGCTACGCGCGCGTGCTGGCGCTCGCGCCGCGCATCAAGTTCGTCGGCCACGCCCAGGGCTTCCCGAAGCCGATGGTCCTATGCGTCTACGATCCGCGCTTCAAGCGTCAGCCGGACAGCGTCGATTACTGGAGGTGGAAGCCGTGATCGTCGACCTCTTCGCCGGCGGCGGCGGGGCCTCCGAGGGCATCCGGATCGGGCTTGGCCGTGATCCGGACATCGCCGTGAACCACGACGCGGAAGCCGTTGCGATGCACACGGCGAACCATCCGGCGTCCGAGCACTTCCACGGCGACGTGTGGGCCGTGGATCCGCGGCGTGTCTGCGCGGGTCGCCCCGTGTCGCTGCTCTGGCTCTCCCCCGATTGCACGCACTTCAGCAAGGCGAAGGGGAGCAAGCCCAGGACGAGCAAGCGGCGCTCGCTGGCCTTCGTCGCCGTGCGCTGGGCGCGCGCGGTTCGCCCGCGGATCATCGCCCTCGAGAACGTCGTGGCGGCGATCGTGGACGCGAACTTTTCAACCGGACGGAGGGTCGCCGCATGAGGTGGGAGGACGAGAAGTACGTGAAGGTCTACACGCGGGATACCGCGGACTGGATCGCGCTCACCTGGGAGGCCCGCGCCGTCTTCGGCGAGCTCATGCGCAAGGTCGACCGAGCGGGGATGCTCCCCCTCGGGAAGAGCGGATGGCGGGGCGTGGCGGGGCTTCTGCGGATCCCGGCCGACGTCGTCGAGCGCGCCGCGGCCGAGCTCCTCGCCGACGGCTGCGTCGTTGAGAGGGACGGCTCGATCATCCTGCCCAACTTCATGCAAGCCCAGGACGCGATCCAGGGCGACAGGGCGAGGCAACAGAAGAGCCGAGAGGTGGCCAGGGCCAGGTCGCTTGCGTCCCAGACAGCCCCCGCCGCGCCCCTCCCGACGAGTCACGAAGACGAGCCACCCGTGACGCCGCGTCACGCGGCGTCACGCGACGTCACGGAGCGTCACTCTTATACCATCTGTGCTGATCCGATCTCAGATCCCCCCAACCCCCCGAAGCCGGGGGGCGCGGGCACAGGTCCAGATCCGGCCGAGCCCAGACGCCAGGCATCGACCGCCGAGCTTCACCGGCTCGGGGAGGTCTACGCGGAAACGGTCCGAGATCGCACGGGAGCGCCCTTCGGACTGCCCCGCGGGGCGGTGCGTGACCTGGCCATCGTCGCGAACGACCTGGCGCCCCAGGGGCCCGTGGAAGCCCGGCTCGAGTGGTTCGCGGAGACCGTCGGGAAGTTCATCGCCGCGACGAAGAACGACCCGATCGCAAACCAGGGCTTCCGACCCTCCCGGTTCGTCGACTGGCTCAACGCCGGCGCGCCGCCGACCTGGGGCCGGAAGCAGGGCACCGATCCAGCCTCCGCGCAGCCTCCGCCGTACCACCGCGAGTGGACCCCGACGAAGGCTCACCGAGATCCCAAGCCGGAAAACGCACCGGCCACCGAAGAACGTCCACCCCCCGTCCAGGAGAAATCAGCATGAGCGAAGAGCCCCGAATCGGTCGTGTGCGCATCCGGATCGCCGCGCCGCAACGACCTGCGAGCGTCCGCGGCTTCCCAGCGATCAACTGGATCCTTCCGACCTACGCCGATGCCGAGATCTTCGTCGTCGGACCTGACGGTGAGGAGCTCGCGCTTCACGACGTCGCGTCCGTTTCCTTCAGCGCGGGCGACGGCTCGCTCGAGCCCATCGTTGCGACGCTGAAGATCTATCCCGAGTCGCTCGAGTTCGAAGGCCTCGCGCGGTTCACGTCGGCAGAAACGGCGAGCGAGACGAACTCATGAGCGCCGAGCCCCGTGTCCCGCCGCACGACCTCGACGCAGAGGCCGCCATCCTGTCGGCCATCCTCCTGCACGGCTCCGAGCTCGACAAGATCACGAGCTTTCTCCGTCCGGAGAACTTCTACTCCGAGGCCCACCGCCAGATCTTCGCCGCCATGCTCGAGCTCGCCGCCGTGGGCAAGCCGACCGACATCGTCCAGGTCGGAACGTGGCTCAAGGATCGGCAGCGCATCGGCCAGATCGGCGGCATGCCGTACCTGACAGAGATCCTCAACGCTTCGCCGGCGGTGGCGGACGTCCGAGCCTACGCGCGGACGGTGCACGAGAAGTTCCGCGTCCGGAACCTCATCGCCACGTGCCAGCGAATCTCCGCCCAGGGCTATCTCGACTACGGCGAGGTAGAGGCCTTCCTCGAGTCGAGCGAGCACGCGGTTCACCTGGCCGCTCACGCGATGGTCGAGCGCGAGACCCTGAAGCACGCGAAGGAGTACGTGAAGGAGATGGCCGTCGAGCTCGCGCGCGCTGCGCAGATCGGCGCCGGCGGCGTGAGCGGCACTTCGACGAGCTTTGCGAAGTGGGACAGCATCACCACGGGGATGCACGGCGGCGAGCTCTGGATCGTAGGCGCTCGCCCAGGCATGGGGAAGACCGCGCTCCTCGAGGCCATCCTTCGTGACGTGGCGAAGCAGGAGCGCGTGGGCGCGGAGGCCGTCGAGAAGTACGCGGCGGGGATCTGCTCGCTCGAGATGCCGGGGCGTCAGCTCGTGCTCCGGAGCGCGTGCGCGGACGGCCGCGTATCGGTGAGCGCGGCGCGCGCCGCAGGCATGAGCGCGGCGCGCGCCGCAGGCATGAGCGCGGGAGCGATGGCGCGCCTCAGCGCGTCGTCGATGAACCTCGCGACGCGCAACCTCTGGATCGACGAGCGCCCGGCGATGACCCTCGCCGGAGTGCGCGCGACGACGCGGCGAATCGCACGCGAGGCGAGGAAGGCCGGCGCCGTCCTGAAGGTCATGGGCGTCGACTACCTGCAGCTCATGACGGGAGGCGGCAACGGCTCGAACCGAGAGCAGGAGATCAGCGAGATCTCCCGCGGGCTGAAGGCGCTCGCGAAGGAGGAGGACATCACCGTCGTCGCCCTGGCGCAGCTCAACCGCGAGGTCGAGAAGCGGGGGAACAAGCGGCCGATGTTGTCGGACCTCCGCGAGAGCGGCGCGATCGAGCAGGACGCGGACACGATCTGCTTTCTGTACCGCGAGGACTACTACCGCGAGCCCGCCGATCCGAAGGCTGGCCAGGACGTCGGGCTGACGGAGCTCATCATCGCGAAGCAGCGCAACGGGCCGACGGGGATGGTGAGGATCCGCTTCGATGCATACTGCACGAGATTCTACGACTACGAGGAGTACTGATCATGGGACGCAAGAAGAAGACGCTGACGGGCGCGGGTTCCGTTGCGGTCCCCGCTGCGGCCGCTACGACGTTCTACGGAACGGTGCTCGCGATGGGTGGCGATGACGCATCGTCCGTCACGGTGACGATCTCGGTCTCGGTCGATGACGCGCGGAAGCTCGCCGCATTCATGTACCGCGAGCACGTCTTCTCGGTGAGGCCATGATCGTCCTCGGCTTCGATCCCGGCCCGACCTGGATCGGCTGGGCCGTCCTCCTCCTCGAGTCGCCCAAGGTGACCCGCTGGGTCGACGGTGGGCGCATCCCCTCGGAGGGAGCCTGGGCGACTGCCGGAGCGCTCGCCGGAAAGCACGCGGCCGCGCTCGTCGCCGTCGAGGTCCCCAGCGGGGCGACAGCGAACGGGGCGCGTGGGACTGCCGGGTACGTGAAGCAGCTCGCCGCCAGGGCCGCCGCCCTGGGGGACACGAGCCTCGTCGCGGGCCGGCTCCTCGGGGCCTTCGAGGCGATGGGCTATGCCGTCGCCCCCCTGACCGCCATGACCTGGCGCGGCCGCCTCACGGGGCAACGTCAGGCCAGCGATGCGCACATCGCTCGTGTCCTGGGGCTCGTCGTCGAAGGGGTGCCCGCGCGCTCGACGGCGCACTCCAGGGACGCGGCCGGGTGCGCCTGGGTGGCGATGCAAGCGGCTCGCGTCGAGGCCATGGCGGCCCGCTCGCGCGCCCCCGCGAGGGCGTCGTGAATCGCATCGGCGCGACGAAGTCATCACCCGGTGAGGACTTCCTCAGCGGGTGCGCGCCGGACCCCCTGTCGATAGGTTCCGCGCGATTTTTTTTGGCGTGCCTTGGGGGCGCCCTCGTCGTCTTCTGCACCCTCGCCGCCTTGCCCTCGAGCCGGGATCACTTCCCGTTTTGACTCATGAGCAAGACGCGCGAAAACACCGAGAAACTAGCATGTAGGCAAAGGGGGTATACGGGTGCCCCCACCCCTACCAAAGGTCCAGACGCGGCTCGTGCATGCGGTCGGCTCCCTCCGCGCGGCTGCGCTCATCCGGGAGAACTGCGCGGATCGGGACAGCCTCGCCGCCGCCGAACATGCTCACGCGGCGGCGCTGGCGCTCCTGGACGACGTCAACGAGGACCTCGCCG
>JAHFTW010000019.1 GCA_023269235.1 Thermoplasmata archaeon
CGGCAATCCCGCGGGGGCGAGGCCGCGCACCGCGGCGAGGCCCGCCTCGGCCTCGCGGCGGCGGTCGCGGGCGCGCTGGACCGCGGCGTCGAGCTTGTCCACGCCCAGGAGGCGCAGGAGAAGCTGCTTGCGCTCGGCGGGTTTGGCGTTGGCCAGGCGCGCGAGCTCGCCTTGGCGGGCGACAAGGGTGGAGAGGAAGGCGTCGAGCTCCATGCCGAGGCGGCGCTGGATTTCCCGCGTGGCCGCCTCGCCGGAGCCGGCGCCGGGGGGGACGAGAAGGGCGCCGTCCACCGTGAGCGACGCGCTCGGCTGCAGCGCTTTGCCGCGCAGCTCGCGCACGATGACGAGCGCCTGGCCTCCCCACTCCAGATCAAGGGCGACGCGCACCGTGTCCGTGAGGGCGGCGCCCTCGCTACGGACGAGGTCCTTGCCGGTGCGCAGAGCGTCCGTGCCGTAGAGCGCGAACGCGATGGCCTCGAGGAGCGTGGACTTGCCCGCGCCATTGCGGCCAAGGATGGCGGTGACGCCGTCGGGGACCTCCCACGCGAGCTTGCGGGCGCGGCGAAAGTTCTCGAGACTGAGGCGGACGACCTTCATGCGCCCTCCAGGACGGAGCGGGCGAGGGCGTCGAGCGCGGCGCGGTCGGCGCCTTCGATGGCCTGGTCGGCCAGGAACGACGTCCACTCCTCCGCGAGGCCGCGGACGGCGGTGGGGCCGGCGGCCTGGTCGGCCTGGTCTTGCCAGGTGAGGCGGAGCTCCAGGTGGAGCAGATGGCTGCCCGCCTGGCGGATGGCGCGCACGTCGAGGCTGCCGCGCAGCCCGGGGTCCAGGCTCTCCAGGACGAGGCGCGCGACGGAGCCGGCGGGGACATCGGCGAGCAGGCGCAGCGCGGCGGCCTTCACGTCGGCCGCGCCAAGGCCACGGGCGTCCAGCTTGGGCAGGTCGAGGTAGGCGCGACCCTCGAGGGGGCGGAACGTCGGCTGGACGCCGGGGGCCGTCACGACGACGTCGAGGAATCCTTTCTCCTGCGCGGCCTCGGCGATGCTGACGCGCTCCGGGGCGCCGCAGTACCACGCGTTGGGGGCGACCTGTTGGACGCCGTGGTAGTGGCCAAGGGCGACGTAGGAGAACGGGCGGAACCAACTCGCGTCAAGCTGCTGCTCGTTGAACTCGGCGTGCGCGAACGCGGGCAGGCTAGGAACGGCGCCGTGGGCGACCAGAATCTCCAGCGTGCCGGGCGTGATGGGGGCCTCCGTGACCTCGCGGGCGAGCGCGGCGTTGTCGGCGCATTGTGGGACGGCGTGGACGCGCACCGTCTCGCCGCGCACCTGGAGGATCCGCTCCTCGCGGCGGCCCGTGTATGCGACGTGAATGCCGGGGAGGTGCTCGAAGAGGCGGAAGGGCGAGCCCGTCTCGCGCAGTTTGGGGTGCTCGTGGTTTCCCGCGATGACAACGGTCGGGATGCCGGCGCGGCTGAGCTTGAGGAACCCCTCCATCGCGGTGGCGAGCGCGCGGTTGCCGGGGCGCACGCCGTCGAAGAGGTCGCCGGCGTGGATGACGAGATCAGGCCGTTCGACGACCGCGAGGTCTACCACGCGCAGGAACGCGGCGGCGATGTCCAGCTCGCGTTGGTTGAGGCCGGAGGCGTCGGTGCGCGTGTACTGCGAATGGCCCAGGTGCGTGTCGCTGAGATGGTAGAGGCGCACCATGCCGACGGCTCCTAGTAGAATCCGGCGTCCACCTTCATGGTGGGCCGCGGCGACGTGACGGCGAGCTCGGTGAGCCGGTCCTCGTAGAGGTGGGCCTTGAGCGGAAGGGCGAACGGCGCCCCAGGCGTCGTGACAAGCGCCTCGCCGGGCTCCAGCATCTGGATCTCCTTCGCGACCTGGCTGAGGTCCTGGCGCGCCCCGGCCTTGACGCGGTCGCGGTCGGTCGGGTCGGCGAGGCCGAGGATGAGGAGGGTGTTGAACTGGCTCAGGAGCTCGTCCGTGATGAGGCGGGGCTGCTGCGTCACGGCGCCGAGGCCGACCTTGAACTTGCGGCCCTCGCGGGCGATCTGCGCGAAGACGCCGCCCGAGCCGCCTCGCGCGTTGAGGACGCGCTGCGCCTCCTCAAGCACGACGCAGGCGGGCGGGAGGGTGCGGAAGTGGGCGGGGTCGCGGGAGGCGTCGCGGTAGCGCTCGAGGAGGCTGCGCGCGAGCACCGCGCTCACGAGAAGCTCCTCGCTCGGGTGGAGGCCGGAGGTGTCCACGAGGACGACCTTGCCCGTCTCGAGGCTGCTGAGGATGGCCTTCGTCGTGCTGAGGGCGGCGTCGCGGTGGATGACGCCCTGCTTGAGGACCTGCTCGCAGCGGCGCTTGAGGACGTTGAGGGTGCCCGGATGGAAGCGGCCTTCGCCGAGCGCGCGGTCGAGCTGGTCCACCTCGAGGCGGTCGAGGTCCTGCACCCAGGACTTGCCGAATTTGGCGGCGATGGCCCACAGCGCCTCCTCTTGGGCGTCGCTGACGTTGTAGACGTTGGCGAAGTCGGCGGCCGTGATCTCCGCGGCGCTCACGGCGAGCTCGCGGACGCGGCCCGCGAAGCCGAGGATGGGGCGGCTCGTGTACACCTCAAGTCGGTCGCCGCGCGGATGGTGGAGGAGACCTTTGAGGCCGCGGCCGTCGCGGTGCTGGGCGGCCCCGCCATCGGCGTACTCGCCGTGCGGGTCGAGGAGCAGGAGGCCGATCTTCCCCGATTCCAGGCAGCTGCCGGCGAGGACCTTGAGAAGATTCGACTTGCCCATGCCGGTCGTCGCGAAGATGCCGACGTGCTGCGCGAGTGCCGCGGGGTCGAGGCCGATGCGGTCGGGGAGCGGTTCGTCGCCGCTGCGCAGGAACCCAAGCTCCAGGTCGCCGGGGCGCGAGGCCATGAACGCGAAGTCGCCCTTGACGGGGCGGCGCACCTCCTCGAACAGGCTGGGGAGACTCTTGGGCTTGCGGAACTTGCCGTCGGTGAGGTGGCCGAGCGGGGCCGCGACGGCGACCTGGTAGAGGCGTTCCTCGCGGTCGTAGAGGATGAGCGGCTCACCCTGCGGCTGCGCGAGAAGGGCGCCCGCGGTGCGCTCCTCCCAGTCCCCGTCGCGCGCGTCGGCCCCGTATTCCAGGTCCACGACGCGGAGGTAGTGGGCGGGGCCGTGCGGCGGGTGCGTGAGCAGGATCTCGCCAAGGCGGACAGGCTCGTCGGGGCCGACGCGGACGCGCAGTTCGGTGACGCTGCGTCCCGTGATGCGGCCGATGGCGTTGCCCACGACGGGCCAAAAGAGGTTGGAGTTTAAGGAAAAGGGGGAGAGGAGAGGGTGGTGAACCCATTGCGCGCTACTGCGCGGTGGCGGTGATGGTCCCCGTCATGCCCGGGATGTGGTACTGGCAGTGGAACGGGTACGTCCCGGCTTTCGTGAAGGTCACCGCGAAGGTCTGGCCGTCGTTCAGGTTGCCCGAGTGGGAGGCCGAGAGGCCGTCCACGTTGGCCGTGTTGGAGTCGCCGAAGTCCACGGTGTGCGGCGTGCTGCCGACGACGCGGAAAGTCAGCGTGGCCCCGACGGCGACGGTGCGCTCCGAGGGGTCGAAGCGTTCGCCGTGGTGGCCGTCCGCGATGGCCTGGACCTCGTTCGCGGGCACCGCCGTCGCGGAGAGGCTCGTGGACGAAGCCGCCGCGCTCGACGCGGGAGTGGACCCCGGCGCGGCGCAGCCAGCGGCGAGGACCAACGTCAGGGCGGCCAGGACGAACGCCGCGCGCATGGGGCTCAGCACGCCTTAAGCGGGTTGGAGGCGCCCAGGTGGGTGCTGTCCAGGCCGAAGAAGATGGAGCCGTCGGCGGGCGCGAGGTGGCGCAGCCAGTAGCCCGTGACGTGGTTGTCCGCGGGGTCCATGTGGTGGCCGGCGGCGAAGCTGCCGGCGTGGAGCTTGTGGAAGTGGTTGTAGCCTGCGTCGATCTGCGCCTGGCTGATGCCGCCGACACCGAGACAGTCGAGGCCCGGGACGCCATCGCCGATGAACAGCAACTTGTCCGCCTTGCTGATGTCGCCGTTGCTGCTGGCCGTGTCCCAGTGCAGGTACTCCAGGCGGCCGTCTTGGAGGACGCGCCACTCGTGGTCGGGCGTGCCGCCGGGGACATCGGCCATCGAGGTGCCGGCGGCCTTGTACGGCTGCTGGTTGTAGAACTGGTGCAGCTGCGCATGCAGCGGCGAGTCGTTGGTGGCCTGGACGGTCTGCGTCGAGGTCTTCGTGACGGTCATGGGGGCGGAGGTGTCGGACATGCAGCCGGCCAGCGCGAGGGCGCCGACGGCGAGCAGGGCAAGGATGAGCTTGGCCATGCGCCAACATTCCCGCGTGGAGGTTAGTCGTTGTCCTGCGTGCAGGCCCAAGGTCAATGCATCTTGACTTTCGAACCGGTTCATGTCTGGAGCTTGCGCTTCATCATCCAGACCGCCAGGGCCGGGGCAAGAAGCGCGACCACGACCAGGTACGCGGCGCTGGAGGCCGGGATGGCCAGCGGGGTCCCGGCCGCGAGCGGGCGCAGGATGGCCACGACGTGCGTGAGCGGCAGGAGCTGCGCCGCCCACCGTGCGCCGACGGGAAGTTGGCTGAGCGGGAAGAACGTGCCCGCGAAGAGCATCATCGGCGTGATGAAGAGGTACATCGCGAAACTGAAGCCGTCGATGCTCTTGACGCGAGCACTCACGGCGAGACCGAGTCCCGCGAAGACGAGGCCGCCGACGAAGCCGACGACGGCGACGGCGGGGATGGCCAGCCACGGCAGGAGCCCGAATCCCGCGATGACGACGGCCATGAGCGTGGAGTTGAGAGCCGACTTGACTGCGCCCCATACCATCTCGCCGACGAGGACGTCGTCGAGGCTCAGCGGCGTCGCGGTGATGGCGTCCCAGGTGCGCTGGAAGACGAGGCGCACGAAGGAGCCGTACGTCGTCTCGAAGAACGCGGACTGCATCACCGTGATGGCGAGGATGCCGGGGGCGACGAAGCTCGCGTAGGAGGCGCCGTTGAGGGTGCCGACGAGGGCTCCGACGCCGTAGCCGACCGAGAGCAGGTAGAGGAAGGGCTCGAGCAGAGGGGGGAGGAAGTTGGTCTTCCAGGTCTTGCGGTACACGTCGCGGTTGCGCGCCACGAACGCGAGCACGCCGCCGAGCCGGAGGTCCACGCGGGGCACCGGTCCTTTGTTCCCTGCGGGGACGGAGGGCCAATCAGCCATGCGCCGCCTCCGTTTGCCCGCTGAACACAGATTTCGCAGATTGATTTTGGACGTTGGTTTTGCTGAATTCGTTCGCTGATGGGCGAGCGAACGACGATGCATTGACGCAGACAAGTGCCCGAAGCATCTGGGCAATCTGTGTTCCAGAAGAGGGAGTCTCAGTCACGCAGGTTCCTCCCGGTGAGGCGCAGGAAGACGTCCTCGAGGCTGGAGCGCCGGTTGATGACCTCGCTGGCGCCCAAGGTGGCGACGGCGGACTCGGCTTGCGGGCCGTACGCGATGACGCGGTCGGGCAGTTTCTCGTGCGGGACCCCGGCGGCGGTGAGGGCAGCGCTGGCGTTCGTGACCTTGGCGCCGTCTTCGCTCCATCCAAGGACCGCCTCGACGGCGGTGGAGCCCGTGTGCTTCGCGATGAGGGCACTTGGGGAGCCGCGCTCCAGGATGCGGCCTTTGTCCACGATGACCAGGTCGTCGCACAGCTGCTCGGCTTCGTCCATGTAATGCGTCGTGAGGAGGATGGTCTTGCCGTCGCGGCGCAGTTGCCGGATGGCGTTCCAGACCGTGTGGCGCGCCTGGGGGTCGAGGCCGGTCGTCGGCTCGTCGAGCACCAGCAGCTCGGGGTCGTTGAGGAGGGCGCGGGCGAGGATGAGGCGGCGTTTCATGCCTCCCGAGAGCTCCTGGATGGCGGCGTCCTTCTTCTCCGTGAGCTGCGTGAAGGCGAGCCAGCGGTCGGCGCGGGCTTCGGCCTCGGCGCGGGGGACGTGGTAGTAGCGCGCGTAGATGAGGAGGTTCTGCCGCACCGAGAAGTCGGGGTCGAGGTTGTTCTCCTGCGGCACGATGCCGAGGCGCGCCTTGAGGCGGCGGCCGTCGCGCACCGCGTCGAGCCCCAGCACGGTCAGCGTCCCGGCCGTGGGCGCGACCTGGGCCTGGAGCATGCGGATGGTCGTCGTCTTGCCAGCCCCATTGGGCCCGAGGATGCCGAAGCAGACCCCGACCGGGATCTCCAAGTCCAGGCCGTCCACGGCCACCAGGGGGCCGAAGCTCTTCCGGAGCCCCTGGGCGACGACGGCGGGGACGGACACGCGCCGGCCACCCCCCTGGCCTCCATGAAGCCATCCCTTAGCGCACGCAAACGTCATCTTGGGGAGCCCGCGTCGGCCGCCCGTGGCCGCCCAGCGACTCCTTCCCGTCCTCCCCGTGCTCCTCGCAATCGCCCTCCTCGCTGGCTGCGTGTCGCCCTCGGTCTCCCCGGAACAGAAAGCCAAGGAGAGCGCTGCCAGCGAGGCCGCCATCTACGATGCCCTCGAGGCGAGGATTGGCGAGCCCCTGAAGCAGGCCGGCCCCGACCCCGCGTTCCCCGTCGCGTACAACCTGGCGCGCCTAGCGACTCTCAACGGCCCGCCGGAACGCGCCCCCGGCGTCGCGGAGGGATACATCGAGACCGCCGTCAAAGGCGGCTACGCCTACCTCTGCCGGAGCGGCACGGAGGAGGGCCTCGTCATCTTCGACGTGCGCGACATCGAGCACCCCGTCTACGTTTCCACCATCCGCCTCGACGCCGGATTCGAGGCGGACATCGAGGTCTCGGACGATGGCAACTGGGCGTTTTGGGAGACGCAGCGCATCCCCGGCACGGGCGTGCCCGACACCTCGGACCCGACTTCGTTGCCAGGCGCCCTACCCTACGGCATCCACATCGTGGACATCTCCGACAAGGCCCACCCGCGCTGGGCCGGCTTCACGCCGGTGGCCCCCAACGGGCCGCACAGCATCACTTACGCCAACATCGGCGGCGAGGACTACGTCTTCGCCAGCGTCTATTCCTGGCAGTACATCGGGACCTCGGTCGGCGCGCCGCGCGTCGCCCCGCCGGGCCTGCAGCGCCTCGACATCTACCGCCTCGACAAGAGCGGACCCCTCGCGCAACTCGTCCAGGTCGCGAGCTACATCGACCCCGATGCCGTGCACGCCAACCCGGCCCTGCCCGAGGACGAGTTCATGCCGCACGACGTCAGCATCAGCGTCCACCCCGTGACCAACCGCACCTACGCCTACGTCGCCTACTGGAACCTCGGCGTCGTCATTCTCGACGTCACCGACCCCGCGCACCCGGTGAAGGTCGCGGCCGCCACCGACTTCGGCGAGGCCCCGACGAAGGAGATCCACATGGCGCGTCAGGCGGAGGGCCTCATCGACGGCAAGGTCGTCGTCGTCGCGGAGCCTGAGATCGGCCCGCAGCCCACGACCGGCTACATGACGATGATCGACGTCACCGACCCCGCGCAGCCGGCCTTCCTCAGCAACTGGAAAATCCCAGGCGACGCGGACTCCTCCGGCGGTGGCCGCGGCCCGCACTACTTCGACCTGCGCGACGGACGCGTCGTCATGGCGAGCTACGCGGCGGGCTTCTGGGTCTTCGACATCCACGACCACGCCAACCTGCTCCAGCCGCGCACCGTCGGCTACGCCTTCGTGCAGGCCGGCGGCTCCGGCGGCCTCCTCGGCGGAAGCGCCTTCGACGCCTGGTGGGCCGACCCCACGCACGTCGTCGCCTCCGAGTCCGGCAACGGCCTCGTCGTCTTCCGCTACGAGGGCCCGACCCCTGCGGTCGACACGCCTGCCACGGCCTAGCCCGGCACGTTGCGGTCGAGCACCGCGTGGAAGTCGGCCACCAGCCGCGCGGCTGCGACGCCGCCCTGGCGGCGCGCCTCAACCTCCAACCGCGCCTTCAACTCCGCGACATGGCCGCCCGTGAGCGCGACGCGGTTGTGCGCCACCGCCAGCGGGTACGGGTAGCCCGCGTACGCCGCGTCATTGCAGAACGGCAGGAGCGCGCGCACCGCGTCGCGCGACGGCGCGTCCACGCGGAACGCGTGCGGCGAGC
>JAHFTW010000020.1 GCA_023269235.1 Thermoplasmata archaeon
GCGCCTTGATCGTCCCTCCCGACGCATCGCACTCGATCTCCCGCCCGAGCGGGAACTGGACGATGAGCAGTCCCATGTACTGGGGCACGTAGAACCGCCCCACGCTCACCAGCGCCGTTGGCTCCGTCGTGTAGTTGCCGCCGCCCGTCGGCGCGGAACCGCCCGTCGCGCGGCCCCTGATCTGCGTGATCGTTGGCGTCACCCCGCTCGCCCCTGCCGTGGCCTGGGTACTCGTCACGATCTCCACCAGCGCCGGGACGGCCGAACTGGTGACGCCATCGAACGAGATCGCGAACTCCACCAGCGCGAGCCCGTGCCCCGCCGGCGCGATTGCCATCATGAAAGTCTTCGCCCCGGCCGCCGCCGCGAAGGGCGTCCCCGAGACCAACCGATACGCTGCGCTAACTGCCATGTCGTCCCCTCCTACGGGTCGCTGGTGCCCTTCACCCTGAAGTTCACGTCGTCGTTGTTCAGCGAGGCCGCGTCAGGGTTCACCACGAGCTTGAACCACACTGCAGCGCACTTGTTGATGGCCATGTCCCCGATGCTCAGCGCCGCCGCCTCGCTCGTCGGGTTGCTGAACGTCACCCCGCTGGGCGCCGTCACATCGTTCGCCGGGATCGCCGCCTGGGCGCCTGCCTGGTTGTAGGTGACCACCCCCGCCGGGTCGAGACCGACCGTGATGTCCCCACCGCCCGCGAGCTGCGAGACCAGCCACAGCTTCACGCCCTGCCAGGTGAGCGACCCGTGGCTGTTGTAGACAAAGACGCACCTGTAGACCGTCTTCCCGGTCCCCGCTTCGGCCGCCGTGATGTTCGCGAAGAGGTTCTGGAGACTGGCGTTCACCAGGTCCGTGGTCGACATGTACTTCCCGATGGACGCCGCCGGCGTGCTCGCCAGCGAGTTCCCCGCCGCGCCGCTCTGGGTGCTCAGCCGAACCTTGATGTCCGTGTCAACGATCGCCATCAGCTCACCTCCTCCCGGTAGTGGACCTCTCGCAGCGTCACCCGCCCGTCGTACGCCACGAACTCATCGCCTCGCTCCAACCCCTCGATCGTGCAGAACGACCGTACGTCCCGCCCGTGGCGGACCACGAACACCGACCCGTTGTCCTTCTGCCGCTCCAGCAGCGTCTTCAGCGTCCGCCAGCAGTTCGCCCGGTCCGCCCAGCTTGTCCGCCAGGAGACCTGGATCGCCTGGCCCAGCGCCGGTCCCACGTGCGCCGTCGGCGAGCGCCGCGACCACGGCTGCACGTACGCCAGTTGAGGCTCCGTCGCCACGCTCTGGGCGTCCCCGATGATCTCCACGTAGTAGTCCGGCGCCGCGACGTCCGCAATGAACACCGAGTCGATCGTCACCGTCACGCTCACCGCCGTCGGGAACGCGCTCTCCACCTCATCGCCCGAGACCACCGCCACCACCGTGACCGCGTACTCGTACGTCCCGCTCTCACCGCCGATGTTGTAGTCCTGGTAGAACGTGATGCTCCGGTCGGTGATCCGCTTGATCTTCGTCCAGGCCGTCGCCCCCTGCACCCGCCGGTACACCTGGTAGCGCAGGAAGCTCGTCAGCGGCTCCGTCGATTGTGTCCATGTCAGGTAGGCGTGCGGCAGCGTCGCGAAGCTGATCATGTCTGGCTCCCCACCGCGGAGCCGCTCAGCCCGCTAATCGTCGCCGGCGGCGTCCAGGCCGTCGTCACCTTCACCTTGCTCGACTGCCCCGTCTGGGAGAGCGTGTCGCGCACGATCGCCTGGACGTAGTAGGTCAGCGCGTTTCGAAGCGTCCCCGCCGGGATGTTCCAGGTCACCGCCGTGCCCGCCTGCACCCCGCTGTCGTAGACCACCGTCGTCTGGTCGCTCGCGAACACCTTCACCTGGTAGTCCTGCTGTGTCCCGCTCCCCCCGCTGAACGTCCAGGTCACCGTCGGCGCCGGCGTGGCGAACACCTCGTCGGCCGTGGGGTCCGTCAGCGTGCAAAGCGGCGCCGTCGCCACGGAGAAGACGTTCCAGGCGCCGTACGGCCCGTAGCCGGGGCCAGCGAGCCCCTTCGTCCTCACCTTCCACTGGTACTGCCGGGTCAGGACCAGCGTCTCGGTCACGTCGTGCGTGAGCGTCGCCTGGCTCAGCGTCTTCGGGTTGTAGCCGGTCACGTAAGCCAGGGTCGTGTTGTCGTAGAGCTCGATGTCCACGGCCGTCTGCGCGTCTGGCGGAGTATCCGGGTCGTTGTGCACCCACGAAAGCGTCGGCGTCTGGTCCGGCGTGACCGCCCCTCCCGTCGGCGTCGTCCCCGTCGGCGTCGTCGGCGCCGCGTTCGTGTTGAAGTCCTGCCACGCCGTCCAGTCGCTGTAGGTGGCGGCGTTGTCCTTCGACCGCGCACGGATGCCGTAGGTCGTACCCCACGCGAGCGCGGGAGGCGTCGCCGGCGTGTCGGCCGGGTTGTTCGTCCCGTACGCCTGCCCCGTGGCGATGTCCGCGGCCACGTCCCCCGACTGGTAGATCGTCGTGGTGCCTTGCCGGATCTCGTACTGGAAGTCCGTCTCGGTCCCGCCGAGGCCCTGGCTGTAGGTCCCGCTCACCGTCGGCGTCAGGCTGTTCTGCAGCCCGCTGGGAGTGATGCCCGTCGGCGCGTTCGGGGCCACCGCCGGCGTGAACGCCGACCAGGCGGTGTAATCGCTCCACAGCCCGGGAGCGTCCTTCACGCGCGCCCGCACCTCGTAGATGGTGCCCGAGACCAGCGCCGTGCCGGCATAGGTCACCGAAGCCGCTTTCGCCGTCTGCTGCGCGCCCGTGGTCGCCACCTGCCCCGGGTCCCAGAAGCTCACCTGGTCGCTCTGCCGGCGCACCTGGAACTGGTAGGCGCTGAATGTGTCGTTCTGCGGGTCCGTATAGTTGACGGTCAGCGTAGGGGTCAGCGTCCCAACCTGCGCTCCGGCCGCGGGGGCGGCGATTGTCGCCCCCGGCGCGGTGTTGGTGACCGGCGTGAAGTTGACGAACCCGCTCCACTCGCCCTGGGCGTTCGAAGCGCCGGAGTTGTCCTTGGTCCGCGCGCGCCACTTGTACTGCGTGCCGGAGACGAGCGTGCTGCCGGCGTACACCTCGATAATCGCCGTTCCGTTGGCGCCCATCTCCCCACTCGCCCACATCAGCGCGTTGTCGCTGACCCGCCGGACCTCGATCTCCACCTTCGACATGGGGTCAGGCGTGGAATCCGGGTCGTTGTGTGTGCCGGTGAACGTCGGCACCAGCGTCGAGATCGTCCCGCTCGGTGCGGTCTGCGTCGGGGCACTCGGCGACCTGTTGTAGGTTATTTCCGCCCGGGCGAACGTTGCCCGTGCCCCGTTGGCCACACCGGAGGAGAGCCAGAACTGCAGTCGCGCAGCGATAGATCCGGCACTGATGAGGGTAGCCAGGATGTCGCTGCCGCACTGCCGCTCATACTCAGCGTAGGTTGTGCCCAGCGGGAACAACTGGGTGTTCGCGCCCTCAGATACCGACACGCTCGCCCCACGGAAGCGAAACGACGCCCCCGACGTGTTCGCGCGCGCTGTGACCCACACCGTCAGCGCGGTAGCTACGGCATCCGCGGCCACCGAACCGGCAAACTGGATGACCTGAACGTCAATCGTCGTCGTATTGACGAGGTACTTGCCGTCACCGTCGGACGCCACCATGGCATCATCAACATTGCTGGCGGACCCGCCCAACGCCCATCCCCCAATGGGCGTTGGCGGGGAGCTCATAGAGAGAGCCAAAGTCGTCGTCACCTACCTCACCCCCCACTGCAGCGCGCCTGGCCCGAACTCATGCGCCAGCTTCTCCCGCCACCACCGCTCCAGCGCCGTCCGCAGCACGCCTTCGTCCGCGTTCCCCTGGATGTTGAACGTCGCGTTCAGCGTCACCCCGCCGCCGCCCAGCATCGCCGCCGTCTGCCGCGCCGGGATGACCTGCGACCCCCGCGGCAGCCCCACCAGCTCCGGCCCCTGCTCGCCCACCAGCGCCAGCCCGCCGCCGAAGAAGGGAGTCCCCTGGGCAAAGCGCGGAATCGTGACGTGCCCCACGGGGTTGTCGGGCAGGTTGATGTCGGGCAGGTGCGGCACGGAAATCTTGTTTGGGATAGCGTCGTTGACCTTGTCAATGACCCAGTTGATCGCGTTTTCGAATAGCTCAACCAGCGCGTTTGCGATGCCGCCCGCCAGTTCGAGCGCGCCCTTGAGAGCCCCAACGATCCCGTCCTTGAGCGCACCGCCTATCGCCTGGCCCGCAGCGAGCATCAGCGGTGCCAGTTCCTTGATGAACGTTATCCCCGCCGAAACGACGCCCTTGATGCCTTCCCACACCGCGAACACGATCTGCTTCACGCCGTCCCACGCCCGCTCCCAGTCCCCGGTGAGCAGCCCCATCACGACATCGACGATGCCCTTGATTACGTTGATGGTCGTCTCGATGTAGACCTGAATGACGTCCCAGATGAGCTTCACGTAGGCCGCGAGTGCGTCGAGCGCGGGCTGAATCACGGCCATGATTTCGCCCCAGTGGTCGCGCACGAACCCCACGGCCTTGGTCACGACGTCCGCGATCGTCGTCGCGATCGCCTGCACCGCCGGGATGAACGGGTCCTTGATCCAGTCGACGAACGCTTCGAACGCCGCCTTGACGTTCTCCGTCGCCGTCTTGAGCGGCGGGTACTTCTTCTCCAGGTCGTCCCAGTTCTTTACCAGCCAGATGATCCCTGCCACCAGCGCCGTGAGGGCGAGCCCGATGGCAAGGACGGGGGCGATCGCGATGATGGTGGCCACCGCCGCGGCGCCGGCCGCAACAGCCCATGCCGCGAACGCGCCCACGAGCACCCCACCGATGACGATCGCGGCGGCCGCCCAGATCTCCTTGTGCTCCGCGATGAACGCCCCCACCGTCTGGAGGGGAGGCAGCAGCTTTTCCGCCAGCGACGCTGCCAGTTCCTGCACCTTTGGTGCGATCGCCTCGAAGACGTCCCGGACGGCTTCGAGCTTCGGCTGGATGTCGTTCGCGAAGAACGACATGAACGCCGGTACGAGCTGGTCCCGGACGTACTCCGCCGCAACGCGGGCGCCGTCCGCCAGCTTCTCCACCGCCGGCGCCACATGCTGGCCCAGCTTCGTCCCCATCTCCACGAACCTGGGGATCAGGTCGAGCACGAGCCCCAGCAGCTTCACCTTGATGGGCAGCAGCTTCTCGCCGATCGCGACCGAGAGGTCGGACATCCGCGCCGCGAGGATGCGTTGCTGATTCGCGGCGCCGCCGGAGGTCCGCGCGAAGTCGCCCTGGGCGGTCGTGGTCTGAGCCATGATGATCGCGTAGCGGGCGGAGATCTTCTGCTGCTCGGTCATCGCCTTTCCGTCGGCTGAAATCCCGAGTTCCACCGCCTTGGCGCTCACTGCCGCTTCGCTCAGCGCCACGCCGAATTTCTTCAGCGGCTCCGCTTCCCCGGAGAGCCCCGCTCTCAGTGCCAGGAGCACCTCCTCGGGGCTGGCGTTGTTGAACGACGCCATGTCCCCGGCGAGCCCCACCATGGTCTGTGACATGTCCTTCGCCGCGGCCGGCGTCTGTCCCATCGCCAACAGGAAGTTCCCGAACGTCCCCGCCGCCGAAAGCGCGGCCCCCTCGGACATGCCCATTGAGGTGGCGGCGGTCTTCGCCCAGGCCTCAATCTCCGGGGAGCTCTCCCCGAAGACGACCCTCACCTTCGAGAGCGACTCTCCGAAGTCGGAAGCCGCGTTCATGGCGCCGCCGAGCAACCCGGGCAGCTTCAGCAAGCCGGCGCCGATCACGAACCCGCTGGCGATCTTCGCGACGTCGCCGAGGAGCCTTCCGATCCCGGCGATTTTCCCGCTGAACCCTTCCGCCGCCGCGCCCGCGCCCTTGAACGCGTCCTCGGCCGACTTCTGATCGCCTACGAATCGAAGCTTGAACGTCCGTTCGGCTGCCATGCGGACATGGTCGCGGGCCGCTTCCGAGGGACCTTTAGCGCCGCGCCTGCTGCGCCTTCTCCCACGCTTCGAAGTAGCCCTTCATCGCTTCGAACTCCCGCACCTTCAGAGCCCAGAACTCGGCCGGCCGCAGCCCGTAGAACTTCACGAACGCCGGCAGCCACCCGATGTAGGGCCGCCGCCGTGTTCCCCTGGCTGTCCGGCCTACGCTTTTCCCGGTTTGGCTTTCTCAGCCGCAGGCGTGGGGAACTTGATAGCCCCGAACTTCGTCCCCCGCGCCTGTACGAGCGTGAACGATGGGTCCTTCATCCTCCCGGAGATCCACACCATCGCCGTGATCACCTTCATCGGCGGGTTCACGGTCGCGGTGCCGTCGGGTCCCGGCTTCACCAGCGTGGTCAGGTCGGCCAGCGGCACCCCCGTGTACTCCTCGAAGTCCTCGGCGTCCTCGAGCGTCAGCTCGTTGGGGTCGAAGTCAACGTCGATCTCCATCGTGTCCATGTGGTTCTCCCTCTTCAGTCCGGGTACGCCCCGGCCAGCGTTTCCTCGATTGCGTTGAGCATCTGTTCGACTACGTCGTCCTGGCGGTCCCTCACAGTCGGCCAGAGGAAGTAGCCCGCGTCGCTGTCGTTCCCTCTCCACGGCGGGAACTGTGCCCGCCCGCCGCGCCGTCCGCGGCCTGCCGGGAGCCCTCCCCCGAACTCGAACCCGAGCGCCCATGGCACCTTGTCCGAGCCCACGGCTACCCACGGCGTATCGCTGTCGGCGCCGCTCTGGATGCTGGTGAGCAGGTCGCTCCAGTGCTGCTTCTGCGTGGCCCTCGTCCTCGGGAACTTCGGCACCGGGTGCTGCATCGACGCGAGATTCCGGGCACCCGCCCTCACGTCCGCGGCGATCAGCCGGAACCGCCGACGGATTTCCTTGTCCAGCCGTTCCGGCGACTTCCGCAGCTCGGCGATGAAGGGCTTTAGCCCCTCCGCTTCGAACCCCGCGTCCCGCGAAAAGGAACCCGGCATCGCCTACGCCGCCGTGTCGGTCGTGCGCTGCTCGAGGGTGATGATCGGGTCGGTGCCGTTGTACAGCGCCTTGATCGGCGCCGGGTTCATGAGGATGTCCGGCCCGCCCACAGCCGGGTTCGACCCCGTGTACATGAACTTCGGGATGGTGATGGTCAGCTTGGGCGGCCCACCGCCGGCGATGTTCGTCGGCCCGGTAAACGTGATCACCAGGTTGGCGACCTCCGTCCCGGCGATCCATGCGGCGTACCGCGTGAGGTCCTCGAACTCGAAGCTCAGGTCCGCCGTGACCTCGAACTCGCCGTTTGCCAGCGGTTCCTTCTTGGCGTTACCCAGGAAGCGCCTCTCGGTCTGGAGTGCGTTCTTGCCCTTGATGCTGAAGTCCTTGAGCGACACCGCGGCCGCGGCGATGGTCACGGCGCATTCGCTGAACACGAAGATCTCGTCGCCCGTCTGGTAGCTCGCGCTCGCCAGGGCCACGTTCGTGACCACCGTCGCAGCGTCGAAGTTGCAGACCAGCACGAGCTGCTGGTCCTGCCCGATCTTCAGTTCCCACTCGGTGACCTTGCAGCCGGCGTAGGTGAACGCCCGCACCGTCCCGCCGATGTCCGGCCGGCCAACCTGCACGGTCAGCGAAAGCCCCGCGAGGCCGGCGGTGTCGGGCGTGATGGTCGCCTTGTACTCGGAGCCGGCGACGACCACGTTCGCGTAGCTGCCCAGGCAGTGCTTCAGCAGCAGCCCGAAACCCTTCGTCTTGTAGTCGAACTCGATTGGGCCGGTCGCGAACCGGACGTATTCCTTGTGGTTGCCGGTCTTCAGGAACCGCCCCGTGCCGAGTCCCTTCGTCTGGATGCTCGCGACGTCGGCGCTGATGCCCTCGGTGTTGAACTCGAGGAAGCGGGTGACGGTGACGGCCGTGCCGTAGACGCTCTCCGCCACCATTCCTACCTGGGCCGCGAGACCGCTGCCGATTGCCACAGA
>JAHFTW010000015.1 GCA_023269235.1 Thermoplasmata archaeon
AGCCAGCGAGGCTGCGCAGCTGCGCGACCGCCTGGAGGAAGCCGGGGTCGGCGAGGCGGGCCTGCTGGCTGGCCATCGTCTGGCCAGTCCCGCTCGTCGTCGCGGTCGCGCCCACGGTGTCGAAGCGGCCAGACATGGTGGCAGGGACTGTCGCGACCGTGGCGCCGTCGGCCGGGCTGTCCACGGTCACGCTGGGGGCGGAGGTGGCGGTCGTGAGGGTGTTGTCGGGGCTGCTCGTCGTCATCGCGCACGCCGTCGTAGAAGTGACGCGGTAGTGGTAGACGGTGCCGGCGGCAAGTCCGCTGGCGACGAGGCTGTGGCCCGTGGCCATCGCGGCGCTCTCGATGGAGGCCCCGTACGCGGCGGTCGCGCCGTAGTCGAGTCGTCCGTCGGCGGGGAGGTCGGTGGTCCAGGCGACGGTCGCGCTGGAGGTGGTGGCCGTCCAAGAGAGGCCGGAGAGGATCGGCGTGGCCGCTCCCGTGCAGGGGGACGCCGCGACGGTGAATGTGACCTGGCGCGTGGCAAGGGGCGCCCCATCGGAGGCGACGCCCGCGTCGAACCACTTCGCTGTGAGCGTAGTCTGGCCTTCGGCAAGGCCTGCGACGGGGACCTCCCACGTGGTTGCGGGGTTGGCTTCGGACGTCCCGACGTCCTGGGAACCAAGGAACGCTGTGCCCTGGTAGACCTCGACGCGCTCGGCGCTCGAGGGCGGCGCGTCGGTCACGACGACCGTGGCGGAGTCCGTGGCTGCGCCGCTCGCCGCGTCGCTCGCCGCGACCTGGACGGTCTTGCTGCCAGCACTAGCGAACGTGACGGTCGTCGCGCATGAGGAGGCGGAGGCGAAGGTTGCGCCGGTGCCGCTCCAGGAGCATGCCGTGGGCTCGGTGCCGCCTGCCACGCTGGCCGAGATGGGAATCGCCGCGCCAGTGGCGCCCGCATACGGCCCATTGGCGTCGACCGTGAGGGGTCCGGGCGTGCTGGGGGGGTAGGCGAGGATCTGGACCGTGTAGGTCTCGCTGACCTCGCCAAGCTGGTACTGAATCGCGGCGGACCAGGTGCCGGGGCCCACGTCCTGCGCGACCTCGAGGACGCAGGAGAAGGTCGCCTCGATGCCCGGGTCGGGAATGCCGCAGTCGTTGAGGCCACTGGCGCGCTCGCCTCCATCCGGGTCGTTGAGCACGACGTTGGCCGAGAAAAGGCCCGTGTAGGTGGTGTCGTAGCGCACCACGATGCGGCCGGCATTGGCGGGGACAAGGAGATTGCAGGTGGGCGTGTTCGTGAGAACGTCCGGGGTGGGCAGGGAGCCGCTGCAGCCGTTCTGGACGAGGGCCGTCGAGGCAGCCGGGACGGAAGCGCGGGCGCCGGCGGGCGCCGCGGGGAGCGCCACGACGTCGATGGGTTTCAGGCCGGACGGGTCGTCGCCAGAGAGGTCGGTGATGAAGTGTTCGACGCCGCCGAGCGTAAGCGAGATGCCGAGATAGTAGCGTCCTTCGACGACCGGGAGGTCGATGCCCCGAGGCGGCTGGTAGCTGTATCCAGTACCGGGCGGGGTGCTCTTGCTCTCATCGCTGCCGGTCCCCGCAAAGGGTCCCGCGATGACGGTGCCGGTGGCGTCGAAGAGATACGCCTTGTTCGCGGTTGCGACGCCGATGCGGCCGTCCGCATCCGTGACGGTGCGGGCGGAGAGCGAGACGGCCGTGCCCCCAGGGTATTTCGGGACCGGGTCGCCGGCAAAGCCGGTTCCGATGGCCACGATGTTGGAGACGCCCGGGCTGACCGGGCAGATCGGCACAACGGTTGGGCAGGTGTTGTAGGCGTAGAGGTTGCCCGCAATCTTGCTGTCCGTTTGCGGGAGGCCCCCGGAGGCGCCGGCGTGGCGGTCCACCGTGCCCATTACGGTGAGGCTGGAGGGCTGGTCGGTTGCGCCGGAGTCGGGCGAGGTGATCGTGATGGCGGGGGCGCCCGACGGCGTGGGGTCGGGGGGTGCCAGTGGGTTCGGGACAAGGGGCGGCGTTTGGATGAGGTTCGTGTCCGGCTGAGGGCAGTCGCTTGCGACGGCGCTTGCAGACCCATCGTTGCGGAAGATGCGCCAGGACGAAGCGGGGAGCGGGTTCAGCACGGCCGTGTTGGCTGCGTTGACCGGGTTGGAGCCGCCAGCCATGCGGATGTGCTGGTCGAGGTCCTCACCGTAGCCCAAGGGCGCGGAGCCGGGGACAAAGTCGTGGTAGAGGTAGGCGAACGTTTTGAGGTCGAGGTTGGAGACGCAGAGCGCGTACGGCGCGTCGTGGCCGTCCTGCTCGTAGCTCATGATGTCGTCGGCCGGGTAGTCGCGGGATGCCGGGACGTCGCTAGCGTCGCCAACGTGGCCGAGGCCGAGGCAGTGGCCGAACTCGTGCGACATGAGATCATAGACGTCATGCGCCTGGGTATCGTCCGGGTTGCCCCAGGAAACGGCGCCCACGACGAAGCAGACGCGGCCACCATCGCCGCAGTTGGCCGCCAAGGTGCCCCAGCCGGCGCCATGGTGGTCGTCGAAGCCAGGCGTGTCGCGGACCTGTTCGGGGGTGAGCCTCGAGAGGTCGGCCGCGGAAAGGGAGGCGCCGCCAAAGCACGGGCCGTCCACGGGGGCCTCCTCCCCGACGCCGGCGAAGGCAACCGGAGTCACGGCCGAGGGGTCCGCAATCACGACGACAATCTTGGGGGTGCCGATGGCAGGAACGTCCTCGCCTACGACGTACGGGTTGATCGACGTGCCGTCCGCGAGCCAGTCCATTCCCAGGGTGCGGGCGCCGGCGTGCAGGCCATCGTTCCACATCTGCACAGAGGAGCGCACCATGTTGGCGTCGCGCAGCGCGTACGGGCCGGCCGGTGGGAGGATCGCGACGTTGATGTTAGCGTCGTCGGGGCGGTACAGGATGTACTGGTGGAAGCAGGCATCATCGTAGTAGGTGGCGGGCTTGCCAAGCAGGTACCAGTTGGACGTCCGGGGGTTCGCGGACGTGTGGGTGGTGCAACCAGCCTCGCCGGGGAGTGTGAGGGCCGCCGAGACAGAGAGGGGCACCAGTGGCACCACCATCAGCAGGCAGAGACCAATCGCAAGGCTTCGGCTAAGGCTACGGCTCATTGCACCAACCACCAAAACTGCGCGGCGATTTCGCGTGTTCTTGATAATGCTATGCGAACCCCGTGCGAGGAACGCCCTATTTCCAGTGCGCGCGGACTTCCGATGGAACCCCGTGTCGCTCGTCAGGGGCGCCCCCAACCGCTTTGTGGCAAGGGTCCCTCACCCCGAGCATGCCGGAACTCCCCCGCGACAGGCGCACCTGGCTCCTCGCCGGCCTCGCCACCACCGCGGTCCTCCTCATGCTCCTCGTGCAGTTCCTGCCGTGGGCGACGCTCAACGCAAACGTCTCCAGCGTCACCGCCAGCGCCGACGCCGACACCTGGCAGGCCAGCTTCACGGCCACGGGCTTCGGCCGCACAACCAGCCAGTCGCGCGGCTGGTACAACGCCAGCTTCGACCCCCAGGGCGGCATCACCCAGGTCCGCGTCGCCGCCCCCCTCACCGTCCTCGGCCTCCTCGGCGCCGCCGCGTGCGTCACCTTCATCCTCCTCACCCGGCCACGCTGGGCGCTCATCGCCGCGCTCGCCGCCGCCGTCGTCATCGCCCTCGCCGCCGTCCTCATGATGCTCGGCCTCAACGACCTCTTCGACGGCAAACAATCGTGGAGCCTCTCCGTCTGGCTTTCCTGGACCGCGGCGCTCGCGAGTGCCGGCGCGGGGCTGGTGGGGCTGCTTCAGATGCGGCGACCTGACCAGCCGACCCCAGCGCCCGCCATGATGCCCGCGGAGACCGTCGTCATCCCCACCCCCAAGGCGAAGTAGACCGCCCTAGCGTGTCAACGTCCCGATCATGACGCCGGCGGCCTCGTCGCGGCGGAAGTCGGGGCCGTAGAACTGGTAGACGACGAAGTCCTGGCCGTGCGGGTCCGCGAAGGGGTAGGCGATGCGGGCGGTCACGGTGGTGCCGGGCGAGGCGGTGGCGACGCGGACGCCGTAGTCGATGGTGCGCTCGGTGCTCAGGGTGAAGTCCGGTTCGAAGAACGTGGTGCCGCTGGGGCAGTTCTTTCCCAGGTTGCTGGCAGGGCCTGTGCTGGCGGTGGAGCGCTGCCGCGTGCTCGGGTTGACGCAGAGGACGCCAGACTGGGTGCGACTCGGGTCCACGGCTTCCTTGAACTGGACGTCGGGGGCGGGGCGGCCGTTGACCCAGCGGTAGGAGAGGCTGCCCGCGGACTCCCAGCCGGCGACCTCGGCGGAGGGCGGGAGCTGGCGGAGCATGAGGTACTCAGGGAGCTGGATGCCGAAGGCGGAGAGCAACACTTCGTCGCGCACAGTGCCGTCGATTGGAGAGACATCCACGGGGACCCAGCGCGAGGGCTGGCCGGCCGGCGCACCGTAGAACTCGACCCAGGCGTGGAAGTCGTTGACGCCGCCGGCGACGTAGCCGGTCACGATGCGGGCCGGGACGCCGGCGCCGCGCAGGAGGCTCACGTAGAGGGCCGCGAGGTCGCGGCAGACGCCGCCGCCGTGCGCGATGGTCTGCGCGGGCGTCAGGAGGTCGGTCGCGAGGAGGCGGTCGTCCGTGTACTCGAGGGTGTCGTACATCCAGCGGTAGAGCGCCATGGCGGCCTCTCCCGTGGTTGCGCCCGCCGGGACCGTGGCCTTGACGACCTTCTGGACGTCGGCGTCGTCGGGGGCGATGCCGTATCCTGCGGCGAGGTAGGATGCTCCCGTGTCCGCAAGGACGGCGGCGCGCGCCTCGGAGGGCGTCTCGTAGGCGTCCAGGTTGCGGATGTCCCAGATGCGCACGCCGTTGTTGTAGCGCGCCACGACGCCGAGGTCGTACTGGCCCGCCGGCAGGTCCACGACGGAGCCGACGCGCACCTGCACCGTGCCGTTTGCGACGTTGCCCGCCTCGTCGCTCGCGGAGACGCGCACGATGTGCAAGCCCGGGGCGAGGCCAGAGACGGGGAGGGGAAGGCCGGTGCCGAGGACCACGCCGGCGTCGAGGTCGACGACGAGGACCGTGGTTGCGCCGACGACGGTCGCCCCCTCGCCGACCACGGTGCTGCCGTCGGGGGCAAGAAGGACGCCTTGCAGGCCCAGAAGCTCCGGAGGCGTGGCGTCGACGCGCACGGGAGCGTAGGTGCCCCACGCGTATCCCTTGAGGGTGAAGGAGACGCTCCAGGTCCCGTCGGGGATCTGCAGGGTGGCGTCGCTCGTGCCGTCGGCCTGCACAGTGCGCCCCCGCGCGTCGGTGGCCTCGATGTGGACGGGGACGCCCGCCTCCACGACCTGCACCTGGAACGCTCCGTCCCGATTCCACGCTTCGGCGCCCACCGCGAGCGGCGTCACGGAGGCGTGGTAGTCCGGGCGCAGCAGGCCGAACAGGTCGACGCAGCCTGAGCTGGCGATCAGCAGGGCCGCCAGGAAGACTGCCGGGAGGACCGAGCGCACGGGGTGGCAAGCCGTCGTGGCGTTGAAAGCGGTTTCAGTCCGAGCCGTGCCGGCCACGCCGCCAACGGGGCCTAGGCGCGGGGTCGGCGACCCACCAGGAACGCGCCGAGGCCCGCGAGGGCCAAGCCAGCGACCAGGATGGAGGGGACGGTTGGCTGGCCGCCGGCCGGGGCGATGGGGGCGGCCGTGGCCGGCTGCGCCCCCGCCCCGGGCTCCGGCGCGGCCGCCGCCGCGAGGGGCGGAAGCTGCACGAGGGCCAAGTCGGGCTGCGGGCAGTCGGAGGCGACCGTGCTCTCGGAGCCATCGCTCTTGAAGATGCGCCACGAGGAGGCCGGAATAGGGGTCAGGACGCCGGTCATGCCGGAGTCAATGGGGTTGGAGCCGCCCTGCATGACGACGTAGCCTGCGCTGTCGGCGCTGTAGCCGAGCGAGCCGGCGCCCGCGATGAGGGGCTGGTAGCGGTAGGCGAACGTCTTGAGGTCGAGGTTGGAGACGCAGAGCATGTAGCCGGGGTCGTGGCCGTCCTGCTCGTAGCTCATGATGTCGTCGGGCGGGTAGGCGAGCGAGGCGAAGTCGCTGGCGTCGCCGACGTGGCCGAGGCCGAGGCAGTGGCCGAACTCGTGCGACATGAGGTCGTAGAGGTTGACGGCCTGCGGGTCGGTGGGCAGGTCGTAGGCGACGGTGCCGGCGACGACGCAGGTGCGCGAGCCGTTGGCGCAGGCGGTCTCCAGGGTGCCCCAGCCGACGCCGTGGTGGTCGTCGAAGCCCGGTTGGGCGCGGATCTGCTCGCGTGAGGGGTAGTTGCCCGCCGCGATGTCGGCCACCGGGTGGCAGAAGGTGACGGGGCCGTCCATGCCGACGCCTGCGAAGGCCCACGCGAGGCCGATGGGCCCGACGTCGCCGAGGACGACGACGATGTCCGGCACGGCGGCGGAGACGCCGGCCGGGATGTCCTCGCCCACGACGAACGGGGTGATGCGGATGCCGTCGCGCAGCCAGTCCATGCCGCTCGTGTGGGCGCCCTGCTTGAGGCCGGCTTCCCACATCTGCACGGACTCGCGCAGGAGGTTGGCGTCCCGCAGGCTGGTGGCGCCCGTCGGCGGGACGATGAGGACATCAATCGAGGCCGTGTCGGGCTTGTTCACCATGAACTGATGGAAGCAGCCGTCGTCGAAGTAGGTCGCCGGCTTGCCCAACGAGAACCATGCGGCGGGGCGCGGGTTGGCGGACAGGCTGGTCGTGCAGCCGGACTGGCCCGGCAACGGCGTCGAGGCCGAAGAGACCGGGAGGAGAGGGACCGCCATCAGAAGGAGGGCGGTGGCGAGGACGAGGGGGCGCGAGAAGCGTTTCACGGGGGTCGGGCTCCTAACCGCATCGACATTCCGACGGCCCACCATAAACCGCCGGCCGAAGGAACCGATTCGACGAGAGCCCCGCGGGTTGGACCGGTTCAGTTCGCCGAAACAATGGAGGGCACGAGATGGGCAACCTGGTCGCGCTTCTCCTTGTGCGCCTTCATCCAGGAGAGCAGAAGCGTCGCAGCCTCGCCCTTGCAGCCGCCGCACAGGCGGGCGCCCGACTTGCAGGTGTCGTGCACCTCCGCGAGGTGGGAGTCGTCCTTCGCGAGGTGGTAGAGGTAGAGCTCGTACACCGGACACTTGTCGGGCTCGGCGCCAAGGCGGCGCTGCTCCTCCGCCGTCTGCTTGCCGCCGGTGACGGAGGCCTTCAGCTTCTTCTCCGCCGTCTTCGGGTCCTCGGTGAGGTAGATGCTGGTCTCGGGCTTGGAGGACGACATCTTGCCCCCCGTGAGGCCGGTCTGGAAACGGTGGAACGTCGCGGAGGGGCGCACCAGCCCGAGCCCGCCGGCGGACTTGGCCTCGGCGCGGGCGAGGGCGAGGTCGATGCGGCGCAAGTCGTTCTTCCCCCCGGCGCGCACGCGGACCTCCTTGTAGCCCTCGTTGCGCTTCGTCTCGCCGTAGCCCAGGTCGCGCAGGACGGATTCGGCAAGGTCCAGGAGGGCCTTGACGCCCTCGTCGGGCTTGACGTAGATGGCGAGCCCGCCCTCCTTGTGCTCCTGCACGGAGAGGAGTCTCCAGTCGGAGGCGATGTCGCGAGTGAGGCGGATGTGCGGGTCCTGGTCCACGCCGACGGGCACGAGGATGGGGCGCGGGCCTTCGGCGTCGGTCTGGGGATGCAGGATGTCGGCGGCCTGGATGAGCGGTGCCAGCGCGTGCGCCATCGAGGTGGAGCCCGTGAACCCGTAGAGGGCGGCAAGCTGGCTCCAGTTCACCTTCTCCGCGAAGCGATGGGCCAGCGCCTGGACGCGGGTGCGGCGCGTCTGGAAGTAGAACTCCGCGCGCTCCGGCTGGAGGCCAAGCGCGAGAGCGTTGTGGACGTACTGGTCGAGCGCGATGCGGTGCGCCTTCTCGGCCGTGAAGCCCCTGGCCGCCATCGCCTCGAAATCGGCGAGCGCGAGGTGCAAGTCAGCGCCTTCGCGCTGGTGGGCGATGACCTGCTCCAGCACCATCTTGTGGCCGAGGTGCAAGTCGCCGCTGGGCATGAAGCCGGTCATCACGGACCACGGGTCGTGGCCTTTCACGGCGTCGGCGACACGCTCGAAGTCGCGGTGGCCGAAGACGACGTTGCGCCGGAATAGGGGGTGCGGGTCGCGAAACGCCGACCACTCCGGCTGGCCGAAGGGTGCGATGCCGAACTCCGTGCGCAGCCGGGCGTAGTCCTGGTACGCCGAGCTGCCCCACGGGTCGATCTGCACGCCGGCTCCCAGGGAGCGCCGCTTCAAGAGCGCTTGGCTATCGCCGCGCAGAGGGCCAGCGCCGCGACGAGGATGGCCGACGGGAGGGCCGGGACCGCATGCCCTGGCTCGAGGCGCGCGGTCCACGCCGGCACCGCCTGCCACGAGGCGCCCTCCGGATCGGGGCGCGCAAGGGCTTGCCATGCGCCCGCTGCGGCGCTTTGCGCCTCGACGACGTGCGGCCCCGCGCCGAGGCGCACGCCCAAGGGCTCGCCGTCGCGAGTCGTCCCGGCCCACGCATGGTCCACGACCCAGCGCACGGGTTCGTCGCCGACACCGACCGCGACGAGACGGACCGGACCTTCAGCGTCGAGGACGGGATGCAGGACCAGCACTCCGATGACGATGGCGAGGCTCACGCGACCACCGCAAGGCTGGCGCCGTAGCGGCCCGCCGGCAAGGCGTCCGGGGCGTGGATGCGTAGGAGCAGGTCTAGGTCGCTTCCCGCGGGGAGGATGCCAAGCGGTGTGAGCGGGCCCCGATAGGGGACCCACTCGGTCGCGTTGCCGCGCACGAGGCCGACCTCGACGCGGCCCGCGAGCTCGACCACGGCGGGCCCGCGCAGCGAACCGAGGTCGAGCAGAGCCAGGCGCGGCGCGGAGGCCGCGTTGTGCAGCCGGAACGGAGCCTGGCTCGTGATGGTGGCCCCCGGCATCAAGTCGGCGAGGCCGAGCCCCGACGGAGGAAAGGAAAGCTCCAGGTCGCTCCAGCGCGATTGGACGCTGGCTTGCGAGGTCGCGACGAGACCGCCGACGTCCGTGACCGTGGCCGTGAGACGGAGGATCGTGCGGTTCTGCGGCATGAGGAGCGACACGGAGCTTGGCGGGGCACCGTTGCCGGACGAGGTGGGGACGCCATCCACCTGAAGGCTCCAGGACGCGAGGTCGGCGGCCCCGTTGGGGTCGGCCGCCGCGAGCGCCACCTCGAACGCTGCGCCAGGGCGGGCGGAGACGGGGACGCTGGCGAACACGACGGTGGGCGGGGCGTTGGCGACCTGCAGCGTCAGGGGCGCACCGACGCCGCCGGTCGCGAGGCCAGGGGTCGGGCTGCCCGTCGCCCACAACCCGGCGTCGAGCGCCAGACTGCGTCCCTTGTCCGGCTTGGCCTGCACGGGGGCACCGGCGCGGTCGGCGGGCGGCGTCGTGGACCCGTAGCCGACCCAGTCCACGCTTGCACCGACCGGGGAAAGGAGGGTGGCTCCATCGCCCGCGTTGTTCCACACGGCGCTGTTGCTCCAGGCGGGACCGTAGGCGTCCGCCGCTCCGCCGCCCCAGACGACGACCCGCTCACCAGGAGCAAGGCGCCACGTCGGGAACGTGAAGGTGTTGCTGGAGCCAGAGGCGGTTGGGGCGTCGCGCAGCTTCCAGCCCGCCAGGTCCACGGTGGCGTTGCCGGCGTTGAGGATCTCAACGAACTCGCGCTGGCCCGCCGCGGCGTCCGGGTCCGGCAGAAGCTCCACGATGCGAAGGTCCGACGAGGCCGTCTGCGCGGGCACGGGGACGCTCAGGGCGAGCAGCAGGGCGAGGGCAAGGGGGGCGACGCGCACGAGAGGGCGAAGGCCGGGGCCGGTTTGGGCGTCGTGGACAGGCCAGCCTCTGTGCGTCTTCACCGACCCCTACAGTGAGCACAAACGGCCGAGCGCGTTCGGTCTCAGCGCCGGGTCATGGCCGGAACCACGAGAAGGCGAAGAAGCGAACCGTCGGCCCTGCGACCGCGAGCAGGAACGTTTTGCGGACGCCGTGCGCCAACCGGATGGCCCGCGACAAATCGCTCCAGGGCATTTGCCCGTCGGCGGGAACCGCCTGGACGAGCCACTCGGCGTGCGCGTCGTCCGGGTTCTCGCGGTAAGCACGGAAATGCGTCCCGAACTTGAAGCCCGATTTGCAGAGCGCGCCCCGCGAGCGCACGGCCTCGTGAACGGCGGCGAGCAGGAGCAGGTCAGCCTGCCGCTCCGAGAGCTTCGTCCCTTTCGGCAACGTCAGCGCCTTGCGGTGCAGAAGATGTTCGGCCTCGACGAGCGACACTACAAGGCCGGCGCCGTGCGGAACGCCGATGCCCTCGGCGGCCCACGCCTCGCGCACGGCGGGATCTTCGACCAGGACCCGGTCACGCAGAAGGACCCCTTCGGCCGCGGGAAGCGCACCGACCGCCCGCGCGCCCTCCGGGGCCGACTCCTCGAGCTTGTAGTGCGTCACGGCGCCATCGTCGTCCACGAGGGCGAGGATGGAGCCGATGCAGCGGGCGAGCTCGCTCGCCGCGATGGGCGTGCGCTCGCTGAAGGCCCGCACCGTGTACGCGGGCGCGGCGTCGAGGCCGGAGCCGCGCGGCCAGACGGCGAACGAGGCGCCGGCGTGCCGGACGACGAGGCCGCGTTCGCGCAGGTCGGCGTAGGCCAGGTAGTCCACCTCGGTCTGCCCGTCGCCGCGCCGCAGCAGGTCGCCGGCCTTCGCCGCGCCCTCGACGGTGAGCCGGCCGCCGAGGAGGCACCACGCGGCCTCGACAAGGCTCAGCCGCAACCCTTTGGGGCCGGGGTCGCCGACGAGGTGGCGGCTGTGCAGGCGGCTGCCGAGTGGCTCGGGGACGAGGACCGTGTTGCCATCGAGGCGGGCGGTGTTCATGCCTGCCTCGCGAGCGCCTCGACCGCGGCGCGGGCGACGGCTTCGACGCGGGCGACCTTGCCACGGCGCACGATGTACCACCAGTACGAGAGACCCTTGAGCCCCAAATCGCCGCCGGAGGCGTTGGGGTGGCCGCCGCCGGAGAACTGCTGCGCGATGGTGTGGCAGACGGTGGCCTCCTTCTTGCTGCGCAGACTCATCTTGCCGTTCGGGCGGACGTTGATGGCCACGCTCGCGCCGCGCTCCAGGAGTTCGTGGAGGCCGGTGTTCTTCGGGAGCCACCCGTACACGATGGAGACGGCCGTCTTGCCCGACCCGTGGTGGACGGCGCCGGCGAGGATGCGGTCGCGGATGAGGTTCTGGCGGTCGCGCTCGCGTTGCGCGGCGGCCGCGATGGCAGGGAGGACGACCGGGTCTTTGTCGGTGGCAGCGAGGTAAGCCTCTGTGAAGGCGTCGGTGCGCAAGTCGGCGAGGGCGAACTCGAGCGTCTCCGAGTCGGGCGTCTTGTTCCACCACAAGTCCCGGTCGCGCACGGTCTCGGCGAGCCGCCTGGAGAATGCATCCGCGGGGGCGACGGCGCGCTGCTGCAAGGTCGCTCCGGACTCGGTGGCGTCGTCGTTGATCTCCAGCGCCACGACGTGGGGGCGCAAGCGCGCCAGGTCCAGCCCTTCCCACTGCTTGTGGTGATGGTCGCGCCACGCGATGCTCCAGCCGGCGGCGGCCAGGTCGCGGCAGGCGGCGACGATGGCGTCGAAGTCCGGCTTCTGCAGGGAGAGGTCGGCGATGAGGAGCTGGCGACGCTTCGGGGCGAAGGCGCGCAGCCAACGAAGGAACTCGAGAACCTGGTTGGGCTGCGCGTACGCGACGCCGACGTTGGCCTCGCGCCGGGCGCGCAGGGTCACGATGGCGGAGGCGACGCCGTCGAGGCATCCTCCGTGCGATAGCAGGAGCACCTGGTCGGCCTTGCGCTCCGCGGCCTCCCAGCGGCCGAGGCGCTTGCGGTCCCGCGCCGCCTCGCTGCGGAAGGGATGCTCGGGCCAGTAGAGGTTCATGCGCGGCCCAGCGGCGGGCGCCCCTTGAAGGCGACGGAGCCTGGAAGGCGCCGGGTCGGACGGCCACCTTCTTGACCCCCTCGACCTTGGACACGCCGTGGCGCTGCATCTGTACAACGTGCGGACGCGGCGCAAAGAGCCGTTCGTCCCCCTGCGGCCGGGGCGCGTCGGGCTGTATGTGTGCGGCCTCACCGTGTACGACGACACGCACATCGGCCACGCCCGCACCTACACCAGTTTCGAGGTCATCCGGCGCTGGCTCGAGCACCGCGTCGGCCCAGTCCACCATGTCCAGAACGTCACCGACGTGGACGACAAGATCCTCGCCCGCGCCAAGGAAAAAGGCGTCAGTCCCCGCGCCCACGCCGCAGAGTGGGACGCTCGCTGCCGGGCGGAGATGGAGCGCCTCGGCATCCGCGTCCCTGTCGGCGCCGACAACCCGCATGTCACGACCAGCATCCCCGACATCGTTCGCTTCGTGGAGGGCATCGTTGCCAACGGGTTCGCCTACGCCACGGCGGCGGGCAACGTGTACTTCGACGTCCCCGCCTACGACGCCCACGCCGCCGCGCACCTGAAGGATGCCAACGGCCACCCGTGCGGCTACGGCAGCCTCTCCAACCGCGACTACAAGCAGATGGCCGCCGGCACCCGCAAGGAGGTCGAGTCCGACAAACGGCACCCCGCCGACTTCGCGCTCTGGAAGGGCGCCGACGCCGACGACCACGCGGACGCCAACTGGACATCGCCCTGGGGACGGGGACGGCCGGGGTGGCACATCGAGTGCAGCCTCATGGCGACGCGCGCGCTGGGCGACACCTTCGACCTGCACGGCGGCGGCCAGGACCTCATCTTCCCGCACCACGAGAACGAGATCGCCCAGTCGCAGGCCAAGACCGGCAAGGCTCCGTTCGTCCAGACCTGGCTCCACACCGGCTTCCTCAACGTCGAGGGCGAGAAGATGAGCAAGTCGCTGGGCAACTTCATCACGCTGCGCGCGTGCCTCGACGACCTCGAGAAGGCGCACGGCATCGGCCGCGCGGCGGACGTCCTGCGCTTCTACTTCCTCCAGACCCACTACCGCTCCAAGATCGACTTCAGCCGCAAGGGCCTCGACGAGGCCGCGGTCGCCCTCAAGCGCCTGGACGAGACGCGCGCCCGGCTCCACGAGGCCGCCGCCAAGCCCAGCCACGCGAGCACGTTCGTCTCCGCCACCGCGGAGTTCGTGGAGCGCTTCGAGTCGGCCCTCGACGACGACGTCCACACGCCACAAGCCATCGCCGCCCTCTTCGACTTCCAACGCTCCCTCAACGGCGCCCTGGACTCCGGGAGCCTCGCCGGCCCCGACGCCGCGCACGCCCTCGACACCATCGAGCGCTGCGGCCGCGTCCTCACGCTCTTCCAGCGCCCGGTCCCGCAACACGGCTCCGCCGCGGCGCCACCCGCGCTTCTCGCGCTCGCCCCGCAGTTCGCCGTCTCCACTTCCGGGACCTCGGAGTCCGCCCTGATGGATGCTCTTCTAGCCGCCCGCCTCGCCGCGCGCGCCGCCAAGGACTGGAAGCGCTCGGACGCCATCCGCGACGCGGCCAAGTCCGCCGGCTACCTCATCGAGGACGCGCCGACCGGGCAGCGTTGGAGGAAGGCGTGACCACGGGCGCCCTGCCCCCGGCGGCGCCTCCGCCGACCGAGGGCGACGTGTATTACGATGGCCCGTTCGCCGGCGTCGCCCGCAAAGTCCTGTCCTTGGGCGTGCAGCCCAACCACTTCACGCTCCTCCAGATGCCGATCCTGGCGCTCCAGATGGTCGCCGCCCTCGAAGGCTGGCGCTGGACCTTCGCCTGCTTGATGTTCGCCATCATCTTCCTGGACGGCGGCGACGGCATCCTCGCCCGCGTGGGCAAGCTGGAGTCCAAGGGGGGTGCCATCCTTGACGCGCTCTTCGACCTCGTCGGCATCGTCGTGGTGCTGTGGGGCGCGACGCGCTTCTACCCGGACCAATCGCCGTGGCTCATGGCCATCCTGTTCGGCAACCTCGCCCTCTTCGCGCAGAACGCCATCCTGGAAGAGAAGGTCATCGCCTACGTCCGCGGCCCCATCGTGGCCGCCGTGGCGCTGCCGCAGACGCTTGCCGTCGCCCTCGTCATGTCGAGCCTCATCCTCGGCTTCCTCCTCCTCGTGCGCCTCCCAGCGACGGCGCGGGCGTTGGGACGCCAGATTCCGCTGTAAGCGGGCTTCACGCTTTTCTAGCGGGGCCAAGTCGGCCATGCCGTCGTACCGGGTAGGTACCCAAGCGGTCAACGGGAGCCGGCTCAAGATCGGCTGCTTCGTGCTTCGCAGGTTCGAATCCTGTCCTACCCACTTCTCGTCGGGTCCGCCGCGCAACCCTTATCGGTCTCCGGCCGGCTGACGCCGCATGCGCCGACGCTGGCTCGCCCTCGCGGCCTGCCTGGCCCTCGCCCTGCCGGGTTGCCTCTCGGGCTCCACGACCTCGTCCAGCACTCAGGGGCCCGCGGGCCAGACGCGTCCTCCCGAGAGCCCGTCGTTCGCTCCGGACGCGGCGCTGGCGCAGACGGGACGCTGGGAGGCGCCGTTCGAGGGCGAGGTCCCCGCGGTGAACATGGTCCTGCTCCATGATGGCCGCGTGCTCTACTGGTCCGGCGTCGAGGCGGACGAGGGCGACGGGCCGACCGAGCTGGATTTCTTCACCGCCGCGCCACTCAACGCCTCAAGCCGCGTCCTCGACCTCTCGGGCGAGGCCCCCGCGGTCCTCTCCCCGCTCAACCCGGACGGCGCCGGCAGCGACCTGTTCTGCGCGGGTCAGACCGTCCTCCCCGACGGCCGCGTGCTCGCCGTGGGCGCCTCCGTCTGGAGCACCGACCCAGCGCAGGAGCTGTTCCTGCATGGCGGCACCGACGCACGCCTCTTCGACCCCGCGACCAACACCTGGGAGCGCAAGGCCGACATGCTGTTCGGGCGCTGGTACCCGACCGCCATCACCCTCCCCGACGGCAAGGCGTTCGTCGCGTCCGGCATCGGGAGCCTGTCCAACCCGACGCAACAGTGGCCGCAGATGGAGACCTACGACCCGGCGAAGGACACGTGGACGTACCTAGCCGGCGACGACCGCCTCCTTCCACTCTACGCGCGCCTGACCGTCGTCCCCGGCGGCCCGCTGCGCGAGCACCTCTTCTACAACACCGTCGGCACCCTCTGGGGCCCGTTCGGCGAGCACCCGGAACAGCCCGTCTGGTCGTTCCAGCAGGACCTGGACTTCGGCTCCTCGACATGGACCTACGACGGCCTCTCCTCGTTCGGCGCGCGCCAGCACGCCGCCAGCGTCATGACGGTCCTCGACCCCGCCAAAGGCTACGCGCCCACGTTCATCACGTTTGGCGGCACGCTCTACCAGAGCCTCGTCGCCACGCCGTTCACGGAGGTCAATGACCTCTCCACGAACCCGCCCACGAACACGGTCGGCCCCGCGATGGCAAGCCCGCGCTGGCACCTCAACGGCGTGCTCCTGCCCGACGACTCCGTCCTCGCCGTCGGCGGTGGCCTCTACGACAACGTCATCGTGCACGGCCAACCCAACGTCCCGGTACTCAGCACGGAGCAGTACGACGTCTTCGCCAACACGTGGACGACGCTCGCCAGCATGACCGTGCCGCGCATGTACCACTCCACCGCCCTCCTGCTCCCCGACGGCCGCGTCCTGGCCGGCGGCCATGTCCCCCTACCGAACCCGTCGCCGACGCTCCGGCAGGTGTACAACGCTCAGGTCAAGGAGACCCGCTTCGAGGTCTTCGACCCACCCTACCTGTTCCGCGGCCCGCGCCCCACCATCGTGTCGGCGCCCACGAACGCGACCTACGGCGAGACCTTCACGGTCCGGGTGGACGACGCCTCCAAGGTCATGGACGTCCTCCTGATGCGGCCCGGCGCGACCACGCACGCCTACGACGCCGACCAGCGCGGCGTGCGGCTCGCCTACACGGTCCGACCCGACGGCACGCTCGCCGTCCAGGCCCCGCCGGACCCGACCGTCATCCCACCGGGCTACGACATGCTCTTCGTGATGGGCACAGGCGACGGCGGCCCCGTGCCCAGCGTCGCGTCGTTCCTCCACTTGGCCTGAACGCGCGTCGGCCTCGAGCGTGGTCCTGCAAGGACGCGGGGGCGTTAGGCTGGAATACCGCGTGTTCGTTGCCGCAGCGTGGCACTGTCGCAGGAAGCCCTCTTCGCCGGCATCACGTGCCTCCTCCTCGTCGTGCCCGGCGTCGTCCTGCTTCGTGGGTACCTTCGAAGCCGGAACCCGCGCATGATGCTCGCGGCGCTGGCCGTCGCGGTCTTCTTCACAACGGATTTCGTCCTCCTCCTCGCGCACATTGGATGGCTGCCTGGCGCCGAAGAGACCGAGCTGGTGGAGTTCGTCGGCGACCTCGCTACCGCCGCCCTCCTGGCCCTCACGTTCACGCTGCGGTTCGAGGGTGCCCCGTGACCGCGCTCCTCGACAGCCGGTCCATGGTGCTACGCAGCGTGGAGACCGTGCCGGGCGCCCATCTCCGCTCGTTGCAGCGCATCTCCCGCCTTCCGCTGGGGACGCTGCGCCACCACCTCGGGAGGCTCGTGAGCCACCACGACGTGGACGAGGAGCAGGACCGGCGGTTCAAGCGGTTCTACCCCGCGGCGATGGCGCCCAGGACCCGTCGTGCCTGGGACGCCATCCGGCCGCGCCAGACCCGGGCGATCCTGGAGGTGCTGCTCGAGGCGCCCGCCATCCGGCAAACGGTTCTCTCCCGTCGGTTGAGTCTGCCTGACTCGACCGCCCACCATCATATCCGGCGGCTCAAAGACCTGGAGATTGTGGCCGAGACGAACGGGCTCCTTCACCTGCCGCGCGCCACCGAGGTGGCCGCGCTGCTTGCGGCCGTGCGCCCAACCTTCCTCGACGAGCTCACGGATGGCGCCATCGGGTTGTTCGACCAGCTTGAGGGTTAACGCCCTTCGCCGTGGTTCAAGCCTTGTGCCAGGGCCTGCTAACTATGGACCGCGGCATGGGACCGGCCAACGGGACGAAGCATGGACGCACAGCACCTACGTGTGGAGGCAAGGGCGAGGGCAGGCTCGGGCGCCGCGCGGCGTCTCCTGAACAAGGTCCCCGAGGTCACCCTTCTCTTCTGGGTCATCAAGATTCTCTGCACGACGGTGGGGGAGACCGTGTCCGACTTCCTGAACGCAGATGTGGGTCTCGGCCTGGCCACGACCGGCCTTGTCATGGGCGGCGCCCTGCTCCTCGCCCTCGCGGCCCAGCTGGCGTTGCGGAAGTACGTGCCCTGGGTCTACTGGCTCGTGGTGGTCCTCATCAGCATTGTCGGGACGGTCATCACGGACGAATTGCACGATGTTCTGGGCATCGACCTTGGCGTGCTCACGGGGGTCTTTGCGGTCGTGCTCGCGGCCATTTTCGGGCTTTGGTTCGCCGTCGAGCGGACCCTGTCCATCCGGACCATCCACACCCGCCGCCGGGAGGGCTTCTATTGGGCAACCATCCTCGCCACGTTCGCCCTTGGCACCGCGGCCGGCGACTTCCTCCTCGAGACGCTGCAGGACGGTTTGGGCGACCAGCGTGGCGGGCTGCTCCTCTCTGGCGCGCTCTTCGCCGTCGTCATCGCCCTCGCCGCAACGGCCCATCTTGCCCTCAAGGTCAACCCCATCCTGACCTTCTGGATTGCCTACGTCTTCACGCGCCCTCTCGGCGCCAACATCGGCGACCTCCTTGGCGGCGACCCTGCGTCCGTTGTGGACGATGCGGGAAACCCGGGCGTGGGCGGCCTCGGCCTCGGCGCGCCCCTGGTCAGCGCCGTCTTCCTGGCCGCGATTCTGGCGTCCATCGTGTACCTCACCGTCACCAAGAAGGACGCGGCCCCCGACCCCTAGGGTCTCGTCGAGACCGGCGCGAGCCATCCGCGGGCCCGAGGCGAACGGGCGGGTTCGCTTCCTGGAACGCTTCACGCTTTTGTAGCGCCTCGAAGTCGGACGGCCCGCCGATGACCGCCTCCTTGACGCCTCCTGGCGCGCAACCCATCTGGGACGGCGTTCTCGTCCGCTTCGGCGAGATCGGCATCAAATCCAGCTCCGTGCGCGCCCGCATGGTGAGCCGGCTGCGCTCGAACCTGATGGACCAGATGCTGCGGCGCAAGACGGAAGGCGATGTCGAAGTGCGCGGCTCCCGCCTGTGGATGCGCGGCGCGGACACCGACGCGCTCCTCGATGCGGCAGTCCACACCTTCGGTGTCGTCTCCGCGAGCCCCGTGCGCCGCGTCGCCCCGACGATGGAGGCCCTCGTCGCGGCCGCGCCGCCGCTCGCCCTGAGCCGGCCGTGGACCCGCTTCGCCATCCGGGCCCGCCGTGAGGGCAACCAGGAGTTCAGCAGCCAGGACGTCGGCATCCAGGCCGGGTCCGCCGTTTTCCGCGCCGCCGAGGCCGCCGGACGCAAGCCCAAGGTGGACCTCAAGTCGCCCGAGTTCGAGCTCCACATCGACGTCCGCCAGGACGCCGCCTACATCTTCCTCGACGGCGCCGAAGGCCCCGGCGGCATCCCGACGGCGACGCAAGGCAAGGTCGTCTGCACCCTCCGCGACCGCAACGACGCGCTGGCGGCCTGGTTCATGCTGCGCCGCGGCTGCTCGGTCGCCCCCGCCGGCAACGTGGACCCCGCGCTCCTCTCGCACTTGCGCGGCTGGGGCCTCTCGAAGCCCATCGGCTCCGACGTGCCCGAGGCCGCCATGACCTGGAAGGCCATGGCCATCGCGAGCGGCGAGACCCTGGACCAGCCGGTCGCGCCCCCCGTTGCCGGCGGGATGCCCGTCCTGCGCCCCCTGTACGGCCTCGACCCCGAGGAGCGCGCGCGGTGGATGCTGCGCTCGGGCTTGGGGGGATGACCGCGTGGCGCGCGTCCTCGTGGCGGGCGCCGGGGCCATCGGGCAGTGGCTGGGCGCGCGCCTCCAGCAAGCCGGCCACAGTGTCCAACTCCTGACCACGGCGCGTCACGTCGCGCCGCTGCGCGCCCTCCGCATCAGCGGCCTCGCTTCCTGGTCTGGCGCCCTCGACGCGGTGACCGCCCCCGAGGACGCGACGGGCCCGTTCGAGGCCGTCGTCCTCACATGCAAGGCGAACCAGACGCAGCACCTCGCCCCCGCCGTCGCCCCGCTCCTGGCGCCAAGCGGCGTCTTCCTCTCGCTCCAGAACGGCCTCGGCAACGCGCAGAAGATCGCCCGCTCCGTCCCGGCCGGGCGCATCGCGGTCGCGCTCACCAGCCACGGGGTCATGCTCGAGGCGCCCGGCCGCATCCGCCACGCCGGCGCCGGCGCCACCCTGGTCGGCCCCGGCCCCGACGGCGACGAAGCACCGGCCCGCAAGGCGCTCCAGCTCCTCGCCGACGCGGGCCTCGAGCCCGAGTGGCACGACGCGATGCGCGGCTTCGTCTGGCGCAAGGCGCTCATCAACCACGCCGTCAACCCCGTCGCGGCGCTCCACCTCGTCGCCAACGGCGAGGTGCTCGCGCGGCCCGAGCTGCACGCTCTCGCCTCCACAATGCTGCGCGAAGGGCTGGCCCTCGCCGAGCGCGGCCGCGTCCCGCTCCCGCCCGGCGACCTGCAGGGCCTGCTCGACAGCACGCTGCGCAAGACGGCCGCCAACCGCGTCTCGATGCTGCAGGACGTCGAGGCGAAGCGTCCGACCGAGATTGAGCAACTCACGGGGCGCATGGTGCGCCTCGGCGAGAAACTCCTCGTCTCTATGCCCCGCAGCGAGGCCGTGTACGGCCGCGTCAAGGACCTCGAGACGAGCTACCTCGGCGCCGAGCGTGTGCGGCAGACGGTGTGGGACGAACTGCCGTGGGAACTGGAGCCGTTCTGAACCGCCTTGCAGCGTTGTGGCGCGCTGGGCCGGCCACCACGTTCCATCTGAACTGACGCTTGGCAACCGGAAAGGGTCATACCGGGCGCGGCCGGTGCTGCTGCATGGCCGAGAACCCTTACGGCGCCGTGAACCCGCCCATCGTGCGCTCCAGCACCTTCAGCTACCCCACGGCGGGCGAGGGCGCGCGCCGTTTCCAGGTCGCGGGTGGCGCCGCGGGCGAGCCCGGCCTCTTCTACAGCCGCATGGACAACCCGACGGTCGCCGCGCTCGAGGAGCATCTCGCCAAGCTCGAAGGGGGGGAGGCCTGCGTCGCCACCGCGAGCGGCATGGGCGCCATCTTCGCGGCCCTCATGGGCCACCTCAAGCCCGGCAGCCGCATCGTCGCCGACCCCTGCGTGTACGGCTGCACCCACACGCTCCTCGACAAGCTCGCCAAGTGGGGCGTCCAAGTCGTGCGCTGCGACACCAGCGACCCCGCCGCCCTCGCGGCCGCCATCGGTCGTAAGGTCGACGTCGTCTTCATCGAGACCCCGATGAACCCGACCCTGCGCCTCGTGGACCTCAAAGGCGCCGCCAAGATGACGCACGCCGCCGGCGGCCTCCTCATGGTGGACAACACGTTCTGCACGCCCGCCGCGCAGAAGCCGCTCGCGCTGGGCGCCGACCTGGTCATCCACAGCCTCACGAAGGGCATCAACGGCCACAGCGACCTTCTCGCCGGCGCCGTCATCGGCCCCGCCAAGCTCGTGCGCTCCGCCTGGGACTGGCGCAAGGACGCCGGCGCCGTGCTCGACGCCGACACCGCCTGGCACGTCCTGCGCGGCGCGCAGACCCTCGAGGTGCGCACCACGCGCGCCAACGCGAGCGCCCTCGCCGTCGCCCAGGCGCTCGCCGCCGAGGGCGTGCGCACGAGCCACCCGCTCCTGCCCAACCACCCGGACCACAAACTCGCCAAGGCACAGATGCCCGCGGGCTGCTGCGTCCTCACGCTCGACTTGGAGTCCGAGAAGGCGGCGCACCGCTTCCTCGACCGCCTCACGCTCGTCGCCCGCGCCGTGAGCCTGGGCGGCTACGAGTCGCTCGCCAGCCACCCCTGGAGCACGACGCACAGCGCCCTCCCGGAACCCGCGCGCCGCTCCGCCGGCATCACGCCCGGCCTCATCCGCCTCAGCTGCGGCATCGAGCCGCTCGAGGCCATCATGGCTGACGTCCTTGGGGCCCTGGAGCGCCGGCCCGCGATGCGGATGGGCGCCAAGGCCCCGAAAGGCACCGCCACCCTCACGATGAAGGCGCGCCGCGCCTGATGCGCGCCGTCGTCGCGGTCCCGGTCGTCGCGGGCGCCCTGCTCGTGGCGTTCTTCCTAACGTTCAACAGTCTGTTCAGTGACGGCCCACGGGACCCGCTCCATCCCGAACGCCTCGTCGTGGAGACGCTCATCCTGGGCCTCCACGGCGGGCTCGCCGCCATCGGTGCACGATGGGGCGGCGACCGCTGGTGGACCTGGGCGCTGCGCGCCGCCGGCCCTAGCGTCGTCATCGCGCTCCTTTATGGGTCGCGCGAGACGGGAATCTTGGGGCTGGCCGTCCTCGCGGCTGCCTTGGCGGCCACGGGCGCGGTCGCCGGCGCGTGGCTCGGACGGCGCCGCGCGACGGCGCTTGCGCCGTCGGCTTGACCTGGCAGAAAAGGGAGGAGGAAGGGAGAAGGCGAGATGTGTTCGCGGCGCTGCTGCGCCGCTTGCTCGTGCTGCCCGTCTCACGACGGGCCGCACGCGTTGACGAGCCGACGGGCTTGCGCCCGTCAGCTCCTCAACATGATCTCGATGTTGACGCCGTCAGGGACCTGGATGCGCATGAGCTGGCGCAGGGCGCGGTCGTCCGCGTCCAAGTCGATGAGGCGCTTGTGCACGCGCATCTGCCAGCGGTCCCAGGTCTCGGCGCCCTCGCCGTCCGGCGCCTTGCGGGCGGGGACGATGAGCTTCTTCGTCGGCAGGGGGATGGGTCCCGCCATGCTGACGCCGGTGCGCTCGGAGATGAGCTTGATCTGCGAGCAGACCGAGTCCACCTTGTTGGGGTCCGTGCCGGTGAGGCTGATGCGGGCCTTCGAGTTCGCCATGGTGAATCACCGTTTCCGGGATTCCGCCTTAGCGGGGCTCGACGTCGATGGCGACGCCGACGGCGACGGTCTGGCCCATGTCGCGGATGGCGAAGCGGCCGAGCGGGGGGAACTCCGTGGCCTTCTCGACAACCATCGGCTTGGTCGGCTGGATCTTCACGACGCCGGAGTCGCCGTTCTTCATGAACGACTTGTCCTCCTGCTCCTTGCCAGCGCGGACGACCTTCTTGATCTCCGTGATGGTGCAGGCGTTCTGCGCGGTGTAGGCGTGGAACACGGGCGTGTAGCCGACGGCGATGACCGACGGGTGGTTCAGCACGATGATCTGCGCCGTGAACGTCTTGGCGACGGTCGCGGGCTTGTCCGTGGGCGCGCAGACGTCGCCGCGGCGGATGTCGTCCTTGGCGAGGCCGCGGCAGTTGAAGCCGACGTTGTCGCCAGGGCCGGCCTGGGGCAGCATCTCGTGGTGCATCTCGACCGACTTGACCTCAGCGGACTTGTTGCTGGGGTTGAAGTGGACGTTCATGCCGGGCTTGATCAGGCCGGTCTCGACCTTGCCGACAGGGACGGTGCCGATGCCGGTGATGGTGTAGACGTCCTGGATGGGCAGGCGCAGGGGCTTGTCCGTGGGCTTGTTGGGCAGGACGAAGTTGTCGATGGCGGCCAGGAGCGTGGGGCCCTTGTACCAGGCCATCTCGGGGGCGGCCTTGCCGATGTTGACGCCGCTGAAGGCGGCGACCGGCACGAACTGGACCTTCTCGTCCTTGAAGCCGATGAGCTTGGTGTACTTCTTGACGCCATCCACGGCCTCCTTGAACTTGTCCTCGGCCCAGTTGACGGCGTCCATCTTGTTGATGGCGACCACGAGCTGGTCGATGCCGAGGGTCTTCGCGAGGAAGATGTGCTCCTTCGTCTGGGCCTGGGGGCCCTCGATGGCGGAGCAGGTGAGGATCGCCGCGTCAGCCTGGCTGGCGCCGGTGATCATGTTCTTCACGAAGTCGCGGTGCCCGGGGGCGTCGATGATCGTGAAGTAGTACTTGTCGGTGTCAAACTTCTTGTGCGAGACGTCGATGGTGACACCGCGCTCGCGCTCCTCCTTGAGGTTGTCCATCACCCAGGCGAGGAAGAACGAGCCCTTGCCCTTCTCGGCGGACTCCTTCTTGAAGCGCTCAATTTCGTGGGCCGGGAACTGGCCGGTGTCCAGCATCAGGCGGCCGACCAGCGTGCTCTTGCCGTGGTCGACGTGTCCGATGACGACGAGGTTCATGTGGGGCTTGTTGCTTGCCATGGGGAATCACCCTAGACATCCGCGCGGGGCCTCGCGACGCGCCGGCAAAGGGCGGCCAAGGGCCTGCGTCTCTGCCGAAGAAGCCACGGGGCTCCCGCGGGACGGCTCCTGTCGGAACCGTTGCGGATGGAACCGCCGACAGACCCCCCCTATATGACCCTGGCGGGGCGGAACCCTGGCGGACCTCGGATTACGGAGCGCATCCGAGAGGGCCGCTAGGCCGTGGCGGTTCCGGCAGCCGTTTATCCCATGAGGGACCTAGACGGAGCGATGGCCCGCATTGGGCCATCGAGTTGAAACCCATGGGATACAATGACAGGGGGCCGCCCCGCGGGGGCGGCGGCGGATTCGGACGCGGCCCGCCCCGCGAGATGCACAAGGCGACCTGCTCCGACTGCAAGAAGGAGACCGAGGTCCCCTTCAAGCCGACCGAGGGCCGGCCGGTGTACTGCCGGGACTGCTACCCCAAGCACGCCCCGCCGCGCACGAACCGCTTCTAAGCCTGCGGTTCAGCCCTCTTCCCCTTCTTCCCCAACCCCTTCTTTTCTTCGGCTCGACGTTCCCGGCGACGGCAACCCTTTTGCCCGGCCGCCCGCGTCGTCGTGCCCATGCGTGTCCCCCTCGCGTCCGCCTTCCTCGCTTCCTTGATGCTGGCAGGCTGCCTCTCCGGTTCCCAAAGCTCGTCCAGCCTCGGCCCCGGTCCGGGCCCGCAGTCCATGGCCGAGCAGGAGGCCTTCGCGGCCCATCCGGCTCTCGCGGGATGGCAGCTTGACTGCACGCTTGGCTCCTACGAGCACGCGATGGACGACGCGTGGGCCCAGCTCTGCGTGGCCCGCGGCAGCCACACCCCCGGCTCGAAGGCCGAGATGTGGACCGCCGTGAACCCGAAAGACCCTGGCAACGTCGTGACGGGATCCAAGGACCTCAACCCTAGCTCCTCGCCGGGCTGCGTCTGGAACGGGCTGGCCGTCACGCACGACGCCGGCAAGACCTGGAAGGACGTCACCATCGGCGGCACGTACGAGTCGCGCGCGCCGGGCAGCCCCTTCTACGGATACTGGTGCAACACCGACCCGGACTTCCGCTTCACCGCGGACGGCGACCTGCACTACAGCGTCGAGATGTACGGCCTCTGCCTGCCCGTCCCTGCGCCCCTGACGGCCGTCTGCGACCTGAACGCGCACGGCGCCTCGACGGGCTGGAAGATTCTGCTCGCGACGAGCCACGACGGGGGCGACACCTTCCCGGACGTCATCACCTACCAACCGGATCTGGCCATCACCACCGACTACAGCCGCATGGCGCGCTCTCCCACGACGAACACCGTGATCGAGGCCATCGGCTCCGAGGGTGGCTCGGGCTGCAACGTCCTGCGCTGGACTCCCACCATGCCCCAATCGGCGACGTTCACGCCGGTCGTCACGAAGGACGGCATCCCGTGCAACTCTGGCGGCGGCTCCGGCGTCGCGGTGAGCGCGACCGGCACCATCGTCCTCATCGGCGCGGCGGGCGTCGTCGCACGCAGCACCGACGACGGGCTGACCTTCCTTGACTCCAACCCGCTCTTCAGCTTCAAGGGCATCCCCGGCAGCTTCCCCGGCGGCGACTACCGCATCACAAACAACGTCGAGACCTCCTACGACTGGACGCAGGGCCCGCACCGCAACACGCTCTACGCGACCTACGCGGCGGCGGAGCGCAGTGGCGACCAAGCGGACATCTACGTGCGCGCCTCCAAGGACGACGGCCGCACCTGGGGCGACGCGGTCCTCGTCAACGCCGACGGCCCGGGCGGCCTGCAGTGGATGCCCGGCGTCTCGGTCGCCGGCGACGGGTCGGTCCACGTCGCCTACATGGACCGCCACTACGACGTCGAGCACAACCAGACGTGGATCGACATCACGCACGCCGTCAGCGTGGACGGCGGCAAGACCTGGGCGAACGAGCGCGTCACGACGAAGAGCTTCGACGGCAACCTCGGCGTGCACCAGGACGGCTTCCCGTTCATCGGCGACTACCTCGGCATCGACTGCGTCGGCGACGACTGCTGGATGGGCTTCCCGGACAGCTCGCTCGGCGACGCACCCGTCATCGGCGGCGCGCACGTCCACAGAACCGGCTAGGGCACGGGCAGCGGGCCTACGAACCGCTTATGAACCACCCTTAAGTCGGCGGCCCTGCGGGCCGGTAGCTTAGACTGGTTGAGCACCCGGCTGATAACCGGGAGGTCCACGGTTCGAATCCGTGCCGGCCCATTCGTGACGCCCGCATCCAGAAGAAGGCGGACCGTTTCGGTCTCCGTGGGCGCGTAGCCTAGCCCGGATAAGGCACCGGACTTCTAAGCCGACTGTCGTGGGTTCGAATCCCACCGCGCCCGTCCGACTTCAGTCAACGACCTGCACGGTCGGATGGCAAGCGCCACACCAGCGTGCATCCGGGATGATAATCACGTCCTGGTCAGTGCGCGGGACTCGGCCCCATCCCGGTTGCCCCGTGGAACGCCATCCCGAGACGTATCGTTCTTGCTTGACGTGTTGGGCACAGATCCCCGCTCCACAAAACTTGCACACGCCATTGGCCGGATTCTTGCACTGCGCGCATTGCATGAGCGTGCATGGCCAGAATTGTTGATGGCTGTTTCGCCGGCGTCAACCTGATTGGGCCGCAGTCCTTCGCCCGTTCGCATGGATTCCCGGTTCTTCCCCGGCCCTGCCGGCCGCCTCGACGCGCGGCTCCATGGACCGGAGGACGGTCTGCCGGTCCTGCTCTGCCACCCGCACCCGCGGTTTGGCGGCACGATGGGGAGCCGGCTCGTGTACGACCTCGCCGTCGGGCTGGCGGCGGCGGGCTTCCGCGCGGTCCGCTTCGACTACCGCGGCGTCGGCCGAAGCGAAGGGACCTACGGCCGGGGCGACGGAGAGACGACCGACGCCTGCGCGATGTTCGACGCCCTGGTCGCGGAGACAGGCAAGACGCCCATCGTCGTCGGCTACTCGTTTGGCGGCGGTGTTGCCTGCCGCCTCGCGACGTTGCGCCACCCAGCACGCCTCATCATGGTCGCGACGCCGAGCCCGCTCACGCAGTCCACGCTCGTACCCACCGCCGACGCGCCCACGGTGCGCTGCCCGGTCGCCCTCGTGTACGGGGACCGCGACGAACTGGCCCCGCCCGAACAGGCCCGCGCCGTCGGCGCCGCGTTCCGGCCCCCCGTTGCGCCCCGCTTCCTCCCTGGCGCGGCCCACTTCCTGGAGCCGAGCCACAACCCGCGCGTCCTGGCGGCCGTCCTTGAGGCCTTGGCGTAGCCTTTAGCCGGGGCCCGGCGTCCGCCGAACGGATGCACGAAGAGCGGCGCCGGGAGGTTGTGGCCCTGTTCGAGGCGCACGGCGCCATCGCCGAGCCCGCCCTCGTGGACGACTTGAGCCTCGCTCCGGACGGCGCGGTGCGCGTGCAGGCCGTCCTCGCCAAGCTCCCGGAGGTTCCCTTCCACTTCGACCGCGCGCTTTGGTCGCGCCTCGAGCAGCTCCAGGCCGAGGCCACGGCCCCGCCGCCGCCCGCGCCCACGCTCTCTGCCGAAGCAGAGCGGGCACGCAAAGAGGCGATGCGCCGCAACGCCGCCCGCGTGTACGACTCCAAGGCCGAGACGGCCGCAGCCGCCGAGGGCAACGAGGCGGAGGGCGACGCCGAAGCGGAGCCCGACGACGACGGCGCCATGGAGGTCGAGGCGGGACCTGTGGACGCCGCCGCAGAGGCGCACGGCTTCCGCGTCGAGCCCCGCGGCGACTGGCAGCCACTCGCGGCGCAGCACCCGGCGCAACTCGACGTCGTCGCCGACATGACTGGCAACTCGACTTGCGAGGGGACGACCGCCGACTTCGCGACGTACTTCCAGGCGCGCTTTGCCCAGATCGGCAAGATGCTGCGCAACCGCCGCGAGCTCCGCAACGCCACCCCGGTCGAGCGGCTCAAGCCGGGCATGCAGGAGGTCCAGCTCATCGTCATGGTGGACGAGGTGGCGACGACCAAGAACGGCCACCGCCGCCTCACCGTCCAGGACGGCACCGGCTCCATCACGGTCCTGGTGCGCGCCGACGAGCAGGCGCTCATGGCGATGGCGAACTCCGTCGTGCCCGACGAGGTCCTCGGCATCGTCGGCCAGGTCTCCGGCAAAGGCGACCTCGTCTTCGCGACAGCCATCGTGCGCCCCGACATTCCGCTCCCCGACAGCGCGACGCCGCGCGGTGCTGCGGTGCCAGTGATGGCGGCTTTCCTCAGCGACGTCCACGTCGGCAGCAAGACCTTCCTCAACGAGAACTGGAAACGCATGCTGCGCTGGCTCAACGGCCACGGTGCGACCAAGCGCGAGCGCGACGCCGCGGGCCGCGTCAAGTACCTCGTCATCCCCGGCGACCTCGTGGACGGCGTCGGCATCTACCCCGGCCAGCAAGACGAGCTCTCCATCCCGGACATCTACGACCAGTATGGCGCCTTCGGCGACTGGATGGACACCATCCCGGAGCACGTCCAGGTCATCATCCAGCCTGGCAACCACGACGCGAGCCGTCCCGCCGAGCCGCAGCCGGCCTTCTCGCAGGAGGTCCGCACGCGCTTCGACCACCACGCGACGCGCTTCCTCGCCAACCCCGCGACGTTCAAGCTGCACGGCGTCACGACGCTCGGCTACCACGGCAACTCGCTCATCGACTACGCGGCGAGCGTTGCCGGCTTCGAGTTCAGCCAGCCTCTCCCGATCATGAAGCAGATGCTGCAAAGCCGTCACGTCGCCGCCATCTATGGCGAGCGCACGCCGGTCGCACCGGAACACCACGACTACCTCGTCATCAACACGGTCCCAGACATTTTCGTCACCGGCCACGTCCACGTCCCCGGCATCGAGGGCTACCGCGGCGTGCAGATGGTGAACTCGGGCACCTGGCAGAGCCAGACGACGTACCAGAAGATGCTCAACTTCACCCCGGACCCCTGCAAGATGCCGTTGATGGACCTGCAGACCTTGCGCGGAACCCTCGTCGATTTCCAGACGCCACAAGACGCTGGCCAACTTGGCGTCTCCTAACCGGCCTGCGGGGCCGAGCGGAGCGAGTGCCCCGCCGTCCAACGTGATCGATCTTGGCCGAGGGCGCGCAGCGCCGTCGGCTTTGAGCCGGCGCGAAGTGCCGGGTCTTCGTTTGAAGGTCGGTGGATTTCCAGACCCCCCAGGAAGCCGGCCAACTCGGCGCCTGAGACCACAAGCGCCAAGGTCTTGAGTCCGGGCGAGGTCGCCCACGCCATGCGCGTTCCGGACTTCATCCTCCGGAAACTGTACAAGAAGGGCTCCCTGCGCGAGACGGGGGACGGCCGCGTCGCCTTCACGCTGCGCAACCCGCTCGGCAAAGGCACCCTCATCGCGCCGCCACGCTTCCTGCTCAACGGCATCCTTGCCCCGACCGCCGACGTGCGCTGCCGTATTGACTTCGCGCGCCTCTCCCCCGAGAACGCCTACGTCTTCACGAAAGGCGAGACCCTCGACATCGACATTCCCGGCCGCCTGCTTCGTGGCGGCAACCGGCTGCAGATCATCGGCACGAGCAAGGAGTTCGGCGAGCTGGAGCTGTTCGTCGAGGACCGCGACGCGACGACGTGCGACGTCCCCCAACGCGACCCGCAGCACGTGGGCCCGTAGCGAGTCCGGGAACCTTAGACGTCGAACTTGATGCCCTGCGCCAGCGGAAGCGTCGTGCCGTAGTTCACGGTGTTCGTCTGCCGGCGCATGTACTGCTTCCACGAATCGCTGCCGGACTCGCGGCCGCCGCCGGTCTCCTTCTCGCCGCCGAAGGCTCCGCCGATCTCGGCGCCCGAGGTGCCGAGGTTGATGTTCGCGATGCCGCAGTCGGAGCCCGCAGCCGAGAGGAACCGTTCCGCCTCGCGCATGTCGCTCGTGAAGAGCGCGCTGGAGAGCCCCTGCCGGACCGCGTTGTGCGCGGCGACCGCGTCCTCGAATGCACCATACTCGAAGAGATAGAGGATGGGAGCGAACGTCTCCTCGGCCGCGAGCGGGAACTTGGCCGCGTTGTCCACCTGGACGAGCGTGGGCTCGACGTAGCACGAGCCAAGCTTCGGAAGCGTGCCGCCCCCGAACAGGATCTTTCCGCCCTCCTTCTTGGCCTGCGCGACCGCCTTTGTGAAGGTCGCGACGGCGGCCTCGTCGATGAGCGGTCCCATCTGGTTGGCAGGGTCGAGCGGGTCGCCGACGCGGACCTGCTTGTAGGCGGCGACGAGCTTGGCGCGAAACGCGGCGGCGATGCTGCGGTGGAGGAAGAGGCGGCGCGTGCTGGTGCAGCGCTGGCCGGCGGTGCCGACGGCGCCGAAGAGGACAGCGCGCAGGGCGAGCCCGGGGTCGGCACTGGGGCCGACGACGATGGCGTTGTTGCCGCCGAGTTCGAGGATGGAGCGGCCCATGCGGGCGGCGACGGCGACGCCGACCGACTTCCCCATGCGGGTGGAGCCGGTCGCGGAGACGAGGGCGATGCGCGCGTCGTCGGCGATGGCCTTGCCGACCTCGGCGCCGCCGCAGGCGAGCGCGACGATGCCAGGGTGGCCCTGCTCGCGCGCGAGACCCTCAAGGACACGCTGGACGGCGATGGCGGAGAGCGGGGCCTTCTCGCTCGGCTTCCACAGGACGGTGTTGCCGCAGACCAGGGCGACGGCGGCGTTCCATGCGTAGACCGCGACGGGGAAGTTGAACGCGGAGATGACCCCGACGACTCCGAGCGGGTGCCACTGCTCCATCATGCGGTGCTCCGGGCGCTCGCTCGGGAGGGTCTTGCCGCCGACGGTGCGCGACAAGCCGACCGCGAAGTCGCAGATGTCGATCATCTCCTGCACCTCGCCGAGCCCTTCCTGCAACGACTTGCCCATCTCGAGGCTGACGAGGCGCCCGAGCGGGTCCTTCATCGCGCGCAGGCGCTCGCCCCAGAGGCGCACCAGATCGCCGCGCTTGGGGGCGGGAACGAGGCGCCAGGCCTGGAAGGCCTGCGCGAGGCCCGCGACGGCCGCGTCCACATCGGCGACGGAGGCTTCGCGGACGGTGGCGAGCGCGGAGCCGTCGACGGGGGTGCGCAAGGCACGTTCGGGGCCGGAGGCGGACCAGGCGTGGCCGTCCGAGCAGCCCACGAGCTTCGGCCCGTCGAGCCCGACGGCCGCGAGGAGGGCGGCGTGCGGGGAGGGGGTCGTCTTCGGGGTCGCCGTGCGGGCCATGCAGGGGCGACGCGTTGCTGGGAAAAAGCCTCGCGGGCCAGGTCGCCGGGCTAGGGGTGCAGGTCCTCGTCGTGGCCGACGTCGGTGCGGGCCGCCGCGCGCAGGAGGTCGCTGCGGGTGAGGATGCCGAGGACCTTCATGCGGTCGGCAGGATCCACGATGACGAGGCGGCCGATGTCCTGCTGGTAGAGGCGGTCGCGGGCGCGGTACAGCATCTCGTGCGGGAACGCCGTGATGCAGAGGCCGGAGACAACCGTGGAGAGCGGGTCCTTGCCGCGGCCGGCGTGGAGGTGCTTGGAGAGGTCGCGGCGCGTCACGATGCCGGCGAGCCGGCCCTCGGCGTCCACGACGGGGTAGCCGGTGTGGCCGACGTCCATCATGCGGTTGAACGCCTCGCCGACGGTGACGGTGCTTGGGAGCATCTCGACCTTGGGGGACATCGCGTCCTTGACTTGGAGGAAGTCAAGCGGGTCCTGGACGCGGTCGTGCTCGTAAGTGATGCCAGTGTCGCGCAGCTTGATGGTGTAGAGGCTGACCCGGCTGAGGCGCACCGAGACGGCGTCCGCGGTGACGGCGGCGAGCATGAGGGGCAGAAGCACCGCGAAGTCCCCCGTCAGCTCGGCCAGGACGACGATGGCGGTGACGGTGGCGCGCGTCGAGGCCGCGTAGAAGGCCCCCATCCCGACGATGGCGTAGGAGGCCGGGTTGGGCGCGATGCCGGGGGCGATAGCCTGCGCCACGAGCCCGACTAGGCCGCCGAGGAGCGCGCCCTGGTACAGGCTGACGGAGAACATGCCGCCTCCGCCGCCGGAGCCGACGGTGGTCGCGGTGGCGACCGGTTTGGCGATGAGCAGGACGAGCAGGAGCGGCCAGAGCGCCACGAAGCCGTCAGCCTGGGCACTGAGGATGTGGGAGACCGTGGCGTACCCTGTGCCGAAGACGTGGTACTGCCCGAGCGTGGCGAGCGTGACCAGGCCGAGGCAACCGACCAGCAGGCCGCCGACGGCGGGCTTGGTGGCGTCCGGGATGGCGAGGCGCGACCACGCCGCGTTCGACCACTCGATGAGGCGGATGAAGGCCACGGCCGCGAGGCCGCACAGGACGCCGAGCGCCGCGTAGGCCACGAGCTCCCACGGGGAGTGCAGGCTGAACGGCGGGAGCTGGAAGGTCGCCTGCGAACCGAGGAAGAGGTGGGCGAGGGTGACTCCCACCACCGTGGAGGCCACCAGCGGGATGAAGGCGTGCGTGCTGAACTCCGGCACGACCAGCTCGACGGCCATGAAGACCCCGCCCAGCGGGGCGTTGAAGCTCGCCGCGATGCCCGCGCTGAAGCCGCAGCCGAGCAGGATCTTGATGTCGCGCGCGTTGAACTTGAGGCGCCGGCCCAGGCTGGAGCCGAGCGCCGCGCCGATGTAGCCGATGGGGCCCTCGCGGCCCGTCGAGCCGCCAGTGCCTGTTGTGATGGCGGCGACGAGGGCGTGTCCCCAGCTTGAGCGGCCCTTCAGGATGCCCCCCTTGGACTGGACGGCGGCCATCACGTCGGTGATGCCGTGCTGCTTGAGGCCGGGCCAGAAGCGGCGCAGGAGGCCGACGGCGAGGCCGCCGGCGAGGGGCACGAGGACGACCCAAGGGCCCCAACGGGAGAGGAAGTACATGCTGTCCTCGCGCGGGTCGCCGAGGAACGCGCCCTGGAAGGCGAGGTTCTGCACGAGGCTGATGAGGTAGCGGAAGAAGACCGCGGCGAGCCCGGCGATGGCGCCCACGACGAGGGCCATGCCGTTGAGGGCCGTGAACCGCTTCCCCATCAGCACGGCCGCGGCAACGATGCCCTCCGGTAAAAGGCCGCGTTCTGCACCCTCAGGCCGGGGCCGAGGCCTCGGCCGGGAGCCTGGACTGCCCGGGGGCCCGCTCTTGGTCAGCGAAGACCATGCCCCCATCGGAAGCGTAGCGGGCGAAGGTGGGGAACGGCACGAGCGGCGTGAGGCGCATGACATCATGGAACGATCGCGCGGGGCGCAACTGGTCAGGCACAAGCGCGGGCGGCAGCACCGCGTACGGACTGGTCCAACCCCGCACCCGGCGCACCTCCTCCAGGAACCGGTTCACCCTGAGGCGCCGCTCCAGCTCCTCCGCCGTCGGCGACGGGGCGTGGCTGGCGCCGTGGCAGAGCGCGCACAGCATGACGAGGTTGTCCCAGCGGAACGAGAACGTGACCCCCTCTTTGCGGCCGACGGCACGGCTGAAGGCGACGCAGTCGGTGACGTGCGCCATCTCCAGGTCCTCCCGCGACCCGCAGCAACGGCACCGCTTGCGGTCGCGCACGAGGATGTGCGGGCGCCAGCGCTGCTGCATGCGCGACCGGTATTCCTGGTAGGGCTCGCGGGCGAAACGGCGGCGCGCCATGGCATCGGCTCACCCTATGGGAAACGGTATGAGGCTTGCGCCGAGGGAAGTGAAACGGATTTACTACGCGGCGCCAAAGAACCCACGGAGCTCCCAGCCTTGCGAGCAAGGCCGGGGCAAGCACGCCTTCTTTGTCGCTCGTGGCCTTCGGCCTACTCGGGTCCGAAGAAGCCGCGCAGCATCGGATGCATTTCCATCGCCCCCTCCGGCAATCTTCGATTGCCGGAGAGTCCGCTCGCGCTACGGCGCTCGCTGCGCTGGAAACGCCCAATCGCTACCGGGTCTTTGGCCTCGTTTTACTCGGCGCCAAAGAACCCACGGAGCATTGGATGCATTTCCATCGCCTGCTCCTTCGCGATCTGCTCGTACATGCGCATGAAGATGCCCACGCAGAGCAGCAAGCCGGTGCCCGAGGCCTGGCCGACGGTGCCGATCATGTCGGCGAAGGCGGCAAGGGCGCCGACGGTTGCGCCACCGATGACGGTGAGGGTGGGGATGTAGCGCTCGAGGACCTTCTGCAGGATGCGGGGGTCCTGGCGGAAGCCGGGGATCTGCATGCCGGACTTGCCGATCTGCTTGGCCACGTCGTGCGGGCCCATGTTCGTGGTCTCGACCCAGAACTTGGCGAACATGATGGAGCCGCCCACGAAGAGGCCCAGGAAGAGGCTGACCTTGATCAGGATCTGCCACCAGACGTGCCCGTGCACCGACGCCGCGTAGCGCGGGTCGAAGAGCGGCAGGAACCAGTCGTTGAGGCCGCGGAAGGCCGTGAGATACCAGGCGCCGCCGGCGACCGGGCTCGTGGAGCCGGAGCCAGTCTCGTAGGTGCCGACCCACCAGGAGTGCCCGATGACGGGGATCTGGCTGAAGGTGGGGTGCTGCCACAGGAGCAGGCTGAAGATGTTCACGTTGGCGAGCAGGGCGCCCATCAGGATGACGGGGATGTTGCTGGCGTAGATGAGGCGCAGCGGGTAGCGGCCACGGGCGCCGCGGACCTTGCCGTGGGCAAGGGGCAACTCGATGCGTGTCGCTTCCGCGTACACCACGAACAAGAAGATCATCACGGTGCCGAGGAAGGCGATGATGGGGTTCGGGAACGCGTTGCCGCCGATGAACATCTGCTCGAAGCCGCCGCTGTGGACGAGACTGCTCACGTCGCGGTTGAGGAAGACGTAGAACACCATGGGGATGGTGCCGACGGGCGGGTTCGAGACCGGGTCGAAGGCGAGGCCGGTGCCGGCGTGCTGGAAGGACAGCGAGCCCTGGAACAGGTTCTGCGAGACGCCGGCCGCGATGAAGAGCGAGATGCCCGAGCCGATGCCCCACTTGCTGATGAGCTCGTCCATCAAGAAGACGACGATGGCGCCGAGGGCCAGCTGGGCGACCACGACGCTGCGCGCGTTGAAGGAGCCGACCTGGCTCACCAGGCGCTCGTCGGGGTTGAGGAAGCCGTACACCTGCGGGATGGCCTCGATGAAGATGAACAGGAGCACCATGATCTTCTGGGCGCCCTGGTAGATCGACTTGTCCTCCTCCTTGGTGAGGTCGAGCTTGATGATCTTGGCGCCGGTGAACAGCTGCATGACGATGCTGCCGGTCACGATGGGCCCGATGCCGAGGTGCATGAGGGTGCCGGACTGGCCGGCCAGGATGGCGCGGAAGTTGGCGAAGATGTCCAGCTGGTTCTGCGAGACGCCGAACAGCGGGATGTTGCTCAGCATGAAGTAGAGCAGCAGGCAGACCGTCGTCCAGAGGAGCTTGGTCTTGAAGGAAACGTGCCCCTCGGGCTTGCGGACCGTCGGCCACCGCTTGATGAGGGGCTCGAGGGCGTAGAGTGCGCTGCGGCGTTGGGTCTCAGCCATGTTGACCAACCGGGGGAATGAGCCGCCCAAGAGGGGGTGCCTCTTAAGCGCTCGGAGTTGACAGGAGGGAGAAAGGGAGGAAAACGGAGAGGGAAGGGAGGAGGGCGAAGGCCGATCGGGCCTACTTGCTGGGCTTCGCGGCCGGCTTGTCGCCGGGCTTGCCCGCGGGGGCGGCGCCCGGCTTGGCCGGCGCGGCCGAGGCGGCCTTCGCGGGGGCGGCGGCCTTGGCGGGCAGGACGACCTGACCGCCGGCGGCCTTGACCTTCTCGACGGCGCCGGCCGAGGCCGACTCCACCTTGACGGTCACCTTATGCGCGATGGCGCCCGAACCGAGGAGCTTGCCGATGCCGGCGGCCGTCAGGTCGATGTCCGCCTTGCCGGCGAACTGAACGGACAGGTCACCGACGTTGATGGACTCCGGCTGCGGGTTGCCCGTGCGGCTGCGGTACTTGAAGCCGATGCGGCCCCACGGCTTGGCGCGGGTGTGCTCGTGCTTGCCGCCGAGCAGCTGCAGCATGAGGTAGCGGTGCTTGTTGGCCCCGGCGCGGCCGCGGCCGCCCCGGAGACCGGCGCCACGGCCGGCCTTCTTGCCGCGGCCGTGCGTGTGCGCACCGCGGAAACGCTTGGCGCGTCCACCGGATGCCATTAGGCACCACCCTTGGGCTTGGGCTTGGCCGCAGGAGCGGCGCTGGCGGCGGCGCTGGCGAGGGAGGTCTCCATGGGGCTGGTCAGCATCTTGCCGAGCAGGATGTTGATCTCCGCGCCGCGGTAGCCGAGCGCGCCGCCGTTCTGGACGGAGCGCTTGATGCCCTCGAGGCCGTTCTTCGCCGGGTGCAGGCGGAAGATGGGCTTGATCTCGGGGATGTCCTTGTAGGCGTACTTGCCACCGACGATGGCCTCGGCGAGGGCGAGGAACGTCTTGTACGGCGTGGCCTTCGCGAGGTGGGCCTCGGTCAGGGGCTTGTCGCCGACGACGCGGCCGCGGGCCTGGATGACGGCGGCGAGCGTCTTGGCGTCGACCTCGCCCCAGGTGACGTAGTCCTTCGCGACCTGGAGCATGCCCTTGGTCGTGTCGGACGTCGGCAGGACGACGGCGTGGTTCACGCGGTTGAGCCGCATGTACTTCAGCGTGTCCTTCGTCTTGGGGTTCAGGTTCTGGGTGCCGCGCAGGCGGATGATGGTGAAGGCGCTGGACATTAGGCCTGCACCTCCGCGGGGGCGGCCTCAGGGGCCGGGGCCGGGCGGGCCACCGGGACCTTCTGGGCCCCGGGGACGACCTGGACCTTGGCGCGCACGTTGGGGGTCATCTTGATGTCGTCGACCTGCTTGAGGGCGGCGAAGACCGCCTTGGCGTAGTTCGTCGAGGTGCCGGTCTGGCCGCGCGTGTAGATCCACGCGTCCTGGATGCCGGCGAGCGACAGGACGGCCTTGGCCGTCTTGCCGCCAACCAGGCCGGTGCCCTGGGGCGCCGGCTTGATGGTGACCTCGGTCGAGGCGCACTTGCCGAACAGGCGGAAGGGCACCGAGTTGGCGGGGGCGCCGGGGGCGGACTGCCAGGAACCGGAGCCGCGCTTGACCTCGATCATGGAGATCTTGGCGCGGTCGATGGCGCGCTTGATGGTCGGGCCGACTTCCTTGCCCTTGGCCATGCCCAGGCCGACGAAGCCGTCGCGGTTGCCCGTCACAGCGGTGATGCTGAAGCGGACGCGGCGGCCGGAGTCGGTCATGCGCTGGACCATGTTGATGTTGATGACCTCGTCGCCCATCTCGGGCAGGAGGGCGTCCACGATCTCGGCCTCACGAAGCGGCAGCTTGGTGGCGATGGCCTCGCCCATGGTGCGGACCTCGCCGGACTTGACCATCTTGCCGAGGCGGGTCTTGGGGACCCACGGGAGCTTCGGGCCGTCGTCGTCGCGGCGGCGCCGGGGGGCGCCGTCGCGGGGACCGCCGCGGCCACGAGGGCCGCCGGGACCGCCGCGGCCGGGACCGCCGGGGCCACGAGGGCCGCCGAAGCCGCCGGTGCGGG
>JAHFTW010000004.1 GCA_023269235.1 Thermoplasmata archaeon
GCCGCGGCCGGCTCCGCGGGCGCGGCAGCCTCGGCCTCCGAGGTCGGCTTTGGTTCGCGCGGCGCCCGCGGCTCGCGGGGCTGCCGAGGCCCGCGCGGCTGGCGCTCCGGCCGCGGCTCGCCAGGCTGTCCCGCCTCGCCTTCGGGCCGCGGCTGGCGGGGTTGATTGCGCTGCCCCGGCTGCTTGGGCTTGCGCTGTTGGTTGCTCTGCCGGCGCGGGCCTTCGCCCCAGTGGCGCACCGGGTCGGCGCGCGGCTGCGGCATGACGATCTCGGGGTCCAGGTCGGCCGCGAGGAACACCTTGGTGTCCCACTTCCATTCCAGGGAGATGATGCCCGTCTCGTCCGAGACCGCCACGGTGTAGCCCTGGAACCGGATGGGGCGCCCCGTGGCCGGGATGCCAAGGTAGTCGCCACCATGCGTGCCGAAGAAGTTCCAGGCGATGACGTAGCGGCCGGAGCCGCCGGTGGGCTCCAGAACGAAGGCGCCGTCGGGGAACCCGGCCCAGAAGGATTCCAGAAGGGCGATCTGCGCGTCGCGGTCGAGGCCGCGGCCGTTGGCCTTGCCGACGAAGGCGGGGGAGAGGGCGGCGCGCGCGCCGGCGGCGTCGCGGGCATGGACCGCCGCCACGAAAGCGGGGACCGGGCTGGGGCTCATGGGTTCGGCGAGACACCCACAGGCCAAAGCGGTTATCTTCCGAGCCGCTCAATCGAAGACGATGGTCGAACCGCGCGAGCCCAAGGAGAAGGACGGGGACGACGAGAGGCGCAAGCCGGCCCGGAAGGCGAAGTCCCCCAAGGTCGCCAAACCAGGCCCCAAAGCCGAACCGGGGCATCCCCGGTTGCCGGTGCGCCGTGAGCGCAACAGCCTGTTCTTCGACGCCTACGACGGCACGCCGCCGTGGGACATCGGCCGCGCCCAGCCCGCCTTCGTCGAGCTGGCCAACATGGGGCAGATTGAAGGGTCCGTCCTCGACCTCGGCTGCGGCACCGGCGACCTGGTGCTCGAGATGGCCGAGGAGGGCCATGAGGCGTGGGGCGTGGACTTCGTGCCGCGCGCCATTGACCAGGCCAAGGTCAAGGCCCGCCTTCGTGGCATGGAGGGGGAGGCGACCTTCCTCGTCGGCGACGCCCTCGAGGTCGAGCACCTCAACCGTACTTTCGACACCGTCCTCGACTGCGGCCTCTTCCACACCTTCAGCGACCCCGAACGGGAACTGTACGAGCAACAGCTGCGCGCCGTCACCCACCCCGGAAGCCGCGTCCACATCATGGCGATGAGCGACTGGGAGGACGATTCCTGGGGCGGCCCGCGCCGCGTCACGCAGGCCGAGCTCATGGACACGTTCCGCGACGGCTGGCGCGTCGAGGACATCGTCGAGGCCCGCTTCCTGGTGCTGCCGGGCTACAATGTGCGGGCGCACGCTTGGCTCGCGAGCTTCGTGCGCGAAGCCGCCCCTGGCAGGAAAGTGGCTCGCAAGGCGGTGCCGAACAAGCCCATCAAGAAGGCCGTCAAGGCGGCGCCCGCTCCGAAGGGCGGTAAGGTCGTCGAGGCCGCGGCTTAATCCCCGGCCGCCGGTTCCCCGCCATGGCCGACATCAGCGCCTGCATGCGGTGCGGCTCGGCCGACCTCCGGGTCCCCGGGCTGCGGGATGGGGTCCTCGTCGGCCAGGCGCAGGATTTCGGGCGCTGGAGCTGCAACCGCTGCGGACTCACGGCGACGCCCATCCTGTTTGACGACGAGGCGGCGCGGCTCGAGTACGAGGCGGAGCGCGCCAAGGACCCGGACCGCAGTTGGCCCGCGACGGGGTGGCCGGCGTTCCACCGCCCCCGGAAACCGTGACAGGCTGCTTCGACCTCTTTTATAGCCCCTTTTCGTGCGCGCCTTGAGGGGCATGTACCAGCTCAAGGAAGGCCAGATCGCCTACATCCTGCACCGCGTCACCGGCGTCGCGGTCATCCTGTTCCTGTTCGTCCACCTGGTGGAGAACTTCTTCCTGCTCATGGGCCCGGCCGCCTACAACGCCGCCATCGGCATCTACGACCACTGGTGGTTCCGCCTCGGCGAGTTCGCCCTCATCGCCGCCGTCGTGTACCACTCGCTCAACGGCCTGCGCATCATCACCATCGACTTCTGGCAGCGCTCCACGAAGTACCACAAGCAGATGTGGTACGCGGTCATGGCGCTCTCCGTCGTCACGTGCGCCTTCGTGGCGTACCGGATGCTCTGGCTCTACCCGGGCTGGCCCTGGATGGCGCACGCCTCCGCTGGGGTGGCCCCATGAGCAGCTCCACCTACCTCGCCGGCTCCGTGAAGCCAAGCAGCAAGGGCGAGGTGCGCCTGTGGTACTTCATGCGCATCTCCGGGCTGATGCTCACCTTCCTGGTCCTCTTCCACCTGTGGCTGAATCATATCCACACCGAGGTCGGCAGCCTGAGCTACGACCTCGTCGTGAAGCGCTTCGGCTACTACCCGTTGCTGCGCGTCATCGACTTCCTGATGCTGACGCTCGGCCTCGGCCACGGCGTCAACGGCCTCAAGCACATCATCGACGACCGCGTCCACGAACCGGGCAAGCGCGCCTTCTGGCTCAGCCTGCTTCTCGTGACCTTCACGGTCTTCCTCGCGGCCGGAACGGCCGTCCTCTTCGTCCTCCCCGGAGCCACCTAACATGGCCTACCACAAATTCGACGCCATCGTCGTCGGCGCCGGCGGCGCCGGCCTCATGGCCGCCTACGAGCTCAGCAAGAACAAGGACCTCAACGTCGCGGTCCTCACCAAGCTCTACCCGGTGCGCAGCCACACCGGCGCGGCGCAGGGCGGCATCTCCGCGGCCCTCGGCAACGTCGGCGAGGACCACTGGGAGTGGCACGCCTACGACACCGTCAAGGGCAGCGATTTCCTGGGCGACCAGGACGCCATCGAGATCATGACGCGGGACGCGCCCGAGACCATCATCCAGCTCGAGCACATGGGCCTCCCCTTCGACCGCCTCCCCAACGGCAAGATCAGTCAGCGCCGCTTCGGCGGCCACACGCGCGACCATGGCAAGGCCCCCGTCGAGCGCGCCTGCCACAGCGCCGACCGTACCGGGCACGCCATGCTGCACACGATGTACCAGCAGTGCCTGAAGAACGGTGTCCGCTTCTTCAACGAGTACCAGGTCCTCGACGTCGTCGAGGCGAAGGACGCGAAGGGCAAGAAGGCAATCGCGGGCGTCGTCGCCTACCAGATGGAGACCGGTGAGGTCCACACCTTCCACGCCAAGGCGACGATGTTCGCCGCCGGCGGCTACGGCCGCGCCTGGAAGGTCACCTCGAACGCGCACGCCCTCACGGGCGACGCGGTCGCCATCAGCATGCGCCACGGCATCCCCATCCAAGACGCCGAGTTCTACCAGTTCCACCCCACCGGCCTGTGGCGCATCGGCGTCCTGCTGTCGGAGGCCGTCCGCGGCGAAGGCGGCATCCTGCGCAACTCCTTGGGCGAGCGGTTCATGGAGAAGTACGCGCCCACCATGAAGGACCTCGCCAGCCGCGACGTCGTCAGCCGCGCCATCTACACCGAGATCCGCGAAGGCCGCGGCATCGGCCCGAAGGGCGACCAGTACGTCGTCTGCGACGTCACGCACCTGGACCCCGAGGTCATCGACAAGAAGCTCCCCGAGGTCACCGGCTTCGCCCGCACCTACCTCGGCATCGAGCCCAAGACCGAGCCCATCCCCGTCGCGCCCACCGCGCACTACGCCATGGGCGGCATCCCGACCAACGTGGACGCCGAGGTCGTGGCCGACAACAGGGGCACCACGGTCACCGGATTCTTCGCGGCCGGCGAATGCGCGTGCGTCTCCGTGCACGGCGCCAACCGCCTTGGCACCAACTCGCTGCTCGACCTGGTCGTCTTCGGACGCCGCGGCGGACGCCGCATGGCCGAGTTCTGCGCCAAGGCCGACCACCTCAGTCTCCCCGTCGGCCCGCAGGCCGCCGCCGAGGCGCAAATTAAGGCGCTCCTGAACGGCTCCGGCAAGGAATCCGTTTTCAAGCTGCGCGAGGAGATGCAGGTCGCGATGATGGACCTGTGCGGCGTGTACCGCACCGAGGAGTCGCTCACCAAGTGCCGCACCATCATCCAGGCCCTGCGCCGCCGCGTCAAGGACATCGCGGTCTCCGACAAGGGCAAGCTGTTCAACACCGAGCTTCTCGAGGCCCTGGAACTGGGCTACCTGCTCGACATCAGCCTCGCCGTCGTCGAGTCCGCGCTGGCCCGCAAGGAATCCCGCGGCGGCCACGCGCGCGACGACTTCCCCAAGCGCAACGACCAGGCGTGGCTCAAGCACACGCTCGCCACCATCACCGGCGACGCCATCGCGCTCGACTACAAGCCCGTCACCATCACCCGCTACCAACCCGTGGAGCGTGTCTACTGATGAACACCGAAACCATCCACCAGACCGTCACGCTGCGCGTCGCGCGCCACAACCCCGAGGCCGGCGAGACGAAGCCGCACTGGGAGACCTACACGCTGACGGAGGTCAACCCGATGGACCGCGTCCTCGACCTTCTCTTGCGCGTCAAGGGCGAACAGTCGGGGAGCCTTGCGTTCCGCAAGTCCTGCGCGCACGGCATCTGCGGCTCCGACGCCATGCAGATCAACGGCCGCAACCGCCTCGCCTGCAAGACCCTCGTGCGCGAGCTGGGCAACGGTCCCATCACCGTGGAGCCCCTCAAGGGCCTCGCCGTGAAGAAGGACCTCATCGTGGACATGGATCCGTTCTTCGAGTCCTACAAGTCCGTCATGCCCTACCAGGTCACGACGCACGAGCCCTCCGGCCGTGAGCGCCTCCAGTCGCCCGAGCAGCACGCCAAGATCGACGACCAGTCGAAGTGCATCATGTGCGCCGCGTGCACCACCTCCTGCCCCAGCTTCTGGGCGAACGACCAGTTCGTCGGCCCCGCCGCCGTCGTCCAGGCCAGCCGCTTCCTCTTCGACTCGCGTGACGAGGGCAACAAGGAGCGCCTCGAGGTCCTCAACGACTACACGGGCGTCTGGCGCTGCCGCACCGTCTTCAACTGCGTCGAGGCCTGCCCGCAGGGCATCGACATCACCAAGCACATTGGCAACGTCAAGAAGGCCATCCTCTACGGCACGACGGACTTCGTTCCCGACGAGTCGCACGCCGGCCACGACCACCCGCACTGAGCGTCCGTGGCCCTGCGCGGCCGATATGCTTTAGCGCACGCCCTTCGCATCGCCCGCCATGGGCAAGCTCGCCAACTCCTGGGCGCTCACGAAAGCCAGCCTCGCCGTCGTCCGGAAGGACAAGGAGCTTCTCTGGCTGCCCGTCCTGAGCCTTGCCGCCACCGTCGCCTCGTTCCTCCTCGTCGTGGGCATCGGCTTCAGCGTCCCGCACCTCTACTTCACCGCGATGGACGCGCAGGGGAACGGCGGGACCTTCACGCCGATGGGCATCGCCGCCTCCGCGGTGCTCTACTTCCTGCTCGCGTTCGTCCAGGTCTTCTTCGCGGCCGCTATCCTGGCCGGCGCCCATGAGCGCCTCTCGGGCGGCGACCCCACCGTGGGCTCCTCCGTCCGTGCCGCGTGGAAGCGCCTTGGTCGTCTGCTGGCCTGGTCGTTCGTCGTCGCCACCGTGAATCTGCTCCTGCAGATGCTGCGCGAGCGCGGCGGGGCGGCCGGCAAGGTCGGTTCCGCCTTCGGCAGCCTGGCGTGGAACCTCCTGACCTTCTTCGTGCTGCCCGTCCTGCTGTTCGAAGAAGTCGGCGTCGGGGCCGCGTTCGGCCGCTCAGGGGCGCTCTTCAAGAAGACCTGGGGCGAGACCGTCCTCGGCACCGGCGGCATCGGCGCCGTCTTCGCCCTGGCGTTCTTCCTCATCGTCCTGCTGGTCATGCTGCCCATTACCTTTGTGCAGTCGCCGTTCATCGGCCTGCCCCTCGTCGGTGCCGGCATCGCGGCGCTGGCCATCCTGGTGACGCTGGGCATCGTCGTGCAGGGTGTCTACAAGGCGGCGCTCTACCGCTTCGCCACCACCGGCCAAGGGGGAGCCGGGTTCACGCCCCAACAGCTCGGCGGCGCCTTCGTCCCCAAGTGACCGGCTCTCCCACAACGCCTTTAGCCCAACGCCGCAAGCCGCCCCCGATGCGCCTTCTGGTCGCCACCCTCCTCGTCGTCGCCCTCCTCGCAGGGTGCGCCAAGCCGGCCCCATCCTCGAACTCCTCCGCCCAGGTGGAGGCCCCGCTCGTCCCCGCGGACCTGTCGGTCCTCTCCGGCAACACCACGAAAGCGCTCCCCGCAGCCTTCGGCGGCGGCTTCCACATGGCGTGGAAGGACACCGGCTTTGACGGCGCCGAGCCCAACATCGGCATCACGCCGGCGGGCAACGCCTTTATCACAGCCTTCTCCACGGTCATCCGCTCCAAGGACGTCGGGCAGACCTGGGAGGCCACCGTGGACCGCACCGTCGCCCCCACCACGCTCGACCCCATGCTCTGGGTGGACCCCGCCACGGGCCGCGTCTTCAGCAACCAGCTCAACGTCGCGTGCGCCTGGCTCTCCTGGTCCGACGACGAGGGCGACTCCTGGACCCCGAGCCCGGTCTCGTGCGGCCTGCCCGCCATCGACCACCAGAAGTTCGCGAGCGGCCCCTACTCGGCCTCCTCCCCGCTCGCCCCCGCCGCAGGAAATCCCCTGTACCCGAACCACGTCAGCTTCTGCTACAACAAGATCGGCGGCACCTTCTGCGCCGTGAGCGTGGACGGCGGCATCCACTTCGTCCTCGACAACCTCGTGGACACCGCCCCCATCGGCCCCTCCATCGCGACCGACCGCTCCTGCGGCGGCATCAACGGCCACCAGAAGTACGCCCCCGACGGCACCATCTACGTCCCCTACGGCCTGAACTGCGGCATCGCCTTCGTCGCCGTCTCCACGGACTCCGGCGTCTCCTGGACGCTGCACCGCCTCGGCTTCCCCCAGTTCGAGGCCGACCCCTTCATCACCGTCACGAGCGACGGCACGGCCTACTACATGTGGCGCGACGACACGCAGCGCATGAAGCTCATCCGCTCGCACGACCGCTTCGCCACCTTCGACGGCCCCTTCGACATCACGCCGCCCGAGGTCACCGGCACGATGTTCGCCGGCCTCACCGCCGGCTCCCCCGGCCGCATCGCGTGGTCCTTCCTCGGCCACACCACCCCGTACACGGGCGACCCGCCCTCGGCGACCTTCGTCAACGCCACCGCGCGCTGGCACCTCTACGCCGGCATGAGCCTGGACGCCGACGCCGCCGAGCCCACCTTCGTCACCCAGCGTGTCACCCCCGCCGACGACCCCGTCCAGGTCGGCCCCATCTTCGAGGGCGGAGGCGGCGACCCGTCGCGCAACCTGCTCGACTTCATCGACATGCACACCGGGCCCGATGGCCGCCCGTGGATCGCCTTCACCGACGGCTGCACCTCGAAGGCCTGCAAGACGCCCGACGCGAAGCCGAGCGACTCGCGTGACGCCCAGATCGCGGCGGCCTGGATGCAGTCTGGCCCGTCGCTCTTCGCGGACAAACCGCGCCTGAGCTAAGCCTCAGCCGACGAGCCGCTCTTTCGGGTGGACGCCCCACCCGAGGAATCCACCGCCCGCCGCGCCGCCCGCCGTAGGTCTTGCGTCGCTTCCTACGAGACCGTGGCCGTGATCTGGAGGCCGCTGCGCTCCGCGGCATCTAGCGCCAGCCCTTCCGGCGAGTCCGACTTGAAGCGCAAGCGGCCTTGGTTGCTCGCGGTGGCCTCGCCGATGACGGCGCCCTCGGCCTCGACGCGGTACACTTGGCCCGCCTTCGCGCCGTCGACGAGCACGAAGATGTTGGTGCTGGCGCGCTTGACGCGCACGCGCGGCACGCCGGCTGCGCCTCGCGGGCCGCTGGAGCGTGGCCCTGCGTCGCGCCCGCCGTCCCAGCCGCCCTGGTAGCGGTCGTCCTCGCGGTTGGCGCGCGGCTTCTCGGCCAGCGCCTTGATGTCGAGCCGGATGCCGAGCTTGCGCTCCAGCATCTGGACGGTGCGGCCGCCTTTGCCGATGAGCATGGGGACCTCGGATTCGTCGACCATGACGGTCGCCTTGCCGCCGCGCACGGTGACCTCCATGCGCCCTTGCACGTTCTTGCGCAGGACGCGGCTCAGTTCCCGTTCGGCCAGCTGGTTCGACGGGTCCTTGGCGGCTTTCGCGTTCTCGAGCGGCATCACGACGATCTGCTCGCCGTACGTGTAGAGTTCGTAGACCGGTTTGTTCTCCAGGACGTCCTTGACGACGACGACGGGGCGGGCGAGGTCCTCCATGACCATGCCTTCGGGGACCTTGACGGTGAACTCCAGTTCCAGGACTTGGCCGATGCGGCCGGCGTCGATGAAGAGGACGGTGTCCACGACCTGGGGGATCATGCCCAGATCGACGCGGCCGATGAGGCGCTGCACGGCGTCGATGGCTCGGTTGGCGTGCGTGACGCCGAGGAGGCCGACGCCGGCGAGGCGCATGTCGCCAAAGACGCGGAAGTCCTCGGTCGTGCGGACTTCGTCGTACACGACGTTGTCGGGGCGGACAAGCAGGATGACGTCGCCGGTCCACTTCATGTCGCGGTCGAGGGCGCCGTACTGCGTGACCTCCTTGGGGACCTGCAGGTCGCGCGGCTGCTCCATCGTCTTGACGACGCGCTTGAGGCCGTGCAGATGATCCGCGACGGCGGCGGCGAAGGTGGACTTGCCCGACCCGGGCGGACCCGCGATGAACACGCCGCGGCTGTGGCCTTCAAGCCGGCTCAGGATGTCCTCGGTGAGCTCATAGTCGGCGATGTGCTTCTTCGCGATGGGGCGCACCGCGGTGAGCTCGAGGCCGTCGCTGAACGGGGGTTGCGCGATGGTGATGCGCATGGGGCCGACCTGGAGGACGGTGCAACCGTGCTTCTCCATCTCGATGAAGGAGTTGTAGTCGCGCTTGCAGTGCTCGATGCACTCGCGCACGATGGCGCGCAGCTCGCTGTGCTGCATCTCCTTCGTGCCCTTCGCCTCGTAGACGACTTCACCGGGGCGGCCGCGCTTGACCATCGGCACGCAGTCGGCCTTGAGATGCACCGACATCGTCATCGCGTCGAAGAACGCCCACAGCTTGAGGCCCGTCAGGTCCGGGTTCTCCTGCACGATGGGGCGGACGTAGTGGTGGCGCACGCCCTGCGCGGCGGCGGCATGGGCGCTGACGCGGTCCGAGGTGACGTAGAGCGCCTTGTGCTCGACCGCGGCGTCGCGGATGCGGGCGTCGATGGCGCCGGACTTGGCGCGCTCGATCTCATCGGCGGAGGGGCGCACACCGACAAACTGCACGGACACCGTCCCGTCCTTGGCGAGCTTCTGCAGATTGGCGAGCTCGTCGAGGCCGGCGAACCCGGTCTCCTGGCCGCGGTTGGCCTGCGCCTCCAGCTCCGCGAGGGCGGCAAGGGGAACGAGGACCTTGGCGCCCGCGAACTGCCCGGACCGCACCAGCTCCGTGATGCGGCCATCCACGAGGACGGAGGTGTCGGGGACGAGGACTTCAGGCACGCCTCTGGGAAGGGGAGCCGTCCCCATAACCGTGGTGATTGTCGGTGCGCCGTTTCCAGTGGAACCGCGCTCAGGGCTCGCCGGGGGGCCGCGCCTCGACGACGGCGGAGGCCGCGGGTCCCTTGGAAACGGGCTTGGCGCGCAGTTTGTCCACCGTGATGAGGACCACGGCGGCGACGATGAGGAGCGTGGCGGCCGCCGTCTTGGGCCCGAGCGCCTCCCCGGCGAGCGCCGCCCCGAGCAGGACGGCGACGATGGGGTTCACGAACGCGTAGGTCCCCGCGACGGCAGGCGGGACGTTGCGCAGGATCCACGCGTAGGCGCTGAAGGCGACGATGGAGCCGAAGACGACGAGGTAGAGCCAGGACCACCAGCTCTTGGCGCTCACGGTGGAGAGGTGGAAGCCGCTCGCCTCGCCGCGCACGAGGGCGACGGTCGTGATGAGAAGACCCCCGGCGATGAACTGCAGCGCGACGTTGCGCAAGAACGGAAGGCGCGTGCGGTTGCGGCGCGAGAGAAGGGACGCGGCGGCCCAGCACGCGCAGCCCAGCATGACGCCGAGCAGGGACATCAGGCCGAGGTCGCCCTTCCAGCCTTCCTTGGCGGAGGCGAGCAGCGCGACTCCCGCGACGCCGGCGATGAGCCCTGCGATGACGAGGAACCCGGGCCGTCGGCGCAGCTGGATGGACTCGAAGACGACGAGCCAGAGCGGCACCGCACCCACAAGCAGGGCCACGACGGCGCTCGGGAGGTAACGCTCGCCCAGCACGACCATGCCGTTGCCCATCAGGAACAGGAGGCCGCCGAGCAGGAAGGCCCAGCCCCAGTCTTGCCGGGTGGGCGTGGCCTGTTGGCCGGGCGCGGGGCGGGCGAACGGCCACAGCAGGGCACCGGCCACGAGGTAGCGGGCGCCCACCATCAACAGCGGCGGCATCGTCTCGATGGTCCACAGGATGGCGAGGTACGTGCTGCCCCAGATGACGTACACCGTCGCGAAGGCGGAGAGCAGGAGGGTTCGCGGTGGCGCCACGGCGTTCGGAGCACGCCGGGCGACTTCAGGTTGGGTTCGCACCAGTGCCACACGCCGGCCAAGCGATGCGGGTTAGCGCGGATTGTGGACCGGGACGCCGGCCTCGTTGGCCCACGCCGTTGCCTTCTGGCGCAGGGCCCCGTTCATCCCCTTGTGGTGGAGGTGCAGCCCGGCGCAGCCCGAGGTCTGCTCGACCGCGTGGCGCAGCAAGGCGACCGGGTCGGCGGCGGCTTCGAGACCGTGGTTGGGGATGAGGTGGCCGAAGTCGGCCTCCCCGGCCAGCGCCATGTCCGTCGCGCGCGGCGCGTAGTGACCGCCCCCGACGCCGACGAGGACGGGGCCCGCGCAGCGCCCGTCGCCCGCGAGGACGTCGAGGATGGCGTTGGCGACCGCCTGGCCGGAGGCGGGGTCGCCGTACCACGTGGCGTCGGAGCCGATCTCCACGAACAACGTGGGGAAGGAGAGGAACGGGCCGTGGTGCGTCGCCTCGTACGCGACCTGGTGCGGCAGCCCGAGCACGCTGGCGTGGTGCCGCATGCGGCGCAGGAGGGCGCCCATGTCGCGGGGGGCCGCGGGCACGAGCTTGCCGGGGTGGCCGCCGTAGCGCGCCTCGCCCGGGTTGCCGATCGGGTGCACGGTCAGGCTCGGTGTCCCCGACGCGGCCGCGTGCTTGGAGAGGAACCAGACATCGCGGATGGGGAGGGCCGTCGCGCGCAAATCGGCGTCGAGCGCCTCGTCCGTGATGCTCGGGCCGTCGATCTGGACGAGCAGGGCCTCGCTGCGGGCCCAGAACGGGTGGCCGCGGAACGTCCTGCCGGTCTCCTCCCAAGTCCCCGACGCCAGCAGCCGGTCGCGCAGGTTCACAGAGGCCGCGTCGCCGCGATTGCAGACCAGGACGCGCACAGGAGGGCGACCTCGGGCGACCTCATGGCCTCGCCGCTTCGTCTATCAACCCCCTCGGGCATGGTTTCGCGCCATGGCATTCGGACGCAAGAAGACCAAGCAGGCCGCCGACGACGGCGCGGAGCAGACCCTCGAGGCCGACGTCCCCGTCGAGCAGCGCGGCACCATCTCGCTCGTCCTCGAGCCCGGGCGCGTCAAGCACGTCCACTTCGACGGCCGCAACGCCCCTGCGGCGCCTGCCCCCGAGCCGCGCCCGGAGCCCGTCGCCCTCCCCGAAGCCGCGCCCGCGCCGGTCCCTGCTGGCCGCCGCAGCACGCTCTACGAGACCGACCGCGGCAACCAGGTCGTCGCCTACGAGTCCGGCGACGACCGGAAGTTCGCCACCACGAGCCCCTGGGGCGAGCGCCCCTTCGACCCCGCCACCGACGTGGACCCGCTCGTCAAGGACGTCCCGCTGGAGCGCACGTACCATGAGGTCATCCCCGTCGCCCCCGTCGAGCAGGTCCCCCCGCGCGTCGTCGAGTCGGCCTGGGAACCCGCCGGCGGCCCGCGCGTCCGCACCCTCAAGTCCACGGAGCCCAAGAAGGCGAAAAAGGCCCGGAAGGCGCGCAAGCCCACCCGCAAGCCGGTCGTCCGCAAGGTCAAGCGCGCTCCGCGCAAGCCGCACAGCGACTTCCCCGGCGACGACCACCTTGTCATCGACCTCGAGGGCATCGGCCCGGTGTACGCCAAGCGCCTGCAGAAGCAGGGGGTCTACACGACGAGCCGCCTCGCGTTCGAGAAGCCCGGCAACCTCGCCAAACGCATCAAGGCTCCCCGCAAGCTCGTCAAGAACTGGCGCAACATGGCCGAACTCATCAAGGTCAAGGGCATCGGCAAGCAGTACGCCGAGGTCCTGGTGCGCGCCGGCGTCAAGGGCATCGACGACCTCAAGCAGCGTGAGCCCGAAGCCCTGTCCAAGAAGGTCAACAAGTTCCTGCGCAGCGTGGACACCACCGTCATCGGCACCGGCGTCCATGCCAAGCGCGCCAAGGGCTGGATCAAGGCCGCCAAGCCCATGCGCCGCCGCCCCATCCCCGTTCCCCGCAAGGGCCCGCCGCAGACCGAGACCGTGAAGGGCTTCATCCAGAAGCTCCCCAAGTACGGCTCCAAGCCCAAGAAGGCCGCCAAGGCCAGCAAGGCGAAGGCGAGCCGCAAGCCGGCGCGCAAGGTCGCCCGGAAGGCCAAGAAGGCGACCCGCAAGAAGCGCTAAGCCGCCTCGTCTTCCTGGGCCAACAGGTTTAGGACGGGAAGCCGTCGCCGCGCCCGTGCTGGAAGCCATCGCGCTCGACGGGCGCGGACGCTGCATGACGTGGAGCCCGAGCGAGGGCTCCCGCGTGCGCACGCCCGGCCTCCTGTGGCCGGACACCACGTTCGCCTCGCCTCCCGCGTGGGTCGACGGCGTCCTCACCGGCAAGCCCGGCACCCACCCCGGCAAGGTCGAGTTGGTCTCGGGCGGCACCTGGTTCTACCCGACCGGCGCCACCGGCCCGCTCGTCGTCCCGCCGACGCAGCCGGCCCCGTCCACGAAGGTCCAGGTCGTCCCCGTCGGCGACGAACTCGCCATCTTCCACGACGCCGCCGGATGGGCCAGCAACCCCAAGGTGCTCATCCCCGCCTTCATCGAGGCGCGTCGCGAGGCCACCCCTGGCCGCCTGCTCTGGGCGCCCGGCCTCGGCACACCCGAGGACTACGCTCTCTGGTGCTACCTCGGCGTGGACCTCTTCGACGCGAGCCCGCTTCTGCTCGCCGCCCTGCGCGGCCAGGCCCTCACCACCGACGGCACGATGGACGCGGTCTCCGCCTCCCGCGCCGTCGGCGACGGCAAACCCTGGGGCGAGGCCGAACTTCTTGCCCACAACGTCGAGGCCGCGCGCCGCGAGATCGAGAAGATCCGCATGGCCATCGAGACGGGCACCCTGCGCGCCCTCGTCGAACGCCGCTCCGCCAGCAAGCCGGCGAGCGTCGAGCTCCTGCGTCGCTTCGACCGCGAGCACGGCTACCTCGAGGCCGCCGCCCCGCACCACCGCACCGCGACGCTGCCTGCCATGACGGTGGACGCGCTCTGGATGCCGGAGGTCGAGTCGTTCCGCCGCCGCCTGCGCGGCAGCTACCAGCCCCCGTCGGCGCCCATCCTGGTCCTTCTGCCTTGCAGCCAGAAGAAGCCCTACAAGATCAGCCGCAGTCATCGCGCCTTCCAGCGTGTCCTGGACGAGTCCGGCATCCGGCACCTTGTGCACGAGGTCATGATCACGAGCCCGCTCGGCCTCGTGCCGCGCGAGCTGGAGGAGGTCTACCCCGCGCAGGCGTACGACATCCCCGTCACCGGCCACTGGCTCCGGGACGAGGAGGCCATCGTGCGCGAGCAGCTCGCCGCCATCCTCGTCAAGGGGCAGTACAAGCACGTCATCGTCCACTCCGGGCAGGCCACCTTCGACGTCCTGCGCGACCTCCTGCCCGAGGAGACGCGGCATACCTGCCTCCACCACCCCACGCGGGGGGATGACCTCGCGCGTCTCGCCGCCGAGCTCGCCCGCGTCAAGGCCCTGCTCACGGAAGGAGTCCCGCGCCATGAACGCAAGCTCGCCGACCTGCGCGCCCTCCTGTCGTTCCAGTTCAACGAGGCCGTCGCCGCCGAGCTCACCGATGGCGCGGTCGCGCACGGCCGCATGCCCTTCGTCAAGCTCGACCGCGCCAACGTCCAGGTCGGCATGACGACGCTCGACCGCGGCGTCGTCTCGCTCACCCTCGACGGCGCGCAGGCGCTCGCCAAGCACAAGACACGCCGCGTCTTCATCGGCGACTTCACGCCCAAGAAGACCAGCACCCTCTTCGCCGTCGGCGTCACCAGCGCCGACCCCGACGTGCGAGCCGGCGACGAGGTCGCCATCGTGCGCGCCTCCGACCCCGCGAAGGTCCTCGGCTGCGGCGTCGCCCAGATGGACGCCGCCAGCATGACGCACCTCAAACGCGGCGTCGCCGCGACTCTCCGCCATCTTGTCGGCGAGGCCAAGCCCGCTGCGCCGGTTCCCACGGTTTCCGAGAAGGAGGTCGTGGCATGAGCAACCCCGAAGCGATGACGGTGGAGCCCGCGGCCCTGAAGGTCGTGGATTACAACGTCGTCAACAAGGAGCTCAACGCCGAGGCGCGCGCCCTTCGCTCCAAGATCGCCATGCGCTGGGAGCCGGGCGACCTCACCGAGTACATCCGCTGCTGGTCCGAGGAGGACGTCCTCGACAACCGCCCCTGCCAGGCGCTCGTGGTCATCCTGAAGACGCGCGGCTGCACATGGGCCCTGGCCGGCGGCTGCACCATGTGCGGCTACGCCAACGAGTCGGCGTGGACCAAGGTCGGCGAGGAAGAACTGGTCGCCCAGTTCGAGCGCGCCTGGAAGAAGTACAACAACGAGGAGCTCGTCAAGATCTACACCTCCGGCTCCTTCCTCGACCGCTTCGAGGTCATGCCCGGCGCGCAGAAGCGCATCCTCTCTATCATCGGCCAGAAGCCCAAGAAGGTGGCGTTCGAATCGCTGCCTGGCTTCGTCACCGATGAGGCGTTCGCGCCGCTCGACGGCATCTGCCAGAAGCTCGAGGTCGGCATCGGCGTCGAGTCCGCCAATCTCCTCGTCCTGCGCGACTCCATCAACAAAGGCCACTCCTTCGACGCGTTCCCCATCGCGGCCGCCGCGTGCAAGCGCCACGGCGTCTCCGTGAAGTCGTACCTGATGTGCAAGCCGCCGTTCCTGAAGGAATCCGACGCCTTGACCGACGCGACGCGCACCATCATCGCCGCCGCGCCGCACGCCGACATGGTGAGCCTGAACCCCACCAACATCCAGGCCAACACGCTCACCGACGCCCTGCACAAGCGCGGCAGCTACCGCCCGCCTTGGCTCTGGACCATCGTCCAGGCGCTCCTCGACGGCCGCACCGCCGCCGAGGCCGCCGGCTTCAGGGGCATGCTCAAGTCCGACGTCATCGCCGCCGGCCAGTCCCGCGGCGCGCACAACTGCGGCACCTGCGACGAATCGGTCGCGGGCTACCTCAAGAAGTACAAAGCGACGCAGGACAAGAAGTGGCTCGCTGAGTGCCTCGCCAAGGTCGAGTGCCGGTGCCGCCGCGAGTGGCAGCTCACGCTCGAGCTTGGTCCGCTCATCCCGGTGTACGCGAGCCTCTAGCATGGCCGAGGTCGCCGCCCCCGCATCGGTCCCCGCGCCTGTCGTGCTGAAGCTGGAGCCCGCGCACGTCCTGTGCGACCGTTGCCTCGGGCGCCGCCTCATCGGCGCGGCCGGGTTCGACGCGCAGGCGGCGAAGGCGCGCGAGGTCCGCACCTGGGCCGAGGTCCCGGAGCCCAAGTGCCCCGTCTGCGAGGGCGCCTTCGAGGACGCGCCAAAGTGGCTCGCCGTCGCCCTCGAGGCCGCAGCGCCCTTCCAGTTCGCGACGTTCCAGGCCGGCACGAAGTTCCCCAGCCCATGCGAAGGCCTGGAAAAAGAGATCTCGAGGGCGATGGGGCAGGAAAAATCGGGCGAGAACATCCGCACCGAAGCCAACCGCTGGCTCGCCACGGCCATCGCGAAAGCCACGGGCGCCACGACGTCGCCGGAGGGTCGCCCCGAGCTGGTCCTCGACGTGGACACGCGCTACTGGTCCGCCACCGCCGAGTCCAACTCCGTCTTCGTCAAAGGCCGCTACAACAAGTTGCGCCGGGACATCCCGCAGACGCACTGGCCCTGCCGCCGCTGCACGGGCAAGGGCTGCTGGGAATGCAACGACACCGGCGTCACCTACGCGGAGTCCGTCGAGGACGCCATCGGCGAGCCCGCCGAACCCCTGTTTGGCGCCACCGGGTTCAGCTTCCACGGCGCCGGCCGCGAGGACATTGACGCCCTCATGCTTGGCACCGGCCGCCCCTTCATCCTGGAGCTCAAGAACCCGCGTCGCCGCGTCGCCGACCTCCCCGAACTGGAGTCGCGCATCAACGCCGTGACCGCTACGAGCGGCGCCGCCGTGCGCGACCTGCGCATGGCCGCGCCCGAGGAGGTCGCCGCCATCAAGGAAGGCGAGTACGGCAAGGAATACCTCGCCCACTGCCTCGCCGAGACGGCGCTTGCCAAGGCGAAGGTCCTGGAAGTCGCCGCCGCGCTCACGGGCGTCGCGCTCGACCAACGCACCCCCGACCGCGTCAGCCACCGCCGCGCGGACCTGGTGCGCAAGCGCACGCTCCACAAGGTCACGCTCGAGGCCATGGAAGCCGACCCCGGCGTCCGGTTCTCGCTGCGCGTCCACGCCGAGTCCGGGACCTACATCAAGGAGATGGTGAACGGCGACGAAGGCCGCACCACGCCTTCGTTCGCGGCCCTTGCCGGCGTCCCGGTGAAGGTCGAGTTTCTTGACGTCGTTGCTATCTTGGACGACGCTCCGGCCGCCTAGGCCTTCGTCAAGCCCCATCGCCGCCGGACAAAGCGCTCCAGGCGCGCGAACAGGAGGCGCTCGAACGCGGAGCCGAGCACCAGCACCGCCACCATCGTCCCGAACACCTGCGCCACGTTGAGGAACTCGCGGCCCTGGTTCAGCAGGAACCCGAGCCCCACGCTCGCGAAGACGATCTCCGCGCCGATCAGGCTGCGCCACGCGAACGACCACCCCACTTTCGCGGAGGAGACTAGGTGCGGGGTCGCGGCCGGGATAGTGACGCGCACCAGGAGCCGAACGCCGCTCACGCCCATGTTGCGGCCGGCCTTCGCGTAGAGCGGCGGCACGAGGGAGAAGGCGTCCACGAAGCCCATCGTGATGGCGAACACCGAGCCGATGACGGTGACGAAGTAGAGCGCGTTCTCGCTGAAGCCGAACCAAAGCAGCGCCACAGGCACCCAGGCGATGCCGGGAAGGCTCTGCAGCCCGAGCAGGAGCGGCTGGACCCCCCGGCGGAGCCAAGGGATGAGCACCAGCAGGGCCGCGAGGATGGCGCCCAGCACGAGCGACAGGAGGAACGAGATGCCCAGACGCGTCAGCGTGGCCGTGAGCGAGGGCAAGAGCTGGCCCGAGCGGGCGAGGGCGACGAGACTGCGCGCCGCGTCGAGCGGCCCCGGGAAGAGGAAGTCCGGGTAGAGATGGAGCCGATGCGCGGCTTCCCATGCCAGGACGAGGACGGCGAGGACGATGAGCGGCGGCCGCACGCGCGCCCAGCGCGACAGGGTCACCGGGGCAGGCGCAGCCAATCGAGCTCCTCCACCAGGGCGTTCTTGATGAGGCGGGCCGCCTCGATGACGAGCGGGTCCTCGATGTTGCGCGGACGCGGCGCGGTGATGCGGAAACTGGCCTTGATGGTTCCCGGGCGGTGCGAGAGGACGATGACCCGGTCGCCGAGGCAGGCCGCCTCGCGCACGTTGTGGGTGACGAAGAGCGTGGTGTGGCGCTGCTGCGCCCACAGTTTCTGGACGAGGGCGAGCATCGCGTCGCGCGTCTGCGCGTCGAGGGCCGCGAACGGCTCGTCCATGAGCAGCAGCTCCGGCTGCAGCGCGAGGGCGCGGGCGAGGGCGACGCGCTGCTTCATGCCGCCTGAGAGCTCATGGGCGTGCGCCTGCGCGAACTCCTCAAGCTGCACGAGGTTGAGGTATCCCTTGGCGCGCTCGCGGCGTTTGCGGCGGCTGAGCCCGGTCCCCTTGAGCCCGAACTCGACGTTCGCCTGCGCGCTGAGCCAGGGGAAGAGCGCCCCTTCCTGGAACATGAGGATGCGGTCGCGGCCTGGTCCCGTGATGGGCTTTCCGGCGGCCTCGAGGGTGCCCGACGTGGGCGTCTCGAGCCCGGCGACCAGCGAGAGCAGCGTGGACTTGCCGCAGCCGGACGGCCCCACGATGACGACGAACTCCCCCGGGGCGACGTCGAGGTGGATGTTGCTCAGCGCCTCCAGGGGCCCCGCGTTGGCTTGGTGGGTGTGGCTGAGCCCGGCGATGCGCAGGGCCGGCGGCACGGTCGGGGCGGCCGGGGTCGGCGAGTCGGGCTTGGCGGAAGTCGTCATGGCGTCCTAGGGCGTCCCGATGGCGGAGAGGCCGCGCGCGGCGCGGGCGGCGTTCAGGAGGTCGAGGCGGTACATGGCCACGACGGGAGGGATGGCCCCGGACGGGATCCCGAGGTCGCGGGCGTCCTGCGCGTCCTTGAGGAAGCTCGCGGCGAGCGGGTCGTCGGTGAACGTGAGCTTGGCGAAGGCGGCCGCGAGGAGGTCGTCCCCCAGCCGTTGGCCGGTGGCGGCCTGGATTCCGTCGTTGATGGTGGCGAGGACATCGGCCCCGCCGTCGCGCACGGCGGCCGTGGCGGCGACGTGGGCGTCGAGAAGGCGACGGACGGTGCCGGGGTGGCGGTCCAGGTACGTTTGGGTGGTCACGAGCTGCGTCGTGACGAACTGGCCGTCCGGCCACAGGCTGCGCTCGTCAAGGAACTGCACGCCGTGGCCGTCGCGCTCCAGCCGCGTCGCCCAAGGTTCCGGCACCCAGGCGCCATCCACCTGCCCGCGGGTGAACAAGGCGAGGATGTCCGGGTTGGCCGCGTTGATAACCTGCACGGAGCCGCCTTTGTCCGTCGTCGACTGGCCGCGCGACTGGAGGTAATGCTTGAGGCTGATGTCCTGCGTGTTCCCGAGCTGCGGGCTCGCGAAGGTCTTGCCTGCGAAATCCCCGTCCGCCTTCAGGACTAGGTCAGGCTGGACGATGAAGCGTGCCCCGCCCGAGGCGGCACCTGCCACGATGACGACGACGCCGGGGCCCGCGACCGCGAGGGCGTTGAGGGTCGGGCTGGGGCCGACGTAGGTGGCATCGACACGCCCGGTCAGGAGGGCGCCAATCGCCGTGGGGCCGTCGAAGAACTTGGTCGCCTGGACCTTGACCTCGGGGCCAAGCGCCTTCGCGAAGAGGCCGGTCTGCAGTCCGTACAGCGCCTGGGCATGCGTCAGGTTGGGGAAATAGCCCAGGCGCAAGGTGCCCGGGTCGTCCGTCTGGACGCAGCCGGAGGCAGCCAACGCCCCGGTGACGAGCAGGGCCAAGGCCCAAGCTGGCCGGATGGGGACCCCCGTCATCCAGCTTCCATCCCCCCCGTGGTGATAAGCGCTCCTCCAGGGCCTCCGGTGCCTCCTGGGGCCCTCCTGGACCAGTTTGCTCCCTGCGGCCGGAGCAACGGCTATAAGGGTCCACACGTCGCCGCAGGACACCGCGTGCGGTCACCTCTAGGGAGGCCGCCGACATAAGAGGACCACCATGCCCGTCCGCTCCAAGGGACTCCGCTCGAAGACCCGCCACCTGCTGCTCAAGGACCCCAGCAAGCGCGGCGTCCTGCCGCCTAACCGCGTGCTCGCCCAGTTCCCCGTTGGCTCGTCCGTCGCCATCAAGATGGAGCCCAGCCAGCTCAAGGGCATGACCCACAAGCGCTTCCAGGGCCTGACTGGCAAGGTCGCCGGCAAGCAGGGCGATGCCTTCGTCATCGACGTCCTGCACGGCAACATGGCCAAGACCCTCGTCGTTCGCGCCGAGCACCTCATCGCCATCACCCAGTAGGAGGATTTTCCCATGTCCGACGCTGACGTCATCCTCGAGGAGACGGTGGAGGCCGGCCGCCTGGTCAGCCTCGCCGAGGTCAAGGCCATGCTCGAGAAGGCCGGCGAGGGCCGCGTCGAGCTCACCTACGAGCAGAAGATCGCCCTCGAGCACGCCCGCCGCTTCGCCCGCGTCGAGCCCAAGGTCGCGCAGGCCATCGTGGCCGCCGTCCAGAAGGCGCTCCCCGACGTGGAGGCCAAGTTCGCCGTCCGGGTCGCCGACCTGCTCCCCCAGCACGCCGACGACGTGCGCGCCCTGTTCCAGAAGTCCCGCCATGACCTCTCCGACGGCGACGTCGCGAAGATCATCGCCATCGTGGACGAGAACTACACTCCGTAGGTGACGCCATGGAAGACAACGTGTACATCCTGGACTACCTGCCGCAGGGCCGCCCCGACGCCCCGCCGTCGCGCCGCGAGCCCACCCTGATGGGCATGGGCGAGCAGCAGTTCACCCTCTTCGAGCTCAGCCCCAAGCCGGGCGCGAGCTTCACCATCGGCGACAAGGCCTACGTCGGCAAGGACGTCGAGGGCCGCACGCTGGTCCAGAAGATCCGCGGCCGCATCGCCTACCACGAGCTGACCCCCGCCGCGCACGGCGAGCTGCCGTACGTCATCGAGGAGATCATCAAGGCCGACGAGAAGCGCTTCGTGGGCTTCTTCAACACGGCCCCCAGCATCTCGGTGCGCTACCACGCCCTCGAGCTCCTGCCGGGCGTCGGCAAGAAGACCGTCGAGCACCTCGTCCAGGAGCGCAAGAAGCCCTTCGAGTCGCTTGCCGACATCGAGGCGCGCGGCAAGATCGCCAACCCGCTCAAGGTCATCGTCGGCCGCGTCCTGCACGAGCTGCAGGACCCCACCGAGAAGTACCACATCTTCGTGCGCCCCCCGGCCCGCGAGGACGAGTGGCGCGGTGGCGGCGGCTACGGCGGCCCCCGGCGCACTTAGGCCAGGCAATCGCGCTTAAGCCCAGCAGGCTCCCTTCTTGGGCATGGCCAAAGCTTCGCGCATCGCCCTCGTCACCGGCGGCACCTCCGGCATCGGCAAGGCCACAGCCACGGGTCTCGCGAAGGCCGGCTTCCACGTCGTCCTGCTCGCCCGCGACGCCGCGCGTGGCCGTGCCGCCCTGAAGGACATCCAGGCCGCCGTCCCCGGCGCCTCCTTGGAGCTGCTGGCCGGCGACCTGGCGTCGCAGGCCTCCGTCCGCAAGGCCGCCGCCGCGTTCGCGAAGGCGCACGGGCGCCTCGACGTCCTCGTGAACTGCGCAGGCGTCTTCCTGCCCGAACGCCAGGTCACCGAGGATGGCGTGGAGACCACCTTCGCCACCAACTACCTCGGCTCCTTCCTGCTCACGAACCTGCTGCTGCCGAGCCTGCGCAAGGCGTCCCCGAGCCGGGTCATCAGCGTCGCCTCCCGCTACGGCGGCGCCGCCCTCGACTTCGACGACCTGCAGATGGAGCGCCGCAAGTTCAGCTACATGAAGGCCGTCCCCGCGAGCAAGCTGGCGCAGGTTCTCTTCACGCAGGAGCTGGCGCAGCGGCTGGCGGGCTCAGGGGTCACGGCCTACGCCGTCCATCCGGGCCTCGTCGCCAACACCAAGCTCCTCGACCAGACGGGCGGCTTCTTCCGGTGGATGACGAACCGCATGGGTGGCACGCCGGAGAAGGGCGCGGACACGCCGGTCTGGCTCGCGACCGTCCCCGCGGCCGAGGCAGCCGCCCTCAACGGCATGCTGGTGTCGAAACGCAAGGCCATGAAGACGCCAGGGCAAGGCTCCGACCCCGCCGCCCGCAAGCGGCTCTGGCAGGAAAGCGAGCGGCTCGCACCCCTCAAAGGCTGACCGACCGCTCCAAATCACCGCACCCCATAGGGTCCCTGTGCAGCCTCCCGACCCCTTTCGGCAGCGGCGGCCGCACAAGCAGGAGGGCGGCACGGACGTGTCCGGCTTCCGCAACGCAACCCCCGGCGTCCCGGGGCATCGCCAGCGCAAGGACCTCGGACAGCATTTCCTGCGCGACCTCGGCGTCCTCGACTCCGTCGTCGCGAGCGCAGGCCTGGCGGAGGGGCAGCGCGTCCTCGAGGTCGGCCCAGGCCCTGGCAACCTCACCGACCACCTGCGCCACCGTGTCGGCCCTACCGGCAAGGTTGTCGCCATCGAGGCCGACCCGACGCTCGCCGCTGCCCTCATGGGCCGTTGGCCCAACGTCGAGATCGTGACGGCTGACGCCGTGCAGACCGACCTCGCGGCGCTCGGCCGCTTCGACCGCATCGTCGCCAACCTGCCCTACCTCATCTCGGGCCCCATCACCGTCGCGTTCCTCCAACTCCTGCGCGACCCAGCGACGCGCTGGGACCGTGCTGTCCTGATGTACCAGAAGGAGTTCGGCGACCGCCTGCTCGCCAAGGCGGGCGACGACGCGTACGGACGCCTCAGCGTGCACGCCGCGCGCCAGGTCGCGGTGCGCAAGGTGCGCGACGTCCCGCCGGGGGCCTTCGACCCCCCGCCCGCGGTGGACTCCATCGTCGTCGCGCTCGAGCCGCACGCCGCCCCGCCCTTCGCGGTCGCCGACGAGCGCCTGTGGACCGCCGTCGTGGACGGTGCGTTCCAGCAGCGCCGCAAGCAGATGCGCAACACCATTCCCCCCGCCGTCGCTGGGCTTGGTGTCCCGAAGGAGAAGGCGATGGCGGCCCTCGACGCGATGGGCCTCGCCTCCGAGCGGCCGGAGCAGGTGGCGCCCGAGCGCTTCGCCGAGCTCGTGGGGCGGCTCGCGGCATGAGGTGGACCGGCCCCGATGGGCACGCCTACGCCATCGTCCTCGACAAGGACGTCTATCGCCCGAGCGACGACACGTTCCTGCTCGCCAAGGCGGTCCACGCCAACGTGCGGCCGGGCGAGCGCTTCCTCGAGGTCGGCTGCGGTTCTGGGCTCGTCAGCCTGGTCGCCGCCCGCGCCGGTGCCGACGTCGTGGCCTGTGACCTCAACCCGCACGCCGTCGCCGCGACGCGCCGCAACGCCGCCGAGAACCGCCTCGCGCTCACGGCAGTGGAGTCCGACCTCCTGACCGCGGCGCCGGGCCCCTTCGACGTCGTCGCCTTCAACCCACCCTACCTCCCGACTGGGCCCGAGGAAATCTTGCCAGGCCCGCTCAACCTGGCGTTTGACGGCGGGCCAGACGGCAACGCCACGGTCCTGCGCTTCGCCGAGCAGGTCGGCCGCCTTCGCCCCCCGCCCCGCCTCATCCTCGTCGTGCACTCCAGCCTCGCCGACCCGGTCGCGTTGGAGGACGCGCTGGGCAAGCTGGGCTACAACTGCTCGGTCGTGGCCGAGGAGAGCCACTTTTTCGAGCGGCTCGCGGTGCGGGCGTTCAATCGTCCTAGCCAATCGTCATCGTGACGGATGTCCCCCGTGCGCCGCAGTTGCGGAACGAGGCGAGGGTGGCACCGTCAGGCACCACGCCCTCGATTACGGCGGGGTCCTTCGTGACGGCCAGGACGGGGAGGCGGGTTGCGCCCTGGAAGAAGAAAAGGTCATCTTCCAGGTTGTCGGGAGTGAAGGCCGAGAACACGGCCTTGAAGGGATGGCCCGGCGCCGCGGGGTCGAGGTTGCGTGCCGCGGAGATGACTCCGTCGCCCGTCCCATGATCTGCCGTCTCGACCAATCCGCAACCAGCGACGCCGACGGTCCACGAAACTGTGAAGGTCTGGATGACAGCGCCTGAGGAGGCCGCGGCCGGCGCGGCAACCTTGACCAGAAGAGTCCTGTTGGCGATGAGCACACCGTCGCTGACAACCAGTCTCGAGGTGTAGTTTCCGACGGCGGCATAGACGTGCGTGACGTTCGCGAGTGGCAGCTTGCCGGTCGCGTTGACGGTCTTGTCGCCGAAACTGAGGATGAAGGTGAGGTTGTCCTTGTCCGCGTCGGTGGCGTTGAAGGTGAACTTCGCCTTGAAGGCGGTCACATTGGCCTTGAAGGAGTTGATGACGGGGGCCGCGTTGGCCGTAGAGCCGGCCGCGGTCGCGCCGGACGAAGAGGTCGCCGCGCCCGTCGCGGTCGAGGCGGAGGTTCCAGCGCTGCTCGAGTTCTGGGTTCCGGACGAGGACGACCCGGCCAGGGTGGACGAGCTGGAGTCCGACTTGCTCGCGCAACCGGAGAACACTAGAGTCGCCACGAGGGCGATGCTAAGCAATGCGACACCACGCATGGTCGTCTCAGGGGGAACCAGGGCTGAAAAGCCTTGTGGGGCCGCCCGGCTCAGGCCAGCAGCGCGTGTTGCTCGGCAACACTCGCGACCGCGAAGGCGGCGTTGTCGAGGCGGGTCCAGGCGCCGACCTCCGTCATGCCGGGGCCGGTGATGGCGAGGCCGACGGGTTTCTCGAAACGGAGCGCGAGCTCCTGCAGGGTCTTGGCGGTGGCGTGCGCGATGAGCTCGTCGTGGCGCGTCTCGCCCTGGATGATGCAGCCGATGACGATGACAGCGTCCACGTCGTCGCGCTTGAGGAGGTGCTGGGCGGCGAGCGGCGTGTCGTAGGCGCCGGGGACGCGCACGTGGGCGGCGAGGCTCAGGCCGAGGCGGTCGATCTCGCGGCGCGCCTTGGCGAGCATGGCGTCCGTGATGGCGAGGTTGAACGTGGCCTGCACGACGCCGACGCGGCAGGAGTCGGGGCCCTTGGGCTGCGGGGCGGGCCGAGGGGCGTCGCTGAAGTGCGGTTGGGAGGCTTGCACAGGTTGGGAAGGCCGCGGCGGCAGCGGCGACGGGGTGGGGGGCGGGAGGATGACCTCCTCGCGGTGGCCCTCGTCGTGGTGGATGACGGTCTTGATCGGGCCGTTCTCGACGGGCTCGCTCATCACGACGTCCGGGGCCGCGACGGCGGTGGCGGCGACGTCGGCCTGGGCGTCAAGCTCGGCGGCGTCCTCCTCTTGCTCGGTCGGCTTGGGGCGCGAGGGCGGGTCGTACACGGCGAAGCGCTTCGGGGTGACGACCTCGGCCTGCGGCTCCGGCATGCGGGCGAGGATGTCGGCCGCCCTGGGGGTGGAGGGCTCGCTGCGCAGGCCACGACCGGTGCGCGGGTTCTGGTCGAGGCCGGGGCGCTGGAACACCTCGAAGAGGCCGGTGTCCTCGACGGTCTCGGAAGGGGGCGGGAGGGGTTTGTCGGTGCGGGCGTGCGCCGGGGGCACGGAGCGCGCCGGCTGGCCGGGAAGGGACGGGACAGGCCAGCTCGCCGGGGCCGCCGAGCCGCCGGGGGCAGGGCGGGGAATCTCGGGGACACCGATGCCCTTCGCCAGGTTCGCCTTCGTCATGGGAGGCGTCGGGGCGTTGGGGTCCTTGGGCGGGAACTGGTAGCCCGCCTCCTTGAGGCCCTTGGACTTCCCGATGGGGCGGCCATGCTCGTCGAGGCGCGGCGGGGCCGTGTACTCCTCGAACTCGGGGGTCGCGTCCACCGTGCCGGCGGCAGCGGCGCGGGGGTCGGGCTGGCCCGCCTTGAGCATGCGCTCCACCTCCTTGCGGTCCAGTGCCATCCCAATCCCCTGGACGCCTACCTGGCTTGAAGGTTTTGAGTTCTGTGCCTGGGTCGTCTCAGGAGGGGCGCAGGTGGCGGGTCTCGCTCCGCTTGGGGTCGGCGGCGCCGAGGTCGCCGAAGCCCTGGCGTTGGCCCGTGCCGGCGCGCTTGACCAGCTCCTCCGGCTTCTCAAGGAGCCAGAAGGCGTTGACGGCGTGCTCCGCGACGCGGTTCTCGGTGACCTGGATGAGCTGCGCGTCGTCCTTCGCCTCGTCCATGTGGACGAAGACCTCCAGGATGTGCGACGAGGTCAGGAGCTGGGCCTGCGCGATGGCGAGGCTCGCCTCGTGGCCGCACTGCTTGTCAATGGGCTCGGGGCCGACCATGCCGCAGGCGACGACGATGGCGCAGCCGTCCTCGATGAGACGCTGGGCGGCGACGGCGAGGTCCTTGAAGCCGGGGACGGTGCGGCGGATGACGCGGCTCCCGGGGATGCCGAGGCCTTGGAGGGTGCGCACGGCGATGGCGCCCATGTTGGTGGTGCTGAACGTGGTGTCGACCACGCCGTAGACTGGGGCGCCGGACGGCGTGCCCGTGGCCGTGGACTGCGTGGTGCTGGGCTTGTTGGCCAGGACCTCGTAGCCGAGGCGGCGCTCGATGGAGCGGGCCGTGACGGTGCGCGTGGCGGGGGCCGTCGGCTGCTCCTCCGGCGGCTTCCACATGAATCCCATGCTCCTCGGACCGTGGCCGGGAGCTAAACCTTGCCGAACGGAGGCGGGGCCGCCCAGGCCCTTCGGGCGCGCGACGGAGCGAAGAACTCCCCAAAACGGCCAAATCCAACGACATGGCTGGAAAGGCATGGCCAACCGGCCGCCCGCATGGCCCCTCCTCCTCATCATCGTCCTCGCCGCAGGGTGCAGCGCCCCGTCCGGCACGACGCCCAGGACGACGTCCACGACCGGGTCCACCGTCGAGCCTCAAGTGATCGGCGAAGGGAGCTACGTCCTGGGCCTCCCGGACAACGGTCCCGTCAAGGTCTTGGTGGGCCTGGAGTTCGAGGTTCCGGCCAACGCCACGCACCTCCAAGTTCTTCTGACGGCCACCCAGGGCGCCAGCTTCGGGTTCAAGGCGTCCGGCGTCGCGGGGTGCGACCACGCCTACGCAAGCCCGCTCCTGCCTGACAGCCACCCCATCCTGTACACGTGCGACACGACGTCGGGCAGTCATCTCCTGCGGTTCACGGAGGATGGCGGCAACATCCATTTCGACGTCAGCGTGACGGCGTTGGCGCCTCAGGGGTAGAGGCTCTGGGACGCCGCCCGGGCGGCGACCTTCTCGATGATCTTGCGCGTGCCATCGAGGTCGCCCATGAAATGGGGCAAGCGAACCACTTTGCAAGGGACGCCGCGGGCGGCGCAGGCGGCGGCGACCTTGGCCTCGTCATAGGCCTGGTCGAAGCCGAGCGCGAAGACGTCGGGGCGCAACTCCTCGATGATGCGGTAGTAGTCGCCGTGGTGGCCAAGCACGGCCTGGTCCACGGCCTTGAGGGCCGCGACCATGCGGCGGCGGTGCTCCTCGGGCGTGATGGGGGCGTGCTTCTCGCGCGCCGCGGAGGCGTCGCGGGCGAGGACGACGACCAGCTCGTCGCCGAGCGCCCTGGCGGCCTCCAGCATCGCGATGTGGCCGGGGTGCAAGAGGTCGAAGACGCCGGTCGTCATGACGCGCACGTGCGGCCGCGGGGCGGACGCCTGAGGGGCGGTCGCGGCGGCCTCGTTCACGCCGGGACGGTCGCCTTCCACGCCGCGACGACGTCGGCGCCGGTCAAAAAGACCAACCCGTGCTTCTTGGCGTACGTCTGGGCGTCGGCCTTCGAGAGGGCGCGGCCCGTGCTGGGGTCCAGCATCTCGCAAATCGAGGTGCTCGGGACGAGGCCGGCAAGGCGCGCCAGCTCGAGCGAGAGCTCGGTGTGGCCTTGGCGCTTGGCGAGGCCGCCGGGGTGGCCGTTGAGGAGGATGGCGTGGCCGGGCGTGCGGAACTGCGCGCCGAACTCCTGCTGTGCCGCGTGGGCGGCCTTCGACCCGATGCCATCGAGAAAGCGTGCGAGTTCCGTGATGGTGAGGCTGCGGTCCCCGTCGGGAATTCCCGTGAAGGTCTTGCGGTGGTTGATGGTGATGCCGAAACTGGACTTTGAGGGGTCGTAGCGCAGGTCGTTGGCGCGCATGTGCGCGAGGACCGGGTGCGCGGCGCTCATCCCGGAGAGCAGGTCGGCGGCGAACGGGAGGCCGAGCTTCTGGTGGTGCTCCGGGGCGACGGTGGTGCACAGAAGGCCGCCGCCGTCGGTGCGCAGGGCGCGGATGGCCTCCGGGGTCGCGAACTGGGAGGCGACGACCATGTCGGTCTCGCCTTCGCGGCCGTCGGCGTCGTACAGGAGGACGATCTGGCCGGCCTGGAGGGCGGAGAGGGCGGCAGGCAGCGGGCCGGCGCTGGAGGGCACGATGCCGTCCAGCCCAGGCGAGGATATCAAAGGTGAGTTTGGAGCCAAAAACGAGTAATTCGTTTTTCCAGGAGCTGGCTCCAGTGAAGCGCTCTAAAAACCAAAAAACGGGTTGGAAAAGCAGGAAAGAAGAAAGAAAAGGATGGAAAGAGGAACCAGGGAAGCCGGCGCGCTTACGCGGCGGGCTTGCCCGACTCGGCGGCGGCCTCGACGGTCGCGGCCTCCCAGTTCTTCCGGTAGGTGGTGACGTAGCCGGCGATGCGGTTGCGGAAGACGGTGGTCTTGACGTCGGTCAGCTGGGCGACGACCTTCTTGTTGTGGTCGAAGTCGCCCGTGAACTGGTCGTTGTACTTCTTCACCAGGTCGATCGCGACGCGCTTGATGTAGGTCTGGCGGATGTTGCCCATACAATCACCGGATGGGAGTTCGTGAGAAGAAGACCGATATAAGCTTCACCTGGAGGCCCCCAGGATAGACGGGCGCGGCCTTGGCGCATCCTTCATCATCGCGCACAGGGTCGTGCTCCGCATGGGACGGCTAGCTTGGGGGGCGGCGACCACCACCGTCGCCGGCTTCCTCCTGCGCGTCGCCACCGCGACCCCGTCCGCCAACGCGACCTCGGATCCGTTCCTCGACAACGTCCCGTCGCTCGCCCTCAGCACCGCTGGCGCCAGCCCGGTCCTCTGGGTGCTTCTCGCGGTCGCGTGCTCCGGCCTCATCGCCGTCGGCTACTTCGCGTTCAAGCTGGCCCGCAGCCGGCTCTAGGGCGGCGACCGAAGATCCGGGTCGTGTTCGACGACCTGACGGCAAGGACCAAGAAGCCCGGCGGGCGATGGCGCCGCGTGCGTTGGACCGTGGCGTTGGTGGCGCTGCTGCTCGCCGGGTGCGCTTCTCAGGCGGTCCCGCCCGCCGCTGCCCCCGACGACGACGGGGTGAGCGCGACCGCGGTCCGCGTCGAGCCCACGACCACCCGCCTCGACCGGTCCGGGGCCTTCGGGCTGGGCTTCTGCCCGAACGCGCTCCGCTCCTGCGACGCCCCAGTTCCCGTCCTTGCCAACACGTCCTGGAAGCAGGACGTGGCCGACGACGCGGCGCTCTTCTGGCGCGTCAACGCGACCCTTGCCTGGGACCGGCCTTGGGAGGTCGGCCTCGTGCTCCGGCTTGAGGCGCTCCACTCCCCGCAGTGCGGCGGCGAGAACGACACCGCCACGTGCGAGGGCACGCGCCTCCTCCTCAACATTCCTCCGGGCAACCCGGCCCGTCTCGCGGGCGAGTTCATCCTCCGACCGGGGGAAGACGGGTTGCGCGTCACCGCCGCCCCGGACTACCTGGGCAGCACCTTGGAAGGGAATTTGGCTTTCTTGCACCCCGCCCACTTGGAAGGGACCATCCTTGCGTTCCGTCCCGCCGGCCCACCCGTGGCGCTTGACGTTGGGCAAGGCTGATGCCGGCGCCAGGCTTGACGAGGTCGTGGACCTGCGCGACGTCGGCCTCGTGGCCGTGGGCGGCGCCCTCGGCGCGGTCGCGCGCTTTGCCCTCAGCGACGCCTGGCCGACGCGGCCTGGCGGCGTCCCATGGGCGACCTTGGCCGTGAACTTGGTCGGCGCGTTCGCCATCGGGGCGCTGCTGATGCCGTCCGGGATGGAGCACGGGACTCGCCTGTTCGTCGCCGTCGGCGTCCTGGGCGGCTTCACGACGCTCTCGACGTTCAGCTTCGAGGCGGTGGACCTGTGGCGCGGTGGCCACGCCGCCATCGCGGGACTGTATCTCGCCGCGACGGGGGCGGGGGGGCCGCTCATGGCACTGGCAGGCTGGCGGCTGGCGGTGGCGTTCGGCGCGGGTTCGCCTGCCCCGTAATTCCCATCGCTCAGAACAGCGACTTCTGCCCCGCCTTCGGCGAAGGCTTCTTCGTTTTCTCCGCTGGCGCGTCAACCTCGGCGTCGTCCGCAAGCGCAACCTTCGCCTTCCCCTTCGAGGGCTTCTCGTCGGCCTCCGGAGGGTTGGCGGCGGCGCGGATGGCCTTCAGGTTCACGCTGGTCCCTTCGGTGCCAAGCAGCATGAGGACCTCCTCGTCCTCCAACTCCAGTTCTTGCGTCATCGCGACGGCGAACTCGCGGTCCATTCGGAACAGCGCCGCGACGGTCTCGACTTGGTCCTGGCGCGCCTTGCGCTTGCTCATGTGCGTGAGGCGCCCGAGGCGGTTGGCGAGCTCGTCCTTGGCCTGGCGCACGCCCTTCGTGCGGCCCATCTTGCTGAGCCACTGCGGGAAGCCGAAGGGGACGAAGTCGCGGTACTCGTGGCGGCGCGCGGCCATGACGCCGATGGTCGCCATCTCGGAGGCGTAGCCCCACAGCGCGTAGTCCTGCGTGCGGCGCGTGCGGCCGAGGAACAGGTCGGCGCGCGCGAGGGCGTACGTGCCGGCGACGAGGTCGTGCGGGTCGCGGTACTCTTTCGGCAGGTTCTCGTTGATCCACAGCACCAAATCGTCCGGCGTGGCGTCGGTCTGGAAGGTCTCCTTCTTCAGTTCCTCGATGGAGCGGCCTTTCAGCACGTGGCGCACCAGGTCGAAGAGGCTCGTCTCGGTGTCGCGCGTGCCGAGCCCCTTGAGGTCCGCGAGCTTGAGGTGCGTGCGGCCTTGGCCGTGCGCCTGCAGGTCGCGCACCGCGGCGCGAAGGTCGCCCTCCGCTGAGATGGCGATCTGCTCGAGTGCGTCGCGGTCGGCGGCGAGGCCCTCCTCGTGCGCGATGCGCGCGAGCGCGGGCGTCATGCTGCGCGCCTGGACCTTGCTGAACTTCACGAGCTCGGCGAGCGTCTTGAGGGCGGCGCCGGAGCCCTTCTCGAGCGCGTAGAGATCGTTGACGATGAGGAGGACCGGTTGGCGCGTGGCGCGGATGGTCTCCAGGATGGCGCCCTTGCCGCCGGAGTCGGAGAAGTCCTCGGTCTCGGTCTTGGCGCCCGGAGCGCGTTCGGTGAGGTTGTCGGCCTCGTCGAGGATGATGAGTTTGCGGCCGCCGTCGGAGCCGGTGGCGTGGAAGGAGCCGTCGGAGGCGAAGGTCTGGTGGACGGCACCCGCGAGCGCGACCTTCTGGATGGCCGAGGCGTTGCGGGCGTCGGAGGCGTTGAGCTCGATGACGGACCAGCCCATGTCGGCGGCGAGCGCGAGCGCGGCCGAGGTCTTCCCGGTCCCCGGCGGGCCGGCGAGGATCAGCGCCTTGCGGGCCGGCACGCCGCCCTTCCACGCCGCGCCCCATTCGCGCAGCCGCGCCACGGCCGGGCCGTTGCCGACGAGGTCGGCAAGACCCTTCGGTCGGTAGCGCTCGGTCCAGTCCACGGAGGCGGGACCGGTTCGCTCCATATGATTGCTCGCGCTATTTCCGGACGAGCTTGGCGAGCTCGGCGGCCGCGACGACGATGGGGTCGTACACGGGGCTGAAGGGCGGCGCGTACGCGGTTTCCACCTCGGCGAGCTTCTTCGCGGTGAGGCCGGCCTGGATGGCGACGGCGGCGGTGTTGATGCGGAGGGCCACCTCCTCCGGGCCGGCGAGCTGGCAGCCCAGGAGTTTTCCCGTGCCCGGTTCGGCGACGAGCTTGAGCGCCATGTCGGCGACGCCGGGCATGTAGCCGGCCTTCGTCTTCGACTCGACGAGGTAGGCGACGGGGTCCATGCCCTCCTTCTTGGCCTCCGTCTCGGTGATGCCGGTCTGCGCGAAGGCGAGGCCGTGCACCCGCGTCACTTGCGTGCCAAGGACGCCCGGGAAGCTCATGGATGGGGCAGGAATCTTGCTCAGGCTGGCCGCGATGTTGTCGCCGGCGACCTTGCCCATGCGGTTGGAGGGGAGCGCAAGCGCCATCGGCGTCGGGCGGCCCGTGACAAGGTGGCGCGCCGCGACGCAGTCGCCGGCGGCCCAGACGTCGTGGAAGTTGGTGTGCATGTTGTCGTCCACGAGCAGGTGGCCGGTCTTGGTCGAGTGCACGCCGGCCTTGACGGCGAACTGGGTGTTGGGCTCAACGCCCACGGCGACGACGGCGAGGTCCACGTCCAGGTCGTTCTTCGCCTCGACGCGGCCGAGGCCGCCCGGGGTCTTGCCGGGGGCGAAGCCCTTGACGTCGGCCTTGCGGTGCAGCGTGATGCCCTGCTCCTCGATCCACTCCTCGAGCCCGTCCGTCATGTCCGGGTCCATGCTGGAGAGGAGCCGCTCGCCACGGGCGAGGAGGTGGACGTCAGCGCCGAGCTCCAGGAACGCGGAGGCCATCTCGAGGCCGACGTAGCCGCCGCCCACGATGGCGACGCGGCGCGTGTCGGATTCGCGCAGGTGGCGGATGAGGCGCACGCCGTCGCCGACGTGGCGGATGGTGAAGACGCCGGCGAGGTCGCGCCCGGGGAACGGGTTGCGCGGCGACGAGCCGGTGGCGATGAGGAGCTTGTCGTACTGGATGGAGTCGCGGCCGGTGGGGCCGGCGAACGCGACCTCTTTGGTGTACGGGTTGAACGCGACGGCCTCGGTCTTGGCGCGGACCGTGATGCCGCGCTCGGCGGCGTCCTCCTCGGACAGCACGAGCAGTTGGCTCGGCTTCTCGACGGTTCCTTCGACGAGGTACGGGATGCCGCACGCGCTGTAGCTGATGTCGTGCCCGGCCTCGAGCACCTCGACCTCGAGATCGGGGGCGCGGCGCTTGGCTTTGCTCGCGGCGCTCATGCCGGCGGCGTTGCCGCCGATCACGACCAGCTTCGTCATCGCCCGCTCGCAGGCCGCGGGGGGCCCTTAACCTGCGCGCTTGGTGGCCTTAGCGGCCCGAAGGCGGCGCGGACCCGGCGGTGGGCTTGGCGCCGACCTTGCAGAAGATGGCGCCCATGAGAAGGACGACCTGGAGGGGCGGCAGGAGGGAGGCGGTGAGGCCGAAGGCGAAGGCGCCAGACAGGTCACCGCGCTTGGCGCGGCCGTAAGAGAGGAAGCCGAAGACGCTGCCCACGATGCCGATGGCCCCGAAGATGCCGTAGACGATGGGCAAGGCGCGGAAAATCGCCCCGGCATTGGGGCTCGAGGATGACGACGTGCTGGCGCCGACCACGGCGAGCACGATGGCCATGATGACGACCACGGCGCTCGCGACCACCTGCATGATGGACCCCACCAGCAGAAGGATTTCCCCGGCCTTCGTCATCCCGTCGTTGCTCATGCCGGCGGCAGCGGGGGAGGCCTACTTGAGAGGTCGCTTGGCCGGGCGCAGGGCGGCGATGCGCTCGAGGGCTTCCTTGCCGTCGGCGGCGGAGACGTTGCGGTGGGTGACGAAGCGCACGACCGGGCCGGCGTCGCGGCGGCCCGCCAGGATGCCGGCCTTCTTGCACGCCTCCACGAACCCTTGCGCGGTCCAGCCGGTGCCGGTCGTGTCGGCCATGACCATGTTGGTCTCCGTCGCGGCGACGTCCACGCCGAAGCCGAGGCCAGCGAGGCCTTTCGCGAGGGCCTTCGCGTTGGCGTGGTCGTCGGCGAGCCGCTCGACGCACGTGTCGAGGGCGACGAGGCCGGCGGCGGCGAGGTGGCCGGCCTGGCGCATGCCGCCGCCCAGCGTCTTGCGGGCGAAGCGGGATTTGGCGACGAAGTCGGCGCTGCCCGCGACGAGTGAGCCGACGGGGGCGCTCAGCCCCTTGCTCAGGCAGACCATGACAGAGTCGGCGCCCTTGCAGAGCGACGCGACCGAGGCCTTGCGCGCGATGGCGGCGTTCCAGACGCGGGCCCCGTCGAGGTGGAGCGTGGCGCCGTGGTCGTGCGCGGCGTCGGCGATGGTCCGGGTCTGGGCGGCGCTCCAGGTGCGGCCGCCGGACCAGTTGTGCGTGTTCTCGACGGCGACGACCTTGACGTGGGCGAAGTGCGGGTCCCGGGGGAGCCAGAAGCGCTCCAGGTCGGCGGGGGCGAACGTGCCGGCCTTGCCGGGGACGGGGAGGACGGCGGCGCCATAGAGCAGGGCGGCGGCTCCGCCTTCGTAGAAGCTGATGTGGCTGTGCGTCTCGGCGACGATGGCGCCGTTGCGGCCGGTGTGGACCCAGAGCGCCGCCTGGTTGCCCATCGTGCCGGTGGGGACGAACAGGGCGGCCTCCATCCCCAGCAGTTTCGCGACCTTGTCCTGGAGCCGGTTCACGGTGGGGTCGTCGCCGTAGACGTCGTCGCCGACCTCGGCGGTGGCCATCGCGTGCCGCATCGCGTCCGTCGGCTGCGTGACGGTGTCGCTACGGTAGTCAAGGACGCGGGGCCCGGCCATGCGCGGCCCAGCGGGAGGCCTGGTGTAAGGGTTGGCCTGCGCCTACTCGTCGGTCGCGTCGTCGTCGGCGTGGCAGACGGCGTAGAGGCGGCTGAAGTAGGCCTCGGCCTGGTCGGGCGTGGTGGGTAAGCCCATGGCGTAGCCATAGACCGGCGTGCTGGCAAGGGTTGCGAGGGGTTGGTCGTGAGACACCATCGAAATCACCGGGTTTGCGTGGAGCCGGTGCGACCCCTAGAGGTCGTGGACGACGGGCTCGGGGTCCGCATGGTGGACGTTCTTCGCCTTCGCCAGGAAGCCGTCGAGCTCCTGGTCGCGGTGGACCTCGTTCCACTGGTCCTTCGTTTGCTGATGCAGATGCGCGTTGGGCTGCATGACCCCTCCTTTCCTGCCTGGTCCCTATAGCCTGTTTCGGGCAAGGTTCAAACGGTGGACAGAGCCCGTCAGGATTTCGGGGGCCCTTCGGGGGATTCCGGCCCGTCCAGGTCGGGGTCGTAGGCCCAAGGGTCATGCGCCCGGTGCAGCCGCCACCCGCGCCAGCCCCACTCGGCCCCGGTCCCCACGACCGCGACAAGAAGGAGGACAATGGCCAAGGCGACGGGCGCGACGCCACCCCAACGCGTGCCCGCGATGCGCGTCCCACCGCCGAGGACGAAGAGAAGGACCATGGCGACCACGAAGCGGTTGCGGGCCATGTCGCGGGCGGCGCGCAGCGCGGCCACGGCGTCGAGCGCCGGCTCAGAAGACGGCGGGCTCACGGTACTCGCCATGCACCTGGACCATCGCCTCGCGGATTTCCCCCAAGGTGCAGTAGGCGCGGCTCGCGTCAATCAGCGCAGGCATGAGGTTGGGCCGGCCCTCGATGCGGCCGGCCTCCTTGCTGCGGCCGGCCAGCGCGTCGCGTTCCAGCTCGCACGCCTTCGTGAGAGCACGCAGGGCGGCTTCGACTTTCTTGCCTTCGCGTTTGCGCTTGAGCTCCGCGAGCTCCTGGAGCTGGCGTTTCTCGCCCGCCTCGTCCACCCGGAGCAGGTCCGCGTAGGGTGGCTCGTCGATGCGGTAGTCGTTGAGACCGACGATGACGCGCTCGCCCCTCTCGATGGCGCGCTGCTGCTGGAACGCGGCCTCGGCGATCTCGCGCTGGAAGAAGCCGGACTCGATGCCGCGCACGATGCCGCCCATCTTGTCGATGCGGCGGAAGTAGTCGTTCGCCTTCTCTTCCATCTCGGTCGTGAGGGTCTCGAGGTAGTAGCTGCCGCCGAGGGGGTCGATGGTGTTGGCGACGCCGGACTCGTGCGCGATGATCTGCTGCGTGCGCAGCGCGATGCGGACCGCCTTCTCCGTGGGCAGGGCGAGGGCCTCGTCGAAGGAGTTGGTGTGGAGCGACTGCGTCCCGCCAAGGACGGCGGCGAGAGCCTGGAGGGCGACGCGGACGATGTTGTTCTCGGGTTGCTCGCGGGTGCACGACACGCCGGCCGTCTGGGTGTGGAAACGGAGCAGGAGCGAGCGCGGGTCCTTGGCGCCCTGGGCGACCATGAACTTGCTCCAGATGCGGCGGGCCGCGCGGTACTTGGCGATCTCCTCGAAGAAGTCGTTGTGCGCGTTGAAGAAGAACGAAAGCCGCGGGGCGAAGGAGTCCACGCTCATGCCGCGCGCCTTGCCGCGGCGCACGTACTCCATGCCGTTGGCGAGGGTGAACGCGAGTTCCTGGACGGCGGTGCTTCCTGCCTCGCGGATGTGGTAGCCCGAGATGCTCACCGTGTTGAACTTCGGCGCGTGCTGGGCGCCCCACTCGAAGGTGTCGAGCACGAGCTCGATGCTCGGCTCAGGCGGGAAGATGAACATCTTCTGCGCCTGGTATTCCTTGAGAATGTCGTTCTGGATGGTCCCGGAGACCTGGTTGAACGGCACGCCCTGCTTCTCCGCCGCGCCGAGGAACATCGCCCACACCATCGGCGCCGGGCCGTTGATGGTCATGCTGACAGAGACGTCCTGGAGCGGGATGCCCGCGAAGAGTGTCTCCATGTCCTTCTGCGTGTCAATGGCGACGCCGACCTTGCCGACCTCGCCTTGGGCGAACTCATGGTCGGAGTCGTAGCCCTGCAGCGTCGGGAAGTCGAACGCCGTGGAGAGGCCGGTCGTGCCCTGCGCGAGGAGGAACTTGAAGCGCTCGTTGGTCTCGTGCGCGGTCCCGAAGCCGGCGAACTGGCGCATCGTCCAAAAACGGCCGCGGTACATCGTCGGCTGCACGCCGCGCGTGAACGGGAACTCGCCGGGGAACCCAAGGTCACGCTCTGCGTTCCAGCCGACGCGCTCGAGGTCGTGCCGGTCGTACAGCCGCTCGACTTTCTGGTTCGACAGCGTCGTGAACTCCGGCTTGCGCTCCGGCGCCTTCTCGAGCGACTTGCGCAACGTCGTCTCCTCCCAGCGGCTCCGGGCCGACGCGTGCTCCTGGGACGCCTTGCTCACGCCGCCAAGCAGGATTGAGGGCCGTATGAAGGGTGCGGACGCGGCCGTCGGCCAACCGGGCTCCTACCACGCGGCCAAGGGCTTGCCGAGCGCGGCCAGGACCGCCTCGTCGTCGGTGATGACGCACTCCACGCCGAGGGCCGCGAGCTCCTTGGCGCGGTCGGCGCGGTTGATCGTGTACGCCCCCAAGCGGAAGCCGGCCCCCAGGATGCGCGCGGCCTCGTCGGCGTCCAGGTAGTCGTGGTCTGCGTTGATCCAGCGCGCGCCAGCCGACCGCGCGGCGTCCAGGTCGTCCTCCTCGATGGGACCAAGCGCGATGAAACCGCGGGGCACGTGGGGCGCGAGCGCTTGGGCCTCCTCCAACACTTCCGGGTCCATCGCGGAGACGAGCGAGCGGGAGTCAAGGCCGTGGCGCGCGGCGAGTTCCAGAACGCCGACGAGTGCGGCAGGGGCCTTGACCTCCAGGTTCCACAGGCCGTCCCAGGCGCGCAGGCTCGCCATGAGGTCGTCAAGGCGCGGCACTGGACCGTCACGCGTGTCGAGGCCGGCCACTTCCTTCCAGTCGAGGTGGCTGATGCGGCCTTTGCCGTCGGTGGTGCGGTCCACGGTGGCGTCGTGCAGGACGACGACGTGGCCGTCGCGCGTCAGCCGGAGGTCCATCTCGATGGCCGGAAAGCCCGCCGCGACAGCGGCCCCGAAGGAGGCCATGGTGTTCTCCGCCTTGCGCGAGCTGAGGCCGCGGTGGGCGCAGGCGAACGGGGGCACAGCCGCAACACGGCCTCGTCCGACTTGACCTTTCTGAGCGGCGGCCTTGAGGGACGAGACGAGGGGCTCCCCAAAGGCGTTAAAGCCGCCTTTCGGTCGGCGACCAACCGGTGCCATGATGACCGCCGCCCCCGCCCCCGCCAAGCCGACGCTCACCAAGGGACTGGAGGGCATCGTCGCGGCGCAGTCGAGCATCTGCTTCATCGACGGCGACAAGGGCGTCCTCTCCTACCGCGGCTACGACATCAACGAGCTGGCGCCGCACGCGACGTTCGAGGAGACGACGTTCCTTCTCTGGGAAGGCCACCTGCCGACCAAGACCGAACTGGAGGAGTTCAACGGCGACCTCGTCGCCAACCGCGAGCTCCCGCCGATGGCGCTCAAGGTCCTGAAGGACGTCGCGAAGAGCATGGGTCCGATGGATGCCCTGCGCACCACGGTCTCCGCGCTCGGGGCCGGCCGCGCCGACGCGGACAAGTACAGCGTCGACGTCGACCGCGCCAAGGCCATCGAGACGACCGCCCAGCTCGCCACCATCGTCGCGTACTACCACCGCATCCGCTTCGACAAAGAGCTTGTCCACCCCGACCCGAAGCTCAGCCACGCCGCGAACTTCCTCTACATGCTGACCGGCAAGAAGCCGACGCCCGCGGCGGAGCGGGCCTTCGACGTCGCCCTCGTCCTGCACGCGGACCACGACCTCAACGCGAGCACGTTCTCGGCCCGCGTCACCGCCGCGACGCTCGCCGACTACCACGGCGCCATCACGAGCGCCGTCGGCACCCTCAAGGGCCCCCTGCACGGCGGCGCCAACATCGAGGTCATGAAGGTCCTCCTCGAGATCGAGGCCAGCCACGAGGAGCCGAAGGAGTGGGTGCGGCACCAGCTCGCCAAGAAGCGCAAGATCCCCGGCTTCGGCCACCGCGTGTACAGCACGCTCGACCCGCGCGCCATCCACCTTGCCAAGCTCAGCAAGAGCCTTGGCGAGCAGGCCAAGGAGACGAAGTGGTACGAGATGTCGCTCAAGCTCCAGAAGGCCATGAAGGAGCAGAAGGACATCGACGCCAACGTCGACTTCTTCTCGGCCTCCAGCTACTACGTCATGGGCATCCCGCTCGACCTCTACACGCCCATCTTCGCGGTCAGCCGCGTCGCGGGCTGGTCGGCGCACGTTCTCGAGCAGCACGGCGACAACCGCCTCATCCGCCCGCTCTCGGAGTACACGGGCGAGCTCGGCAAGAAGTGGGTCCCCGTCAGCAAGCGCTCCAGCTCCGTTGTCGAGGCCAAGGCGAAGGCGGCGTAGGCGCGATGAAAGCGGCTTATTTCGAGGCTCATGGACCGCTGGACGTCATCCAGGTCGGCGACCTGCCAGCCCCCGTCCTCGGCCCCGGCGACGTGCGCATTCAGGTGAAAGCGGCCGCGCTGAATCATCTCGACCTCTTCGTGCGCGACGGCTGGCCCGGCCTCAAGGTCCCGCTCCCGCACGTCGGTGGCACCGACCTTGCCGGGGTCGTCGTCGAGGTGGCCCCGGATGTCCGCTCGGTGCGCGTCGGCGATGAAGTCCTCGTCAACCCCGGCCTCAACTTCGAGGCGGGCCCCGACGGCCACCAGCGCATTCCGGCCGACGTCAGCATCGTGGGCGAGACGCGTTGGGGCGGCCTCGCCGAGCAGTGCGTCGTCCCGGCCACGCACGTCCTCCCCAAGCCGCACGACATGAGCTGGGAGACCGCGGCCGCGCTGCCGCTCGCCAGCATCACCGCGATGCAGATGGTCAAGCGCAAGGCCCGTGTCAAGCGCGGCGACCGGGTCCTCATCGTCGGCGCCGGCGGCGGAGTCGCCATCATGGCGCTCCAGATCGCGAAGGCGTCCGGTGCGTGGATCTGCGCCACCACGGGCGGCGCCGACAAAGTCCTCAAGGTCAAGGCGTTGGGCGCCGATGTCGTCATTGACTACAAGGCCAGCTCCGACTGGAGCAAGGAGGCGTTCCTCGCGAGCGGCAAGAAGGGGTTCGACGCCATCATCGACTCCACGGGCACCGCGACGTTCAGCAAGTCGGTGCGGCTCCTCGGCCTCGGCGGCAAGCTCGTCACCTGCGGCGCCACCACAGGCGGCCTCTCCGAGGTGGACGTGAAGGCCATCTTCTGGCGCCAGCTCAGCATCCTCGGCTCCACGATGGGCATTCCCCAGGACCTGAAGGATGCCATCAAGATGTGGGAGGCCGGCCAGCTCCGCGCCGTCATCGACTCGACCTGGAGCCTCGACCAAGTCCGCGACGCCATGGCGAAGATGGAGCGAAGCGAGCAGTTTGGAAAACTCGTCATTAAGCCTTGATTGGCGGCACGACGACGGGGTTCGCGGCGAGGTTGTCGAAGAGCGTCGATAGGACGCCAACCCCGTGTTCCAGTTCCGCGAGCTCGATGCGCTCGTGCGGCGTGTGGTCGAGGTGGGAGTCGCCTGGCCCGTAGGCGACCATCGGGACGCCGGGAAACCATCCCGCGAGGTGGTTGAAGTCGGCCGTGCCGGTCTTGTGCTTCAGCCGGGGGGCCATCCCCTGGGCGCGGATGGCCGTCTTGAGGTGCGCCACCAAGGGACTGCGCGGGTCTGTCGTCGCGGCCGGCATCGCCTCGGTCACCACGACCGCCCCCTGGTGCTGCTCGGCTATGGCGCGCAGGGCGGTCTTCGCGGCCGTCGTGGTTAGAGTCGGGGGAAGACGGACCTGGAAGCTTGCCTCCGCCATCTCGCGCAGGCCATCCGCGTGGCTCCGCAGCGCTCCGAGGCGACCGTGGCACGTCGTGAAACCGTCCTCGAAGGCGAGATCGCGGGAAACTTGTGACCACCAGGCGACGAGCGCGTCGGACGCGCTTCCGCCCGGATGGCCGGCGTGCTGCGCTTCGCGTTCGACGGTGAAGGTGCCGCGCAGGATGCCCTTGTAGCCCAGCGTAATGCCGTCGGCGCCGCTTGGCTCCCCGACGAGGATGGCCTCAGGCCGCAGGTCGCGCGCGAGCGCCTTCGCCCCCGCGGAACCGCCCTCTTCGTCCACGCAGCCCGCGATGAGGATGCGCAGGGTCGGGTCGTCGAGCCGTTCGCGCGCGGCGCAGTAGGCTGCGACGAGAGGGGCCTTGGCGTCCACGCTGCCGCGCCCCCATAGTACGCCCTCCGCGATGCGAACCGGAATCGTGCCTGGCACGGTGTCCACGTGGCCCACGAAGAGAACAAGACGTTCGCCTCGGCCGGCCTCGGCGAGAAAGTTGCCGGCAGCGTCGGTGCGGACGCGGAACCCGTCGGCGCGCGCCTCCTCCTGCAGGAACGCGACGGCGGCCGCCTCGGAGCCGGTGGGGCTGGGAATGCGCACGAGGCGCTCCAGCAGGGCGGCGGGGCTCAGCCCAGGCATCGCGGCAGCACCTCCAGGAACTTGTCAAGGGTCGCGTCCTCCACGGTGAGCGGCGGGAGCAGGCGCAGGCCGGTGGTGCCTCCGCCAAGGACGAGGAACCCCTGCGCCTGAAGGGCGGTGATGGCGGGTTGCGGCTTGACGCGCAGTTCGATGCCGACCATCGCCCCCGAGCCGCGCACGTCGCGGACAAGAGGATGCGCAAGCGAGCGGATGCCGGAGAGCAGGCGTTCGCCGATGGCGTGGGCTCGCCAAAGGAGCCGTTCGTCGTCGAGGATGCCAAGCACCGCGGAGCCGGCTGCGCAGGCGAGCGGGGCGCCGCCGTACGTGGAGCCGTGGCCGCCGGGGGGCAGCCGCGCCGCAAGCTCCTCGGTCATGGAGCAGGCGCCGATGGGTAGCCCGCCGGCGAGCCCCTTGGCAAGGGCGACAGCGTCCGGCACGACGCCGGACGGTGTGGCAGCCAGGAACGTCCCGGTGCGACCGAGGCCGGACTGGACCTCGTCGAAGACCAGGATGGCGCCGACGTCGGTGGCCACGTCGCGGGCGGCGCGGAGGAACGACGCCGTCGCGGCGCGCACGCCGCCTTCGCCCTGCACGGGCTCGACGACGACTGCCGCCGTGTCACGCGGGACGGCGGACTTGAGCGCCTCCTCGTCATTGAACGCCACGAACTCGGTTTTGGGCAGCATGGGCTGGAACGGCTCGCGGAACGCCGCGCGATGGGTGACCGACAGCGCCGCGGCGGTGCGACCATGGAACGAATCGCGGCAGGCGACGAAGCGGCCTCGCCCGGTCGCGGCGACGGCCAGTTTGAGGGCGCACTCCATCGCCTCGGCTCCGGAGTTGGCGAGGAACGTCCGTGCGAGCTGGGATGGAAGCCGGGCGTGGAGCGCATCAAGGAACGCGGCGCGCTCGGGGCTCTGGATGCCGGCGGCGACATGGAGGAGACGGTCGGCTTGCGCCTGGATTGCGGTGACGACGCGCGGATGGTTGTGGCCGACGAGGGCGACGCCGTGGCTGGCCCCTCCGAGATCGGTGTAGGCGCGGCCGGCCGCGTCCCAGATCGTGGCGTTCAGGGCGCGCTCGGCGACGATGGGCTTGGCGGCGAACCCGCGCAGGAGCCGCGCCTCGCCCCCGGGAAGGGTCGCCTGCGCAGGGCTCACGCGACCACCGTTCCCTGGCCCGCGAGCGCGTCGGCGATGGGCGTGGCGCGGCGCGTATCCGCTAGAATGACACGACGAACGCCGCCTGCAAGCGCCTCTTGCGCGCCGAGGAGCTTCTTCTTGAACCGGCCCTGCGCGAGGGTCTGCGCCTCCGCGAAGGCGTCGCGGCCGATGCGGGGCACCAGGCTGGCGGGGTCGGCGGGGTCGCGCAGCAGGCCGGGGACGTTGCTCAGGATGACGAGCGTGCTCGCGCCAAGGGCGCAGGCCACGACGGCCGCGGCGCGGTCGTTGTCCACGTTGACCGCCTCCCCGGTGTCGGCTAGCGCGGGCAGGGTGAGGACGGGGCGGTAGCCGTTGTCCAGCAAGAGGCGCAGCAGGTGCGCGTTCACCGTGTGGACCTTGCCCGTCAGGTCGTCGCGGAGCATCAGGGTCCGTCCGCCCTCGACGATGCGGATGGCCTCCTTGCGCGTCGCCTGCCAGAGGCGGCCGTCCACGCCGGAGAGTCCCACGGCGTTGCACCCAAGCCGCTGCAGGCGCAGGACGAGGTCGTTGTTGACCTGGCCGCGGTAACTCATCTGCAGCAGCGCAAGGGTCGCGGCGTCGGTGGCGCGGCTAGTGTGGCCGCTCGGGCTCGTGACGTAGCGTGGCTCCTGGCCGACGCGGCGAGTGAGGGCGTCCATCGCGGCGTTGCCGCCGTGCACCAGGACCCAGGGCTCCGTCCGGGCGGCGAGCTCGCGCAGCAGGGGCTCCAGGTCCACGTTGGCGCCGCCTCCGACCTTCACGACGAGTACGTCCGTCATCGTCACACCGGGTGGAGCGGAATCTGCCCAAGGCCGTCCGTCTCCGGGAGGCCGAGGGCGACGTTCATGGACTGGACGGCGGAGCCGGCGGCGCCCTTGACGAGGTTGTCGAGGGCGCAGGTGGCGACGATGCGGCCAGGGCCGTCGCCGGCCTCAGCGTGGAAGGAGACGTCCGCGAAGTTGCTGCCCGCGACGAGGTTCGGGTCCGGTCCGCGGTGGGTGCCGGCGCGCTCCTTGACGATGCGCACGAACGGCTCGTCCTGGTACTGCGCGCGGTACGCCTTCCACAGGGTCTTCTCGTCCGGCGCGGGGCCCGGCAGAAGGATGTGGCAGGTGGAGAGGACGCCGCGCACCAGCTCGACGGTGTGCACGCTTGCGTGGACGCGGGCGCCCGTCTCTTGCTCGACCTCGGCGGCGTGGCGGTGCGAGGTGGCCGCGTAGAGACGGTGGCTGCGGCTGCGCTCCGAGTGCATTCCCGCCGCGTTGACCTCGGCGCCGGCGGCGCTGGAGCCAATTTTCCCGTCCACCACGACGCGCGCTCCTTCGAGGAGTCCTGCGCGGGCAAGCGGCAACAGGGCAAGGTTGGTCGCGGTGGCGAAGCAGCCAACACCCGAGATGAGACGGGCGCCCTTCACCGCGGCGCGGCGGGTCTCGGGCAGTCCATAGACGGCCTCGGGAAGCAGGTGAGCGGCGGTGTGGGGCGTGCCGTACCAGCGCTCGTAGGCGGCGGGGTCGCGCAGGCGGAAATCGGCGGAGAGGTCCACGACCACGCGACCGTCGCGCATCAGGTTCGGGACGACGGCCATCGCCTCCGTGTGCGGCGTGCAGGAGAAGATGACGTCTGCGTCGGGGAGCTTGTCGCGGGGCAGGAAATCCAGGGTCGTGGCGCCGCGCAGGTTGGGGTGGGCGCGATGGACCGGCTCGCCGGCGTGGCCTTGGCTCGTGACCCCGACGACCTCGATTCCAGGATGGCGCAGAAGGAGGCGGAGCAGCTCGCCGCCCGTGTAGCCTGAGCCGCCGAGGATGGCGGCCGTCCGCCGTGTCATGCCTTGGCCTGCCGGACGCAGTACTCGATGATCTTTCCTGGGATGTCCACGCCGGTCGGCGCGACGGAGTTGCGGAACTCCATGGTGTGGTTGATCTCGTGGCACACCAATCCGGCGGACGTTTCCATCAGGTCGAGTGCGAGGACGCCTCCGCCGACGGCGGCCGCGGCACGCTGGCACAGGTCGTGCAGCTCCGGAGTGACGGGGCAGACGCTCGCCTTGCCGCCGCGCGCGGTGTTGGTGATCCAGTGCGGGCTGTTGCGCCAGATGGCCGCAATGGTCTCGTCACCGACGACGAAGGCGCGCAGGTCGCGGTGGAGGGTCGGCTCGCCGGCGGCGCCGAGCTTGTTGACGTACTCCTGGAGGTAGTACACCTGCTGGACGGGGTTGGGCAACTCGGAGCGGTGCTCCAGGATCTGCTCGGCCTCGCGGCGCGAGTCCACGCGGGCGACCATGCGGGCCCAGGAGCCGGTCGTCGGCTTGATGACGGCGGGGTACCCGAGCTGGTCGAGGGCGGCGAGGGCGGACTCCTGCTCGAAGGCGACCTTGGTCCGGGGCGTGGGGACGCCGGCGCGGCGCAGCTTGAGGCTGGTCTCCGTCTTGTCCGCGCAAGCGGCGGCGACGGCGTGGCGGTTGATGGCGGGGATGCCGTGCGCCCCGCAGAACTTGAGGACGTAGAGTCCGCGCGTCGTGCTGACGCTGCGCTCCAGCACCGCGTCGAACGGGAGCGCGCCCGGGTCCAGGTCGAGGATGAGGGTGTCGTCCTGGACGGCCGTGAACTGGACGCCCTGGCGCTGCGCGGCTTCCTGGAGCATCTTCTCCTCGACGCGGCCGCGACTGTACACCATGCCGATGTGCGTCATGCGGGACCTACGCGGCGGCGCAGTGGCCGAGGGGGGCGGTGGCGAGAGGGTGAGGGGTTGGCCGGACGGGCTCCGGGCGGGGCGGGCGGTTCACTCGCCCCAGTCCTCTTCGGCGTGGGGGGCGAGCTGGACGAGCAGGGGCGTGAGGCTCACGACCTCCAGTTCGGCGCCGCAGCCGCGGCAGTCGAGGACCTCGCCGGCGAGCGTGGGCGTGATGGCGAGACGGGCCGCGCATTCCGGGCATTCGAGGGGGGCGGTTTCCAGGATGGTTTGGCTCATGGGGTCACCAGGGCGGCAGCTCGGTTCCGGAAACCGTTGGTTTCCTTCCGGATTTGCCAGTGCCCTTGCGACAAACCTGTCCTATATCTACGATTCTCGACTTTTTCGTAGGATTAGAACCTCTTCGTGCGATTTTCGCAAGCCGGGAAGGTCAGCGCGCGCGGAACTCGTCGAGCCAGCCGTCGAAGCGCTTCTTGCTGTGGGCCAGCGCCTTGGCCGGGTCGGCGGCGGCTTGGACCGCGGAGGGGACGCCGGCGTCGGCGGGCAGCGGGTGCGCCATGTCGTGGAGCGTCGGGCGCGTCGCCTGGTACAGGATTCCCACGGGGACGTTCGCGCGGTCGTTGGCGACGCGCATCGCGGCGTCCCAGTCCGACGCGTCGTGGCCCGCGGCCGCGATGTCCTTCGTGTTGGCGCGGAAGAAGTCGTACGTGTTGACGAGGTTGTACGTCACGCAGGGGCTCTGCACGTTGACGAACGCGAAGCCTTGGTGCTTCACCGCCGCCTCGAGGATGGCGACCAGTTGCGCCATGTTGCCGCTGAACGCTTGGGCGACGAACGTGGCTCCGGCGGAGAGCGCGAGGGCGAGCGGGTTGAGCGGGGCGGCGAGAGGGCCGAGCGGGCTGGCCTTCGTGCTCATCTCCATCGGCGTCGTGGGCGAGGTCTGGCCCTTCGTGAGCCCGTACACCTGGTTGTCCATGACGATGTAGGTGAGGTCCACGTTGCGGCGCGAGGCGTGCAGGAAGTGGCCCAAGCCGATGCCGAAGCCGTCGCCGTCGCCGCCGGCCGCGATGACCGTCAACGCGGGGTTGGCGACCTTGACGCCCGTGGCGAGCGGCAGGACGCGGCCGTGGATGCCGTGGATGCCGAACGTGCGGAAGTAGGCGGTGATGTTCCCTGAGCAGCCGATGCCAGTCGCGAGCACGGTCGTGTTCGGGTCGAGGCCGAGGTTGGCCGCCGCCTTCTGCATCGCGGTCAGGACGCCGAAGTCGCCGCAGCCTGGGCACCAGATGGGGTCCTTGCCCTTGAACTCCTTGAAGGTCAGCTTGGCGGAGGGCGACGGCGTGGGGGAGGGGGACTCCATCAGTCGTCCACCTCCTTGCGGTCGTCGAGCAGACGGGCCGGGTACGGGCCCGCGACGGCGAAGCGGCCGAGGAAGCCGCCGACCGTGAGCGCGCCCACGCCGACGGAGCCGAGCGCGAAGCCGGCGAGCGGGACGCGCGTGCCGCCCGCCATGAACGCGCCCCACACCATCAGCGCCAAGCCGAGCGGCATCAGGACGAACGCCCAGACCATCATCTGGCGCGCCCACTGGCGACGGGTGGTGGCGGTCATGCCATGCCTCCGACGGCGTCCAAGATGCGGTCGCTGGCCATGGTGAGTCCGTCGTACTGCAGGACGCTGGTGAGCCGGTCGTGCACGGGAGCCTCCGACTTGACGAGGCGGGCAAGCTGCGCGAAGGCGTTGGCCTCCACGACTAAGAGGCGCGCGGAGCCGATGGCCGCGAGGAATTCCGTGCGCGGGAACGGCCAGAGAAGGCGGACGGCGACGACCTTGGCCTTCACGCCGTTCGCGGCCAGGCGGATGGCGGCCTCGCGGCAGGCCTCGACCGTCGAGCCCCATGACACGAGGGCGATGGGGGCATCGGCGGGGCCTTCGAGGGTGACGGGGCGGTCCACGGAGGCGGGGATGGCGGCCATGCGCGCCAGGCGCCGATCCACCATCGCGACGCGCAGGTGCGGCTGCTCGTTCGTGAAGCCGCTCGCGGCGTGCTCGGTGGAGTTGCTGTAGAAGCGGCCGCCGGGCTCGCCGGGCAGCGCGATGCGTTGGGGATGGGCACCCGGGTCCCCGTAGGGCGTGTAGGTCTGGTCCCACGACGACGAGCCGACGACGGCGGGGCTGGGTCCGCGCGGGGCGTGGCGCTTGGCCGCGGCGGCGACGTCGAAGGGCGCGGCGGTCTGCTTGAACAGGCTCATCTGCTGGTCCAAGGCGACGAACGTCGGGCAGCGCCACTGCTCGGAGAGCCGGAACGCCTCGGAGGTGGCATGGAACGCGTCGGCGACGTCGGTGGGGGAGAGGACGATGCGGACATGCTCGCCGTGGCCGCCGTGGATGAGGTGCCAGAGGTCCTCCTGGCCGTGCTTCGTCGGCATCCCGGTGCTGGGGCCAGGGCGTTGGCAGTCCACGACGACGAGCGGCGTCTCCGCGGAGCCGGCGAACCCGAGCGCCTCCGTCATGAGCGACAGGCCGGGACCCGACGTCGCGGTGAGCGCCTTCGTGCCCGCGAAGCCGGCGCCGGCAAGCACGTTGGCGGCGGCAAGTTCGTCCTCCATCTGGAGCGCCGTGCCGCCGAGCGCCATGAGGCGGGGCGTCATGTACTCCAGGATGTCGCTGGCCGGCGTGATGGGGTAGGCGGCGGCGACGCGGCAGCCTGCGGCGAGCGCCCCGAGGGCCGCAGCCTCGTTGCCGGAGAGGAAGAGCGCTGGCGCGGTGCCCGGCTTGGGCGCGGAGAACTTCGGCGACTGCCCGAAGCGGGAGAGGGCTTCAGCGTGGCCGGCCTTGAGCGCGGCGCGGTTCTGCTCGACCACCTTCGCGCCCTTGGACGCGAACTGGTCCCCGACGCTGGCGAGCAGGGCATCGAGGGCGACGCCGAGCAGGGCCGCGGAGGCGCCGAGAGCGACCATGTTCTTCGCCTTCGCGAGGCCGGCGGCCGTGGCGAGCGCGGTGAACGGGAACGGCTCGACGGTGGCGCCGTTGGTGGAGACGAACGGCCCCACGCCGTCGTCCAGGAGGATGAGCGCGCCCTTGCCCATCCGGGCATCCACGCGAGGCAGGACGGTCGCGTTGAACGCGAGCGCGAGGTCGATGCGCTCGGGCGGGCAGAGATGCCCTTCCGGCGTCAGGCGCACCGTGAACGTCGTGTCGCCGCCGCGGATGCGGCTCGGGAAATCGCGCTGCGTCGTCGGCCGGTAGCCGAGCGCCGCGAGGGCGCGGGCGAACGTCTCGCCGCCGGCCTCCAAGCCTTCGCCTGCGGTCCCCGCGATGAGCCACGCGACGCCGTGCTGCACGACGCTTCGACAGGGGCCCAGGCCATCAACGCTTGGGTCGTCAAAGGGAGGCGGCACAGGAGGAGCAGAGCCGCGCTCCCTGCGGCTCCAGGTGCCCGCACGAAGGGCAGCGGACCTGCACCTCGCCGGGTCTGGCGCTCTTGGCGGCGCGGCCCAGCACCTCGACCGGCTGGAGGGCGGCGAGCCGGCGGCGCTCGGCGGCCTGCTCGGCGGCCTGCAGCGCTTTGGCTTGCTCTTGGCGCTTGCGCGCGAGCACCGCCTCTGTGGCCCGCATGGCGTCGGCCAGCCGTTGGCGCTCGCGCTCCGCCGATTCCTCCGCCGCTTGGGCCCGTCGCCTCAAGACCTCCTCCGCGACGACGCGCTTGGCTGCCTCGCGTTCGTCCTGGCGCTCGCGTTCGGCGGCGGTCTGCGCTTGGCCCAGTTGCCGGGATTCCTCGCGCAGGCGAAGCGTCTCCGCCGCCTGCTCGGTCTTCAGCTTGGCCACCGCGGCGGCCCGGGCCGCGGCATTGGCGAGCGCCTGCTGGGTGCGGCGCTCTGCGGCCTCGCGCTCCTGCTGGAGGAGGTCGGCCCGGCGCGCTTCGTCCCTTTGGCGGGCGCCCTCATCTTCGGCCTCCCGCTGGGCGTGTTCTTCGTCGGCGGCCTGCCGGGCCGCGGCCTCGACCGCGCGCTCTGCCTGCCGCGCGGCCGCACGCTGGGCCTTCGCCGTCGCGGTGGCCGCACGGTTGGCCTGGCGGCGTTGCTTCGCCTCCGCGTCGGCCTGGGCGCGGTCCGCCACCGCGCGCGCCAGAGCCTCGGCTTTGGTCCGGCGGGCTTGCTCCGCGTCCCGTTGCTTGGCGGCCTTCGCCTCGGAGGCGGCGGACGTTTTCCGCCGCGCCGCATCGTCTTTCTTGGCTTTGGCGGCCGCGCGCTCCGCGTCATCCGCCTGCGCCGCGGCCGCGCTTTGTGCCTTGCGCTCCCGCAGGCGCTGCAGCTCTTCCATGGCGCGTCGCCAGGCTTCCTCCTCGCGCGCGGTGCGGGGTCGGCTCGCCATGGCTACCGGTCGCAGACGCGGCAGAACCGGCCGCCGAGAAGCATGCGGCCGCAGCGCGGGCACCGGCCCGGCTGTCCCGCGTTGGTGAGCAGGAGCGCGGAGGCGGCGACGGGCGGCCTGTCCACCCAGACTCCCGTAGGACTCTGAGACGAGGCAGGAACGGTCGGTCGCGGGGACGCCACAGCGATCGGCTCGTCAGGGACCGAGGCCGCGAGGACGGAGGCGGCCAGGCCCCCGGTGGCGACGCCATCACGCGCGCCCAGCTCGGCAAGGCGCCGCCGCACAGCCTCCTCGACCTGCTCCTCCACGGTCTTTGGCTTCGGCTTGCGGAACGCGAGCTTCAAGCAGACGATGCCGGCGATGAGGAGGACGAAACCGACGACGTCCCAGACCATGCGGCCCTTCAGGCCCGCGATCGCGCCATCAATCTGCGCGCCCAGGTCGTCCGGGGGCGTGCCCCCGCCGAACGCGACCTTCATGATGGAAGCGAACGCCCCCGCGGGGGCCAGCCCGTAACCAACGAGCGAGACGCCAAGAAGGATTCCAAGGGCGCCACTCGCGGCGAGCGGGACGTTCGCCTTCGGTTTCGGCGCCGGCTCGAGGATGGCCTCATCGGTCCTGGTCTTGCCCACGCACGGCGACCGACCCGTCGGCGAAGAACCTGCCGTCGCCACCGGCGCCTTCATATCAACCACCCAAGTCGCAAACATCGCCGCCGCAAGGCAGCTACACACCAGCGGGGTGGGGTAGCCAGGAGATCCCGACGGGCTCATAACCCGTAGATCAGTCGTTCAAATCGACTCCCCGCTATTCACTATCCAGCTCCGCTTTGAACGAACGGACCCGCTTTGAACGAATGGCGGGCCTCGATTTGTTCAAGCGGCCGGAGACACTCCGCGCGAGCCCACTTCATATAGGCAGGGCAGGCGCTCGGGGGCCACGCGACTATGGCCGACCGGAAGCCGATCCTCGAACTCGGAGGCCCAAAACGGTTCGACCATCCGGAGGAGTTCCACCAAATCTTAGTCGAGCTCGCTCGCTGGGGAATAGCGTCGCCGGCTAGCGACCTGGAATGGCTACGCAAGACAATCGGCGCCAAGTGGCGATGGGAGGCCGTTGGTGCGGTAGGGCAACTTATCGAAGCTCCAGGTCGGCGACACGGCCTGTTCCTGCAACACCTGCTTTCGCTTGTCCCCGCCCTCCGGCCTCTTTCCGTCTGTCCAGGATTCGAGAGGCTGATTCCTTCCCTCGTGAACGAGTCGGCCTACGACGCCACCATGTTCGAGCTCAGCGTTGCCATGCGTGTCGCCGAGAACGTATCGCCGTTCCAAATTGAGTTCAGCCCGGACGTCGTTGTTAAAGGCCGCAAGCGGCAGGCGGACATCGCCCTCAATCTTTCCCAACGAGTATGGGTTGAATGCAAAACGGTGCAGCCCCTGGAGCAAAGTTTCATCCAGGCACGACTAGGACGTCTCGGGGACGAATTCAAGCGCCTCATTCTTGCCCAAGGCCTTCCCGATCCAAATCCGCACATCGGCATCCATCTAAACGTGGGGGACGGCAAGGCATTCGAACGCCGTCTACCCGCATTGGCGGCTTCCCTCGGGCGGTTGGTCAGGTCGCAGGGATGGCAATCATTGATGGATCATGACATCGACCCGACCGGCAAGGCTTGGCCAGCGGAAGGCCGCGAGGCCCGCGCAGGCATGGCCGGAATCCGCATTCCGCCGCTTTCGCCCAGCTTGCAGCCCCTACATTTCCATCATTCCATTGATTGGACTGCTTGGCAGTCGCGCAAGATCATCGATTTCATCAAGGAGGCCCTTGAACAACTGCCTCCAGGGGAGCCGCAAATCGTGTGCATCCGGACGCCCAATCCGCAAACGCATATCCAACGCGCCGAGCATTGGATCAAGGAAAGCCCGCGGGGCGAGAACGTGGCCGTAGTCCTCGTTGACTCAAACGAGACGACCGCAAGTTGGGTATCTAGACTGCGCCTGCCCGAATTGCTGACCGCAATCATCGGTTCGGTCAAAGAGAGCAACACCGCCTAGGCCGACAATGTTGAACGCGAGGCCGTTCCGTCAGTGGAAAGCCAAGGCATGGGTGGGGGTGCATCGCAAAAGACCGGCTTGCCAACGCCATCTGCAAGCGTAGTTGCCACGCTGCCTTCGCTCCACAATACCACATTGCTCCCGGCGGCCTGCTTGCCATCAGTGCGGAGCGCCGCTACACTATCGTAGATGGCGCCTGCAAAATGGCGCCGAGCGGCCGTCGCCAATACTTGAGTGCCAAGGTGTGGCGACGGACCGCGATTGCCGACGTCCCGGCGGATAGTGCCAGTCCACATGGACAGATGCGCCAGGAGGGAACCTTGGGCCAGGGCCGCGAGCCGCAAGTCTAGCAGTTGTTGCGGCGGTACCCGGAACGCATGGAACGAGTAGTCAGTGGGATCAGTGTCCTGGAAGATTTCGAACGGAACGTCCTCTGGGCTAGTGCACGCATACCATGCATGCTCGTCAGCAGAGTGGAAGCGTGACCCCTTGCCCTTCCAGACGCCATAGAATTTCGCGATTGGTGAGTTGTCATACAGGTGCGTCGACCCGTGAACAACTACTCCTTCGAACGGGCTTGCCTGAGACTCAGCAATTTCCAAGACTAAGCGTTGGCGCCCAAGTTCATGGGCCTTACGTTCAATGTTCGTTTCCGGGAACTTGATGCCATAGTTGGCCAAGACGCGTGCCTGCAATTCAGGGGTCTCGGGATCGTCGGATGCCTCAACAAGAGGGAATCCTTTGCGCTGAATGAAGGCGGCCATTGAAATCCTATGCGAGCGGCGTCGCAGTCGTCCAGACCTTATCGAAGAACGCGCGATCCTCCAGATCTGGTTCAAGCCGAATGGCCTCATTCTTGTGTAGGGAATTCAAGGACAGACCCAGTAGGAGAGATTGCCCCCCGCTCAGAAGCATGAAGCGACGATGTTCCGACCCTGACATGATTCGGATTTCACCCGTGATCTTGAGTTGTGCCAGCCACATGTCAAAGCCAGCCTTCGTCAGGGTGGGAATTTGCCCGGTGGTCTTCGCAGTACTCAGCACACGAACCCCGTTCGTTACCGTGCCCCGGCCGAACGAGAGAACCTTGATCAGTTCAGCAAGAGACCGGTTTTCTAGGTAGGGGTCGAAAATGGCCTGTACGGTTTCTGTGCCGACAAGGCTCGAAATCGTTGCCAAGTTAGAGGCGGGTGAATCTTGAGCAAGGCGACCGGAGGTTGGCGACCTTGCCCACCCCGCGCCGAGCACACGCTGAGCAATTCCATCCACAGCGCTCCGAAGTTGGGCTGAAGTTGAGACATCTGCAATTGACCACGGTTGGCCGAATTCTTCGGCCTGCACTTGGCAGCCTCCGGCGGTAAGAACGAAGTTGATCCGCTGGCGCTCGGTCAAAGCAAGGACGAGGAAATGCGGCCCTTGAGAACCTTGGAAAACCTGGTAGCCGCGTTGGCTTTGTTCGGTGAGGTAGCGAACGACGTCGTCACGCCCAAGCGACGTAGCCGGCATCTGCGGGAACTCGTTCACGAGATTGAATGATCGACTGGTCTCTTAGCATTCGCGGACAGCCCCTAAACGGCGCCGCGATTCGACGCCCAAATCGAGCCTTTCCTGCTGAACCTCGATTCCCCGCTATTCACTTCCCAGCTCAGCCTTGAACGAATGGACCCGCTTGGGACGAACGCGAGGCCAATGGTTGGACGAGGTCCCCGTTACTAGTTGGAGGGCCGGCCGTCCTGAGGATGGTAGCCCAGGTCCCTTGCGTGCGAGGAGGGAGGATGGGCTCGTCCCGATTTGGCGGAAAAACTTATGGCCGACCGTTGTGTGCCACCTATGGGGACGCATTGGCGTCTTCCAACGAACCTGTGGAGGTTCGACGCACATGAGCTACGGAGCTACTGAACGCCTCGAAGAACAAGTGGACATCCTCGTACAGGATGCATCGCCGTCGGCCATCGTCCAGATGAGCCTGCTAGGGGCTCCCGCAGTCCCGCATCTTGTAAAACGGCTCAACGAAGAGGAAACCGATGGGTACGGAAAGGTCGGACCAGCTCTCCCCGGACACAAGGCTGAGGCCGTGTCTCGGGCCTTGGGAATGATTGGTCACCCCGCCGCGATTCCTGTCCTTGCAAAGCTCTTGCAGAGGGCTGACGATCGCAGTTACCGCGCCCCCGCGAATGCCCTTCGCAAGATTGGAACCAACGAAGCCCTTGAGACCTTGGTTTCCCGCTTGGACCTCTTTGACCCACGCCACGCCGTGGACACGCTGGAATCCTTCGGGGACAGTGGGACGCGCGCGGCGCTTCGACTAGTTTCAGAGGCAAAAGGCAAGGTTCAGCGGGTAGCCATGCATGTCTCAGTTGCACGAAATCCCGTCGAGTCAACCCCAAAACTCCTTCAGGTCCTGGGAAGCGGAGAGCCCACCAGCCGCATCCTTGCCGCAGGTTTGCTCGCCTCTTGCACGAATGTTCCAGCCAAGCCGCTCATGGACGCCTGGCAGCAATCCATCAAGGCCGAGAAGGCCGCCGCGGGCTATACGAATCGCCTCCCGGAGGATGAACGGTTTGCTGTGCGCGAAGACTACCAACGCAACGTTCTCGCGGCCATCTACTTCACCCAAAAGGCCGAGTCGGTGCCCGAAATGCTCCCGACTGCGGCCATTGAACTTGAGGTGGGGCGAACAGGAAGAGACAGTGTCCTTGGCATCATTGCCTGCTACGGCGACAAGGCGCTTCGCTTCCTCGAAGGCCGTTCAATTGAGTCGTATCCGGCCAGCCTTCATGCGGTTTGCAACCACCTAGCCTATCGGATTCGCAATAACGGCCTCAGCTACCTGGCCAGCAAACTGGAAGTTGCTCCAAGCCAACGGGAGCATTGGGCGGTGTAAGCTTGACGACCATCGGGGACCAGAACCCCGGATTCGCCGCATCCTGGTCGAACGGATACCATCCGTTGGGAACAGCGAATTCAGTTGAAGGTCGCCTCTTCGTCGTAATGTTGCATGCAGGGAACAAGCGCGGCGAGCCCTTTCTTCTTCCGAACACGCGCCGTCTTGCCGTGCTCGATGGCCGCGATGCAAGCCGTGGCAAGGCAGAGCCTGGGAAATGGCTGATTGGTCGGGCTGAGACCCTCCGCGGATCAAGGCACACTGCCTTCCACGTGTTGCAACGTCTCACGCCTGGCGCTCTCGCTAGAGCCCGTACCCAAGAGCGTTCAGATCTTCTCCGGCAGATGCTCGGCGCCCAAAGAGAGGCATTGGTCAGGCTCCGCGAGGGGCTCGAGACTGCGGAGCCCTCGGGACGACGGGATGAGTTCCGGACAACCTTGAATCGCGTGCTTGCCAACCGGGAACCTAACCCAGTTCGCGAATACGCAGAGCTTAGGCGTCCACTCCAGGACTATTGCAGCGAACTGCGTAGATCGAACCCGCGGCAGCGGGAGGTCGCTATCATCGACACCAGTGTTTTCATCGACGCTGACAAGAACCCCGACGGCGCCTCGAGGGAATTCCTTGATTGGGGTAGCGACGACTACGAGCTACTGACGACAGAAGGAGTTGCAGCCGAGCTTCGCGTCGGAGCCATGGCCGTCCCAACCAACGTAAAGCTTGTTCCCGAGGCTCCCTTAACGGCAATGATTGTTGACGCAGGAATCGAGGTTGGAACAAGACGAAACAAGGCCATTTCACGAGTCGACCTTGGGGCCGTTGCGACCGCTCTGGCCTGGAACCCAACTGCTCGCGTGGTCACACATGACGCCGACTTCTGGGCGGTACGAGATCTCCTGCTTGTCCGAGGAGGCCCCGAGTTCTACGTGGTCCGCCCTTGCTAGTTGTCTCGTGCTATTTCAGCCGTCGGCCCGGGCCAACGTCTCTCGCACAAGCTCCAGAATCTGGCGGCGGAATCTTGGCGCCAACAGGTCTCGAACTTCTTCGAGGCTGAGCCTGTTGCCTTCCATGGCGGCGGTGCCGTACGCGTTCTTGGCCAGCGCATCTTGACGCAAACTGAGCGTTTGGATTTTGGACCACAGGCCGGGGTGAAGGCTGGCCGTGGCCCGGAGGCGGGATTCGAGGTCTGGTGGGATCACAACCATAGAACTCGACACCCATCTTGGATGTTGCCAGGGGTTAGCCGGTTGTTTCGGCCTCTTCCTGTGGGGTTCCGGACGACGACACTGCGAATTCGTAGGCATCCGCCGCGTTGCGTACCCGCCCCTGTCCACCCGCACTGTGGACGACGGCTTCTTCGGCTCCCCAAAGAGTGTAGAACAAGACTGCTCGGTGCAGGTCGGATGTCCAGACGCCTCGATCCGCGAAGAATTCCCAATCGGTTTGCGGGTTCTGGCGGGCGATGACCCACCTTTGGCGGAGGTCCATGGGGGCGCATCAAACCGGCAACCGTTTCACGAAATCGAGGGGGGAAGTGAAACCTATCCGTAACCCAGGTCGTTGTCCTTTGTTGGCGGCTTGACGGCTTCGGACAGAAGGCCACGGCGAAGCTCGTCGTCGAATTCCTGCTGGGAGATCTTGCCGCGCTTGAGGTCGATGTACAGGGAGCCGATGCGTTCCGCAGGGGACTTTGACACGTTGACACCGGGAAGAAGATCGCGGCGAGCCATGCGGTCGTCGATGGTGGGCTGGTTGTAGTGTTTCTCGAAGATTTTTGCCGTGATTCCCAACTGTTCGCGCGCAAGGCGTGGGTTGTCTCGCGCCATGTGCGTGCCCACACTCTTGCGAGGAACATGGGTGGTTACGCGCTTGCGCAATCCCGCCAATTCGGCCAATTTGTGAAGACCTTCGTTGACCGTCTTGTACGTCACGACAGCCCCACGGGGACCCATGAGGAGAGGAGTTTTGTCCTCGCCTTGCCATGTACCGGCCTTGATGAGGAAGGCGCGCTGCTCCGCAATTGCGCGCAGGGCTCGATCCGTAACGAGCGCCTCGTGGGATTCCTTGTTCTTGACCTTGGGAAAATTGATGATCCCGCGGTGGAAATCTACCTGCTGGAACGTGGTTTTCGGGGAGCCAATTGAATCCCAACGTCCGGCGCTGCTCATGGCGACCTCGAGGAAGAGGCCGACCGCGTTGCGGTAGTGGGCGTTCTGCATTCCGAGCTCCGGAAGGTGGCTCAGCATGGCTTCCATGTCCTCGATTGTAAGGTGGTCGCCTTGCTTGGCGGTCTGGCGAAAGACCTTCATTTTGAGGCAGCCGTCAGTGCCGGGTCGCTGGTCCCCTTGTCCCATTAGCAAATTTTGGACGGAATTCCAATCTTTCGAGAGGTTATGACAGTAATTTTCGGAGAGAATTTCGCTTTGGATCTGCGCTCTAAGAAACGCTCGGTATTCCGTGATGGACTTCGTGTCAACTGTCGCCATGTCGAGGCCGCGCTGGGCCAAGTCGCGGAGGATTTTGCAAAGCACCACAGTCTTGTTTCGCTTAGTGCTGGGCTCGAGGATGCGCTTAGCGTGAAAGTCCTCCATGATGAGATCGGCTGCCTGCTTTGGCGGAAGACCGGCGTAGCGGGCGCGGTCAATGACCTCGACTTTGGCTGCCTCGGGCGCCACGAAGGAGCCGAAGCTGGGCTTAGTGGACTTCGGGGTCGTCACGGACGTCCGCCTCCTCTTTGGCTTGACGGATGGGCAACTGGCCAAGGCCGCGGAGAACGTGGCGGGTCCGGACCTTCGGAGTCGCGGGAGTGCGGCCTTGGATTTGCCTCGAGGTGGCCTGCGCTTGCCATGACCTGGCAATCGCGGCGATGAGGTCCGTGACGAGGTCTTGGATCGCTTCATCGAGTTCGTCGACGGCATCGTCTTCCATGCTGCTTGCGCCCGTCTGGTCAAGCACTCGCTTGCGCAGTGTGGCCTTGCTTGCGTGATGGATCCCGTGCTTCGGGGGTTCGCGCTTGGTCATGGGCGCCTCAACGAGGATTAGCGCCCTCGGGCGCTCCAGCTTGGTCATCACGGTCTTCACTGGCCGCCGGCGCGGCCCGCCCCACGGCCGCGCGGCGAACCACGTGGGCATGATCTCCGTCGATGGCCTGGTAGTTGTTGCAGCGGCGGTAAATCTGGAAGTACAGGGTCTGCCGGGGCTTGCCGTTGCGGCCATCCAGGCGCTTGCCGCCGCCAATCCAGCGCCAGATTTCCACCGAGTCGTGGGTATCGTTCCACGGGACGGCCTCAAGTTCGCGAATCTTGCGTCCGATGTTGCGGCCGCCCGTCACCTGAACCCAACGCGTTGGGCCCGAGTTCTTGGCGAGGAGGTCGATGCAGCCGAAGACGTCACTGGCGACCATAATCCACCCGCGGCCCGTGCGAATCGGTGTTCGCGTGCAGCGATGCACCGTGTAGCCTTGGTCTTCGAGGATGCGGATGGCCTCGCGTTCGATGGCGGTTCCTTTGGCGACATTGTTGGCCATGCTAGTCCTCCGCGAGAGCCAGTTCGGCGCCGAGCTCCAACCGAAGCTGGTCCGCGTCGAGGGGAATCGTGTTCGCGTTGCGCAGAGGGTGGCCGCAGTGACGACACGCCTGGTCCGCTAGGCCGTGTGGGCCGCGGCAGCGCGTGCAATACCTGCCCTTCGTTGGCTTGCCCTGGAGTTCATCCATAATTTGGACGACTTCCTCGAGCCCCAGTTTCGTGTAGCGCATGCCCATTTGACTCATCGGGCTGTGTGCGAACTTGAGGCGCATGTCGCGATCTGAGTCTCCACTGGCTGCGGCCTGGTTGTGGCCGAGCCGGCGGAACGATTGCACCCCATAGTAGGGCAGTTTGGCCTTGCCGCAGGCACGCCGAATCAGGCGATCAGCCGTCGCTCGGTGCATCGGGGCGCAGACTCCTTTGCTAGCCTGCCACGGATCGGGAAGGAGAGGGGCGTTGGGGTCGTCCTTCTTCGGATGCAAAGACAGCAGGTGGAGGAGGGCGTTTGTTTGGTCGCGGTTGTGGTAGAGGGTCACGGTCTTCTTGTTGCGGTAGCCGCGCGGCACGTCGACGGTGGCCAAGTCGCCCTCGATGCGCAGGTGTTTCCGGGCGGTGCGCAGGAAGGGTGTGCCGCGGGTGTGGGGAAGAATCTGGATTAGGTACGTAGCGGTGGCCTTGTGCAGTGCCGGGAGCCGAATTTTCGGGCAGGCAGCCAGCATCTTGACGCGGTGCTCCTCCTTGAGCCAAGTTCTCTTCCGGGGTCGGCCTTTTGGCAGGTCAATGAGGCCATCTTGGTAGACCAGGTTCCGCGCCTGCTCTTCGGCCTCCTTGGTTGTCACGCGTTGGCGAATCAGATGGAAGCGAACGTACTCGGAAAGTTGCTTCATCTGTTCACGGCGAGTGCTGGCCGAAACGGGCCGCATGCGAGTTTCGTGAAGCTTCGTTCCCGCCCGAGGGTACTGAGGCCATGCAGGCGTGTTTGCCCAAGCGCGTACGACTTCCTGGGACGGCGGTGCCAGCGAGGCGCTTCCGACCAAAGTGGCCATGCGGACCAGAGGCCGGAGCACGTCCTGAACCGTAGAGAGGGTCTTGCGGTTGCGCGCCAAGTTGGCCAAGTAGGCATGAACCTCGCGGACTTGTCGTTCCGTGTTCAAACGTGAAAGGTGACTCAGCACTTGCACTGCCTCGCGTCGGTGCCAGGTCTTCTTGACCCACGTTTCAATGTCGGGTGGCAGCTTCATGCTAGTTCACCTTCTCGACGGCGGCGATGGCGGCCCGGATGCGTTGCTCCAGGCTTTGTCCGTTGACCTCGAGCAGGTCAGCCACGTCGCGCATGATTTTGGCACGAATGGCGTTGGCTTCGCTCAGGACATCTTCGGTGAGCTCGGTTCCGCACACGGGGCAGTACTGGTCGCCGGCTGCGTTGTTTGGGTTGCCGCATCCGACGCAGGCAACTAGGCCTGCGTCCGGGCCGGCCTGGCGGGCGGGTCCCCCGATGGGTCGGCCGGCCTTCTTGGCACGGTCTGCGTAGTCTCGCATGTAGTAGACTCGGTTCATGCTGCCAACGCCCATGATGTGGCTGAGAAACTGGTCGGGAACAGCGCGGCCCGCTAGGTAGAGCAGGTAGGCTTCCTGCATGGTGCGCGTGTTGACGCCTCGGACGACGGCCTTCTTGGACCAAAACTTGACTTTGTACGCGAGATGGGCGCGACTCATCGGCTTGGTGGAATCAAGGGGGTCCGGGAACAGGAACTGGCGTTCGGGTTCGTTTGCCTTGACGTGGCGCACGAAGGCGCCCATGGTCTTGGCTTCGTGGTGGATGGGAACGATGCGTTCGTCCGGCCAGTTCCTCGTTGGGGGGACGCGAAGCAGGGCTCGCCCGCCTTCGAAGAAGACGGCCTCCATGCGGATGGCGCGCAGGTCCTGGCTGTGCACCCCGGTCCCGCTGAGCAAGTCCAATTGCGCCTTGCCTTCCAGGTCGGTCAAGCCGCGCATCTTGGCGATGTCTTCCCAGGAGCAACCGAGGGGGCGGTTGCTTCCCCAGGCAAGGTTGGAGCTCATGATGGGCGCCCTCCGGAGGCCTTCGTCGGCGCCGAAGCGGCTCTGGAGAAAGTAGAGAACGAAGCGTTGGTGCTCGTAGGCGACTTGGTTGCTTAGTGTCTGCCGCGGTTGTTCCGGGTTGGGAGTTGTGCGGTCGGTGAAGTACTCGTTGAAGAACACATCATCGAGGCTTTCCAATTCGCGCTCGCCGGCCGCTACGAGGTAGCTGCCGACGGCTTGCACACGGTTGACGATGGTGGAGGTCTGGACGCGTCGATCGCGCTTCAATCCGGTGCGGCCGTCGGGTGCGGTGGGGAGTTCTGCCGTCCACTCCGCCAGCGCCAGGGCGTTGTCCTGGTTGGGCACACACAGGACCTTCGTCATGATGTGGCGGCGGTGCTCGGAGTCCGGGATGGCGGCTTCGATGATGGTACGGACCTTGGCTTCGTGTTCCGGGTTCATGTTTCGTCCTCCTGGATGATGGGCAGCGCCGCGGCGCCCGACCCCAGGCGCCGCCGCGCGCCAAGTCGTTCCTTCAGGGCCCGGAGATGGTCGTGGAATCGCAGGCGCGTTGCCCGCAGCATCTCCTCATGGCCGGCGTGTCGGGGGTTCTGCTTCTGGGCCATGGCGTCGCAAAGGTCTTGGGCCAACGCGAGCCGGGTCTGCGGGGGTGCCGATGCAATCATGAGGTTGGCCGCCAGGCGCCGGTCCTCGTCCCAGAACGTCTCGCGCACAATGCGCAAGGCGACATCGAGTTGGTACTCGGCATTCCGCGTGAGGTTCATTTCCGGGCCCTCCGTTCTGCCAGGTCAGTGAGCAGGCGTGCCGCCTTGACGAGCGAAGCCGAATCGACCTTGGCTGGGTGGAAGTGCTCTTCGTCGGGGTCAGACGAGAACAGGGCGGCGAGGCGCAGCGCCATGAGGTGCCGGCGGTTCCACAGGTTGTCGGACACGTTTTGAGCTGCGTCCAGGGCCGCTTGCGGTCCGCGGAGGCGTCCGACCTCCTCGACCATGACCGTGAGCAGCCACAGGAAGGGGCCGTCGGGGATGACGTCGTCCAGGATGCGGCGAGCCGTGCTGACCTTGTAGGCCGGAGAGTCGGTCAGGTTCACGCCGGCACCCCCGGCTTGGCCGCTGTGGGCCCGTTCTTGCAACCGTACGGCCCACGTGTAGCGACGTTTGTTGTAGCGATGGAAGTCATCGACGACAAATCGTCGTTGGACGTGCGCGCCGCCATGGCGGCGCGCTGCTCGGCGTCATTCAGGCGCCCAATGGCTGCCTCAGTCTTGGCGCGCAGAGCGTCATCAAGGCAGGCGCCGGCACTGGCGGGCGTGTGGGGATGGTCGGCGCAGTAGGCGTTGGCGAACTCGATGAGTTGCGGCGGGGCCTGAACGGGCTTCAGGTTGGCAAGGCCCGTGGAGCCGGGGACGCGCGCGAGGATGGCCTCGCCGCAGATCCAGGACTCGGTGGTTAGGTGGGTGTGGCCGTGGGGAATGCAAAAGATGTGGCTAAGGGTCGCGAGGGCTGCGGCGTTGGTCTTGGTGATTTGGAGACTCATGCGAATCCAAACCGCAACTCGCTGCGCTCCTACTTGGCTTTACAATGTACCTGCGGGCGAACTGGCGGGCGATATCGCCAGTTACGCAGCGCGGCTTCCCAATGGGAAGCGAGGTTTTCGGGTTCCCCACGTGAGGACGAGCTGGTCCAAACCCTGCTCGATGTGACGAACATCAAGTAAAGGGTAACGACGCACCCAATTCGGTAAGGCATCCCTTGTGGCCTTCGTCTCGGTTACGTACGCCTTTGAGCTCAGCTGGGCCAGATCTTGAATGAAGGAGGCGGTTGCCAGTTCGGCGTACGAAAGGGCCAGGACTGACAGGCGGCCGGGCTCGGCGACGTGAAAGAGCCTACGAAGCTCGTCAGTGCTCACCAGCTTTGCCGTGCGCATCCAATTCAGCGAAGTCTAGGGATGCGGTGTCGCACTTATACCGCCCACTTCCGGCGGTAATTCGGTTTTGGCGCGGGAGATGTCGAGACGAATCAGGGGTGCCAGACTTCCGGCGGTACCCCAAATCAAGGATTAGGTGCATCGAATTTTTCTGTCAGGTGAAATCGGCGAGACACCTATGACTCGTTGGCAAGCATTCTGTTCAACCAGGCCTCTGCTTCCGGTTGGTTTCGAAGATGGCGGTGAACTGCCAGGGCTGCGACTACTTCCAGCATCGCCGCGCAGGCCCAATCCAACTCCTCCATGCGAGCCACGGCAGACTCCGGAGCAAGGCCCACGAAGGCTTGCGCTTCATCGCCAAGTCGGTCCAACATTCTAGCTGGTAGGGCTGGCTCCTCGACTTTCATGACGACCCGGATCCATCGGCGAAGATCCGCGCTCTCTTCTCGCCGATCATTTTGGGTGGTCCAAGCCGTGAATAGCATGCGCGCGGCAACTTGGGCAGCGAAGTACGCGGACTTGGGCGGGTACTGTTGCAGAGTCTCCAATAGGCGTGGCCACGCTTGGCTGGGTCGACCGTGTACGGCCAGGCAGTGGGCCGCCTTCGCCATCGCGCCCCAGTCGGTAGCTGTGAACATGGGCCGGCAAGCGAGGATTGCGCGGGCCGCGCTGACTTGGATAAGTTGCCAGGGGTTGTCACGCCACCGTTCTCGGCTCCAGCTCGTTGCTCGTCCGCTCCAGACATTGAGGGCCTCTAGGGTTCGGATTACGGAGAGCAAGTGTTGCGGATTCGTGGGCTTGCGCAAATGAGCCGGGACGAACTGGATTAGTGCGGCCTTCTGCTCTTGGGTGAGCCCTGAGGTGAGACTCATTCGCAGCGCGACGTGGGCTTGTTCAATGGTGACCGCGGCTTGCAACTCACGAATTAGGCGTTGGTATTCGTCCACGTTTTCAGCTCGGCGGGGCGGCAAGCCCCTCAACCCGGAGGGGCGCCGCCCCAAACTCAGTCTAGACAGCGGTTCTGAAGCTACAATACGCCGGGCGTGAACGTCTCGGTTCCGGCTTGCATGATGAGGTCCTGGATGTCGTTGGGCAGGCACCACGCGCAGCCGCGGTGCGTGAACGCGTAGTCGAGCATTTGGCCAACGTAGCTGAATTGGCAATTCGACCCGATGACCACGATGCTGCGCTCGATGACACCCAGAGCGTGGCCGGCGGCGTCGACGACCGGGCTGCCCGAGTCGCCGCCCAGGCATTGGCCCTCAAATTGTGCGGTGCTGCCCCAGTGGAGGTGGTAGGGGTCAACGGGGAGAGCTTCACTCGGCGTAGCGATGCCTTCGCGCGGCCGCGTCATCTCCTGGACGTGGGGGACGGTGCCGGCGACGCCGGGGGCTGTCTCGCGGTAAATGGTGCCGCCCACCGTGTAGAGGTGGTCACCTGCGACGGGGTGGGTGCTCGTCGTGGGAGCCACGGGGCCGCCCCAGTGGTCGAGGCTGGGGTTGACGACGTGGGGGTCGACTTCGATGAGGGCGAAGTCGTTCTCGTAGCACGCTTCAACGTTGTGTTCGCCGATGAGCTTCATGGCGAGGTTGGAGTTGTAGACGAGGTGGCCGACGCTGGTGGCGGCCGCGGCATTCATCCATTGGAGGTTGGGGCCGAAGAAGGCGAGGCGTTGGTCGTTGGTGGGGTCCGCGGGGGCCGGGTCCGCGAGGGCGGCGCAATCGCCGCCGCTCTTGGGGAGGGCCGCGCAGTGGGCGGCGGTGCCGATGAAGACGCGCGTCGCGTTCGGGTTGGTGAACACGAAGTTGGCGGTGCAGTCGCCGTTCCAGGAGATGAATTGCACGCCGGGGTACACTTTGGCGTCCGCTTTCGGGGTCCAGCCGTCGTGTGTGAGGTTCCACGCGGGAGGCTGCGTGGTGTTCGTCGTCGAGTTGGTGGTGGGGTGCGAGCTCGTCGAGGATGAGGAGCTGGGCGGCGACGAGGAAGCGGAGGACGAGTGGCTGCTCGTCGAGGATGCCGAGGTGGTCGTCGTAGTGCCGGACGTGTCGGTGCCGGTGATGGGCGCGGTGGGCGCGTCGTGGGCGGAGCTGGTGCACCCGCTGAGCAAGGCAACCAGGGCAACGAAGACGAGGAACTTCATGGCCTAGTCCACGTGATTTCCTGCGCACGATTCAATGCAGCGTACCGCTTCTTGTTCCAGTCGGCGCCCCGACGGTTCCAATCACGCTTTTCTTCCTCACTTAGCGGATCATCGCCGGGGCTAGTCGGCCGATGATGAGCAAAAGTCGCCCGCGCCAGTCCAATGAGGATACAGCAACCGGCGTAGACTAGGTTGAACCCAAACTGTCCCATATTTTCGCGCCATGCGACGAACTGGGGTAAAGCCGCCCGCAGGATGGCCGAAACCGGGGCTAGACCAAAGAAGGCCAGTACTGACCACCCTAGGAACGTCACGATACGGCTCTCGCCCAAGTCAGGCGGCCGGACAACCCGATGACCTGGCTGATTCGAGTGCCACATCCGCTCAAGGTCAACAAGCTCCCGGTAATTGGGATGCCTTGGATCGCGGACCATCGTGAGCTCAACCCAGTACTCACGATCAAAACTCGTGGTCCCAGAGTAAGAACCCAAGCCCTCCGAATGAACAGAGCTTCCAGCATGGCGGGAACGAATGACTCGCTCCCGGTTTTGGATCGAGTGGACCTTCCAACCCCATGTTGCCATGCTTTCGATGACGGGCTGAGGGTCTTCGACGCTAAACTTGCGCCACTCAAACCGCTCCAGGCCCATCTCAAGCACCTTCGTTTGCAAGCCCAAGTTTTCGACGCGTGCGACGGACTTGCTGCGAGAGGCTTGGCGTAAAGTCGTCGCTCAATGCGTCACCCTCGTGCTCAACAACCACTTCGAATGGCCCGAAAAGGTTCCACCAATCCTCGTGATCGGGATCTGCCAACCGCTGCGCGCCCGTTAGGCCAAAGTCAGGCGTGTACGATACCCGTAGGCAACAACCCGTGGAGTCAATACCAACCAGAACGTCCCCCTCGAGCGCAGTCACTTGCATGCGAGGTAGATTTGTGCCACGAACTACGACGGGACCATCCTTCAACTGGATTCTGACCACCTTCAGGATGTAGTTTGCATGATTCTGCCAGCGAAGAGTCGTCTTGGCGTGTGGTGCCTTGTAGTCGTAGTCTCGCATGCTTGTCATGTGCCTGCGCGCCGGCGCGCAACCCAAAGCGCCGCGCGGCCACCACCGGGACGCATTAGTATGACCAATGGTCGCTCTTACTTAACGCCGTCTACAGGGTGTGATAAACGTGCCCGCGAAGAAGTTCAACAAAAAGGTCCGCAAGACCGTCTCCCTCGACCCCGATCTTCTACGCTGGGTCAACGGCCAAATCGGCACGGGCAAACGATTCAACTCGCTCACCCACGCCGTAGAAACCGGGCTCGTTCGGTTGAAGGAAAGTTAGCGGTCAATTAATTCCAAAGCAGCACGAAATCGGCACGATACAGCGTCGATTCGGGCGGCATTCGAAATGAGGGGCGGCGCAACCATCGAATCCTCAAATCTTGCGGCACTAGCCCAGATTCTAGGCAAACATCGACATGAGGCACGCTCCGGCAGGGCCCAAGCGATACCAACGGCGTGAACCATGGAACCCGGCCAATACGGCTCCCCATGCCAAGAGGCGCGGCAGTGCGCTGTTTAGCTGGCCTTGCTCGCGGTTCTTTGCAGGCTTCTCGCTGCTCGAGTCACGGAAGAAACCTTGCTCACGCAGCATTCGCTTGAGCAAGGTGCCTGATACCACTGCTCCATCGCGAGGCATGAGAGAAAGCAAGGCTAATTCTCTAGCCGTTGGGCGCGGCTGGCGAATTGTCGGGATGTGGATGATTTCGTGTCCACCCCGGTCGACGTGGTAAACACGCATGTCCGCGAATGATGCGGCCAAGTTTGCGGCTACGCACCACGGATTGGGGCCGGTGCTGATGTTGACCCAAGCAGGTCCGCGGCCTTCCGCCGCTAGGCCGTCTGCAAGCCGAATTAGCTCGGCGGCAACCGATCCGGGGTTCCATAAGTCGACGATGCGCGGCTCCACGTGGTGCACGACTCGCGCCAGTTCATGGTCTACGTCGATGCCTTTCTCGTTGAGTCTGGCCCGAGCGCGGTCGCCTCCGGGCATCTCCAGCAGGATTAGGGTTTCCACGCGAAACCGTCCCAGCGGCTCCAGGAGCCACTCGGGATTCGAAAACCCGAAGGCACCCACGTGAATCCCCCCAGTTGGGATGGCCCCCGGTTCAAATGCAACGGTCACGGTACTTTCACCTGAGTGAAGGCAAGACACCTTAACTTAGCGCTTGGAGTGCCACAGTCATGCCGAAGCGCATCATCACCTGGAAACGGGTCGGGATCGCTTTCCTGGTCCTCTGCCTCATCAGCGGCGAATACTGGGTGTTTGCCCTGATGGCCTTCGCGTACGGAATCTACTCTGCCGCCAAGGACGACTCGGCGAGGCCCCGGCAACTCCGGGAGGAAGACTCCGCGCTTGTGCCCCTTGCCGTCGGATACTACGCCGGCCGCCATCACCATCACACACCACCGAGCCATGCGAGGAATTCGCATCCGGAAGTTGACGACTGCGAAGGCGAGGTTGATAGCCGATGAAATCCTGCAAAGGGAGGTTCCACGATACGGTTAAGCAGGAGGCCCTTGCTCCTTTCGGTACGGTGGCGGCCATGGGAGGAAACCGGGACTACGATTTGACCCGGATTTGTGGCCGGGGTGCCTGACTTGCCAGCAAAAAAAGCGCAAAAACCATCGGCCAACGCAGTCGCCGTACCCTCCAAAATTCGGTTCGTGCGCCAACCTCCAAAGGCCGACGCGTTGGTGGAGTCCCTGCGGGCGCTTGGCTACACAGTTGGCGACGCCGTTGCTGATTTGATCGACAATAGTGTCGCCGCGAAGGCCAAGAACATCTGGCTTGACTTCGATTGGTCGGGTGGCGGCAACGTCCAGGTTACTTTGGTCGATGACGGCCAAGGCATGACGCCAACCTTCCTCGAGAAGGCCATGACCGTGGGTGGTCGGCGCCCGAGTGAACAACGCGAGAAGACGGATCTCGGTCGCTACTCGATGGGTCTGAAGACGGCAAGTTGGAGTCAAGCCAAGGGACTGGCCGTGGTGACGAAATCCAAGGACGGCACGATTTCCGCGGCGTTTTGGGATCTCGACAAAGTGACCGAGACAGGAGAATGGGACCTCGGTATCGGCTGCCCCAAGGAAGCCCACCAAGCCTACGACACGGTCTCCAAGCTCAAGCAAGGCACCGCCGTCGTCTGGTACAAGGTCGACCGCATGATCGGCCCAACCTCCGAGGACGACACAGCCACTCGCGAGAAATTCAACAAGCTCGTCGTCGGCGTCGGAGATCACATCCGCGGCGCCTTCCACGATTACATGGAAAGCAAGGGCTTGAGAATTTTCCTGAACGGCAAGGAAAACCAGCTCAAGCCATGGGATCCCTGTCTTCGGAGTTCCTCAGAACTCGTCATGGAGGAAACCATCCCTACCCCAAAGGGAGACATCCGAGTCGAGGCGTACGTCCTCAAAGATCACAAGAAAATGACTGAGGCGGAAAGCAACGAAGCCCACCATACAAAGGGATGGATCGAACACCAGGGCTTCCAAGTCTACCGAGCCAACCGCCTCATCCTCGACGGCACCTGGTTCGGTCTAGCCACTAAACATCCCTCCACAAACGCGGCCCGCATCGCCCTCTACTTGCCCAACACCATGGACAGCGAGTGGCATGTGGATGTCAAGAAGGCTACCATGATTCCGCCATTGGGAGCCCGTGAAAAGCTCCGGCGCATCGCTGACTACACCCGCAAGCAGGCCAAGGAAGTCATTCGCAGGAAGGGTCAACTTGAGCGCCGGACGCACGGTGACACGGCAATCGTATGGCGTCGTCGCTTCGAGGACAAGCGGATTGTGTACCGCATCAACCGGGAACACAAGGTCATCGAGGAATACCTCAAGAACGAGGAAACAGCAGATCTCGCGCGGGACATCATCGCTCTAATCGAGAAATCGCTCCCAATCGATCTCATCCGCACGGACCTGCATGAGAGCGAGGCCCCCGTAAGCCAACCCCAAGCCGCCGGCCTAGACAAGGAACTCCTTGCACTAGCCTTGGCCCAAGTGGAACGCCGCATGCAAAAGGGGATGACGCGCAAGCAAGCCGTCCAATTCGTAATCGGCATCGAGCCGTTCTGCGATTCAGCCGAAATCCAGCAAGCCCTGAGGGAAACCCATGACTGAAGCAAGCAAGGCCTACCGCCACGCAGTTGCGATTGCGAAGCAAGAAGTTGAGGACCTCAAACGCGAACGACCGTTTGCTAGCGAAGAAGAGGCCGATGCCATTGTTGACTTGGCTTGTAATGCCGGGGACAGCGTAGCCAAGCTCCGCAAGCTTCCCTCCATAACCGATGACGAACGCAAGGGCCTCCGCCAAGAGGTCGCCCGCTGGATTCGCGTAAATGTTCCAGAAAGCCGCCAGATCACAGCCATCAAAGACGAGGAGCGAGTCGAGTGGCTGGACGTCGACGGCGAGCCCATTGGCACCTCCGAATTCGAATACGAATACTACAATCGGTATGAGCAGCTGCTGCGCCAGAAGCCGAGCTGGACGGTGGACGCCATTCGGAGCGTTCGCGAAGAATCACTCAAAATTCTCCGCTACCTAGAGAACCCAAAGAAGGAGGGCCGCTGGAAGCGTCGCGGCATGGTGGTGGGCTACGTTCAGAGCGGCAAGACGGCCAACTTCACGGCACTCATCAATCGCGCCGTGGATGTCGGCTACCAGATTGTCATTGTTCTCACCGGAATCATGGAGGACCTGCGCCAGCAAACGCAAGGTCGCCTAGACGCGGAGGTCGTTGGTTTCGACTCGTCAATTGTCGCCCAGAAATCAAAGCTGGTTGGCGTAGGGACGATGGCTGCCCAGCGACCGCAGCGTGTGAACGTCACCTCAGCCACGCGGAACCTAACGGGCGGCGATTTCAACCAGCAAGCCCACCAATTCGCGCCTCAGGACATGCCAAAGAACTCGTGCTATCTCTTTGTCGTGAAGAAGAACGCGCGGATTCTCGCCAACCTGAACGCCTGGCTTGAAACCCAAGCTCACCAAGCCGGGTACACGGACGGGCGGATGCCGTTCAGTCTCCTCCTTGTTGACGACGAATGTGACCAAGCTAGCGTCAATACCGGACGCAACGACGACATCGCGCAACAGCAGAACATTACGCGCATCAACGAAAACATCCGTCGGATCCTCAATCGCTTCGACCGTAGTTCCTACGTCGGATACACGGCGACGCCCTTCGCGAACATCTTCATCCACCCTGAGGCCAGCGCCAACCTCGCTGGCGACGATTTGTTCCCCAAGGACTTCATCCTGATGCTTGAGGCGTCGGAGGAATACATCGGAGCCAACAGTTTCTTCGGCTTCGATGATGACCTAGAACGGGGAATCGAAGGCTACGAGGGCATGCCAGTCGTCCGATTCATCAACGACGGGTTGCAGAACTTCCCACAGCCCCACAAATCCCACCTAACGGTCAGTGGCATTCCGGACTCCCTCAAGGATGCCATCGCTTACTTCCACCTCATCATTGCGATGCGGCTTTTCCGTGGGCAGGACCGTGATCACATGAGCATGCTCGTGCACGTCAGTCGCTACGTGGCGGTTCAGAACCAGGCAGCTGACAAGGTCCGGGAATTCAACGACAGTTTGGCCAACGCCGTTAAGCTCGAAAAGTCGACGGACAAGACGAGCGAGACATGGAATCGTCTGCGCAAGCTGTACGACGAAGAAATCATGCGGGATGATACTCGGGAGCTCGGCGACGAGGCTTACCCGACCTCTTTCGAGAAACTGGCGCCACTACTCAAGAAGACTGCTCAGAAAGTGCAAGTCGAGGCCATTAACGGCGGGACGAAGAAGAAACTGGCCTATCCCGCTGGCGACCCCAAGTATTACATCGCAGTCGGCGGCGATCGCCTGAGCCGTGGCCTAACCCTTGAGGGCTTGACTGTGAGCTACTTCATGCGCGTCAGCCGCATGTATGACTCCCTGATGCAGATGGGTCGCTGGTTCGGCTACCGCCCGGGTTACCTCGATCTTTGTCGCCTCTGGACCACACTCGGCGTCTACCACAATTACCGGCACGTGGCCTTGGCCATTGAGGAACTGAAGCGCGACTTCCGCTACATGGCAGACCGCAAGAAGACTCCTCTCGAGTTCGGTCTGAAGGTCCGCGGCCACCCCACCTCTGGGCTTATCGTCACTAGCCGGAACAAAATGGAAGCTGCTCGCAAATACCAAGTCACGCTCGGCGGCCGCCTTCTCCAGACCCTTGCTTACGATACAGAACCGGCGGGGCACATCGCAAATGACAGGGCCGTGCGCGCCTTCCTCACGGTGCTGAGCAAGGACTCGCAGGTCGTGCGAAAGAAGACTGACACTGCAGACATCTTCGAGAACGTCGGGCCGCAAGCAATTCGCGCATTGCTGGGCGACTTCATGCCCTCTTCTTACAACCAGCCCGAGGCAAGCCCCGATATCATCAGCCGCTACATCGATACCAAGGTCCGGCAAGGCGAACTGAAGAGGTGGACCGTCGCCATCCCGCTCACGGAGGGCGGCGAGGGGCAGCAATACGAAGCGGGCCCAGTCAAGATGAAGGGCGTCGTCCGAAAGGCCGAGTACAGCAGGACGGAATCCACCGTCCTTCGGATGCGCGCCATCACCAGCCCCGGCATGGAGGCCATCGACCTCACGCCCGCCGAACGAAAGGAGGCTCTCAACCTGTCCATCCAAGACTTCAACGGTGTCCGCGAGGGCCAGGTCCGCCACCGCAAGGGCAAGAAAGCCCCGACCGACCCGTATCCGGACATGATTCGCCGCGTCCGCGGCAAGGAACGCGCCCTCATCGTGCTCTACCCATTGGACCCCAAAAACAGCACGATTGCGATTCCCAATGCCCCCAAGAAAAGCAAGGGGCAGCCGGGCTGGGCCACCCTCCAAAAGCTAACTGTGCCCGTCTGGGGCTACGGCATCAGCCTCCCCGACACCGGTTCAAACGCCACGGTCGAATACCTCGGCAACACCGTCTTCCAGAAAATCTGGGATAGCGAGTTCGAAGAGGACGCAGAAGCGACGGGGGACGAAGACCTTGCTTGATTTCGATGGAATCCGGCGCAACCTGACGGACCTACTCAGCATCGGCGCCCGAACCGATGTGACCGGCCGAACGTACCAAATTATCTCGGGCACCGACGAGGTCGACCTCCTTGTGGACGTGGCTGCTAAAAGCAAGGACCTCCGACTGATGGTGCCAATCACGAGGACCAAGGAAATCATGGGACTGTTCCCGGAGTGGCGGGTAATCGCATTGTCGAAGGCTTATCCCTATGGTGATGCCCGCGAACACTTGGCGGTGGCCCTCAAGGGCGGCAGCCTTGACTTGCTCCCCCATTTCTGCCGCCTCGTCGAGGACATCGGGTCCCGCATTGCCAAAGAACCCAGCGAAGATCGCCGCCGCGGACTCCTAATCGAATGTCTCGCAGGTTGGCACCAATTTTTCCGTGAGGAACGCCACCGCGGGCTCACGGATGAGCAACAGCGCGGCCTGTTCGCTGAACTTCTAGTGCTTCGTGACGACGTCCTGAGTCGCATTGGACCGGATGAGGCCCTTGCGGCTTGGCGCGGGCCTGATCACGCCAGCCAAGATTTCGTCCGCGGCAACTTGGCCATCGAGGTCAAGGCCACAAGCGTGCTGCGCCAGAACATAATCAAGATCAGCAGTGCACATCAGCTAGACACGAAAATCCTCGCCAAGCTTTGGCTCAATGCGTACGTCCTCGACCCGAACGACGAAGCAGCGGAGGGTCTGCTCTCCATGGTCGATTCGGTCCGGGATCTGTTCCGGCCTTCGCCCAATGCCTTGGCGCTCTACGAGCGGAAACTGCAGATGGTCGGCCTGTTCGAGGAACATCGTCCGCGTTACGAAGCGTCAGCTTTCGCTGTATCAGAGCAGTACCTGTTCCAGGTTCGTCCAGGGTTCCCTCGTCTTCTCCCAGACAACGCGGCCATCTCCAACGTTCGGTACGAGATTGATTTACGGCATTGTACTGAATTCAAGGCTCCCTCTCCCGAAGCCGCTCTCAAGGAGTTTTGCCAGTGACCACCGTTGAAGATTTGGACGAATACGTCCAAGACCTAAACAGCCGCGTTCATGCCAACGCGCAAGCCGACAGCGAAGGCGAGAGCCTGGAGAACGCCTTCACAGCCATGATGCTCTCCAAACTGGAGGACTTCGAGGTCCTGCAAGATGCCGTTCCGTTTTACTGCAACCGACCGGCCAAGGGAATCAAGGCCACAGGCATTGCGATTTCCGAAGACGAACGTACATGCGATGTCATCGTCACAGAATTCAAGGACGCCCGGAAGGTCACCACTCTCGGCCAAAAGCCCATGGAGACGGTCGCCAAGCGCGCCATCAAATTCATCGAAGGCGCCTTCGCCGGCATGCACGATACCATCGAGGTTTCCTTCGATGCCAATGAATGGAGCCGACGCCTTTTCGAGCTGCGCGACAAATTGGAATCCATACGGATCGTGATCATTACTGACGCACGTGTTGAACGCGCCAGCATCGAAGATTCCACCCTCGACGGAAAGCCGCTCACCACCAGCATCTGGGACCTTGAGCGCTTCCATAAGGTCGACAACAGCGCAAAAGGCCGGGAGCCAATCGAAATTGAACTCGATGCAACACCACTCGATGCGGTGATGGATGATTCCAGCGAGGCATGCACAACCTACATGCTGGTGGTGCCGGGCGACGTCTTGGCTGACGTATACAGCCGATGGGGTCTACGCCTGCTGGAGCGCAATGTCCGCGCCTACTTGCAGCTCTTCGGTCCAGTCAACAAGGGCATTCGCGCCACCCTCGAAACGGAACCCGACCGGTTCCTTACGTACAACAACGGCCTGAGCGCTGTAGCCGAAAAAGTCGAAACGAGCCGCGAGAAAGGGCGGCTCGTAATCAAAAGGATTCACGATTTGCAAATCGTCAACGGCGGCCAAACCACTGCCTCTCTCCACCGGGCCAAGTACGTCGACGGGCTTTCTCTCGAAGCCGCCAAGGTCCAGATGAAACTTACAGTCATCAAGGACCAAGCTCGCGCTGAGGAGGTCATTCCCCGGATCAGTCAGTACAGTAACACGCAGAACAGTGTCCAGATGGCGGACTTCGCCAGCAACGACAACTACCATCTTGAGCTGGAGAAGATCAGCCGCCGGATCACGTCCCCGGTTCAGGTAGAGGGGCAGGTCAACAAGTGGTTCTACGAGCGCATCCGCCAGCAGTACAACGTCGAGCGCAACAAGCGGGTGGGGAAGGAGCGCCGCTCGTTCGACAATGAGTACCCCAAGGTCCAACTGTTCGACAAGACCGACCTAGCGAAGGCCATCAATGCCTGGGCCCAACTACCGTTCCTAGCGGCCCTTGGCAAGCAGAAGAACTTCGGGCACTTCACCCAAATCACTAGGAAAGAGAATCCCGTCGTCGACGAAATCTATTACAAGCGCACCGTCGCCAAGGTGCTCCTCTGGAAGCGCGCCTTGCGCTTGATTCGCACTAGCGGTCTGGCAGGCCATTGGGAGAACACGACCGCCTACACCATCGCGTGGCTCGTCCACCGCATGGGTGGCGACTTGAATTTGTCTCGTGTCTGGCAAGAGCAGAAACTACGGCCTTCCTTCGAGGAACAATTCATGGTGGTTGCGCGGGCAGTGCATGGCCATCTTAGTTCGCCCGGGCCGGGCATTCCGTATCCGTCGGAGTGGCACAAGAAACAGGACTGCTGGGACTCATGCAAGGCGCTCAAGATTCAGCTCAGCAACACCTTCAAAACGGATTACTCGCAGCAGGAAGGATTCGATGAGGCTGGGTTCATCGACCAGGATCAGGCAATGGCCTCGGTCAAGGGCCACGCGCCGGGGGTCTGGACCGCCCTGTCCCGCTGGGGCGCCCAAACGAAAAAACTGTCCTCAGCTCACACGACCGCCTCGATGCGTGTTGCCTATGCCATGGCGAAGGGCGAACAGCCGAAGCCCGCGGACATCGCCAAAGCATCTGCGGCGTTGGCAATCGGCATTGAGGAAGGGTTCGATGTCAAATCGGCTTCCGGCCGATGACGTCGCCATTGCGCAGGTCGATGCCTTCGCCAGTAAACTTGCACTTCCCGTGATGGTTGGAGGGCAGGCCAAGCCTACTACGCCAGCGGCCGAATGCCAACTCACTGGTTCCCAGCTCCGGGCCAAGATCTTTGTCGGCCCCACCAGTAAGATAGGCCTCGAAGTATCGGCGGTCACGGTCGCTCTTGAGTGGCGCACGGCCCTGTCCATCCCGGATGGCCCCGCCCTGAGAAGGAAGTTCGAGTGTGCGACGCCACGTCTTGAACGCCTGGACACTGATTCCAAGCTGGTCGGCGGCCTCACGGTCCGAATTCGTGTCCTCGTAGGCCTTCATGCGGGCGTCATGGTCGATAGGCACCGGTCGGCTGCCCTTGGCGGATAGGCCCTTCTTCGAGCGCCACGTGTTGAACCGCTGGTAGCTTACGCCTGCCACCTTCGAGGCGGCCAGATCAGAGTCGGTGCCATCGTAGGCGGTTTGGTATCGAGCATCTTCTTCGTCGGACAAGCCATCCCAGCGCTTGGCCGTCAGGCCGTGGGCGCGGCGCCAAGTGACGAATTGGGTGACCGTAGTCGAAAGCCGGTTAGCCGCCTCCACATCGGAGCGAGCCGACTCATAGACTTGCATCCAGACCATGTCGTCAATGCCGCTCAGGTCGACCCGCTCGCGCTTCTTTTTCTTGGCCGCGAGACCGTGAGCCTTCCGCCAGGCCGCGAAGGTACCCGGATGGATGCCCAGGCGCGCTGAAGCATCGTCATCGCTAGACGTCTCCTCATAGGCGGCCATTCGCTCCAGGTCCTTGTCTTGGCCTACCGTACGGCCGTGCCTGGCGGGAATCCCATTCAATTCACGCCACTTGGTGAATTCGCTAACGGGAACATTCAGAGCGGCTGCAGCACCGGAATCATCCAAGGCATCATCGAACGCCGCAAGCCATGCTAGGTCCTGTTCGTCCTCAGACGTCAGTTCCTCTGCCGTGCCGTACCCATCGAAGCTCGTCTCTGCAGCTAGGACTGCGTCGGGCAGGTCGGCGGCGACCGATGGTGGTTCGAAGATTGCGGCCTCGTCATCCGCTTCTGGGGGCTCTGATTCCAGTAGTTGAACCGATGACGTAGCCGGTGTTGGCGACAACAAGCGACGCCAATCGACTAGTGCACGAGACAACGCTGGATTCGGTATCAACCAAGGATTGGTGGTGCGGGAAGCCCGCACTTGCTCAAGTTCTGAATCGTCTAGGAAGGCCGTCACCGGCGCCCAGCCTTGAGGGATTGCGATGTTGGCCCGCTGCCGTGTCTCGACAACGTAAGCAGGCTTCGCGCAGGGGCTCCATAGGTCGGGACGAAGCCAGAAGTCTGCCACCAGGCCGGACATGTCTTGGGGGCGTCGTGGACGCGAGAAATCGGGGCCGTTCTTGGTGGTCTCCCAACAAAGGGGATCCTGAGGGAACTCGACCTCAATTCGGAAGAACGCGCCCCGAGTATTTTCGGCCACGAGTTCCCAGTTCCCAGTTTCGAGGACGGCAACCCACCAACGGTTGAGAGGCGACCGTGATTGAGGTGCGACGGGCTTTGGAGCCGGCACGGGTATTTTCGCAGCCTGGGGAACCGAGTTTTGCTTGAACGGGTAGAGGCCGGTTTCCTCCCCAATGCTTCGAGCAGACGGCCGGGCGCTTGGAGTCGCAAGCGAACTAGACCTGGGAGGGATGACTTGGGCCGGCACGGCAGGCGTCGGAGGGGCTGGCACGTCCGGCTTCCGTCGTTGGAACAACTGACGGATTCCCGCGAACAAGCCCGGGGCGGGGGCGCCGGTGGAGGGCGCCGGCCCGTCGGTCTGCATCGGTGCCGGCGCAACGGCGGGCATGGCGGGGCTGGACGCGGCGGGAACCTTGAATGGGGGAACCTTGACCGGTGAGGTGGGCAGCGACGGCAACTGGGCCACCGGCTGTGATGACGAACGGGACGGAACAGCCGGCAAGACCGGTGGCGCCTTTTTCACGACTGAAGGAGTAGCGGGCGCCGAAGGCTTCTTTGGGGGAGCCGGCGAGGTTCGGGGCTCCTTGAACGTCAACGGCCGACCAACTTGAACTGGGGGCAAGCTGACGCCTTCTGGGCTGCCGAATTCCGATCGGAGTTCAGGGAATTCCTCTAGCAGCATTTCGAGGATGCGGCGGCTTGTGGCCCGCGACTTCAGGATGTTCGTCACGCGGCGTCGCTTTTCCTCGTGCTGAGCATTGATGATGAAGGCCCGCATAGAAGGGCCAAGCTCGTCGATCTCCTGCTGAGTCCACGAATTCACTGCGCGTCGGCTCTTGCGGCGTTCATCGAGAATGAAGCGTCGCTTTTCGCGAAAGGACTCGAAGGCCTGGTTGCGAGAGCGCCCCTCGCACCAGCCGCACATCGGGGCCGACGCTTCGTCATCCATCGCCGTGGACTCAACGTTGAACTCGGCGTCCTCCTCTAGGCAGTAGGCACAGGAAACCGGCGAATCGCCGCCCGGGGGTGCCTTGCTGCCGCCAGCCACGCATTTTCACAGATAATCCTGGCAATAAGCCTTCAGTGGCATTTTCACGCCCCTCCCCCGGCCTTTTAAGGTCGAACGAACCTGGTTATCATGCTGGATGACTCGGGGATTCAAGGTCGGCAGGCACGGTAGGCGCAACACCAAGCGCTCCGGAGCGGTCGAGCGCAACATTCCCCTGATTGGCCGTGTGATCGAGGCCGCCTACGGCGCGCCGACCAGTACCGAGGTGGGGGATCTCGCTGCCCAACGATTAGGCGGAACTCCCAAGGCCGCCGCTTACTTGCTAGAGCGGCTGCCGAAACACATGGCTCTCCTGGAGCAAAAAGGTTGCCACAGGAACAGCCGTCCGGCATGTGGCAGCTGCCCTGTGCGGAATCTTTGCGCATTTTGGCGAGACAACAATGCCAGCGTTCCGAAGGGCGAACGGGTCCTGGATCTATTCTGCGGCGCTGGCGGAATGAGTCTTGGTTTCGAACAGGCGGGCTACGTTCCCCACATGGCTGTAGACCTAGATTTGGATGCCATCCTGACGTACCGCGCCAACCGACCTTGGGCCACTGAACAATCTGCTCGTTGCGACAACATTGTTGACATGCTCAACAGCGGCGAGTTTCGCAAGATGGCTGGAAAAATCTCAGGCGTCATTGGGGGCCCCCCCTGTCAAACCTTCAGTCTTGTCGGTCTCCGGACCAAAAGACTTGACGACCGAGAGGGTACGATTGCGGCCGACCAGCGAACGTGGTTGCCTGTCAAGATGGCGGAAATCATTGCCAATGTCCGCCCCCAATTCTGCGTCATGGAGAACGTGCCGTCCTTCATGAGTGCGCTGGGAGGAAAGATTCACGAAACCACCCGGCAAATCATCCAAGACGCTGGTTACAGCGTTACGGAAGTCAAGATTCGCGCCGAGCGGCACGGCACCCCGCAGCTTCGCACCCGTTACGTTTTGATCGGCATCGAGAACAAGGCCGTCCACGGAAAGCGTCGCGCCGAAGAGCTATTGCGGAATTTGGCGGAAACCATCGACGCGGGAACGCAAGAGCTCATTTCCCTCAAAGAAGCCCTCCAGCCACTGGCGGCTTTCGGCGTTGTCGAAGCAGGTCAGGGCTCCGAGTATCAGCGCGCGGGCGACAAGGAGACGTGGAACCACTATGCCCGGGCCCACAACGCCCGCGACCTCGGAATCTACGCGGCGCTTCAGCCGGGCGAAACCGCGGGCGAGCTCGAAGCACGAGCCCAAGGTTCGATTCCGTACGACCTGAGTTCGTTCCACGACAAGTATCGCAAGCTGGATTCAGACAGGCCGAGTCCAACCATTCCCGCCCATTTGAGCCGCGATGCGAACAGCTTCGTGCTGCATGGTGTCAACCGTGGTCTCACCCCCCGCGAGGCCGCCACAATCCAGGGCTTCCCGCTCGATTACATGTTCCTCGGGGAACAGACTCACCAATTCCGCCAGGTCGGCAACGCCGTTCCGCCCCCCGTGGCAAAGATGGTGGCCGAATTGGTCCGTAGCGCCCTGAAGAAGGGCAAGGATCGCAAGTGGAAGCCAATCTTCATCGCCGGCCGTGGACGGGCCCCCAACAGGCAAACGCTCGTGATCCGCAAGGAACTCCTTCGCCTGAAGGAGGCTGGCAAGCCCCCATCTCTTGGGGACTTCCTGCACTGGTCGGCTCGTCGCCTTCAGACGCCTAAGCTAAAATTGCGCGATACAGTTTATCGCGAATATCGCAAGATTCTCCGGGCTAGCTGACGCTGTCGACACACTAGGCGAAGACGTTCTGCCGCGGCCCGGACTACTAGAGGCGACGCGCCCGTTCCTGTCCCCACCACTGAACAAGCGAATCCATCTCGCTTCCCAACAGTGGCGTTGCGTTCCCACGCGAATCGTGCAGCTCGTAGATTCGGGCTTCCGCCTTGGCGGCATCCTCGAGCAAAAACACGGACTGCTCCCCGTGAGGCGCGGACGTGAACAGCCTTCGAAGTTCCATGCTCGATACGTCCACAGCCAAGCTTTCGATCTTTCGGAGCTGAAACTAGGCCGATACTTTGCGAAGCTCGCGGTAGACGATTGGCCGAGCCCTCTTGATGCCACGAGTGACCCCGGGCTGTTCCATGAGCCACGCAAGGTACTGGCGGCCGTCGAGAAGTTTCCCCATGGCCTTGTCCGCGGCCATTTTCGGGCGCAGGAGTTCGGTCTCGTGGGACGGTCGTCGGCCACGGGCTACCCCTCGGGCGGTTTTGGCGCGCCGGAGGCCCTTCGGACGTCCTAGACTCTTGCCGAAGATGCGCTTCGCTTCGCGGTTGACAATCAAGTTCGCGCTAGCTAGGCTGCTCGTATGGCCTGCGCCCCTGAGAACCTCGAGATAGTAAGACCGGTCGCGTACCTTGCCAGCCCGGTGATCCTTCTCCATGGCGGACTTGAGGGTCACGGTGGCCGGACTCAGCGGTCGCCCGCCTTTGCGGGGGGGCGCGACGCCCCGCGCCTTGGCTGGATCAATGCGAGCCGTACTCCCATCCGGGAATTCGAGAACAACGGGACCCCGAATCTTGATGACTCGAACCACATTGTCCAGACGGGTCACGTTCCCTTAGGTCTGCCGGCGCGGCGCTTATTTGGAAGCCATGCAACCAGAGATGCCGCACTCGTTTCAGTCGACCCGTTTTACCTAGTGGCCACTGCCGTGCAGCTGATTTAGAGGCAGGCCAGTAGCCGTTTCATGCGCGAGAGCCGCCGGGCGCGCGAACTAGCGCCTTCCCGGGATGAAGGCAACTCGATTGTTCACGTCGACCTCAGAGACCACAATTTCAGCTACCAGCTACAACTAGAAGTGGCCAAGCGCGCTGTTCAGCGATTCCGCACGTTTCAGAACGGTCCAATTACGCCCCAGGCGGTGGAGTTTCTGATTGACGACTTTCTAGTGGCAGCACAAGCCATCACACATGTCCGCGATTGGGTGCATGCCGCGGAGAAAACTCAGAAGATGAGCGCGTCTCTCAAGGCCTTCGTTTCGACGCCCCTCCAAGGGGCAATCGCGGATATTGCTGCCCGTTCCAAGCACGGACCTCGGCGGAATGACGACAGATACAAGGCCTGGACTACAGGACCACTCGCGCTCGCCCAGCGGGGCGAACCAATGAATTCCGCGGAGTTTTCCATGGGCGACCTCTATGCCCGTGTCGTCGTGATTGCCAACGGCAACGAGCTGCATCCTGGCGACATGCTGTCGGCTGCGCTCCACGAATGGGAACAATACTGTTGGGACCATCTGGGGATTGAAGATCTGCATGCGCGACTAGCCGGGAAAGCCCGACAAGTGTAGGTTGCCGTTTTCTCCGTACCATCTCAATCAGCTGGCAAATTACTGTAAGGCATAAAGGGACTTGGAATGACATGGATTGTTTATCAAGTCCTTATACAAGCCATGGAAAGGAGTCATATCATGGCGCGTGCTATAATGGTCTGAAGCGATATGGCTGAATCACGTCTAGTCTGGGAAACTCTCGCCACCGGCGGCGTAGACGTGGTACCTAAGGCGCGGATTGCCGAATTGGCTCGCCGAATCGATCTCAATCCGGATGCCACCATCCGTACGCTAAGTGAGAACCGCCGCCTTTTGCCGCTCTTCAAAGGCTTCTACTATCTTTGCAAGCCAGAGGAAATCCTTCTCCACAAGGGGTTCAACCCTCTGAACTTGTTTGCCCGCGGAGCCAAGGCCAAGGATATTGGAACCTGGTACTTTGGACTACACACTGCGCTTCGCTTGCATGGGATGGGGCACGAATATCGATTGGACGAGCACGTCATCAGCGACGCGTTCTATCGCCCGAATGGCGTACCGATCGCAGGCCGTCGCTTCATTATCCATAAGTGGCGCGCCGAAATGGGCCGCTTTGGCGTGGTACGGAAAGGCGAATACTTCGTTAGCGACCCTGAAAAGACCGTTCTCGACTTCGCTTACCTGGATTATTACGCAATGGCAAAGGGACGAGCTCCTTCCGGGACTTGGCGAGAACATCTGGAAAGCGTCCGTGTCGATACGCTGCGTTCCTATCTTCCAAACTATCCAGAGGCTGTTAGGGGCATGGTGGAGGCGGCACTCTGAAGCAACTTGTATCGACCCTTGCCGGCGCCCTTGGATTGCAGGCAAAGCAAGAATTCCTCGAGAAAGACATCCGGCTGCATGCCCTTCTTCGGCATCTCACCCAGGACGCCCCTATCGCCAAAGAGCTTGTTTTCAAAGGCGGCACCTGTCTCATCAAGTGCTACTTGGGCTACTATCGGTTCAGCGTCGACCTAGACTTCACTTGGCTCCACCAATCCGATTGGCATGAGCTCCCGGCTGGAAAGGCACGCGACGCCACCAGATTTGCTCGTCATGCTTGGGTTGCGTCGGTTGAGGCGGCTGCGAAGAAATTCGGCTATGGGTTCGACCCTAAGGCGATCATCTGGGGAGCCACCAGCCGCATGGCCACTGCCAATCTGTCCTACAAGAGTCTGTCCGGCCAGGACGACTACATCAAAATCCAAATCAACTTCATCGAGCCGCTTCTCTTTCCCACCAAAATCCAGGAAGTTCAGACTCTAATTTCGGGTGATGAGCCAAAGGCCCTTCGCCTCTTGGACGACGCTGATACCAAGTCCTATCGCGAGGGCTATTCGGTGGTTTGCTACGACCCGCGCGAAATCGCGGCCGAAAAATGTCGCGCAATCCTTACTCGCAAAGCGGCCAAAGGCCGCGACGTCTTGGACGTCTACCTCTTGGAAAAGAAGTTTGGAGTCCGAATCGAAGAACTCCGTGACGCGATTCAGGCCAAGCTTGACCTTGCCATGCGATACGGTGACAAGTACGCAGACAACATGGAGCTGGCTGAGGCGAACATTCAGGCCATCGTGGAATGGGACTACAAGGCCGTCGTGCTCGATTCTAAGAGCATGGATCGGCCTTCGTTCGACGCCTACCGTACCCGGGCTCTTGCCTTCGTGCGCGGCTACTTACCAAAATAACACAGGTCGGTTGCGGCAAGGTAGCACCGAACACTAGCCTGCACTCTAAAAGCCAGGGGCGAGCCCAAGATTTCCTAATCGTGTTCGAGCTATTCTGGCCAGTCGGCCGGTACAAGCCGGTCGGTCAACGTGAACGTGAAATGAGGTGTGGGGGCAATGCCTGTCTCACGAATCGATTCATGTTCTGTAACAATGACCTGGAATTTAGCTCCGATTTCGGTCTCCGAGGCCTGGAACAAGGCATACAATTTGGCCAGTCTGTTTTCGGCGGCCTTGCTTTCACTTGCTGAAATGGCACCTACTTGGCTTGGCTGGTCGATGATGAGGAAGCTTGGCACCGGACGGTCGTGGGAATGCAGCTCGCGATGAATTGCGTAATGCATGACGACGTGGAAGGCCTCCCAATTGATGGCGCCGCCCATCTGAGACAAGGGTACGGGGCCGTCCTTTACAGTGTCAGCGACGATTGTTAGATTGTCCAAATCCAGTCGAATGGCGCCATCAGTGTTTGGCAGGCCCATTTGCAAAGCGAGCCGCGTGGCTGTCGCACCAACCCGTACAAGGATTGCCGCTTCGCCCTCAGCTTCGCCGACCGCACCGAGTTTACTTGCGAACTGCTCATGCAATTGCTCGAGCCGTTCCACCCGAGTCTGCATGGCATCAATTTGGTTACCAACTTCGAATTCCCGAAGCCATTGGCGTGCCTCGGCCATAACCTGGCCCCTTTGAACATCAACCGTGCGAGATTCTGCCAAGTCACCCTGCATTCGGACGTCAGCCTCGATTTCCGCATAGGCACCCCGAAGCTCTGCCCTTACGCTCGAAAGATCGTCGGCAAGCTTTAGCTGTACTTCGGTCAAACTTCTTTTGCTGCTTGACACCTGTCTTTTTGCAACTTTTACCCTAGATTGGATGCCTTTAATCAATTCCTGTTGAGCTGGCACATGGAAGTCTCCGCCACAAACCGGACAAGCATTTTCAGCAAGTGAATCGAGCAATCCAATGCTTTTGAGACGGACAAGGGCCTCGTCCAAGTGCTCGGCCCGCATTTTCTCGGGCGTGAGGAAATCCTCAATCTCAGCCCGGCGAGCCTCGAGTGCAGCCTCGCGTTCATGAAGCGAAGCCAGGCGAACCCGAATTGGTTCCGTACCTGAAGTGATTTCGCTCAGCTGCTTTTTCGGGCTCCAGAGCGCGACTTGGGTGAGGATCTTGTGGACTTCGCCGCCGGGCTCTGCCATTTGAAGTTTGACCGCCTTTGTAATGATGGACGCGCCGCGCCCCATTGCCGTATTCGCGGCCTCCCTAGCAGCTTTGATATCGGCTTCGACCTGGTTGATTTGACGGACAATGCTGCGTGCTTGCTGCTGGGCGTGAAGGTGGTCATCGTCAATGACCCCTAGGAAATATGGGAGCGCCGCGCGAAGGTCGCGTCCCATCCAATCGTCATTCTGTCGGTAGAACAGCAATGAGGAGTTGGCCAAGACATCCTGGGGCTGAAGACAGAGCGGAAGGGCGTGGCGAATGTTTGCTTCACCGAGGGACAACGCGCTTCCGCGTTTTGGCAGAAGCTTGTTAGACGGGATGCCCAGCAACGCGGATAGGCGCTTGGTGACGCCATCAAGATTGCTGTTTACGGTGAGAGAATCTACATCCAGACTACCAAGGGAGTCTGCTTCTTGCAAGTAACACTCATCGCTTTCGCCGATGTCGGCACCGGGGCTCCGACGGGCAATCCAAGCCATGCGATCCTCGAACTGCAACCTGAGGGCGTACCAGGCCACGTTTCGACGGATCACGCCCTTCTGAACGTCACAGGTCTTGCGCCCCAGAACATACTCCACAATCCGGAGAATTGCGGTCTTGCCGGAGTCGTGAGGACCCACAATCAGGGTGAAAGGCCTATCGAGGTCGATTTCGCGCAGCCGTTTGTCCCGCGACACAAGCGTAAGCATTTGGATACGCATCATGGCTGGACCTCCAGCAGAGCAAACACGGTGGTTGGATCGCCAATTTTCCCGCACAACGTCCCCATGAGTTTCATGGCGGAGATGCATTTGTCTGAGTCGGGGACCGACTGCACCGGCTGACTAGATGTAAGCGTACCATCGCGCTTGAGTTCAACGCGTCCGGCTGCGACAAGCACCCCAAGCGATCGCCAGGCAAAGGAATTGAGCGCGCGAGATGCGTCGGAAAGGCCAACCTTTAGCTGAGGGTTTGAACCGATAACCGAAACAAGATTGCTTGTCTGGTTGCCGGAAAGCTCGTCACGAATGTCGCCGTTGAAGGCGATGGCGACGGCGGGGAAGATTAACTCAAGCGGAACAGGTCTGCGTTGCCGTTCGTAGGCTTCGATGAAGACGTGGATTGCCTGAGCTCCGAAAGCCGAGTTGAGAAAAGCGCCCTCAACGCCAATACTGTGATTCAATGGTTGGCCTCCAGGAGATTGGCAACGTCCTTCATGTGCCACGCCACCAGTTTTCGGTCCGCCAGGAGATGCGTGAAGCCGGGCTGCACGAAATCGGGGGCAGCCTTACGGATTGCAACAGAGCGGTCGTTCTCTGCTAGCTGCAATAGTTGGCGGCCGCGCGATTCGTGCTGATCCACAGGGCAGGGGTTTGGGTCCTGCTGCAAAGTCTGCGCGGCAGTGAGTTCCCATTTTCGGCGGACCTTTTCTTGGTACTCGTCCAATTCCCCTTCCCTTAGCAAAGCCCGACGATGCCAACGCAAACTGTGCTCCTGCGCCAAATATGCTACTCGAACGGCTTCGCGTTGCCTTGCAGGATGTGCATTGACTTTGACAAGGGCCTTGACGAATTCGCGGTCGGCGGGAAGAATTCCTTCCCACTCGCCGACTTGTAATTCTGGGAGGGCATCGGGTCCATGCGACAGGAGTAGTTCGTATGCCTTGCGCGACAACTCGGCTGCCTGGATGATTGCCGGCTTCTTCTCGGCCAGAAGGCCGAGAACCCTCATGACGAACCAGGCTTCGACCTCTTTGACAAGCGATTCGGCGATATTGGGCGCTACAGTCCCACGAACATGCCGAAGTAGGTCGAGCCCAAGTTGAGAAATTGAGGGGCTTGCATCAAGGACGCGAATCCGAGCAATCAGTCCAACCCGTTGCTTGTCACCTAGTCCGCGGTAGGCCTTGAACGAAGATTTGAGGGACGGTGTTTCCTCCTTTGCGATGTCGTCTAGCCGCCCAGCCAAATCACGGTTGTCCGGTATCGAACGATTTGGGGCAGTGAGGGCTGCCGCCACCGATCCGGGACTGGCCTCCGCCGTTGTGATTAGAATTAGGTCAGCGTCGGACGGTAGGCTACCAGACATCTCAAGCCATGCCCAGTTGGCGATCGTCTTCCAGAGGTCCTTGCTTCGGTCACTGAGCGACCCTGTTTGGTGGTTTTTGGTTTGAACCACGCTGTCCTGAATTCCAGCAATTTCGAAATCGTCAATGCCCTCCACCTGCACCTTTGCGTCGGGGCTTTGGCGCGACGCTTCCCACAGGGCGTCGAGGGCTTGCCTCAATTGATAGTGGTAACCCAAGGGGCCCGATGGGTTGCCGCTACCAACCACAACCAGGGATGGTTCTGGTGCCTAATATAAGGCCCACGGCCACCGCCTTGTTCTCGAAGGAGGTTTGATGGCCGGTCGGACCTTGCCGAGTCCGATGAAGACCGTTGATAGTCTTCGGATTTCGCCCAAGTACACTTCACGCGATTGGAGCCGATTGGACCGTACCAAGCGGACTCACTGGACGCCTGCGGTTCGAATCTTGCGGAATCGCCTTAACGGCCGCTTCATCAACTTCGCGGACAAAATTAGATCTGATCCGCATTCCGGCTTTGCTATTCTGGCATTCGACGCCATGCTGATCGAAACGTTGCAACAGTTCATTGAAGGGCAGTCGTCAGATGGACAATCGACGGAGATGTTCAAGCGATTCTTGCGGCAGCAGTTTCCAAACTATTTTTCCGATGACGCCCGGGCGCACAAATTCTACAAGAATGTGCGGTGCGGCTTGCTCCACCAGTCTGAAACACAAGGGAACACCCTGGTGCGTCGCACCGGTAGCGCAGCTATCACTCATTTGGGTGATGGGTCTGGTTTTGAGGTCCATCCACTTCTGTTCCACAAGGAACTGAAGCTCAAGTTCCGTGCCTACTGCCAAAGACTATTGGATCCGACTGAGCATGATCTCAGGGACAAATTCTGGGATCAGATGGATCGAATTTGCAGGATTCGGGACGCTCGGGCCGGTGTTTTTGTAGACTAGGCCTCCAGCTGTTCAGAGCACCAAACGAGACCCAGCCGGGGATTCCATTTCGAGTCCCAATTCGTGGCCCATTTCGATGCCAAATTCGGGCTCTTCCCACCGAAAGACGACTCCCCGCTACTCGTTGATAGCTAGTCCAGTGATGGGCGCCGCTGTTCAGTAGAAAGGGCTCGAAATCGAGCCCCATTTCGACGGCCGTCAAGGCATTGTCTTGGAGGCCTGCCGGTTCGCCCGCGTGGTCGGACTCGGAGGCACCGCCGGCGGGCGCTGTTGGTCGTAGGCGTCCACTACGTCAAAGCAAATGCTTGTTCACCCTCGGCGAGTGAGCGACGTGGCGCACCTTCATCGGGGGCCGGCAATGGCACGATGGGATCTGCCAACGTTGTCCACGTCTTCAATTCAATTCGAAAGTCCGTGTTGTGGTGGAGGTATTCAATGGCCGGATTCAGTAGGGTGACGGCATTTGCTCCTTCAAACGGTATGAAGGCGTTGACGATGCCAAGCGCGCTGCCGTCCGGAAGAATGCCCGGGCCGCCTAAGTCTCCTTGCACGCCAGGCGGCGCGAATCGAACATACGTGGTCCACTCGGCCGAATATCCCGGATATGCGATTGGCGTGGTGGGCGATGGCGAGGACGTGATGCCCTCACGTGCATCGGCTGCGTCGCTACCTGGCCCCCCCTGATCGGCGTCGCGAAGCGACGAGTTTCCGTATGCGAGTACATGCACATCGGCACCGGGCGGCGACTCCACGATGCCTGTGGGTCCCCCCCAATGCAAGAGGGCAGGATGGATCAGGCTGCGGGAATCGGGAGGCAACTCAACAAGTGCGAAGTCATTGGCCCACCCCTCATCGGTTGCCACCTTGTCCGGGCACGTGTCGGTTCCGTCAACAGTCCCCCACGAGCAGTAGACGAGCGTTCCTGTGACCCGGCCGGCGGCGATGCTCACCGGGTCGCCGATTGCCAGGCCGGTGACACAGTGACTTGCGGTGCCGAGATAGAGGGTCAGATTGTCGGGCGTCGAGAATACGAAGTTCGCAGTGCAGATTCCAGATTCACGCCGGCCGAGAGCGTCCAAGGCCCCGGTCACAATCTTGGCGCCAGGGCGGATGACGGCTTCATCGACAGCCGGCCACCCAGGCGAAAAGACCTCAACTGGCCCCGCATCGTCCGGGGTAGAATCAGAGGGACTGTCTGCGCCTTTGCTGGACGGGCCACCGAGACAGCCCGAACAGACGAAGGCCGCCAGCGCCAGCAGAGTAAACGCAGGGCTGCCCACCCCAGCAGAGGCCATGCGGCGGCAGGACTGAGCGGCATAAATCTAGATTTCGTCGCCCAAATTGGCTTTCGATTTCGAGTCCCAAATCGAGCTCCATTTCGAGCCTTAACCCCCGAAGGACGACTCCCCGCTATTCCAGAACGGGCCCAAGTTCGACGCTGATTTCGAGTCCGGCATCGAGCTCTGACCGCGAACGACGCTGGCCCCGGGGTTCAGCGGCGTTTGGGCGGCTTGGAGATTTCAGCCTTCAGGAGGTCGTCCAGGCGGGCGAAGTTGTCGTCCCAGCGGCGTTGGAACTCCGTGAGGTAGGTCATGGCGCGCTGGATGGGCTCGCCGCGCAGCCGTGCGTAGCGCCGGGGCGTCTGCTGGCGTCGCACCACGAACCCGGCTTGCTCGAGGACTTTCAAGTGCTTCGAGACGGCGGGCTGGGAGATGGGCAGCGGATCGGTCAGTTCCTGGACGGTGGCTTCGCCTTGGGCAAGCCGCGCGAGAATCTGGCGGCGGGTCGGGTCGGCCAGCGCGTGGAACGTGAGCGTGAGAGGGTCGCTCAAACGCGCCCCGCAAGGAATGCGTCGAGGCGCAGGAAGGTGGGCTCCATGCCCTCGACCGCGCCGCTTGCGAGGAGCTCGTCGCGGAGCGCTTTCGTCGCCGTCTTGATGCGGATGGTGACCGTGGTTTGTCCGTTCGTCTCCTCGAACGTGTGCGACCGGACCTCGGGCGTCGGGTCGGGCTCCCGGCTCTCCATCACCAGAAGGCGCGGCTTCTCGACCTGGTGGAAGATCCCCGCGGTCTCGAAGGCTGTCCCCCACGCCCAGCGGAACTTGCCGTTGGGTCGCACGTCCATCTCGCAGACGGTCATGGGAGGTTCGCCGGGCCCGTACCATTGCGGGAGAAGCTTCGGGTCCGTGAAGGCTTGCCACACCAGTCCGCGCGGCGCGGCGAAGGTGCGCACGAGCTGGACCTCGGTGTCGGAGAGCAGGGTGAGGGTGGAGGGGGCCGCGGTGTTGCGGGGCATGCACGCCCCATGGCCGGCCCCAATCATAACGTTTTGGTTATGATAGATGGCTTGGCTCCTCGCTATTCGGTTTCTTTCCGCACGATGTCCACGGAAATCTCGACGGCAGGCAGCGTTCCCCGGTTCTCCAGCCAATGCTTCGTGGTGCGGTCCTCGAGCCAACCGGGGCCAGGGCCGTAGTCCTTGGCCACGCCGTCGCGGTGGTCCGTGATGGTGCCTTGCAGGATGTAGACCATGCCGGGTCTGTCCTTGTGGTCGTGGACGGGGCCGAAGACGGCGCCGGGCGCGAAGGTGAACTTCCGCATGCGGAGCTGGCGTCCGGCCATGCCGGCGATCTCGGGGCCCAGGTCCATCGTCGCGAGGAGTTCCGAGGTCACTCCCTTCGTGGCCGGTGCCGTCTGTTCGCTCATCGTCGTGGTCTCCAGGGCCACGCAACGCCCTGCTTGGCTTGAATATTCAGTCTCGCCCTTCGCCCGCACCATGGGCAAGCTCATCGTCAACATGTTCGTGACCCTCGACGGCGTCATTCAGGCCCCCGGCGGCCCCGAGGAGGACACGGTGGGCGGCTTCAAGTTCGGCGGCTGGCAGCAGCCGCTGTCGGACGAAAAGGCCGGGCAGGACATCACGAATCACATCGCGAAGGGCGACGCGCTCTTGCTCGGGCGCAGCACCTACGACAACTTCGCGGGGTACTGGCCCAAGCAGGCCGGCCCCATTGCGGACCGGTTCAACAGCATCCCCAAGTACGTCGCCTCCCGCACGCTGAAGAAAGTGGCCTGGAAGAACGCCTCCATCCTCGAAGGCGACTTGGCCGAGGCTGTCGCGCGGATCAAGAAGAAGCACAAGGAGATCCACACCTGGGGCAGCAGCCAACTCGTGCCGACGCTCCTGGAGCATGGCCTCGTGGACCTCTTCGACCTGCACCTCTACCCGGTCGTGCTCGGCACCGGCAAGCGACTGTTCGCCGAGGGCATCGTCCCGACCACGTTCCGGCTCAAGGAGTCCGAAGTGTACCCCAAGGGCGCCATCCATCTCCGCTACGAGCCCGCCGGCAAGCCGGAGTTTGGTTCGATGGGATAGCGCGGCTCCCTGGCGGCAGGGCCGGAGCCTTACGCTTCCCACAACTCGATGTCATGCCCGTCCGGCGTCCGCGTCCAGGCGAACCGGCCCAAGCCTTCGTAGGTCACGGGCCCGGCGACCTGGGAGCCGCTCTTCGTGAGCCGTACGAGGACGGCATCGAGGTCGTCCATGCGCAGGTTCAGCATCATCGTCTGGCGTCCGTAGGGTTCCTTCTGCACGGGCCCCGCGGGAGGCCGGGGGGCGTCCTCGCGGGCTTGCTGGACGCTCAGGATTGCGACGGAGTCCCCCACCGGGAACGGCGCCATGCCGCCGTCTCCTTGCCGCTGCATGGGAACGCCGAGGGCGTCCTCGAACCAGGCCACGAGGCGCTTGGGGTCATGGCTGGAGAGGAACGTGCCTCCGATGTGCGGCATCGCCCCGGGAGGCCGGGCGCGGGATTTGGCGTTGTTGCGCCCTCGTGCGCCACCCTGGCACGGGGCCCGGGGGTCCCCGGCCCGCAAAAGCCTCTTCGCCAACCACTGCTTTGCAGACCTATGCTCACCTGGGACCAAGGACTCGTTCTGGCCATCCTGGCCCTCACGCTGGTCCTGTTCTGGACGGAGGCCTTGCGCGCCGAACTGGTGGCGCTCTTCGGCATGGTCCTTCTCATGGTGTCCGGCCTTGTGACGCCGGAGCAGGGGGTGTCCGGGTTCTCCAATGCGGCGACCATCACCGTGCTCGCGCTCTTCATCCTCACCGCGGGCGTGTCGCGGACGGGGGTCATCGCGGTCTTGGCGCGCTGGCTGTCCAAGCACACGGGGGGGAAGGAAGTCCGCATCCTCGCCCTGCTCGCCTTGTTGGCGGTCCCGGCCTCGGCATTCCTCAACAACACCGCCATCGTCGCCATCCTGCTCCCGCTCGCGCTCGCCGTCGCGGCGCACGCCAAGGTCAGCCCCTCGAAACTGCTCATGCCGTTGTCGCAGTTCGCGATGCTGGCAGGGACGGTCACGCTCATCGGCACCTCGCCAAACCTGCTGGCCTCCTCGCTGGTCGCGGAACGCACCGGCGTCGGGTTCACGCTGTTCCAGTTCTCCAAGGTCGGCCTGGTGGTCGTGGTGACGGGTGTGCTGTACGTCCTCCTCGTGGGACGCCACCTGATTCCAAAGCGCATCGCGGCAGGCACGTCGGGCGAGACGGCCCTCCTCCAGGAGTTCGCGGCGGAGGCTCGCGTCAAGCCGGACAGCCCGCTCCTCGGGAAAGCGGCGAGTGAGCACGAGATCTTCCGTCCGGGGAAGTTGGACCTTCTCGGCGTCCTGCGGGCGGGGAAGCCGGTGGCGGCCGGCGCCCTTCTCCAAGAAGGGGACCTGCTCGCCATCCGCGCGCGCCGCGACACGCTCGCCCGTCTGGAGAAGGAGGCCGGCGTGGAGATTCTGAGCGGAGTGGACCCGCGGGACATCGCGGCCGGGGACGACCACGTCGCCGAGATCATCGTCGCCCCGTCGTCATCGCTCGTGCGGCGAGCGGTCACCGAAGGCTGGGTCGCGCGCACGTTCGGCGTCAAGATCCTCGGCATCCGCGCCGCGCCCAAGATCGCGCTTGGGTTCGGCTTCACGGCGCGCCTGGGGTACGGCGACAGCCTCCTCGTCGTCGCCTCCGAGGACGCGTTGCAACGACTGCGCGACCACCCCGACTTCATCGTCGCGTCCGAGGAGAAGACGGAGCGGTTGAAACCCCGTCAGGCCTCGTTGGCCATCGGCATCATGGCGGCCGTCGTCGCCGTCGTGGCGTTGGGCTGGACGAGCATGCTGGTCGCGGCGCTCGCCGGCGCCGTCGCCATGGTGCTGCTGCGCGTCCTTCAGCCGGATGACCTGTGGGGAAGCGTGCGGTGGGACGTCATCTTCCTGCTCGCGGGCATGATCCCGTTCGGGATCGCGCTCGAATCCACGGGCCTTGCCGCGAAGGCCGGAGCCCTCGTCGCGGTGGCGGCGGGCCATCTTCCGCCCATCGGCGTCATCGCCATCTTCTACGTCGCGAGCATGATGTTGACCATGGCCCTCAGCAACGCCGGCACGGTCATCCTGATGGTCCCCATCGCGTTCTCGACGGCCTCCGACCTGGGCATGGGGCCGGTGCCGCTCGTGGCCGCCGTCATGTTCGCGGCGTCGAACGAGTTCCTGACGCCCATCGGCTACCAGACCAACCTGATGGTGTACGGGCCGGGCGGCTACAAGTTCTCGGACTACGCCCGCGTCGGGGCGCCGATGGCCGTCATCCTCACCGTCGTGACCTGCTGGGCGATCTCGGTCTGGATCTCCTAGGGACGGTGGGTGGCTTCCGCCGCGACGGGTCCGTCCGATGCCCGGCAAGCAAGCAATTCGATTCACCTAAATCGTTTGCCACTTGGCATTAAGGATTAAAAGCCGGACCCGTGGCAGAAGCCAGCCCCGGGCACAAGGATAAGGCCCAGGGCGACCAAAGGAAAGCGATGGCCAACGACGTCCTCCAGGAAATGACCCGCCAGGGCTACAAGTACGGTTTCAGCAGCGACATCGCCGCCGACCGCGTGCCCCCGGGCCTGAACGAGGACATCGTCCGCCTCATCTCGTCCAAGAAGAACGAGCCGCAGTGGCTCCTGGACTGGCGCCTGGCCGCGTTCCGCAAGTGGCTCACAATGAAGGAGCCGACCTGGGCGAAGGTCAGCTACCCCGCCATCGACTACCAGGCGATCACCTACTACTCCGCGCCCAAGCCCAAGGCCGCCGGCCCCAAGTCGCTCGACGAAGTGGACCCGGAGATCAAGAAGATGTACGAGAAGCTCGGCATCAGCCTCGCCGAGCAGGGCCGCCTCCAGGGCGTCGCCGTGGACGCCGTCCTCGACTCCGCTTCCGTCGCGACGACGTTCAAGGGCCAGCTCGCCGAGATGGGCATCATCTTCTGCAGTTTCTCCGAGGCCGTGCGCGAGCACCCCGAGCTTGTCAAGAAGCACCTCGGCAGTGTCGTCCCGGTCGCGGACAACTTCTTCGCCACGCTCAACAGCGCCGTCTTCAGCGACGGCTCCTTCTGCTACATCCCGAAGGGCGTCAAGTGCCCGCTCGAGCTCTCCACCTATTTCCGCATCAACGCGGCCGGCACGGGCCAGTTCGAGCGCACCCTCATCATCGCCGAGGAGGGCAGCTACGTCAGCTACCTCGAGGGCTGCACGGCCCCGATGCGCGACGAGAACCAGCTGCACGCGGCCGTCGTCGAGCTCGTCGCCATGGACGACGCCGAGATCAAGTACAGCACCGTCCAGAACTGGTACCCCGGCGACAAGAACGGCAAGGGCGGCATCTACAACTTCGTCACGAAGCGCGGACTTTGCAAGGGCAAGCGCTCCAAAATCAGCTGGACCCAAGTCGAGACCGGCTCCGCGATCACCTGGAAGTACCCGAGCTGCATCCTGCAGGGCGACGACTCCGTCGGCGAGTTCTACAGCGTCGCGCTCACGAACGACTACCAGCAGGCTGACACCGGGACGAAGATGATCCACGTCGGCAAGCGCACGAGCAGCACCATCGTCAGCAAGGGCATCAGCGCCGGCCACGGCCAGAACACCTACCGCGGCCAAGTCAAGATCCTCAAATCGGCCGAGGGCGCGCGCAACTACAGCCAGTGCGACTCGCTCCTGATGAGCGACACCTGCGGCGCGCACACGTTCCCCGTCATCGACGTGCAGAACCCGACCGCCGTCATGGAGCACGAGGCGACGACGTCGAAAGTCTCGGACGACCAGATCTTCTACCTCCGCCAACGCGGCATGAGCCAGGCCGACGCGGTCAGCCTCATCGTGAACGGTTTCTGCAAGTCCGTGTTCCGCAAGCTCCCCATGGAGTTCACCGTCGAGGCGCAGAACCTCCTCGACCTCAAATTGGAAGGCAGTGTCGGATGAGCCCCAACAACCACGCCAGCAAGACCAGCGCGCCGCTTCTCGAGGTCAAGGACCTCCACGTCGAGGTCAACGGCAAGGAGATCCTCAAGGGCCTGAGCCTCACGGTGCGCGCCGGCGAGGTCCACGCCATCATGGGCCCCAACGGATCTGGCAAGTCCACGCTCGCCCACATCCTCGCCGGCCGCCCCGGCTACACCGTCACAAAGGGCAGCGTCCACTACCACGGCAAGGACCTGCTCGCGCTCGAGCCCGAGGAGCGCGCCCGCGACGGCCTCTTCCTCGCCTTCCAGTACCCCGTCGAGATCGCGGGCGTCGCGAACACCTACTTCCTGCGCGAAGCGATGAACGCCATCCGCAAACACCAGGGCAAGGAGGAGATGGACGCCGTGGACTTCCTCGACTTGGTCAAGGAGAAGGCCGCCCTCGTCGGCATGGACGAGCGCTTCCTCACCCGCGGCGTCAACGAAGGCTTCTCGGGCGGGGAGAAGAAGCGCAACGAGATCCTCCAGATGGCCGTGCTCGAACCCCGCCTCTGCGTCCTCGACGAGACCGACTCCGGCCTCGACATCGACGCGCTCCGCACCGTCGCCGAGGGCGTCAACAAGCTGCGCAGCCCCGAGCGCGCCATGGTCGTGGTCACGCACTACCAGCGCCTCCTCGACCACATCGTCCCCGACTTCGTGCACGTCCTCCAAGGCGGCCGCATCGTCAAGTCCGGTGACAAACGCCTCGCCCTGGAGCTGGAGAAGTCCGGCTACGAGACCGTGAAGGCCTAGCATGCAGACGCTGGAACCCCCCGCATCCGTCGCCGCCCGCTTCGCGGCCGAGGGCTGGGGCAAGAAAGGGCCCGGCTTCGTGCGCGACATCCGCGCCGCCGGCCTCGACGGCTGGGAGTCCGCGCCCGCCAAGATGCCGCTCCTGCCCGGCGCCCCGGCCCACCCGCTCACGGAGGCCGACGTCGCGCCCTTCCGGCTGGCCGGCTCCTTGGAGGCGGTCTTCGTGGACGGCCGCTTCAACCCGGCCCTGTCCCACCTCAAAGGGGCGCCGCGCAGCCTCTTCACCCCGCTCTCGGCCGCGGTGGAGAAGCCCACGGAGCTCCTGGAGACGCACCTCGCGCGCCACGCGGGCGACGAAGGCGCTGTCGCGCTCAACTCCGCGTTCTTCACTGATGGCGCAGTCCTGGACCTGGAGCCTCTGCTCGAGGTCGCGGAGCCCATCCACCTCCTGCACCTCAGCACCGGCGTCGAACCGGCGAGCCACCACCTGCGCCACCTCATCGTCGCGGGCTCGCGCAGCGCGGCCACCGTCGTTGAGTCCTACGTCGGCCTCGGCGCGGCCCCCACGCTGACCACCGCCGTGACCGAGCTCCTCGCAGGCGACGGCGCCCACATCCGGCACGCGACGCTCCAGCGCGAGACGCTGCACGGCGAGCACCACGGCAAGCTTGCCCTGCGCGTCGGCCGCGGCGCCGTCGTCACCGAGACTGCGCTCGGCGTCGGCGCGTCGCGCAGCGAGCGCACGCTCGACGCGCGCCTCGAGGCCGAGGGCGCGGAGGCGCAGCTCGACGCCCTCCTCCTCGCGACCGCGGGCCAGGACATGTCGTTCCCGACGTTCGTGGACCACGCCGCGCCGCACACGACGAGCCGCCAACTTGTGAAGGCCGTCCTCGACGGCAAGGCGCATGGCTCCTTCGTCGGCAACGTCCTCGTGCGCGCCAACGCCACGAAGACCTCGGCGGAGCAGACCAACCGCAACCTTCTGCTCTCCGACGGCGCGCGCATGGACACGACGCCGCAACTGGAGATCCACACGGACGACGTCAAGTGCAGCCACGGCAGCACCGTCGGCCAGCTCTCGGCGGACGCGCTCTTCTTCCTGCGCAGCCGCGGCATCGGCGTCGAGCCCGCCAAGCTCCTCCTCACGCAGGCGTTCGCGCACGAGGTCATCGAGCGCGCGTCTCCCGTGCTTCGCCCGACGCTCGAGAGCCTGCTCACGCAGTGGTTCGCCTGCCGCAAGGTCCCCGGGGTGCACGACTGATGGCGTATGACGTGGCGGCGCTCCGTCGCGACTTCCCCATCCTCCAGCACAAGGTGCACGGCAAGCCGCTGGTGTACCTCGACAATGCCGCGACGACGCAGAAGCCGAAGGTCGTCCTCGACGTGATGCGGCGCTACTACGAGGAAGAGAACAGCAACGTCCACCGCGGCGTCCATCTCCTCAGCGAGACTGCGACGAAGTCCTACGAGGGCGCCCGTGAGACAGTGCGCAAGTTCGTCAACGCCCGCTCCGTGCAGGAGGTCGTCTTCACGCGCGGCACGACGGAGGCCATCAACCTCGTGGCCGCGAGCTTTGGCCGCCCGCGTCTCCAGAAAGGCGACGAGATCCTTGTCTCCGCCATGGAGCACCACAGCAACATCGTCCCGTGGCAGTTGGCGTGCGAGGCGACCGGCGCCACGCTCAAGGTCGTCCCCATCACCGACGCGGGCGAACTGGACATGGCCGCCTTCGCCAAGCTCCTCACGCCGCGCACCAAGGTGTTCGCCGTGACGCACGTCAGCAACGCGCTCGGCACCATCAACCCGGTCAAGGAGCTCGTCGCCCAGGCCCACGCCAAGGGCATCCCGGTCCTCGTCGACGGCGCACAGGCGGTCCCGCACACGAAGGTGGACGTGCAGGCCCTCGGCGCTGACTTCTACGCGTTCTCGGGCCACAAACTGTACGGCCCGACCGGCATCGGCGCCCTCGTCGCCAAGCGCGAGCACCTGGAGGCGATGCCGCCGTACCAGGGCGGCGGCGACATGATCCGCAGCGTCACGTTCGAGGGCTCGACCTGGAACGAGCTGCCCTACAAGTTCGAGGCCGGCACGCCCGCCATTGCGGAGGCCATCGGCCTCGCCGCGGCCATCCGCTACGTCGAGGGCGTCGGGCTCGACGCCATCGCCAAGCACGAGCACACGCTGCTCGAGCAGGCCACCAGCACCGTCACCACCATCCCCGGCGTCCGCGTCGTCGGCACTGCACGCCACAAGGCGGGCGTCCTCTCCTTCACCGTCGATGGCGTCCACCCGCACGACATCGGCAGCCTGCTCGACCGCGACGGCGTCGCGGTGCGCACCGGCCACCACTGCGCGCAACCGGTCATGGACCGCTACGGCCTCCCGGCCACGACACGCGCCAGCTTCGGCCTCTACAACACCGCCGCCGAAGTCGACGTCTTCGCGGCGTCGCTCGCCAAGGTCGTCGCGATGTTCCGGGAGGCGTAGTCATGGACGACGCCCTCCGCGATCTGTACCAGGAGGTCATCCTGGACCACAACAAGCGGCCGCGCAACTTCCGCGTCATCGAGGGCGCCCCCAAGCTCGAGGGCTTCAATCCGCTTTGCGGCGACCGGCTCACGCTCTACCTCAAGTTGGAGGGTGACAAGGTCGCCGACGTGGCGTTCCAAGGCCACGGCTGCGCCATCAGCACCAGCAGCGCCAGCCTCATGACGGAGGCCGTCAAGGGCAAATCCAAGCAGGAGGCGCTGCGCACGTTCGACGCCCTCCACCGCCTCGTCACCCGCACGCCGCCTGAACCGGCCGCGGCGGAGGTCGGGAAGCTCAAGGTGTTCGCCGGCGTTGGCGAGTTCCCCGCCCGCGTCAAGTGCGCGACGCTCTGTTGGCACACCCTGAAGGCCGCGCTCGACGGCCAGCAGGACCGGGTCACGACGGAGTGACTATGCGGCCTATCCCTGAGGAGCGCCACCCGCCCACCACCCTCGACGCCGACCTGCGCGTCATCACGATCCCGGACGGCAAGGACGGCGTCCTGCCCGCCGGCACGATGCTCACCGTCACGCAGAGCCTCGGCACCTCCTACACGGTCAAGGACACGCGCGGCGGCAAGTACCGCGTCCACGGCGAGGACGGCCCCCGCGTCGGCATGCCGCGCCTGTCGGAATCCGGCATCCAGCCCGCCGCGCAGACCGTGCCCGCTATCGTGACAGCCGCCAACAAGGCGCTGCGCGCCGTCTTCGACCCCGAGATCCCCGTGGACATCGTCAACCTCGGCCTCGTGCATGAGATCACCATCCAGCCGCTCGACGGCGGCGGGTTCGCGGCGAAGGTCCGCATGGGCCTCACCAGCCCGGGCTGCGGCATGGGAGACGTCCTGGTGCGTGACGTCAAGGAGGCGTTGGGGAAAATCCAGGGCATCATGTCGGTGGACGCGCAGGTCGTGCTGTTCCCGGTTTGGAACCCTTACACAATGATGAGCGAGGCGGCGAAGCTGAAGCTCGGCATGCTGTGACGGGTCCCGGACGGAGGCTTTTTCCGGGCGCCCCGGTCGAGAGCCCCGTGGCGGACGACGGGCGCATGGTGACCATCCTGCTGCCCGCCAAGAACGAGGCCGCCGGCCTCCGGGCGACGTTGGATGCTCTCCCGCTCGCGGCCCTGCGCGCCGCCGGCCATGAGGTCGAGGTCGTCGTCGCCGATGGCCACAGCACGGACACGACGCGCGACATCGCCGCCGCGTGGGGGGCGCGCGTCGTCGTGCAGGACGGCAGGGGGAAGGGCATGGGCGTCCGCTCTGCCCTCCCGCACCTGCGCGGCGCCATCGTTGTGATGCTCGACGCGGACGGGACCTACGACGCCGGCGCCATCCCCGCGCTCGTCCGCGCCGTCGAGGAGGGCCACGACGCCGTCCTTGGGTCCCGGTTCCGCGGACGCATCGAAGCGGGCGCGATGTCCGCCACCAACCGTGTCGGCAACCGGGCTCTCTCCCTCCTGGCCTCCGCTCTCTATGGCAAGCGCGTGACCGACGTCTGCACCGGCATGTGGGCGTTCCGGCGCGAGGCCCTCGCGGGCCTTCCTTTGACCGCGACGCACTACGAGCTCGAGGTGGACCTGTTCGCCCAGTCGGTGCGCGGCGGCCTGCGGATAGCGGAGCTGCCCATCGCGTACGGCAAGCGCCACGGCCAGTCCGGGCTCCGGAGCCTGCGCGACGGGCTTGCCATCGCGCGCACCCTCCTGGCACGCCGCGTCGCGCGCCGCCCGCGCTGAGCGCGTCCGGAACGCTTTTGGCGCCGCGCCGGCCTCGAACGGCCAATGCCCACCGAGCGCCGTGGCCTGATGCTCCTGGTCTCCGCGCTGCTCGCCATCGCGAGCCTGGGCTTCATGGCCCTCCACCTGCGCGACGCGGCCCTCACCGCCGACGGGCAGCGCTACCAGGAGATGGCGCTGAGCTTCCTGCACACGGGTGAGTTCCACACCGACCGCATGACGATGGCGTTCCCGCAGGAGGGCGAGTCGGAGAACGGGTACACCCACTACTTCTCCCCGCTCTGGCCCGTCGTCCAGGCCGGCTTCTACGCCGCGTTCGGCGCGCTGGGGTTCTGGCTTGCCCTCATGACCTGCTGCGCCCTCGCCCTCGTCGCGGCCTGGTGGTTCACGCGCGACCTGTTCGGCGGCACCCTCGCGGCCGTCGCCGTCGGCTTCACGGGCTACTACCTTGACCGCATCATCGTCCAGCGCAGCGCCGAGCCGCTGGCCCTCGTCTTCTTCCTCGCTATGATGTGGGCCATCCAGCGCTCGCTCAAGCCGGGGCGGGGGAAGTGGATCCTGCTCGCCGGCGGGGCCGCGGGCCTGGCGTACCTGACGCGCTCGAGCATCGGTTGGCTCTTCATCGCGGGCGGCGCGGCCGGGTTCGCCTGGCGCGTCTACTTCCACCGACGCGACGCCGTCAACCGGTACTACCTCGGCGCCATCGCGCTCTTCGGCGTCTGCTACGCGCTGTGGGCGGGTCGCAACTTGGCGCTCTTCTGGGACGGGACGCTGGCCGGCTTCCCCGCCGCCGTCTCCGCGGACGCCGTCTTCCAGCACAAGTTCGCGGTGGCGATGGGGCAGCCGCTGCGGTTCCTGGCGTTGTTCCCGTTCAAGGTGCTGTGGGCAGGCTACCTGCTCTGGCCGGTGTGGCTGCTGCGCCACCACTCCCTGCTGTACCAGCTGCGCAACCTGCGCGACGAGCAGCAGAGCGGCCTGTTCCTCTCCTGGGCCGTCCCGTTCGTGCTCGGCTGCTTCGCCGGTACCGTCGCGACGCTCGGGGACACCAACCCGCCGCCGGTGCTGTTCAACTACGACAACCTGCGCTACTTCCTCTTCGCCATGCCGGGCCTGGTGTGGAGCCCGCGCGCCTTGGACGCCGCGCACGACACCCCGGCACCTCAAAGGCTTTGACGGGGACCCGCAGGTCCTCGGCCATGCGCGTCCTCGCCTTCGCCGCCGTGGCCTTCCTGGCCCTCTCCGGCTGCGCCTCCTCGTCCACGACCCCCACCACCTCGGGCGCCGCGTCGCCCACGATGGAGGCATCGCACCACGACCACTCGGCCAAGACCATCGAGGTTACGATGAAGGGCAACAAGTTCGTCAACGACACCGTCACCGTCTACCAGGGCGACACCGTGAAGTGGACCCACCAGGACGGCATGACCACGCCCCACAACGTCGGCGCCGACGACGGGTCCTTCGACTCCAACCCGATGTGCGCCAACCCCATCCCGGTCGGCATCCCGCTCTCGCAGTTCTGCATGGTGGGCGGCAGCACGTACTCCCACAAGTTTGACTCTGTCGGCAGCGTCGCGTATCGCTGCCGCGTCCACTCCGCCATGACGGGCACCGTCAACGTCATCGCCCATCCCATGGCCTAGGCCGAAGCACGGCTTATCTGCTCGACGACGGGTCCGCCCCTGTGGCTCCCCGACTCGCCCTAGTGGTCATCGCTTTCCTGGTCCTTCTGGCTGGGTGCTCCTCGGCGCTAGCCCCGGCCTCGTCCCAGCCGCCGGCCGCGTCGTCCACGTCGAGCACGACCTCGGCGAGCGAGACCCCGCCCGCCGTCGTGGACATCAGCATCAAGGGCTTCGCGTTCTCGCCCAAGGCCGTGACCGTCCGCGTCGGCGACGTCGTGAGCTGGACGAACGACGAGGACTCCGCAAGCCACACCGCGACTGGGGACAGCCCGGACGGTCACCCGCAGTTCGATTCGGGGCCGCTCGCGCCGGGGCACCACTACGATTTCCAGATCCTGAATGCGGGGACCTTCACGTACCACTGCCAGTTCCATTCCGGCATGACGGCGACCCTTACCGTCCAGTGAGAGCCACAATCCCCCACAACCATTAACAGGTCTACTTCCGAGCGGACCAGTCAGGTAAAAAAGCCGATTTTTGGCGCCCCATCCGAGCAAGGCTTTACATCATCCGGCGCTGGGCTTGCCCGCGATGAGCAAGAGCGTTCCGGCCCAGGAGGCCGTCGGGAAGGCGAACCCTGCGGCAGCCAAGCCCGCCGCCGGGCCCTCCAACGGCGTCGCCGCGAAGCCCGTCAAGGCGGGCGCCAAGGACCCCATCGGCCGCCTGCGCGAGCGCAAGGCCGCCGCGCAGATGGGCGGAGGCGCCGCCCGCATCCAGGCCCAGCACGACAAGGGCAAGTACACCGCCCGCGAGCGCCTCGACCTCCTGCTCGACCCGGGCACCTTCGTGGAGTTGGACCCGTTCGTCCGCACGCAATCCACCAGCTTCGGCATGGACAAGTCCCGCTTCGACGGCGACGGCGTCGTCACCGGCTACGGCTACGTCAACGGCCGCATCGTGTACGTCTACTCGCAGGACTTCACCGTCCTCGGCGGCTCGCTGGGCGAGCAGACCGCCAAGAAAATCTGCAAGGTCATGGACATGGCGCTGCGCAACGGCGCGCCCATCATCGGCTTCAACGACTCCGGCGGCGCGCGCATCCAGGAAGGCGTCGCGAGCCTGGCGGGCTACGGGGAGATCTTCTTCCGCAACGTCGCCGCGAGCGGCGTCATCCCCCAGATTTCCGTCATCGTCGGCCCCAGCGCCGGCGGCGCCGTGTATTCCCCAGCACTCACCGACTTCGTCGTCATGGTGGACGACTCCAGCCACATGTTCGTCACCGGCCCCGACGTCGTCAAGACCGTCACCGGCGAGGAGGCCTCGCAAGAGGAGCTGGGCGGCACCTCCGTCCACACCGTCAAGTCCGGCGTGGCCTCGTTCTCGGGCCTCGACGAGGACGACGCCATCCGCAAGATCAAGTCGCTTCTCGAGTACCTGCCCTCCAACAACCTCAGCGAGCTCCCCGTCACCAAGCCGACGGACGACCGCTTCCGCATGGACGAGGCGCTCGACACCATCGTCCCGGACAACCCGAACAAGCCCTACGACATCCGCGACATCGTCAGCCGTGTCATGGACAAGGGCTCCTGGGAGGAGATCCAGTCGAAGTGGGCCACCAACGTGGTCATCGGCATCGCGCGCCTCGACGGCTACCCCGTCGGCATCGTCGCCAACCAGCCCGCTGTCCTCGCCGGTGCCCTCGACATCGAGGCGAGCATCAAGGCCGCCAAGTGGATCCGCTTCCTGGACGCCTTCAACCTCCCCGTCATCACGTTCGTGGACACGCCCGGCTTCCTGCCCGGCCTTGGCCAAGAGCACGGCGGCATCATCCGCAACGGCGCCAAGCTCCTGTACGCCTACTGCGAGGCCACGGTCCCGAAGCTCGCCGTCATCACCCGCAAGTCGTACGGCGGCGCCTACATCGTGATGAGCAGCAAGCACGTCGGCACCGACATCAACCTCGCGTGGCCCGCCGCCGAGATCGCCGTGATGGGCGCCGAGGGCGCCGTCAACATCCTGTACAAGCGCGACCTCACCGCCCTGGTCGCGGCCGAGCCCGCGAAGGCGAAGGAGTTCGCCGCGAAGTTCCAGGCCGAGTACCAAGAGAAGTTCGCCAACCCGTACGTCGCCGCCGAGCGCGGCTGGGTGGACGACGTCATCGAGCCCTCGGAGACGCGCCCCCGCCTCATCGCGGCGCTGTGGCCCCTCATCAACAAGCGCGAGCAGCGCCCCCAGAAGAAGCACGGCCTCACTCCGCTCTGACGAGCGGAGTGAGGTCCTTGGGGGACCTCCGGTCCCCCGGCGGCGCGCTTCGCGCGCCGAGACCCCTCCCCCCCTCAACCGCCCTCCACCAAAAGGCCGCCAGCATGTCCAGCACCGATTTCGTCTCCAAGGAGCCCATCGCCATCATCGGCATGGGCTGCGTCCTCCCCGACGCCCCCGACGTGGCCACGTTCTGGGCGAACCTGCTGGCGGGCAAGTCGAGCATCCGCGAGGTCCCCCACACGCGCTGGGACCCCAAGCTCTTCTGGTCGGCGGACAAGTCGCTCGCGGACAAGACGTACGCCAAGATCGGCGCCTTCGTGACGGACAACGCGGTCGCCCCGATGGACTACCGCATCATGCCCACGGCGCTGGCGCAGATCGACCCGAGCCAGCTCTGGGCGCTCGCCGCGACCCGCCAGGCGCTCAAGGACGCCGGCTACAAGACGGGCCTCAAGGCCGACGAGGCGAGCGACAAGAGCGCCCGCGACTTCGACCGTGCCCGCACCGCCGTCATCCTCGGCAACGCCATGGGCGGCGAGCAGATGAAGCTCCAGACCAAGAACATCTACTGGAACCAGGTGGACGCCGCCTTCCGCGCCGACCCCGTCTTCCAGGGCCTCCCTGCCGCGGACCAGGCGAGCCTGCTCTCCCGCACGAAGAAGGAGTACCAGAAGGACGCTCCCGTCATCAACGAGGACTCCATGCCCGGCACGCTCAGCAACGTCGCCGCCGGCCGCATCGCCAACGTCTTCGACTTCGCGGGCAAGAACTTCACGACGGACGCAGCCTGCGCGAGCAGCCTCGCGGCGCTCGATGCGGCCATGGACACGTTGCGCCGCAACGAGTCGGACCTCGTGGTCTGGGGCGGAACCGACCGCAGCATGGACGTCACGCCGTTCGTGGAGTTCAGCAAGATCGGCGCCCTCAGCCCAGACGGCTCGCGTCCCTTCGACGCCAACGCCAACGGCTTCGTGCAGGGCGAAGGCTGCGCGCTGTTCCTCCTCAAGCGCCTCAGCGACGCCGAGCGCGATGGCGACAATGTCGTCTGCGTCGTACGCGGCATTGGCAGTTCCTCGGACGGCAAGGGCAAGGGCATCACCGCCCCCAACCCCGCCGGCCAGGTCAAGGCCGTCCTGCGCGCCTACGAGGACGCCGAGGTGGACCCCGCGACGCTCACCTACGTCGAGGCGCACGGCACTAGCACCCCGGTCGGCGACCCCGTCGAGCTCACCAGCGCCGAGGAGGCGTTCCGCCAACTCACCAAGACGCAGTTGGTCCGTGGCTCCATCGCGGTCGGCTCCGTCAAGTCGAACCTCGGCCACCTCAAGTCCGCCGCCGGCGCCGCGGGCCTCCTGAAGGTCGCGCTCGCGCTCAAGCACCACATCCTGCCGCCCAGCATCAACGTCGCGACGCTCAACCCGCGCATTGACTGGGCCAACTCGCCCTTCAAGGTCCAGACCGCGAAGACGGAGTGGCCGCGCCCCGCCAACGGCGTCCGCCGCGCCGCCGTCTCCTCGTTCGGCTTTGGCGGCACCAATTTCCACGTCGTGGTCGAGGAGCACATCCCCGGCCACCTCAAGGTCCGTCCCTCGGCCTCCATCTCCCAGTCCGCCCCAAGTGGTCCCATGCTCGATGTCAACGCATTCCAGGCTCACATGAGCCGCGCCGCCGCCCTCGAGGCGGAACCGCTCGTCCTCGACGCCACCACCGCGCCGCAGGCAGCCGCCGCGCTGATGGCCGCGACGACCACCTTCGCGCAGACCGGCACGGGCCCGCGTCTGCGCGACCTGCTCGCCCCGCACACGAAGACGGGCGTCGCCGGCACCGCGCGCGTCGGCCTCACGGTCACCAGCCTCGACGAGGTTGCGAAGAAGCTGGAGCAGGCGGCGAAGGCCGCGACCAACCCGGCCCAGGCGCGCCTCGCCTTCAACCAGGGCGTCTTCCTCAACAAGGGAAAGCCGGCGGGCAAGGTGGCGTTCCTGTTCCCGGGCCAGGGAACCCAGTACGTCAACATGTTCCGCGACCTCGCCGCGAAGTACGAGGTCGTCCGCAACACCTTCGCGGAGGCGGACCAGATCCTCCTCTCCGAGCTCGACGGCGTCAAGCTCACCGACATCCTCTGGCCGACGCCGGACACTCCTGAGGCCCAGGCCGCGAGCGAGAAGAAGCTCCAGCTCACCGAGTACACGCAGCCCGCGGTGCTCGCCGCCGACGTCGCCATCCTGCGCCTGCTGCGCCAGTGGGGCATCGAAGCGGACGTCGTCGCCGGCCATAGCCTCGGCGAGTACGGCGCGCTCGTCGCCGCCGGCGTCCTCACGTTCGGGGACGCGCTGCACGCCGTCGCGGCGCGCGGCCGCGAGATGGCCCACGTCGAGGTCCCCGACCTCGGCAAGATGGCGAGCGTCAGCGCCGACTGGCACGCCGTCGAGTCCGCCCTCCAGGGGATGACGGAGTATGTCATCCCCGCCAACAAGAACTGCCCGAGCCAGACCGTCATCGCCGGGAGCAGCAAGGGCGTGGACGAGGCCGTCAAGCTCCTCCAAGCCAGGGGCCTCCAGGCGCAGTACCTCCCCGTCAGCGCCGCGTTCCACAGCGCCATCGTCGCGCCCGCCTCGAAGCCGCTGCGCAACGTGCTGGCCCGCCTCGACGTCAAGGCCCCCAAGGTGCGCGTCCTCAGCAACGTCGGCACGAAACCGTACGAATCGGACCCCGAATGGATCCGCGACAACCTCGCCACCCAGGTGGCGAGCCCGGTCGAGTGGATCGGCATCGTCGAGCGCATGTACGAGGAAGGCGTGCGCACGTTCATCGAGGTCGGCCCCAAGCTCGCTCTCACCAACTTCGTGCGCGACATCCTCAAGGAGAAGCCGGACGCGGTCGCCATCGGCAGCAACCACCCGAAGAAGGGCGGCGTCACGCACGCCAACGAGCTTTTCGCGTTCCTCGGAGCCTGGGGCTTCCAGCCGCGCCTGCCGGACCTCTCCGACACGGGCGTGTACACGGCGGAATTCCGTGACCCCACTGCGGCCTTCCGGTCCCGCCCGCCGAGCGCCGTCGCCACCCAGGCCGCGAGCGACGTGGGCGACCTCGCCCGCCAGGTCGCCGACTTGCGCCGCGCCGTCGACGAGATCCGCGGCGGCCGCGCCCTGCCCGCACCCCTCGCTTCGCCCCAGGCCACCGTCCGCCCCGCCGCATCGCCCGCGTCCAGCGACGTCGAGGCCGAGCTGCAGCGTCGCCTCGCGGCCTTCGGCATCAACCTCGACGTCATCGGGGTCTCCGGCGTCAGCGTCGGCCTCCCCGGTCGTGGCCACCCGCTCTTCGACGACGGCAACTGGGACCGCATCCTCGCCGGCGAGAACATGATCGACGCCCTCTCCGGCGCCGAGCAAGCCAAGATCGTCGACAAGAACATCGTCCGGCTCGTCAAGGGCACCGACGGCTCCGCGCAGTTCCAGGTCATCCAGGACACCGCGCAGGTCATCCGGCTTGCTGGCCAGCGCGGCGGCTTCGACATCGCGGACTATGGTGTGGGCAAGGAGCTCGCCGAGTCGCTCGACCGCACCTTCCAGTACGCCATCGCCGCCGGCCTCGAGGCGCTCCGGGACGCGGGCATCCCGCTCCAGCGCACATACTTGCAGACGAGCCAGGGTGGTTGGCTCCCCAAAGAATGGAAGCTCCCCGAGCCCCTGCGCGACGAGACAGGCATCATCTTCGCGTCCGCGTTCCCGGGCGTTGACAACCTGCTGCGCGACGTCAGCCGCCACCTCAGCGACAAGTTCGCCGGCCGCACCCGCGACGAGCTCAACGCGCTCTACAACGAGCTCCTCGGCACCGTCACGGACGCCGACGCCCGCGACCGCCTGCAGACCCTGTTCGACCTGGAGTTCCAGCGCGTCGGCGGAGCCTTGGCGGAGTCCGGCACGGCACGCTACGAGTTCAACCGCAAGTTCCTGTTCAACGTGCTCTCGATGGGGCACAGCCAGCTCGCGCAGTTCATCGGCGCGCGCGGACCCAACACCCAAGTCAACGCCGCCTGCGCCAGCACGACGCAGGCGATGGCGCTCGCCGAGGACTGGATCCGCACCGGCCGCGCGAAGCGCGTCCTCGTCGTGGGCGCGGACGACGTCACGTCGGACGCGATGTTCGAGTGGATCGGCTCCGGCTTCCTCGCCTCGGGCGCCGCCACGACGAAGTCCGACGTCGCCGAGGCCGCCCTCCCGTTCGACAAGCGCCGCCACGGCATGATCGTCGGCATGGGCGCCGTCGGCCTCGTCGTCGAAGCCGTCCCCGAGATCGAGCGGCGCGGCATGCGCCCCATCGCCAAGCTGCTCGCCACGCGCGTCAGCAACTCGGCCTTCCACGGCAGCCGCCTCGACGTCGAGCACATCGCCGGCGAGATGCGCGCCCTCCTGGAATCCGCCGGGCGCAAGTACGGCGTCACGGCGGCCTCCATCGCCCCCGCGACCGTCTTCATGTCGCACGAGACCTACACGCCGGCCCGTGGCGGCTCGGCGTCGGCCGAGATCGCCGCGCTGCGGGCGACGTTCGGCGTCCAGGCCAACCAGGTCGTCGTCGCCAACACGAAGGGATTCACCGGTCACCCCCAGGGCGCCGGCATCGAGGACGCCATCGTCCTCAAGTGCCTTCAGCGCGGCATGCTCCCGCCCATCGCGAACTTCAAGGAGCCCGATCCCGAGCTCGGGGACCTCAACCTCAGCAGGGGCGGTGCTTACCCCAACGTGCGCTACGCCCTGCGCCTCGCCGCCGGCTTCGGCAGCCAGGTCGCCATGAGCCTCTCGGAGCTCGTCGCCAAGGAATCCGAGCGCATCGCCGACGCGCCGCGTTACGCCGCCTGGCTCAGCACCGTCTCCGGTCTCCCGGCCGCGAAGACCGAGGTCGTCCACCGCACGCTGCGCATCGTGGACCAGGGCGCCCCGACACGCAAGGCCAAGGCCCCCGAGCCCGCCACGCCAACTCCGACCCCGAGGTCGGTCCCTGCGCCGCAGCCGTCCCTTCCCGCCGCGGCCCCCGCCGCAAACGGCGACGCGTCCGCGGACGTCCTCGAGAAGCTCATCACGCTCGTCGCCGAGAAGACCGGCTACCCGCGCGACCTGCTCGACCCGAACCTCGACATGGAGGCCGACCTGGGGATTGACACCGTCAAGCAGGCTGAGATTTTTGGCCTGCTGCGCGAGCACTACGGCATCGCCGCCGACCAGTCGGTGCAGATCAAGGACTACAACACGCTCGCCAAGGTCGCAGCTTACATGAGCGCCCGCGCCGGCGGCTCGACATTGCAATCCGTCGCCTCCGCACCGGTCCCGTCGCCGGTCCCCACCACGCCGGCCGCGCGCCTCGTCGAGACCGCCTCGCCCCACCCCGAGGCCATGTCGTCGCAAGGCCTCCCCATCCCGCCGTCCCACTCCATTGGGGGCTCCGCCGACGTCCTCGAGCGCCTCATCGGCCTCGTCTCCGAGAAGACCGGCTACCCGCGCGACCTGCTGGACCCGAACCTCGACATGGAGGCCGACCTGGGCATTGACACCGTCAAGCAGGCCGAGCTGTTCGGCGCCATCCGCGAAGCCTACAGTCTCCCCTCCGAGGAGGGCATCCAGATCAAGGACTACCCGACCCTCGCCAAGGTGGCGGGCTACGTCGGCAGCCGTCTCTCGGGCGCCACGGCTCCACCCCCCGCCGCGACTCCCGCGCCCGCCCCGGTCGCCCCGCGCCCTGCAGCCCCTTCACCCATGCCATCGGCCTCTGTCGCCGCGCTGCGCGCTCCGCCGACCCCGGCGGCCGCGCCCGGAAGCCGCGATGAGTCGGCCGTCCTGCGCAAGGTCACCGAGCTTGTGGCCGCCAAGACCGGCTACCCCGCCGACATGCTGGAGCCCGACCTCGACATGGAGGCGGACCTCGGCATTGACACCGTGAAGCAGGCCGAGCTGTTCGGCGAGGTGCGCTCCGCCTACTCCATCCCGATGGTGGACGGTCTGCTCATCAAGGATTACCCGACCCTCCGCAAGGTCGCTGGCTTCGTCCTCCAGCACAGCAGCCCCGTCTCCGCCTCCACGCCCTCGACTGCGACGACCCAAGCGCCCACGACGCCGTCTGCGTCCGCCTCTTCGGGCCTCATCGTCCGCCGCGTCCCGCAGGTCCGTCCCCAGCCGCTCCCCAACGAGGGCAACAAGCTCCTCACCGGCGCCGTGCTGATGATGGGCGACCCCGACCAGCATATCGCCGATTCCCTCTCGGCCGCCGGCTTCACGCCGCTGCACCAGCTGCGCGAAGGCCAGTCGCCCGTCGGCCTCGTCATGGTCGCCACGCGCGCCGGCCCGCCAGCCCTCGACCGCTGTGGCCTGCTCTTCGACGCCGCCAAGCTGTACCGCGCCAGCCTCGGCGCCGGGAGCTTCGTCCTCGTCGTGACGCGCCAGGATGGCAGCCACGGCCTCCACCATGTCCGCGATGCCGGGATGGCCGCCCTCGCCGGCCTCGGGAAGGCCCTCAAGAAGGAGCTGCCCGAATCGGTCGTCAAGGTCGTTGACATTCACCCGGAGTCCTCCGACGCCTCGAAGAAGGCGATGGCCGAGCTCATCTTCGGCGGCCGCCGCACCGAGGTCGCCTACGGCCGCGACGGGGCCCGCTTCGTCGTCGAGGTCGCGCCGCAATCCCTCGCCGAGGGCGAGCTGGACGTCGAGCGCAAGACCTTCGTGGTCTCCGGCGGCGCGCAGGGCATCACCGTCGAGCTGCTCGCGGCCCTCGCGCCGCAGAACCCCAACTTCCTCCTGCTCGGCCGCACCGAGCTCGCCCCCGAGGCCGAGGCGTGGGCCGCGCTCGACGCCGCCGGCTGGAAGGCGATGGAGGCCACCCTCATCGCCGAGCTCAAGGCGCGCGGCGAGAAGGTCACCCCCGTCACCATCCAGAAGGCCCTGGCCCCCCGGCAGAAGGCCGCGGAGGTCCACCGCAACCTGGCTCGCCTCCAGCTGGCCGGCGCCAGCGTCATCTACGCCCCCGTGGACGTCCAGGACCCCAAGGCCGTCGGCGAGGCCGTCGCGTTCGCGCGCACCCAGTTCGGCAAGATTGATGGCGTCCTCCACGCCGCCGGCGTCGAGATCAGCAAGGACCTCGCCTCGAAGGACCGCGCCCAGTTCGACTCCGTCTTCAACGTCAAGGCGAAGGGCTGGGAGGCGCTCATGGCCGCGACGCGCGACGACAAGCTCTCGTTCCTGGTTGCCTTCGGCTCCGTCGCGGGCCGCTTCGGCAACCTCGGCCAGACCGACTACTCCGCCGCCAACGAGTACCTCTGCAAGGCCGTCAAGCAGGAGGCCGCGCGCCGCAAGGCCCTCGTCGGCACCACCATCGCGTGGGGCCCTTGGGGCGAGGTCGGCATGGCGACGAAGGGCAGCATCCTCCAGATCATGGAGGCCACCGGCGTCACCCCCATCCCGACCGCCGACGGCGTGCGCCACTTCCTCGCCGAGATGGCCCTCCCCGGCCTGCGCGAGTGCGTCGTCGCCGGCGAGCTCGGCGCCATCGACGCCGACGGCCAGGTCGTCGCGAAGGGCTTCGACATGGCGGTCGAGATCGCCAACCGCGTCCTCGCCGACCAGGCCGAGCGCTTCCGACTCCTTGCCTCCGTGGACTCCATCGTCCCGGACAAGAGCCTGGTCGCCACGGTTCTCATGGACCAGGCCGCCGACCCGGGCCTCGCTGACCACAAGGTGGACGGCGTCCCGTTCTTGCCCGGCGTCTTCGGCCTCGAGGCGTTCGCCGAGGCGGCGCTCCTGCTCGCCCCCTCCGACCATCGTGTGCTGGGCGCCGACGACGTCCGCTTCGCGCTCCCCCTCAAGCAGCTCAAGGGCACCCCGCAGAAGGCGACCCTGACCGCAACCGTGACGGGCGAGAAGGAGCGGCGCGTCGCGTGCCGTCTCACAAGCCAGTTCCACGGCCCCGACGGCAAGCCCGTTGGCGAGCCGAAGCTGCACTTCTCCGCGACGCTGCGCGTCGGCGTCCCCGCCGCCGCGCCGCGTGCCCCGGTCCCGCTGTGCGATCGGCGCCTCAAGCGCTCCGCCATCTACCCGCCGTTCTTCCACGGCCCGAGCTTCCAGGTCCTCGAGTTCGCGGGCCCGCTCGGGGAGGAGGCCGTTGCGCAGTTCCGCCACCCCACCGAGCCGCATTTCGGCGCCGGCCGCGCCAGCTTCGCCGCCGAGCCGATGCTCGTCGAGGCGCTGTTCCAGGCGTGCGGCCTGCGCACGCTCGCCGCCGAGCACCGCATGTGCTTGCCCGCCGGCATCGGCCGCGTCGAGTGGTTCAGCACCATCGTCCCCCCGGATGTTCGCCTGCGCGCCAAGCCCACCGGGCGTGACGCCGCGGGCAACCGCGTCTTCGACGCCGAGGCCGTCGCCTCCGACGGCACCGTCCTCGTCCGCCTGCACGGATTTGCCATGGTGGAGACCGGCCCTGCGCCCAGCGCCGTGCCCACCGCGAGCACGAATGGCGGCGCCGCACACGCCCCCAGCGCGCTGCGCATCCACGTCGCCGACGTCGCGCTCCCGCACCTCGACCACGCCCACTTCGTCGCCGTCCGCGTCGAGCCGAAGGCGTGCGAGCCCGCCAACTTCAGCATCGAGGAGCAGCGCATCCACAGCGCGTTCCCCGTCCCCAAACGCGCCGACGAGTGGCGCGCCGGCCGCCTCGCCGCGAAGCAGGCCGCCATGGACACGCACCCGGGCACCGCGCTGCGGGACTTCGAGGTCAAGGGCGACGAGAAGGGCAAGCCGCGCCTGTTCTGGGACGGCGCCGACACCGGCCTGCACCTCAGCATCACGCACCGCGAGGGCCTCGCCGTCGCCGCCATCTCCGACAAGCCCATCGGCATCGACTTGGAGACCGTCGAGGAGCGCCCGCAGTCGTTCTTGGAGGAGGCCTTCGCGGTCGTCGAGTTGCGCCATCTCCTGACCGCCGCCGACGCGAAGACCGAGGTCGCCGCGATGTGGGCCGCCAAGGAGGCCGCCCTCAAGCGCGCCGGCGTCGGACTCAAGGCGGACCTGCGGGCCCACCACGTCACCCCCGACGACGCAGGGGGCGCCGTGGTGGAGGGCCCGACGGGCCGCTTCGGCATCCGCTTCTACGCCATGGACGGCAAGGTCCTCGCCGTCACCGCCCCCGAGCTCGACCACGTCACGAAGGTGGCCTGATGCGCGCGTCCGAAACCCCTTTCACGCCTTCCTCCAACCTCCCGGTGAACCCATGAAGCCGCTCTTCCGCAAGATCCTGGTCGCCAACCGTGGCGAGATCGCCCTGCGCGTCATGCGCACCGCGCGCGAGCTCGGCATCGGCACCGTCGCCATCCACTCCCCCCAGGACGCGAAGGCGCCGCACGTCCGCTTCGCCGACGAGGCGTACCTTCTCGGCAACGAGGCGTCCTCCTCGAACTACCTCAACATCCCGCTCGTCGTCGAGACGGCGCAGAAGGCCGGCGCCGACGCCGTCCACCCCGGCTACGGCTTCCTCTCGGAGCGCAGTGAGTTCGCCACCGCGCTTGGCAAGGCCGGCATCAAGTTCATCGGCCCGCCCCCCAAGCCCATTGATATCCTGGGCGACAAGGTCGCGAGCAAGGTCGCCGCGCGCAAAGCCGGCGTCCCTGTGGTGCCCGGCAAGGACGAGTTCGTCGCCGACCTGGCCGGCGCCAAGGAGGTCGTCAAGCTCACCGGCTACCCGGTCATCATCAAGGCCGCCTTCGGCGGCGGCGGCATGGGCATGCAGGTCGTCCAGTCCGAGGCCGAGCTCGCCACCGCGCTCGCGGCGACGCAGCGCCAGGCCAAGGCCGCCTTCGGGCGGGGCGAGGTGTTCATCGAGAAGTTCATCCAGCGCCCGCGCCACATCGAGTTCCAGTTCCTCGCCGACGAGCACGGCAACGTCGTCCACTACGGCGAGCGCGAGTGCAGCGTGCAGCGCCGCCACCAGAAGCTCATCGAGGAGGCCCCCAGCCCCGCGCTGCCCGCCTCGGAGCGCGACCGCGTCGGAGCGGCCGTCTGCAAGTTGGCGAAGGAGGTCGGCTACTGGAACGCCGGCACCGCCGAGTTCCTCTTCGACACGGACGCCCCCAACGGCGGCGCCCTCTACTTCAACGAGGTCAACACGCGCCTCCAGGTCGAGCACCCCGTCACCGAGCAGGTGTACGGTGTGGACCTTGTGCGCGAGCAGATCCGCATCGCCGCCGGCGAGCCGCTGGGCTACGACCAGAAGTGGGTGGACGCGCGCCGCCGCGGCTGGGCCATCGAGTGCCGCATCAACGCCGAGGATCCGCGCAACAAGTTCATGCCGACGCCCGGCACCATCAGTCGCCACATCCCCCCGAACGGCAACGGCGTCCGCGTGGACACCTACCTGTACAGCGGCTTCACCGTGCCGTCGAGCTACGACTCGATGGTGGCGAAGCTCATCTGCTACGGCGCCGACCGCCCCGAGGCCATCCGCAAGATGCGCCGCGCCCTCGCCGAGTACGACCTGGGCAACCTCGTCACGAACCGCGACCTGCACCAGGTCATCTTCCAGGACGAGGCGTTCTGCAAGGGCGAGATGACGACGCGCTTCCTCGACGACCGCAAGATCCTCGACAAGCTGATGGGCGTCGAGGAGGCCGCGAGCGAGGAGTCCAAGGTCAAGCTCGCCGCCCTCGCGGCCGCCCTCGCGCACGAGCCCGGTGGAATCGACTCGATGGTGCAGAAGTCCTACCAGTTCCAGCAGTCCAGCGCCAAGAACGTCGGCGTGGACGAGTTCGGGCGCCGCCGCCTGAGCGCGTGGGGCCGCCGTGGCCGCTACGAGACCCAGGGGAGGGGAGCCTAGTGCGCTACTCGTTCCAGATTGGAGGGCGCGAGCACTTCGTCACCATGGAGGAGCACGCCGAGGGCCCCAAGTTCTGCATCGGCGATACCTGCTACGAGCCGAAGGTCCAGTCCATCGGCAAGGGCCACTACAAGGTCGCCGTGGGCGGCAAGCAGTTCGAGTTCACCATCCGCAACGGCGTCGTCATGGAAGGCCCGCGCCCGTTGGACCTGGAGGTCCGCCGCGCCCGCCCCGAGTTGGCCCGCAGCCGCGCCGGCAGCCGCAAGGCCGACGGACGCATCAAGCCCCCGATGCCCGGCAAGGTCGTCGAGGTGAAGGTCAAGGAAGGCCAGCTGGTCGCCGAGGGCGAAGTGCTGCTGGTGCTCGAGGCCATGAAGATGCAAAACGACCTCAAGGCGCCGATGGCGGGCAAGGTCGTCAAGGTCAACGTCGCGGACGGCATGAACGTCGAGGCCACGACGGTGATGCTGGAGCTCGAGGCGTCGCCCGCATGACCGTCCTCCAGTCCGACCTCGACGCCAATGGCGTCGCCACGCTCACCGTCAACCGCCCGGAGGCGCTCAACGCCCTCAATGCCGAGGTCATGGACGCCCTCCATGCCGCCGTCACTGGGCTGCGCGGCAAGGCCAAGGCGATTATCCTGACGGGCGCCGGCAAGGCGTTCGTCGCGGGCGCTGACATCGCCGCCATGGCAAACCTCACCGCCGACGAGGCGCGCGAGTTCAGCCTCGCGGGCCAAGACACCTTCCAGGCGTTCGCTGAGTTCGCGGGCCCCGTCATCGCGGCCATCAACGGCTACGCGCTCGGCGGCGGCCTCGAACTGGCGATGGCATGCGACATCCTGGTCGCGAGCGAGAAGGCGGTCGTCGGCCAGCCCGAGGTCAAGCTCGGCGTCGTCCCGGGCTTCGGCGGCTCGCAGCGCCTCCCGCGCCGCACCGGCCCCGGCGTCGCGAAGTGGCTTCTCATGACGGGCGAGACCGTCAAGGCGGACGAGGCGCTCCGGATGGGCATCGTGGACCACGTGGTCCCGCACGACACGCTGCTCGCTGCCTGCCGCGACCTCGCCAGCAAGATCCTCGCCAACGGCCCTCTGGCGACGGCCGCCGCGAAGCGCCTCGTGGACGAAGGCCTCGACCTGGACCTCGCCGCGGCGCTGGAGCTCGAAGCCGACGCGTTCGGCGACAGTTTCCGCACGCACGACCAGAAGGAAGGCATGGCCGCATTCCTAACGAAGCGGAAGCCGGCGTTCCAGGCACGCTAGGCCTGCACGAATCGCCGTGCTCCGTCCACGACGCGCATCCGCGCGAGTCCGGAGTCCTCCAGCCGGTGGAGGTGCCCCACCATCTCGCAGAGGCCGAGGAACGTCTGGTCCTCGACGAGGTGCGGCAGGACGCGGGGCAGGAGCTCCCATGCGGTGCGCGGCGCGTCGAGGAACGAGAGGACCTTGCGGGCGCGGGCCTCGTGCTTGGCGAGGTGGCCGTCGAGCAAGGTCTCGGTGATGGCGAACGCGGCGTGGTGGCCGGGCAGCGCGGTGCAGCCGGCGTAGCGGCGCAGGCCATCGAGGGTGCGCAGGTACGTGGCGTAGCGGCCGCGGTCGGCGTCGACGAGCTCGATGGCGTTGCTCGTGATGTGCTCGAGCAGCGTGTCGCCCGTGACGACTTCGTTCGTGTCAAGGGCGAGCAGGAGGGAGCCGTGCGTGTGGCCGGGCGCCGCCTGGACGATGCCCTCCCCGCGGCCAAGGGGAATGTGCTGCCCGTGCGTGAGCCCCGTCATGGGAACGTCCTCGGTCAGGGCGTCGATGCCGCGGCCGCGCTCGCGCAGGCCAAGGATGGCTGCTTCGGGGGCGCCGTGGGCGCGGGCGGCGGCCTCGATGGCGGCGTGGCGCTCGGGCTGCGAGGCCTGGAACGACTCGATGTGCGAACGCTCGGCCTCGAGCGCGAGGACGGTGGCGCCGGCGCGGGCGAGGCGCGCGGCGTTGCCGGTGTGGTCGGCGTGCCCATGCGTGACGACGGCGCGCAGGCGGCTTCGGTCCACCTTCGCCTCGCGCAGGCCCGCATCCAACGCGGCCCAAGCCTCCGGGGTGCGGATGCCCGCGTCCACCACGACGGGGTCGGGGCCGGGCCACAGCCAACTGTTGGCCGAGCGCAGAGCGAACGGGAGGGGCGTCTCGATGCGCGCGGCCACGCCGTCCCCAGGCGCCTCGGTGAAAAAGCCATGAGCCCCCACCGCCATGCCCGTCCATGGACGGGCCCATTCGGCAAGTCACCCTGCGCGTCGAGCACGACTGCCCCCTCGCGCGCCTGAGCGGCGAGGTGCCGCAGGCGGAGTTCCAGTGCTGGAGCGGCCACACGCTCGAGGTCGTCGAGGTGCGCTGCACGCCCGAGGCGTGGACCCGTGTCGCGGCCGCCGCGCGTCGCCTGCTCGCCCCACTGCGTCTCATCCCTCTCCACGGCGGCGGGGTCATCGTCTGGGAGCCGCACGTCGAGGCCGAGCGCAGCCTGAGCCGCACGCTCGAGGCGCACCGGTTCATCTGGATGCAGCCGGTCCGCGTCAAGGGCGGCTGGGAGCACTACGACGCCGTCGCCTTCGGCCCCGCCGGGCGCGGCCCCGCGCCGGAGCAGGCGGCCCTCGATGAGCTGTCGCGCCGCTGGCCCACGCAGGTCGCGCGCCGCCGCACGGTCGAGCCCGAGGCCGTCGTCGCGTCGCTGTTCTTGTCGCTCGCCCCGGCCCTGGACGCGCCGACGGACAAGCAGGCGGAGGCCTTGACCGAGGCGGCGCGGGCCGGATATTATGCATCCCCCCGCGGGGCCACCACCGCCGAGGTCGCGCGTCGCCTTGGCCTGGGCCGCAGCGCCTTCGAGGAGCGCCTTCGCGGGGCGGAGAACCGCGTCCTCAACGCCATCGTCCCGGTCCTGGAGGCGCACCGGTCGCCACCCTCCGGACGGGCCGGGCGGAAGGGGCAAACGGCCAAGAGGAGCCCCAGCGTCCAACGGGCGTGGACTTCCGCCTCAGCCCGGAAGAAGAGCTGATCCAGAAGACCGTGCGCGAGCTTGCGCGCGGCCCCATCGCCGAGCGGGCGGCCAAGCTGGACAAATCCGGTGCGTTCCCGCACGACAACCTGCGCGACCTGGCCGGCCTTGGCATGCTTGGCCCGACCATCCCCGAGGCCTACGGCGGCGCGCCGCTTTCCAAGGTCGCCTACAACCTCATCCTCGAGGAGATCGCCTGGGCCTGCGCCAGCACCTCCGTCACCGTCGCCGTCCACACCAGCGTCGCGGCGAGCCCCATCGTCGAACTCGGCTCCGCGGCCGTGAAGGAGCGTTTCCTCCCCAAGCTCGCATCCGGCGAATGGTTGGGCTGCTTCGCGCTCACCGAGCCCGGCGCCGGCTCCGACGTCGCCGCCCTCGCCACCACCGCCGTCAAGGAGGGCGACCATTACCGCCTCAACGGCTCCAAGGTCTTCATCACGAACGGCAACCACGCCGGCAGCGCCATCGTCGCCGCGCGCACAGAACCCAACCATGGCCCCACCGCCGGCCACAAGGGCCTCAGCCTCTTCGCCGTCGAGACCTCCTGGAAGGGCTTCGGCAAGGACGGCGCCGAGCACAAGCTTGGCCTCTGCGCCTCGGACACGGCCCGCCTCTCGTTCAACGACCTCCTGGTCCCCAAGGACAACCTGCTGGGCAAGCCCGGCGCGGGGTTCAAGGCGCTCATGGGCACCCTCAACGCGAGCCGCATCAGCATCGGCGCCCAAGCCGTCGGAATCGCGACGCGGGCGTTCGACGAGGCGCGCGCGTACGCCGCGGAGCGCAGGCAGTTCGGCAAGCCCATCGCGGCCAACCAGGCCGTCCAGTGGAAACTCGCCGACATGGATGTCCGCATCGAGGCCGCCCGCCTTCTCGTGATGAAGGCCGCCCAGGCCGCCGACGAAGGCCGCCTCACGCCCGAGATGGGCTCGCGCGCCAAGCTGTTCTCCTCCGAGACGGCGACCTGGGCCACGAACCAGGCCGTGCAGATCCACGGCGGCAACGGCTACACCACCGACTACGTCGTCGAGCGCCTCATGCGCGACGCCAAGGTCACCGAGATCTACGAAGGCACGAGCGAGATTCAACGTCTCGTGATCGCGAAACAGTTGCTGGCCTGACCTTCAAGAGCCGCCGCATCGGTGCAGCGAAGCGGAGGACGATGGCGCGCCAGGGTGACGCCTGGGGGCGGAGCCCCAGGGCTGCGGGAGCCCAAGGTTACCGAAATCTACGAGGGCACGAGCGAGATTCAACGTCTCGTAATGGCGAAACAGTTGTTGGCCTAGCGGTCGAACGGCTGCGGCTTTTCGGCGATGATGCTGCCGTCAAGGGGCAGGACGAGGCGCGCGCCGGCGAGGTCGAGCGTGATGATGGAGCCGTCGGAGACCGGCTGGACGCTGAGGGTGCCGCCCGCGTCGGAGCCGACGGTGTTGCCCGCCGCGTAGAGGACGATGCGGGAGCCGGCGTGGACGACGTCGTCGCTGGGCAGGAAGTGGACCGAGACGAACTGGCGCTGGCCGGCGATGCTCGTCTGCCCGTTGGCCAGGTCACGCACGTGGTTGAGGCTCTGCGCCGCGAAGTTGATGCTGTGCTCCGTCCCGTCCGCCTTGCGTTCGGCGAGCGTGAGGATGAGGCTCGCGCGGTTGCCGCTCGCGGTGACGTTGCCCTCGTAGAACGGGACGCCGCTGATGTGGAGGTCGTCGGCCACCGGGTCGCTGACGAAGACCGCGGCGGTGGCGCCCATGACGGGGGGCACCGGGCCGACTGGGGTGGTGGGCACCTGGTCCTGCAGGCCGCCCATGTAGTCGAAGTAGCTGGAGCTCGCCGCGTCCGGTTGGGCCACCGTGTCCAGGTCGCCGTCGCTGTCGGGGTAGAGCGTGAACGGCGTCGTGTCGGCGGGGGGCCAGCGCAGTTCGTGGCGCCACACGCCGGAGTCGTCCTGGACCTGGATGGGCGGCGCGTCGTACACGCCCGTGTTGACGCCCTTGAGGGTCTGGTCGAACCAGGCGACGAGCGTTGCGTTCCACCAGTCGTAGCGGCAGGTCGCGATCGGGGCGCTGGCGGACGGCTTGCAGTCGCCCGTGGTCGCGCTGTCAGGCCACGCGTGCTGCCATTGGCCGAGGAACGCCTTGAACGGCACGCCGGTGTCCTGGATGGCCTGGATCCAGCCGTCCATGTTGTGGTCCTTGACGTTGTAGTCCTGCAGGCCGTGCACGTAGAACACGGGCGCGCGCACCTTGTCCGGGGTCGCCTTGAGGCGGGCGAGGAAGTCGCGCTCCTGCCAGTAGGCGTCCTTGTTGCCATCGAGCGTGCTGCTGACGCCGCCGGACTGGACGTCCACCTGGTCCGTGCAGCCCTCGCCGGCGACGGCAGTGGCGTAGCTCGCGGGGTCGGTAGGGCCGATTCCGCCCTCAAGGCCGGCGGGGCCGAGGCCGACGATGCCCCAGTAGTACGTGTTGAACCCGAAGCCCTGGACGTTGAGCGGGACGCCGTTGACGAAGTTGTACTTGTACAGGTCCGAGATGCCTGAGACCGGCACGATGGTCTTGAGGTGCGGCGGCGCCTCGACCCACGTCTCCTGCGGCGTCGTGCCGTCGTAGCTCACGCCAATGAGGCCGACCGCCTGATTCGACCACGGCTGGCGGGCGAAGTACTCCACCGCGGTCGCGATGTCGCGCGCCTCCTCGGCGCCGCCCTGCGTGAAGCAGCCGCCCGAGTCGCCGGTGCCGCGCACGCTCACGAAGCCGACCGCGTAGCCGCGCGGGACGAAGTCGTCGGCGAGGCCAGTGGAGGGGTTGCCGAGCGGGCTCGTGGTCGGGTCGCCGCCGCCGTAGTACGGCGTGACGGTCAGGATGAGGGGCAGGAGCTCGGGGAGGTCGGGGCGGTACACCCAGGAGTCGAGCTGGACCGTCTCGGTGATGGGGATGCGGTAGTGCTCCAGCTTGGCCGCGGCGACCGTCAGGCCGGGGCGGGGCATGGAGAGGTCGTGCAGGTAGGACAGCACGGGCGCCTCGGTGAGCGGGCCGCGGGCGCCCGGCGGGAGGCTGGACGCGGGGCTGCCCGAGTTGGAGGAGCAGCCGGCCAGGAGGGCGACGATGAGCAAGGAGGCGACCAGGAGGCGCACAGCGGGGAGGCCGGCGGGGCGGGCATAAGGGTTGTGGGGCCCGTGCCTGCCGCGCCGCGCCCTCCGGCGAAACCCTCATCAGGCGCCACGCCAGCTTCCCCGGCATGCGCGTGGTGTGCGTCACCGTCATCGCGGCCCTCCTCTTGGCGGGTTGCTCGTCCTCCGTCTCCTCGACGAGCTCGAGCGAAGAAGCCGCGTTCGCGGGCCTGCAGGGCAAGGCCGACGACGGCAAGGGCATTCTCCGGTGCATCGTCGTGGACAGCGCCATCCGCCCCATCGCCCACGCCTTCGTCCAACTGCGCGGCGCCGTCAAGCTCAGCTCCAACACCACCGACACGGGCGCGTGCCTGTTCAACAACCTGGAACCCGGGACGTACTTCCTGAGCGTCTCCAAGGCGGGGTTCCACGCGGGCCAGCAGTCCGCGGAGGTCAAGGCCGGCGAGCCCGCTCCGCCCATCGTGAAGGTCGTCATGGAGCCCGACCCCACGACCCGGCCGTTCTTCCAGATCGAGAAATGGAACGGCTACATGGAGTGCGGCCTCAGCGTCATCGCCCTGTGCGGCGCCACCGAGGTCGGCGGCCTCAAGCCCACGCAGGACAACTTCGCCCACGTTGTTCCCATCGAGCGCACCCCGAACTGGCTGCAAAGCGAGATGGTGTGGAAGACGACCACGGCGGCGAGCGACCAGATGTGGCTGTGGCACAGCCTCGCAAAGCCAGGCAGCGGCGCTTACAACGGCAGCAAGAACTGGTGGGTGCAGGGCGTCTCGCCCATCGTCATGATCAGCAACGCGAGCATGATCAAGGCGGTCGGCTACGGCACCAACAACTGGCTCTACCTCCGCGTCTTCACGGGCAGCATCGATGGGACGCGCAACCCGCTCAACCCCGAGCACTGCTACCCTGGACCGCCCGCGGGGGACATCTACTGCGGCGGCGTCGGCTACAGCGTCGAGCAGCCCTTCACGGTCTTCACGCACTCGTTCTTCGGCTTCGACCCGCCGCCCGGCTACCAGTTCAGCAAGGACGGCAACCCCAAGACGCCGGCGTAGGGCGTCGGCCGCCACCGCCCCGTTCATATAGCGCAAGACCTGGACAGTGGCCAAGGGGAACCCGATGGCGTCCACGCTCCAGGTCCAAGCCGATCCGCTCGCCTCCACGCCGGCCTTCGTCCAGGCCACGTATGACGCCATGGCCAAGCGCCTCGCCATCGTCCGACGTCGGCTGAACCGCCCCCTCACGCTTGCTGAGAAACTCATCTACGGCCACCTTGACGACCCCGCCGGCGCGGACCTGACGCGCGGCAAGGCCTACCTCGACCTCCGCCCGGACCGCGTCACGATGCAGGACGCCACCGCGCAGATGGCCATCCTCCAGTTCCTCACCACGGGCAAGCCGCAGACCGCCGTCCCCACGACGGTGCACTGCGACCACCTCATCGCCGCCGAGAAGGGCGCGAGCAACGACATGAGCACGGCGCTCATCACGAACAAGGAGGTCTATGACTTCCTGCAGGCGGCCTCTGCGCGTTGCGGCCTCGGCTTCTGGAAGCCTGGCGCCGGCATCATCCACCAGGTCGTCCTCGAGCAGTACGCCTTCCCCGGCCAGATGGTCATCGGCACCGACTCGCACACTCCGAACGGCGGCGGCCTCGGCATGTTCGCCTCCGGTGTTGGCGGCGCGGACGCCGTGGACGTCATGGCCGGCTACCCCTGGGAGGTCCTGCACCCGAAACTCATCGGCGTCCACCTGAAGGGCAAGATGAGCGGCTGGACCGCGCCAAAGGACGTCATCCTGAAGCTGTGCGGCATCCTCACCGTCGCGGGCGGCACGAACGCAGTCATCGAGTACTTCGGTGAAGGCTGCGCGAGCATCAGCGCGACCGGCAAGGCGACGATTTGCAACATGGGCGCCGAGCTGGGCGCCACCACCTCCGTCTTCCCGCACGACGGCCGCATGGACACCTACCTCACGGCCACCAGCCGCGCCGACCTGGTCCCCATCGCGGCGAAGGCGCACAAGGAGCTCCTTGTCGCCGACCCTGAGGTCGCCGCCAGCCCCGCGAAGTTTTTCGACCAGGTCGTCGAGATCGACCTGAGCACGCTCGAGCCGCACCTCGTCGGCCCGCACACGCCCGACCTGGCCCGCCCGGTCTCCGAGGTCGCCGCCGCCGTGAGGAAGGAAGGCTACCCGAATCAGATCTCCAGCGCGCTCGTCGGCTCCTGCACGAACTCCAGCTACGAGGACATGGAGCGCGTCGCCGACGTCGCCAAGCAGGCCGCCGCGCACGGCCTCAAGGTCCAGGTCCCCTTCCTGGTGACCCCGGGCTCGGAGCAGATCCATCTCACCATCCAGCGTGACGGCCAGATGAAGACCATGATGGACGCCGGCGCGACCGTGCTCGCCAACGCCTGCGGTCCGTGCATCGGCCAATGGAACCGGCCCGCCTCCGCCAACTCCGCGCAGAACACCATCGTCACCTCCTACAACCGCAACTTCCCGAAGCGCAACGACGGCAGCGCCAACACGCTCTGCTTCATCGGCAGCCCCGAAATCGTCATGGGCTACGCGCTCAGCGGGAAGCTCGACTTCAATCCCATCCAGGACGAACTGGTCGGCGCGGACGGCAAGTCCTTCCGCCTCGTCGCCCCGAAGGCCGCGCCCGAGGTTCCCGCGAAGGGCTTCGTCGCCGACCCCGCCGGTTACGTCGCCCCGCCCGCCAACCGGGCCGTCGAGGTCAAGGTCAGCCCCAAGTCGGAGCGCCTCCAGCTCCTCGCCCCCTTCCCCGCGTGGGATGGCCAGGACTACAAGGGCATGCCCCTGTTGCTCAAGGCGAAGGGTAAGTGCACGACGGACCACATCAGCCCCGCCGGCACCTGGCTCAAGTTCCGCGGCCACCTCGACAACATCAGCAACAACTGCTTCCTCGGCGCCATCAACGCCTTCACTGGCTCCGCCGGCGGCGGCAAGGACGCCCTGGACGGCACGACAAAGTTGTTCCCCGAAATCGCGCGCCACTACAAGGCGAGCGGGCTCAAGTGGGTCGTCGTCGGCGACCAGAACTACGGCGAAGGATCCTCCCGCGAGCACGCCGCCATGGAGCCTCGCCACCTCGGCGGCGTCGCGGTCCTCGTGCGCTCGTTCGCGCGCATCCACGAGACGAACCTGAAGAAGCAGGGCATGCTCCCCCTTACGTTCGCCAACCCGGCGGACTATGACAAGGTGCAGGAAGACGACCGCATCGACATCACGGGCCTCGCCGCCATCGCCCCCGGCAAGACGCTCATGGTCACCCTGCACCACAAGGACGGCAAGAGCGAGAGTTTCCAGGTCAAGCACACGTTCTCGGCCGACCAGATTGCGTGGTTCAAGGCGGGTTCCGCGCTGAACATCCTGCGCGGAATGTAGGTGCTCGCCATGGATGCGCCGACCCCCCCCACGCCCTCCAAGAGCGCGAGCGCCGGCTTGGGGGGCATGCGGCTCTACGCCTTCGACCTGGAGACGACGGGCCTCGACGGGAACACGGCGCGCATCGTGGAGTACTGCTTCATCGAGCTCGACGCCGCGGACCCCGGTCTCCGCGAGCTGTCGCGCTGGACCGAGATGGTGGACCCGCAGATGCCCATCCCGCCGGAGACGACGCGCGTGCACGGCATCACCGACGAGATGGTGCGCGGACGCCCCGCGTTCGCCGCGTTCGCCGCCCGCGTCCAGGCCTTGGTCCAGGACGCCGTGCTGGTCGCTCACAACCACAAGTACGACCTCGAGATCCTGAGCCGGGAACTGGTGCGCGCCGGGCAATCGGGCCTGCGCCCGAACCATCCCTGCATCGACACCCAGCGCGTCGAGGCGACCGTCAACTCGCATAGCCTCGCCGCGACGTACCAGCGCTACCACGGCGCCCCCTTCGACGGCGCGCACCGCAGCGCCGCCGACACCGAGGCGTGCGTCGCTGTCTTGCGCGCCCAGCGCGCCAAGCACGCGGACCGGCTCCCCGCCGACCTGGAGGGGCTCATCGTGGCGAACCTGGAGCGCAGCCGCAACCCGGCGCGCGCCGACCGCAACTGGCTCGACCACGGCCGCAAGTTCTACGCCGACGCCGCCGGCACCGTGTTCTACAACTTCGGCAAGTTCCGCGGCCAGGCCATCTTCGCCACGAAGGAGACGAAGGACTACCTCGGCTGGATGCGCGACAAGGCCGACTTCCCCGACGACGTCAAGGCGCTCGTCGTCTCCTGGATTGGGGCAGCCCCTAAACCCGGAGGCCCCGCGTGAAGATCCTCTGCGTGGGCCGCAACTACGCTAAGCACGCGCGTGAGCTGGGCAACGCCGCTCCGCAGGCCCCGATCTGGTTCTGGAAGCCGGAATCATCCATTCTCGCGGACGGCGCGCCCATCACGCTGCCGGCCAACATCGGCGCCGTCCACCACGAAGTCGAGTTGGCGGTCCGCCTTGGCCGCCGCCTGCGCAAGGCCAGCCCTGCCGATGCGCTGCGCGCCGTGGACGCCATCACGGTCGCCAACGACCTCACGGCCCGCGACCTGCAGGAGGCCGCCAAGAAGGCCGGCCTGCCGTGGGCGCAAGCAAAAGGCTACGATGGTTTCCTGCCGCTCGGCACCTGGGTGCCCTACGATGGCCGCGACCTGCAGAACCTCCAGCTCAAACTCTGGGTCGGCGGCGCGCTTCGTCAAGAGGGCACGACCCGCGACATGACCTGGGGCGTCGCTGACCTGCTTGCCCACGCTTCGTCTTGGACCACTCTGGAGCCTGGCGACATCCTGCTCACCGGCACCCCAGACGGCGTCGGCCCCCTGGTCGCAGGCCAAGACGTGCGCTGCGAGGTCGTCGGCGTGGCGACGCTGCGCAACCCGGTCGTAGGCTAGTCCTCAGGCCGCCGCACTGGCAAGCGCCGTCGCCTCGAAGGCGAGGCTGCGGCCTTGGCGGTGGGCGACGACGAGGCCGGCTTCCTGCATGCGCTGGACGTGGTACGTGACGCTCGAGGGGTCGAGGCCGGTCGTGTTGGCGAGGTCCTTGCCTGACAGCCCGGGCGAGGCGACGATGGCGGCGAGGAGGGCGCGCGCGCCGGGGGACTTGAGGACCGGGGCGGCGGCCATCAAGCCCGCGTCGTGGCCACGCGGGAAGTAGCAGGTGAAGCCTGGGCCGGCGCGGACGGCCAGCAGGCCGGCGTCCACGAGCTTGCGCAGGTGGTGCTCGGTCGCGCCCTGCCCGGCCCCGGCGTCGCGCACGAGCGCCTTGAAGTGGATGCCCGGTTGGGCCTCGACGGCGTCGTGCAGCCGGCGCCGCATGAGGTGGTCGAGGAGACGGTCGTGCTGGACGCGGCTGAACAGGCCGAAGGCGCCCCCTTTGGCGAGCGGCCACAGGTAGTAGCCGAGGGCGACGAACATCGAGAGCACGCCGATGCCGGCCGCCTCCGGCGTCGTCGGGAGGAAGATGCCGGCGAGGGCCGGGCGCGCGACGGGCGACTCCTCCCGCGGCGGGATGGAGCTGGTGCCCACGGGGCCGCCGGAGCCTCCTTCCCGGAAGGCCGCGGTCGCGTCGTCGCGGTAGAGGATGTGGCCCATCCCGTCGAGGCCTAGGACGACGAACTTAGAGTTCGCCTGGCCGGGCGCGGGGTCCAGGAGGCTGGAGGAGGGCGAGGCGAGGTCGTTCGAGCCGACCGTCACGACCTGCTCGGGGGTGAAGTCCATGACCCCGAAGTCGAGGCCCCACCCTGGGGCCCCCGCATCGTCCCCGGCGAAGTCACGCCACGTCGCGATGGCGCTCGCCACGGTCGGAAGCTGGCGCGGCAGGGTGCTCGGGTCCGGGTAGGGCAACGAGGAGCCGCCGGTCGCTACGAAGCGCAGCGCGTAGGAGGTCTCCGGGGGCGCAGGGTCCCTGAGCCCGAGGGCGGCGAAGACGGCGTTGCCGACCGGCTCCGTCGTCTGCGTGGCGTCGAGCCGTCCGGTCGCGTCGGGGCCGGCGCCGTGGACGATCATCGTCCAGGTGCGCTCGATGCGGTCGCCAGTCGTCTGCTGGTCGTAGCTGGACTGGACGGCCACCGCGTCGGGGTTGGCGGTCAAGAAGTCGCGGAACGTGCTGGATTGGACGTCGTCGCGCGTGAGGGCCCACGCCTGCGAGGCCGGGAAGGGGTGCGCCACGCCTTCCTCGGACGGGCCCCACGGTGAGCGGTCGGCGAGCACGATGGCGGGCAGTGGTTGCGCGGGGGGCACTGCGCGGCCGTCATCCCAGGGGGCCGTGCCGCGCTCGAAGCCGACCAGCGTCTCCGATTGCGAGAACTCGCGGCCATGAACCGCGCCGTGCGTTTCGCGGCGGAGGGGGCCCGGGACGTCCGCGTGGTACCACGCGTCCGCCTGCACGGAGATTCCCGGCAGCGTCTCCATGACGGCGCGGAAGTGGAGGGCGGGAATGCCATCCAGGAGCTCCTGCCCAAGCGTCTGGAACGTGGTGTTGCCCGAGGGGCAGGCGAGGACGATGGGCTGGCGCGGGTCCACGCCGCGCCACAGATGGATGTCGAGGTCGTCGCACCCTGCGGTCTGCGGGAAGACGGTGCGGAGGTACACTTGCGCGGACGCCGTGTCGGAGCAGAGGAGGGGGATGCCGCACTCGCTGGAGGCGCTGGCGCTCGCCCCGGAGCCCCCAAGGGAGGCGACTGTGCGCAGGGTCGCGACGTCCACCCAGGCGACGGCGGAGGGCGCGGTCTCGACCTGGACACTGCCGGCATACGTCGAGGCCTTGGCTTGGGCGGCGTCCACCATCATGCCGACCGGGTGGACGAGGTGCCAGGCGCCGTCGCCGCCGCGGAACGCGGTCTCGGGCAGCCACTCCGTGGTGGCCGTGTCGGTGCGGTTCTCGCCGCCTGATTGGGAAGCGTACGTGTAGCGGAGCCGGTCGCCGCCGTGCGGGAGCGTGACCCGGAACGCGTCCGGCAGCGCGGAGGTGGAGGAGGACGAGGAGGAGCCGGAAGGGCCGTTGGAAAGGCTTGCAGCGGTCACGGTGACGAGGGCCGTGCAGGACGCGAGGAGGAGGGCGATGGCGATGCGGCGCGGGGAGGCGAGCGGGGTCATTCTGGCACCGCATGGAAGGCCGCAGGCGGCGTTATAGGCTCACAGGGGCGACTCTCCAATCCTCGGCCTCCAGCCTGGGGGCGTTTGTCCAATCGTAAGCCTTCCGGCGGAAGGGAGAGGGGGCGTCCTCCGGCCGCGCTGCCTCATCGGTCCTCGCTTCGCTCGACCGGACTCGGACGCTTTCGCGCCTTCACCAGCCGTCGCTCGCCTCGCTCCTCGGGTGAAGGCTATCCGCCGCCGCTGGCGACGCGTTTCTCGTCGGGCATCGTCTGCTTCTTCGGGTCGAGCGCCTCGTCCACCTGCTTCTTGGTGAGGCCGGAGTCGCGGTAGGCGATTTCGCGCACGGTCTTGCGCTCGGCCTGGCTCGCCTTGGCGATCTTGGCGGCCTTGTCGTAGCCGATGAGCGGGTTGAGCGCCGTTGCCATGGACACGGAGCGCTCGACGTTGCCGGTGGCGCGCTCGACGTTGGCCTTGGTGTCCGAGAGGCAGTGGTCCACGAAGACGCGGCTCACGGTGGCAAGAAGGCGGATGGACTCCAGGAGGTTGTGCGCCATCATGGGGAGCATGACGTTGAGGTCGAGCTGGCCCCATTGGCCGCCGGTGCGCACCGCGAGGTCGTTCCCCTGGACGTGCGCGGCGACCATGATGACGGCCTCGCAGATGACTGGGTTGACCTTGCCGGGCATGATGCTGCTGCCGGGCTGGATGGCGGGAAGGAGAAGCTCGCCGAGGCCGCAGTCGGGGCCGGAGGCCATGAGGCGGACGTCGTTGGCGATCTTCATCAGGCTCGCGGCGACCGTGTCGAGGGCGCCGGCGCAGAAGACGTACGCGTCGCGGCTCGCTTGGGCCTCGAAGTGGTCCTTGGCCTCGCGGAACTTGAAGCCGGTGGCCTCCTCGAGGTGCTTGGCGACGGTGGCGCCGAACTTCGGGTGGGCGTTGAGGCCCGTGCCCAGCGCGGTGCCACCCTGGGCCAGCTCCAGAAGACCGGGAAGGGTCGCCTTGACGCGGCTGATGCCGAGCTCGATCTGGCGCGCGTAGCCGCCGAACTCCTGGCCGAGGCGGATGGGGACGGCGTCCTGGAGGTGGGTGCGGCCGACCTTGACGACGCCGTCGAACTCCTTCGCCTTCGTGGCGAGGCAGGCGTGGAGATGCTCGAGGGCCGGGACCAGCTCGAGTTCGATTTGAAGGACGGCGGCGACGTGCATCGTCGTCGGGATGACGTCGTTGGAGGACTGGCCGAAGTTGACGTGGTCGTTGGGGTGCACGTCGGCGCCAAGGAGTTGCGTGGCGAGGTGCGCGATGACCTCGTTCGCGTTCATGTTCGAGCTCGTGCCCGAGCCGGTCTGGAAGACGTCAACGGGGAACTGGTCAAGCCGTTCGCCCTGGTAGATGGAGAGCGCCGCCTCGGCGACGGCGTCGGCGACGGCGGGCTTGAGGACGCCGAGCTCCTTGTTGGCGACGGCGCACGCCCACTTGACGAGGCCGAGGCTGCGCAGGAACTCGGGCGGCAACGCCATGCCCGAGACGGGGAAGTTGAGGACCGCGCGCTGGGTGCTGGCGCCCCAAAGGGCGTCAATGGGGACCTCCATCGGGCCCATCGAGTCGCGCTCGGTGCGCGTCAGCGGGCCTTGTCCCTTCTCGAAGTCGCTTCCCTGCTCGGCCGCGTCGTCGCGGGCCTTCTTGGCCATGCGCGGGCCAGGGGATGGAGGAGAAAAAGGGTGGGTCTCAGGCCGCCGCGGCCCTGTGCCCAAGGTCCGTCAGCTGGGCGCCCACGGCGGCAGGGACGACGAGGCCGGCGTCCTGCAGGCGGCGCAGGTGGTAGCTGACGTTGCTCGGGGAGAGTCCGAGGTGCGCGGCGAGCTCGCGGCTCGAGACGCCCGGCTTCTGCGCGACCGCGCCCAGCACGGCGCGGCTACCGTCGGAACGGATGGCGAGGCTCGCGTCCGTGAGGCGGCGGTCCATGCCGGTCGGGAAGTAGCAAGTGTAGCCTGCGGAGCGCTTGACGAGGACGACCTCGGCCTCCTCCAGCTTGCGAAGGTGGTGCTCCAGGGCGCCGTTGCCGAGGCCGGTGGCGCGGGCGAGGGCCTGGAAGTGCAGGCCGGGCTTCGCCTCGATGGCGGCGTACAGCTTGGCGCGCGTCGGCTGCTTGAGGACCTGGGTGGGCTCGATGCGGCTGAACAGGCCGAGCCCGGTGCCTTTGAGGGCGGGCCAGAGGTAGTAGAGCAGGCCCGCGGTGGCGGCGAGGAGTCCTGCGCTCGCGGCGACGGGGGCGGCGGGGGCGACCCAGATTGCTGCCTTGGCGGGGGCCGCGGATTCGGGCTGGCCGGGGGGCGGGGTGGAGGGCGGCAGGATGGGGACGGGGGCCTTCTGCTCGATGTCGAGGTAGAGGATGCCAGTCTCGTGGCCGTCTTGTCCCACCCCAACCATGGTGACGCGGCTCGTCTGGTCCTGCAGTTGCGCGTCGAGGCCGGAGACGGCCATGTCGCTGCGTCCGGCGTACAGGGTCCCCTGGCTCGTGAGGCACGGGGCGCTCGTGCAGAAGATGCTGAACCCGTAGTCGTTCGGCTCGGCGTAGCCGAGGCCGTCCATGAGGGCGCCCGCAAGGCCCCAGGCGTCCTCGAGGCGCGCCAGATGGTCTGGCAGCGCTCGGGGCGCGGGGAAGACTTGGTGGCCGAGGTTGGAGAAGTCGCTCGTGTCGGCCGAGCCGATGACGCGCCACGGCGGCAAGCCGGGGACCGGGACGGGGGTCTGCGCGAAGAGGAGGTCGGGGTACTGCGTCACCGTCTTGGCGAGCATGGAAAAGCCGTCGGTCCAGAGGAGGTACCAGTCCTCGAAGGGCGCGCCGCGCGCGTCGGTGCCGTGGCCGCCCCAGGCGTAGCCGAGGTAGGCGCCGGGGTGGTCCGCCAGGAACTGGGGGACGGTCGCACGGTCGTTCGGCGGGTAGGCGAGCGGGTCGATGGCGACGGCGTAGGCGGCGCTTAGGGGGAAAGCCGTCGCGATGGAGCCCTCGTCCACCATCCAGGGCGTGAGGGGCGCGAGGCCGGCTGGGGGCTGGGGGGTGCCGCGCGGCGCGAGGGGCGGCCCGTACGGGGTCCCGCTCGCTTCGAAGCTGGCGAGCTTGAGGCGCAGAACCCCATTGATCTGGACGCGGTCGCCCAAGGTCTCCGGCATGCGCGCCTCGATCCGCAGGGGCACCGGCAGGCTGGGGTCGAGGTCGAGCTCCATCGCCTCCGTGCCGTTGGCGACGAGGCGGAGGGCGTGGCGGCCGTCCACCGTCGTCCAGCCCTTGACCGTGTAGTTGTAGGCAGTGCGGGCCGGGTCGGAGCCGCATCCGCCGTACACGACCACGGTGTCGCCGATGTTGACAGGCTGGCCCTGCTTGCTGTGGCTGAAGCCGCACGGGCCGAGGGCTCCAAGGAAGGTTTCGAGGCGGCCGGTCTGGCTCGCCCGCGCGGTGGCGAGGCCTGTCTGGGCGACCCCGAGGTTCAAGGACTGCATGGTGAAAGTGGACGTCCACTCATGGGCCTGGCTGAGCGGGTGCCCGTCAACGGCGGAGTACTCGGTCTCCGCGGGATCGATGCCGAAGAGGTTCATCCCCGCGTAGTCCATGCGCAACGTGGCCGACAGCGGGTGCGCCGGCTGCAGCGTCCCATCGGAGGCCGCCGCGAGCCGCTGGGGCAGCCACTCCGTCGTGAGGGTCATGAGCGGGATCTCGACGTGCACAGGCAGGTCCTCCAGGGACTCGTCGAGGCCCGGGATGTCGAACTTGTACGAGGCGCGGTCGCCGGGGCCGGGGGCGGCAAGGACGATGGCGGCGGGGGCACCGGGGCCAGCGGCCACCGCGAAGCCGGTGCTCACGTCGGCGACCAGGAACAGCAGGGCGCCTAGCAGGAAGGCCCGGACCAGGCGGCGGGGGGTGGGTCGCACCATGGTTGCCACGAGACGGGGGGATTAAAGGGGTGACTGGGGCAGTTTTCGAGCAGGGCTGCCTTCTGGGAAACGTTGGGGCAGGATTCGAGCGCCGCGCGCTTCCGACCGCAGAGGAGCAGAGGGTCTAGAGTTTGTCCACGGGGTCGGCGCGGGACGCTTTGATGATCTCGGCGATGCGTTTGGCTTTCGCCATCTTGGCCTTTTCGTCATCGCTCTCGGCGACCACAGGGGGGACGGGGGTGGGCTTGTTGTTGCGGTCGAGGGCGACGAACGTCATGTAGCAGCTCGCGGTGTGGCGCACCTCGCCGGTCTGCGGGGACTCCGCCTCGACGCGCACACCGACGAGCATGCTGGTCTTGCCGACGTGGCGCACGGTGGCCTTGATGACGAGGATGTCGCCGATGTACACCGGCTCGCGGAAGTCCATGCGCTCGAGGGAGACCGTGACGACTTTGGGGACGCGGGCGTGGCGCCACGCGGCGACGGCGGCGGCCTCGTCAATGTACTTCAGGATGGCCCCACCGTGGACGTTGCCGTACACGTTGGCCTCGTCGGGCGTCATGAGCTTGCTCATCGTGGTGGACGACTGGCTCATGGGCACGGGCGGCAGGGAGGTGGGCACAGGCACACGAGAACGGAGGCCGACTTAGCGGTTCCTTTCAGGCTTTCAGCCCAGCCGGCTCTGGCGGCTCGCCTTCGTCCCAGACTCGGGCGGGCCGGGAAAGAGCACCTCGCCGGGGCCGCGTTGCAGCCGCTTCGCCAAGGCCTCGTCGCCGAGCGCCGCCGCGATGGTGGAGAACGAGTCCACGGCGTTGCCCTCGAACGGGTTCGTCACGATCACGAAGGCCTCCTTCCACGGCGCCTGCGCGAGCCGCTTGCGCATCTCGAGGATGTCGCCCGTGCGGTCGAGGACCTTGAGGTAGCGGCCGCGCGTCTCCATCTGGCTGCCCGTGAAACGGACGAAGCCGGTGGCGGCGGTGGCCCACGGCGGGGCGAACGCCTTGGGGTGCGTGGACCACACAAGCGGCGTCTCCAGGTCCTCGAGCAGGGCCTCGAAGGCGGGCACGAACCAGGACGTGTTGCGCACCTCGACGGCGAAGCTGCCCGCGGGCCGCAACGACAGCAGCTCCAGCAGGCGGTCCCATCCGGCTTCGCGGGTGAGCAGAGGGGGGAACTGGAGCAGGATGGGGCCGAGCTTGCCCGCGTCGGCCAGCGGGGCGAGCGCGTCGAGCCAGGCGCGCGCCTCGTCGAGCGTGCCGCCCTTGTGCGTGACGGTCTCCCAGAACTTCGGCAGGAACAGGAACCCCTCCGGCGTCTGCTCGACCCACGCCGCCAACATCGCCGCATCCGGCATCTGGTGGGAGAGCAAGCTCGCCTCCACGACGGGGAAAAGGCCGGCGTACCGCGGCAGGTGCTCGTCATGCTTCGTGCCCAGCGGGTAGAGCGCGTTGTCGAAGTGGCGGTTCGACCACGCCGCGAGCCCGAACCGCAGCTTCACGGCAACCCCAGGAAGCCGAAACGGCTTGAACTCTTGCGCCGAGGACGGTGAAACCGGGCAGGCGGTGGCGCGACCGTTCCAACTCGTCCTCGCCGAAGGCTACCCAACCCGGCCCGCAAGGGCACGTGAACCCCATGAACACCCTACTGCGAACCCTGCTCTGCGCAGCCCTGCTCCTGGCGCCGGCCGGCGTGAGTGCGTTCAATCCGCCCCTGCCGGACCCCTCCGGAATCATCAACCTCCCAGTCGGTCCGGCGTTGCCCCCCGGCGTCAAGGTTCCAAAAATCCCGGACATCCCGGACCTGCCGATGCCCGGGCTTCCCCAGGGGCTCGACCTGGTGGGGCGCGTCCTGGGGGCTGTGCCCGAGGACTGCGTTCCCAGCTCGACGGCGGAGACCACACCTTGGGTGGAGGTCCCGGGGGTCGGGGCCCAGTCCACCACTCGTTTCAGCGCCGTAGCGTGCGACGCAGGGAACCTGGACCCTCTCGCCGGCACGGCGGAATCCACCGCCTCGTTCGAGGGCGAATGCACGGTGACGGTGTCGAAGACCCTGCATGAGGAAGGTTGGGCCGTCAATCTCCTCATCTTTCAGATGGGCACCCACACCGTCGTCCTCAACATCTCGAGTCACCTGCAATGCAGTGGCACGGTCACGGTGACTGTGACCTACTCGGGAGGCCTGGGGCCCCGTGTTGGTAGCTCGACGGCAGGCACGGCCGAGTTCGCAGGGCCCAACGGCATGACGGCCCCGGTCAGCCTGCCCGTGCGCCAAAATGCGGGTGGCTGCGCCTACATGAGTCCGGTGGAGGAGAGCTGCACCGAAACGAAGCCGCTCTCCGGCCACCATGATGCGACGTTCGCCAATCTCGTTCCCAAGAGCGTGAACGCCTGCGTCGAGGTCGCCTGGACGAACGGCCTGCAAGACGTCTCTGGCATCGCGTCCGCGTCAGGGAACCTCAAACCCTGCACCAGGTCAATCCCGGTCCAGGAAATCAACGCGGAGAGGTTGAGCAGTCTGCTAGGCTAGCGTGGGCATGCGTCCTTTTCCTTCCTCTTCCCTCTTCCCCGCTCCTTTTTTTTGTCGGGCGTCTTCAAGGCACACCAACCGTTGTGCGAAGCGAGCTAAATGCCGCACGGGATAGTGGGCCTGTGCGCGTCTTCTTGCTTGCCCTCCTGGTAATGCCTGGCTGCCTGCAACTGCCGGGCCCAGACCAGACCACGACGACGACGGTCTCTTTCAACGCTACCCTCTGCAGCTTTTCCGGGTACGACCCAAGCAGCCAGGACCCCTACACGATCACGGGATGTCCAATTCCCATCCTTGGGGGCGACCTTTCGCGCACTCGCAAATGGCGCGTGGAGTTGCCCGCCAACATCACGGGCCTTAGTCTCACCCTGAACAAATCGGCCCTGGCGACTGGACGGTATTCGCTTGGCCTTACCGCCGAGGGTTTCGAGGCATCGACCGATGGACTTGGCGTCTTGGCCAACGATGCGAGGCAGGACCTTCTCCCCCACGGCGGGTTCCGGACGTTCACGTGGCACGCGAGCGTCTGCGATATCCGTTGGGTCATTTTTGCCGTTGCGGTCGAGGGGGACATGGGCGCCTCGCAGTTCAAGTTGGATTACCACGCCCAGGCGGCGAACGTGACGGTCTACGCGCCAGAGCTGGACCCGCATGGAGCGTCCACATGCAACAAGGTCTGGACCGGGGACCCCTACGTCCCCGTAGGCATTCTTGGACCGATGCAGGCGAGTCCGGCAGGATGGCCGTCTGCCGCGCGTCTTCCCCAACCCTGATAAACCCGCTCCGGTGGGCACGCCCTCATGAGCAAGGCGCCCCAGGTGCCCGTCGGCGGGAAGGCCATCACGCTTGTCCAAGGCAAGCTGGTCGTCCCTGACCACCCGATCATCCCCTTCATCGAGGGCGATGGGACCGGTCCCGACATCTGGAAAGCGTCGCAGCGCGTCTTCGACGCCGCCGTCGAGAAGGCATACGCGGGCAAGCGCAAGGTCCACTGGATGGAGGTCCTCGCCGGCCAGAAGGCGTTCCTCGCCGTCAACAACTGGCTGCCGGACGAGACCCTGGACGCCTGCCGCAAGTACCTCGTCTCGATCAAGGGCCCCCTTGAGACCCCCGTCGGTGGCGGCATCCGCAGCCTGAACGTCGCGCTCCGGCAGAACCTCGACCTCTACGTCTGCTTGCGCCCGGTGCGCTGGTACCACGGCGTCCCTTCCCCGGTCCGCGAGCCTGAGAAGATCGACATGGTCATCTTCCGCGAGAACACCGAGGACATCTACGCCGGCATCGAGTTCAAGGCCGGCACGCCCGAGGCGGCGAAGTTCAAGGAGTTCCTCACGGCCCAGATGGGCGTCAAGAAGATCCGCTTCCCCGACTCCTCCGGCTTCGGCGTCAAGCCGGTGTCCGAGGAGGGCACGAAGCGCCTGGTGCGCGCCGCCTTGCAGTACGCCCTCGACCACAAGCGCGAGTCGCTCACCATCGTGCACAAGGGCAACATCATGAAGTTCACCGAGGGCGCCTTCCGTGACTGGGCCTACGAGGTCGCCACCCAGGAGTTCGGCGGCAAGGTCATCGGCGCCGGCCCCTGGGTCGAGCTGCCCGGCGGCATGGTCGTCAAGGACATGATCGCCGACAACATGCTGCAGCAGATCCTCTTGCGCCCGGCGGAGTACGACGTCATCGCGACGCTCAACCTCAACGGCGACTACATCTCGGACGCCCTCGCGGCCCAGGTCGGCGGCATCGGCATCGCCCCTGGCGGGAACATCAACTACGCGACGGGCCACGCCGTCTTCGAGGCGACCCACGGCACCGCGCCGAAGTACGCGAACCAGGACAAGGTCAACCCCGGCTCCGTCATCCTCAGCGGCGTCATGATGCTGCGCTACATGGGATGGGACGAGGCGGCCGACCTCATTGAGACAGGCCTCGAGAAGACCATCGAGCAGAAGCGCGTCACCTACGACTTCGAGCGCCTGATGACCGGCGCGAAACTCCTCAAGTGCAGCGAGTTCGCCGAGGCCATCGTCGAGAACATGGGCGCCAAAGTCGTCAAGGTCTGGTGAGCGTACCGAACCGACGACGAGGCGTGTCGCCCGAGGGCTCCGTTAGTCGTCTTTTCGACCCGGGAGTGACCCTCATCGAAGTCCCTAGGCCGGGGGCCCCGGATTATAAGGGTCAAACGCCATTCGTGCGGTATGTCAAATCTCTTGACAACCGTCGTGGTGTTGGCCATCTCTGCCGTCGCGCTTGCAGGATGCAGCTCGGCTCCCAGTGTCACCGTCGAGCAAAATGGCCTGTCGTCGGCCAGCGGCAAGGACTCCAAGACGCTGGACTGCAGCAGCGGCAAGGGGTCCATTGCCTACACGACGACCGGCACCGCCGGAAAAATCCACATCAGTTTGAAGGATCAAGCCGATGGCAAAATCATTGACAAGGACGATGTCTCCGGATCGGCCAGCGGGACCCTCGCGGACCTGCGAGGCGCCGCAGGAACCTGGACCCTGACGGTCGAGCGTTCCAGCTTTTCGGGGTCTTACAGCGTCCGACTGACCTGCTGAATCCGATGGTGGTTCCCCGGCCAGACGCCCGGGGCTCGCTGAAGCGCCTGCTGGAGGCATCCCCGCACCGACTGGGCGGGACCTGGCGCCACAAACCCTCTAACGGATGATCACCCCTGGCCCAAGCATGAACCGAGTCGTCATCGCCGCCGCAGCCCTCCTGCTTGTGGCCGGTTGCGCCACGCCCGCGATAAAGACGGGGACGACCAACTCCTCAACCTCGACGACGGACGCGTCGTTGCAGTTCCGCGCCCCCATCGACTTCGGCACGAAAAAGGGCCCGGTCGCGTTCGGCACCAACTGCATGGACTCGGTGCAGGACGGCGACTGTGGACTTGGCGAGCCCGAGGTCGAAGTGGACTCCAAAGGCACCGTCTACGTCGCCGCGGTCTGTTGCCTCACCAACAGCCCACCCGTGTACGTGAGCCGCGACGGCGGCGCGAGCTTCACCCCGCTCGCCACGCCGACCGGCGTGCGCGAGGCGCAGGGCATCGAGGGCGACTTCGCCATCGACGGCAAGGGCCGCGTCTACTTCACCGACATCGACTTCGCGGCGAGCTTCCAGGTCTCCGTGTGGGACAAGGACGGCGCGTTCCAGCGCTACACGAAGTGGCCCGCCCCGCCGCTCGTGGACCGCGATTGGGTGCGCGCCGAAGGCGACGGCGTTGTGTACTACGCCTACAACACGGCCACGGCGACGAACGTCTACAAGTCCACGGACGCGGGCATGACCTGGAGCCCCATCTACATCCATCAGGCCGGTTTCGGCCTCGGCATGGCCGTTCTTGGCCCCAAGGCGGGCCAGTACTGGCTTCTTGGTCCCGGCACCTCCGATCACACCGACGACGGGGGACTGACCTGGAAGGTCGAGGCGACGACGGCGCCGCCTGGGAACCACTTCGTCGTCGGGGCGTTCGACGACGCGGGCAACCTCTACGCCGGCTCCGATGCCAGCAACCAGATCACGGTGGCGCGCAGGAGCCCGGACGGCCACTGGACCCCGCCCGTCAACATCACGGCCCCCGAACGCGGCAAGATGCCGTGGATGGCCTCCGGCAGCGACGGCTCCGTCGCCATCGCGTGGTACGGCACCAACGCCTCCGCCCCCGACCACTGGTACCTCCACGCCGCCGTGAGCCGCGACCATGGCGCGACGTGGGCCACGGTCATCGCCGACCCGCAACCGGTCTTCGTCGGCGACCTGCAGCGCGACCTGCTGGACTTCTTCCAGCTCGAGGCGGGCCCTGACGGCGCGCTCCACATCGCGTATAGCAGCCTCCCCCAGGGCGAGGGAAACGAGGAGCATCTGCGCTACGTCCGCAGCGAACCGGACGGACGTTTCGCGGCGGCGAACTACCGCAACGGCCCCTAGCCCGGCGAGGGGGTCAGGCCGCCGCGACCGCCGTCAGCGGGGCTTCGCATTCGGGGACCAACGACACGATGTCGCCAGGACGCGGACGAGGGCGGCGCGGGGGACGCTCCACAAACGGCACGGGGGTGGGCTCGACGTCAAGCTCGCCTATGGAGACTCGGGTCTCACATTCGGGCATCGACGGCGAGCGTGCCATCGTCGTCGGCGGGGAACGTGTCCGGGCGCAGCACGGTGAGCGGCACGGGGGCCAGGGTCACTGCGCCGCCGGCGGCGACGAGCGAGAGGCCCAGGATGGCGTCGTGGTGGTCCACGAGCGTGATGGTGCCGGCGGCGAAGAGGAAGATGCCGGCGACCTTCGTGAAGAGGGTCACGAGCTTGTAGTCGCGTTCGGACAGGACCAGGGCCACGGGCTCGCGACGAAACAGCCCCTTTATCGGGTTTGGGGAGGCGCTTCCACTCCAGAATCAAGGCTAAATAGTGCGTCAAGTCAGACGGGCTTGCCCTTCCCCTTGTCTTCCCGCCACCGGATCGCCCGCGACCGGACATCGGGAAACCCGACGGCCTTGGAAGGGCGGCCGTCCAAAGGAGACATTGTCATGAAACTGCCCCGCACCGTTCAGCGCTACTGCGCGAACAAGTGCCAGACGCACACCGCGCACGACGTCGAGCGCGTCAAGAAACGCAAGGCCAGCGAGTTGTCCTGGGGTCAGCGCCGTTTCCGCCGCGCGACCAAGGGCTACACTGGTTTCCCCCGCCCCAAGCCTGAGGGCCGCGAGAAGCCGACCAAGCGCATCTTCCTGCGCTACGTCTGCAAGAAGTGCGGCAAGGCCCACCAGCCCAACGCCTTCCGCGCCAAGAAGTTCGAGCTCGTCGAGGTGAAGGGCTAATGGTCGCCATCCGTGCCCGCTTCCTGAAGGTCAAGTGCCCGGACTGCGGCAACGAGCAGGTCTCGTTCAACCGCCCGGCCACCAAGGTCAACTGCCTCGTCTGCGGCGCCACCCTGGCGTCCCCGAACGGCGGCACGGCCACCTTCAAGGGCGAGATTACCGCCCACTTCGATTGAGGCGACGCCCCACGCGGGGCCTCCACTCGCTCGTTACTCTTCCCATCCTTCTCCCTCCCTTCTTTTGATTCGTTTTCGAATCGCGTCAGCAACCGTCTTCTAGGCTCGCGCCGGTGCGAAGGCGTTGCGGTTCGGCCTTGTCGTCTTCCTGCTGCTCCTCTCCGGGTGCGCCAATCTGCCGGACTTCGGAGGCGGCCCCGTGGGGCTTGTCCAGCGCATCGACGCGCCGGGCGTCTGCCCGAACTATCCCGGCCTGATTTGCCACTGGACCCAAGCAATAGAGGGCTGGACGTTGGAGCTGCGCCATCTTCGCGCCGCGTTCTCGGGCGAGGGCCTGCCCACGGCGTTGGAGGTCGCAACGCCCGTCCGCCACCTGCTCATCCAGGACGCCATCGTGCAGAACTTCCCCTTCGGCGTGGACGTGCACGGATGCGACGGGTGTTCCGTCGAGGTCCGCGACGCCATCTTCCAGGCAGGGGCGCTTGCCCATCCCACGGCCGCGAGCCTGAGCACGCTCCATGCCCTGCGCATCACAGGGCACGGTTCCTCCATCCAGATCTCCAACCTGCGGGTCATCGGTTACGCCGTGGGACTCAACGTCACCGGGACCACCCTCGACGCGGCAGACGTCGTCGTCGAAGGGTGCTCGACTGGGGTCAGCCTTGCCATGAAGGAATCCGCCACGGTCCGCCGCATCGCGGTGCGGCACTGTGAGAACGGCCTCCGGATGGCCGCGGCGGCCCTTGACGTCGGCAAGGCATGGGTGTCCGACTCGGCCGTCGGAGCCGTCCTCATCGCGACCTCCACGCTCGTCCTGCAGGACGTCTCCGTCACCAGGTCGTCAACGCAGGGACTCGCGGCAAGCAGTCCGGAACAGCACTGGACCAACGTCACGCTGGCGGAGGACAGCAGCACGGGTGCCGTCATCGTCGGCAATCGGGTCGACATCGTCGGGTCTCGATTCACCTCCAACCAGGGGCTTCCCGGTTTCACGGGCCAAAATGGAATCGGCCTGGCCACCAGCACGCCAGTAGGCACGGCCTTCCAGGTGCACGGGTCCGTCTTCGAAGGGAACGCGGCCTGGGGCCTCCTGGACCTCGGCAGCGGATCCATCGACGCCACCGGGTGCTACTGGGGGTCCCCCAACGGTCCCCAGGTCCGACCCGTCGGTTCGTTCCAGGTCCCAGGACAGCCGGGCGGCGACGCCGTCACCCCCGGCGTGCTCTACGCCCCGTTCCTGACGGCGCCCCCGGGGCCCACGACCTTTTCAAGGACCCCCTCGTCGGACACCTCGTGGCCAAACTGAACCCCTTCCCTGAGGAGGGCGAGCTCGTCGTCGGCACGGTGCGCGAGGTGCAGAACTTCGGCGCCATGGTGACGCTCGAGGAGTACGCCGGGAAGGAGGGCTTCTGCCACATCCGCGAGGTCGCCCCCGGCTGGGTCAAGCGCATCCGCGACTTCGTGCGCGAGCAGCAGCGCGTCGTCGCCAAGGTCCAGGGCGTGGACGCCAAGAAGGGCCACATCGACCTCAGCCTGAAGGCGGTCAACGAGCACCAGAAGCGCGAGACCATCCAGGCGTGGAAGAACGAGCAGAAGGCCGACAACTTCCTCAAGATCCTCGCCGAGCGCGAGAAGACGACCGCCGAGGCGCTCCTTGCCTCGTACGGCCGCACCCTCATCGAGACGTACGGCTCCCTCTACAGCGCGTTCCAGCAGGCCGCCGAGTACGGCGAGGAGGCGTTCAAGCAGGAGAACGTCACCGGTGCCTGGATTCCCAACTTCATCGCGTTCGCCAAGGAGAACATCCAGGCGAGCTTCGTGGACATCACCGGTTTCCTTGACGTCCAGCACCACGGCGCCGACGGCGTCAAGCACGTCAGCAAGGCGCTCAAGGCCGCCGAGAAGTCGGAGTTCGAGGACGTCGAGATCGAGGTCGCCTACATGGGCGCCCCGCACTACCGCGTCACCGTCAAGGCCCCTGACTTCAAGATCGCCGAGACCGAGATGCAGAAGGCGGCCGACCGCACCATCCTGGCCATCCAGAAGGCCGGCGGCGCGGGCAGCTTCCACCGCGAACTCGACGCCAAGAAGGCGGCCTGAGCCCGATGAAGACGCGCATGCTTTACTGCAAGGCCTGCGCCGACTACACCCTCCAGGCCACCTGCCACCGCTGCGGCGGCAAGGCCATCCAGAACACGCCCGCCAAGTTCTCCCCCGAGGACCACTACGGTGAGTACCGGCGCAAGCTGCGCAAGCTCGACGCGGGCAAGAAAGCGTAAGCTGGGCTCCGGCGCCGTGCGCTGGCCTAGCGACCCTTGCGGGATGCCTTCTCGCGCAGCGCGCGCTCGGCCTCGTGCTCGCGGATGATCCGGTCAATGGCGTCCGGGTCGTAGGCGGGGCGCTCGACCACGACGCGCTCCACGGCCTCGCGGCGCGGCGCCAGCTCAGCGAGGGGGATGCGCACGGCCTCAGCGGGCGGGGCGGGCGGAGCCGACGCGGCCGCAGTCGCAGCGACCGCCTTGCGCAACCTCGCCTTGCGGCCCGTTGAGCCGTCCGCGGACCACGCCTCGACGGCGGGAGTGGCGGGGGCGGGGGCGGGTTTGGCCGCCGGCTTGGAAGACTTGGGCGCAGGCGCCGGCTGAGCGGCGACCGACTGGACCGTCTCGGTGGACTCGATGGGGCTGGCCTTCGCGAGCGCCTTGGCGAGCCGCGTCTCCGCCTTGGCCTTGCGGGCGGCCTCGCGTTTGGCGGCGCGAGCAGACTCCTGCGCGGCGGCCGCCTCCTTGCGGGCAACCGCCTGGGCGGCGGCCTGGGCCTTCTGGGCAGCGCGTCCTTCCTCGGCGGCGCGCTTGCGGGCGGCGGCCTCCTCGCGCTCGGCCTCGCGGGCGGCGGCCTTGGCGATGCGCTCCTGCTCGGCGGCGGCGCGTTCGGCGGCCTTGCGGGCCTCCTTGTCCGCGGCCTGGGTGCTTGCGCGCTCCGCCTCGCGGCGGGCCTCGGCGGCCTTCCGCTTGGCCTCGAGTGCCTCCTCACGCACCTTGGCCTTCGCGGTCGCGGCCTCGTCGCGGGCCTTGCGCTTGGCCTCCTTCTGCTCGTCCTTGGCGCGGCGGGCGGCCTCGGTGGCCTTCGCCTGCGCGGCGTCACGCTGGGATTGTTCCTTGAGCTGGAGCGCGGCCTCCTTCGCTTCGCGCTTGGCCGCGTCGGCCTTCGCGCGTTCGGCGGCCCGGGTAGCCTTCTCCTCGGGGGTGCGGGACGCGAGGAACGGCAGCCGGAAGGGCTTGGATGGTTCGGGCGTCTTGGCAGGCTTTGCTCCCTTCTTGGGCTTCGGCTCGGCCTTCGGCTTGGCGGGCTTGGCCTGGCGCCGGAAACGGGCGAAGAGGCCGCCCTCGGGGTTGACCTTCTTGGCGGCCTTGGCTTGTTTTTCCTGCTTCGCCTTCGCCTTGGCGGCCTCCGCCTTGGCGCGCGCCTTGGCCTTGTCGGCGTCCGCCTTCGCGCGGAGCTTGGCCTGCTGGGCCTCCGCCTTGGCGGCCTCCTTCAGGCGGCGCTCCTCGGCCTTGTCGCCCTTTGCGGCGGGCTTGCGTTGGAAACGAGCGAAGAAGCCGGCGTTCGCCTTCGTCGTCTGCTTGGACTTGGGTTCGGCCTTTGGTTTCGCCTGGGCCGCGGCGGCCTCGGCCTTCTCGCGGGCGCGCTGCTCGGCGGCGCGCTCCTTGGCCTGGCGGGCCTGCTCCTTCGCGGCTTCCTGGGCGGCGGCCTTCTCGGCCTTGGCGATGGCAGGATCAGGCTTAGGCGCCTTGGCGGCGGCGGCCTGCTCGGCCTTGCGCTCCTGCGCGCGCTGCTTGGCAACGAGCTTGGCCTCGGCGAGGCGCTGCTTGCGCGCCGCTTTCGCCTCTTTCTTGGACTGGAGCGTCTGCGCCTTCTGCTCTTTGGCGAGGCGGCGACGGTCGGCGCGCGTGCCGAGCTCGAGCGTCGGGGGCGCCTCGACAGCGACGACCTCCTCGGTGATGCGGAAGCCGCCCTTCGTGGTGTAGGCCTTGCCGGCCTTGTGGCCGAACGCGCGCAGCCGGTCGAAGTCCGGCTTCTCGTCCTCGGGGAGCTTGACGAAAGGGCTGCGGCCGTCGGCGAGGCGCGGGACCGGGTGGTCGTAGGAGTCCTCAGGAAGCCGGGCGAAGGGGCTCTGGCCGTCGGGGAGGCGCGGCTTGCCGGTGCGCTTGCGGTCCTCGGGGAGGCGGGCGAAGGGGCTTTCGCCGTCGGCGAGGGTCGCCTTCTCCTTGGAGAGCTGCTTGCGCTCGGCTCTGTCGGTGCCGGCGTACGCCTCCTGTCGCGCCTCGACCGAGCGGGCCCACAATCCGTCGCCGGGGCGGGACAGCGGCTGCGCGACGCCCTGCGCCCAGATGCCGGAGCCCTGCGGCGTGGCGGCGCGGCGGGCGTCCACGAGGGCGCGCTCGCGCGCCTTTTCGTTGAGCTTGGCGGCCTTGGCGTCGTCCTTGGCCTTCGCCTCCGCGGCGGCGGCGCGCTGCTTGGCGAGCCGCTTCTCTACCTTCGCGTCGAGGGGTTGCGCGCTCTGCGGCGCGGCCTTGGAGGTCTTGTCCGCCTTGCCGAGCTTGCCAGGCTTCGCGGGTTGGGCGTCCTTGCCTTTCTTCGCCGCCTTCGCGGCAAGCTTGGCGGCTTTCGCCTCGGCCTTCGCCGCCTTCTTCGCGGCCTTGGCCTCGGCCTTGAGGCGCTTCTTCTCAGCCTTCACCTTCTGTTTTTCGGAGAGCTCCTTCGGCTTCTCCTCCTTCGTGGCCTTGCCGGCCTTTGCCGGCTTGGTGGGCTCGTCGCCCGCCTTGCCCTTCACGGGCTTGGAATCGGATGCCGCCTTCTCACCAGCAGCCTTTGCCTTGGCGTCGAGCTTGGCCTGCTTCTTGGCCTCCTTGGCCTTGGCCTTCTCGAGCTTGCGTTGCGCTTTCGCGGCCTTCTTGGCGGCACGGGCCTGTTCCTTCGCCGCCTTCGCGTCCTGCTGGGATTTCTCTTTCGCAGCGGCGGCCTGCGCCTTCTCCTTCATGGCCGCGGACTCGGTGCGCGCGGTCTCCCTCGCGGCCGCGGCCTCCTGCTTGGCGTCGGCCTGGGCGGCAGCGCGCTTCTCCATCAGGGCCGGGCCAGCCTTCGCGGAGCCGGTCTCGCCTTGGAACTCCTTGGCGCGCTTCGCCTCGGCCTTGGCGGCGACGGCGGCCTCGCGGGCGGCGACCGTCTCAGCCTTCGCGCGCTCCTTGGCCTCGGCCTTGAGGCGGCGCGCCTCCTCCTTGTCGCCCTTGGCGGCGGGGGCCGCGACGGGCTCCAGTCCGAGCAGCGACTTGCAGCTTGGGCAGGTCGCCTTGCGGGCGTTCGGCTTGACACCGAACGTGAACTGGCAGTTGGCGCAGGTGAGGGGCTCGAGGCCCGGGGCGAGGACGGCGGCCTTCGCCTTGCGCGCCTCGTCGGCGGCGCGCTTGGCCTCGGCCTTCGCGGCCAGCGCCTCACGGCGCTTGGCCTCCTTGGCCGCCTCGCGGGCCTTCTTCGCGTCGGCCTTGGGGTCGGACCCGGCGGGTCCCGCGGCGGGGGCGGCCTTCGTGGGCTTGGCCTTGCGACGGAAGAGGCCGCGGCGCTCCGTCTGGGGGGGCGCGTGAAGCTCGGCATGGTGCTCGGGCTTCTCGCGGCGCAGGAAGCGGTGCAGGAAGCCGCGCTCGGCCTCCTTCTTGGCATCCTTGGCGAGCGCCTTGTCGTCCACCGTCGTCGGCGTGCCGGTGCGCACCTCGTCCTCCGGCGGCTCGGGGCGGCCCTTGACCTTGGCGAGCGCCTTCTTGCCGGCGTTGGCGGGGCCCGGGGCGTAGCGGCGGGCTTCCTGAACCCAGACCTTGGCGAGTTTGGGCGTCACCTTGACGCCGATGACCGTAGACCCGAGACCGTCGAGGTAGCGTTGGACACGTTCGGCGAGCGGGTCGGGCTCCTGTTGGGCGAGCTCGGCGATGGAGTTGACCTCGGCGCGGACGAGGACCTCGGCGAACTGGGGGCCGATGCCCTTGATGCGGATGAGCTCCGCCATGTCCTGCCAGGCGTGCAGCTGCTTGGCTGGAATCTTCGTCTTCGCGGCGAGCTGGTCCGCGTCGGCGGCGAGGAGTTGCTCGGTGTCGGCGACGCCAGCGGCCTGGAGTTTTTTCGCGAACACGGGGCCGATGCCCTCGACCTTGAGGATGGGGGTCGGCTCGGGGGGGACGGAGGGCGTCCGCTGGCGGCGGAGGAAGAACCGTCGTGGGTTGCCGGCCGACTCAGACAAAGAGACCCATCCTGGAAGCGACCCACCAGGAGCGCCTTGATAAATAAGCCAGAGGCCCGGCGGACTGCGTGCGCGCATTCCGCCGACAGGCTGGGGCCCTCCGGGCCCCAGGCCCCTCGGAGGACGACAATGGGCGGTCGCTTTGCGCGACCGCCCAGTAGGCCACCAGCGGGTGGCCTTCGGCCACCCAACTCTCTCAAGGTTTCCCAGACTCGAGAAGCCGGCCCAAATCCCGGATCGCTGCCTCGCGGCCGGAGGGGTAGGCCTCCATTTTCAGCCGGAGCTGAACGCAATCTTCCCCGTCGGTCAAGACGAGGCGGCCCGCGAAGGCCTCCTGCTTGTCGAGGCGGGCGAAGAAGAGGCCGTCCTCGTCCGTGCGGCGCTCCAGCTCGGCGCGGAAACGCTCGAGGGCGCCGGGGATGCCGAACAATCGGGCAAGCAGGTCGCGCACGCCGCGCGAGCGCTCGACGACGGCCTCGAGGACGTGCTGCTCGAGGCCGTGGTGGGTCTCCAGCACGGTGTCCTCGATGGCAAGTTCGGGGTCGCCGACGACGGCGCGCACGGCCTGGGCGACGCGTTCCACGACCTCGGTCGGGTGCGCCACGGCGCGCAGCCGCACCCAGTGGTAGGTGAGCGGCCGGTACGCCATGATGGGCCTAGAGGTAAGTGTGCAGGCTCTTCGTCACGTCGACGCGGAGGTCGTGGTGGATGAGCGGCTTCTCGACGAGCCAGGGGTAGGCGTCCTCGAGCGTCGGGAGCTTGGTGTCCTTGTAGAGCGTGCCGAGGGCGATGTCGTTGTGGCCCCACTTGAGCGCCATCTCGAACGCTTTCGCCTTGTTGGTCGGGTCCCAGTCGGCCGGGAGCTTGACGGCCTGGTCCTTGTACCACGCGTAGGTGTTGATCTTGTTGAAGGTGACACAGGGCTGCAGGATGTCGATGAGGGCGAATCCCTTGTACTGCATCGCTTCCTTGATGGTCTCGGTGAGGTGCTTCGGGTCGCCGGCGCTGCTGCGCGCGACCATGCCGGCCCCGCACGCGATGGCGAGCGTCATCGGGTTGAGGGGCGCCTCGAAGTTGCCCTTCGGGGTGGTCTTGGTCTTGTGCCCCAGGTCCGTCGTCGGGGACGCTTGGCCGGTCGTGAGGCCGTAGATCTGGTTGTTGTGCGCCAGCATCGTGATGTTCACGTTGCGGCGGGCCGCATGGACCAGGTGGCCCACACCGATGCCGTAGCCGTCGCCGTCGCCGGAGATGACGATGACGTCGTTCTTGGTGTTGGCCAAGCGGGCGGCCGTGGCGATGGGGAGGGCGCGGCCATGCAGGGTGTGGAACCCGTACGCGTTGAGCCAGTGCGGCAGCTTGCTGCTGCAGCCGATGCCGGCGATGACCGTGACCTCGTGGGGCTGCTTCTGCATGTCCACGAGCGCCTTCTTGAGCGAGTTCAGGATGCCGAAGTCGCCGCAGCCGGGGCACCAGTCGGGCTTGTTCTCGGTCGTGAAGTCCTTCATCGTGACCGGGGCCACGGGGAGTTGCTCAGACATGCTTACTTCGCCTCCAGGGTCGCGTAGGATTCGGTCGCAATGGAGATGACGTCCGTGAAGTTGGCCTTCACGATCTTCATCACGTCGCGGTAGAGCTGGATGGGGTTGAAGGGGCGGCCGTCGATCTTGTGGATGCGGGCGTCGCAGCCGCGCAGCAGCATCTCGCGGATCAGGCCCTCGAGCTGGCCGAGGTGGTTGGCCTCGACCATGATGGTGTGCGTGCACTTCTCGAGCATCGCCTCAAGGCTCTCCTTCGGGAAGGGCCAGATGTAGATGACGTGCAGGACGTTGGCCTTGATGCCGGCGGCTTGGAGGAGCTTGAGGGACTCGATGGCGGGGCCCTTGGTGCCGCCCCAGCAGACAAGCGTGACCTGGCTGGTCTCGGGGTGCTTGTCCTCGACGACCTCGCCGTTGGCCCACGTGTAGAACTTGGGCGGGGGCAGGGCCTTGGCCATGCCGGCCATTTTGGCGAAGCGCTTGAGGTGGCGGTTCGTGCGGTTGGTCGGGTCCTCGGTGATGTCGCCGAAGCGGTCCTGCTCGTCGGACGCCATCGTGTGCATGCCGCCGGGCTGGCCGGGGATGGTGCGGGGCGACACGCCGTCGGCGGTGAACTCGAGGCGGGCGAACTTGCGGTAGGTCGGGTCGAGCTTGGCCTCGCCGGACTTGAGGAGCTTGCCGCGGTTGATGACGAGGCCCTGCGTCGTGTAGGGCTCCCACGTCTGGTGGTGCTCGGCGAGGTTCTTGTCCGTCATCAGGAGGACGGGGACCTGGAACTGCTCGGCGAGGTTCATGGACTCGAAGGCGCAGTAGAACGCCTCCTTGGTGTCTCCGGGCGCGATGACGAAGCGGGGGAACTCGTCCTGGGACGCGTGGAGGAGGAAGCGCAGGTCGCCCTGGCCGGACCAGGTCGGAAGACCGGTCGCAGGGCCGGCGCGCTGGACGTCGACGTACACCATCGGGACCTCCGCGATGGCCGCGAGGCCGAGGCCCTCGACCATGAGCGAGAAGCCGCCGCCGGAGGTGCCGCACGCCGCGCGCACGCCGGCGTAGTTGGCGCCGATGGCCATGAGGCCGGCCGCCAGTTCGTCCTCGGTCTGCTTCGCGACGACGCCGTAGGCCTCGCCGTGCTGGATGATGGTCTGCAAGATGGCCGTCGCCGGGGTCATCGGGTAGGCCGCGTAGAACTTGCAACCGCCCTGGATGAGGCCAAGCGCCGTGGACTGGTTGCCCGAGATCATCATGCGCTTCGGGGCGTCCTTGTGGACCTTGACGGGATGGACGACCTTGTCCGCGTAGTGGGTGGCGACGTAGTCGAAGCCCGACTTGGCGGCGGTGATGTTCATCGTGATGATGTCGCCGCCCTTCTTGCCGAAGGTCTCCTCGAGGCCCTCCTGGATGAAGTGGAAGGGGTAGCCGATGAAGCTCATCATGGCGCCGACGGCCACCGTGTTCTTGGTGATGGCGCCGCCGGCCGCCTCGGAGAGCTTCTTGAGGGGCACGTTGAGGAAGATGACGCCGCGCTTGGTGGCGTCGGCGTAGGTGGCCGCGACGTCCTGGCTGGCGAAGGCCGCGTCCTCGGCGTCGAAGACGACGACGCCGCCCTTGACGACGTCCTTGATGTGAAGGTCGATGGTCTCCTTGTTGAGGGCGATGAGGCACTGGAGCTCAGGGTAGTAGCTCGTGATGCTCTCGTCGGAGGCGGTGACGTGGATGGCGTTGTGGCCGCCGCGGATCAGCGAGGGGTACTCGATGTTCGTGTACACGTGCAGGCCGCCGTGCACGAGGCACTTGGCCAGGAGTTCGCCCGACGACATGATGCCGAAGCCGGCTTCACCGCCGATCATCGCGGAGACGCGTCCCATGAATCCAGCCCAGCTGTCGCTCTATGAAAAGGTATCCAGATTCAGAACAGGAGAGGGAGGGGAGAAGGGGGATGGGCCTGGCCTTACGGCTGGGGCTCGTAGTGGACGATGATGCCCACGACGACGTCGTTGCCGGCGGGCGGGGTGCCCGCGCTGGTGGAGACGACCGAGAGGTAGTACTGCTGGTCGCCCACGGTCGGCGCGAAGGCGGTGCCCTTCGTGGTCGTCGCGGTGGTGCCGTAGTTGCTGATGGACTTCCCGGCCGGGTCGCAGATCTCGACGCTGCCTTTGCCCTTCGTGACCGTGGCCTCGACCCACTTGGTTCCGTCCTCGGTGGTGAACTTGCGGGGCTCCCAGAAGGTGCCGTCAATGATGGCGACGGCCGTCGGGCCCGAGCAGTCCCCGGCGCTGTAGAGGCCGGGGGGGTTCTGGCCCTTGAACGCGTTGTGGCCGGGCGTGGTGATGAGGTCCACGTACACCATGCTGTGCACCGTGGTGACGTCGCCGCGGACGTCGATGCCCGAGACCGTGACGTTGACGGGGCCCGCGCGGTCGAAGCTGTAGGTGACGGAGCGGAACGTGCCGGCGGAGAAGAGGACGCCCGGCGGGTAGGTGCGGTTGGCGTCTTGCACCGTGATGGCGATGGCCGAGAGGCCGTCCGCGTCAGGGTCCTTGGAGCCGACGGCGGAGAAGGTCAGGTTGCCCTTCGTGCGGGGGGTCTCCTGGATGAAGGTGACGTTCGACACGGCGCCCGTGCTGTTCGTGACCTTGAGGAGGATGATGGGGGGCAGGTTGGGCGTCACGTTGAGCGCCTTCGTCTGGGTCTTCGTCGTGTTGAGGGCCTTGCTGCTTGTGCCGCTCGTCGAGGACGAGCTGCTGCTAGAGCTGCCAGAGCATCCTGCAAGGAGCAGGGCGCCCACCATTACCACCGAAAGAACAAGCGTGCCACGCATGGTCGTCAGTCGGGGTGAGTCGGGGAGGATAAAAAGCTTGTTTGACGCGGACGTTGAACCATTGCCACCTGGGCGTCCACGAGAGGAATGGCCTCGCGCGGCCTGGGAACCTCCAGAGGGGCCTTCGCAACCCCCAAGAACCACCCCCCTGTGGGACGCGCGATGACGGACCCGCCCGCCGCAGTCGCCCCGCCCCCCTCCCTGCCCAAGTGGTCGGTGGAGTTGGAGGCCCAGGTCGCGGCCGAGCTGGCCGCCCATCCCATCCCGTTCGTGGGTGACGGCAAGAAACCGGTGTGGTCCATCGACACGCCGCCTCCCTACCCCAGCGGCAAGTGGCACATCGGCGCCGTCGCCGGCTACTCGCTCATCGACATGATCGCCCGTGCCAAGCGCATGGAGCGCAGCGACCAGGCCCCCGCCGGCTTCGACGTCCTGTTCCCCTGGGGCGTGGACCGCAACGGCGTGAACATCGAGTTCACGGTGGAGAAGAAGCACAACAAGCCGATGCAACTGTGGGCCAAGGAGATGGGCCCTGTCGCCGGCCGCGCCGCCTTCAACGAGGCCTGCGCCAAGGAGATTTCCGTCTTCTCGGACGACATGGTCCGCATCGCCCAACGCGTCGGCCTGAGCGCCGACTTCACCGGCCGCCTCACGTACGCCACGGACTCGCCGGAGTACCGCGCCTTCAGCCAGGCCTGCTTCCTCGACCTGTTCGCGAAGGGCCTCATCGTCGAGGACCTGCGCCCCAACTCCTACGACGCCAAGCTCGGCACCGCCATCGCCGACGCCGACATCACGTACGAGGAGCGCAAGACGCGCCTCAACCACGTCACCTGGACCATCGCCGAGACCGGCGAGGCCATTCAAGTGTCCACGACGCGCCCCGAGCTCATCTGTGCCTGCCGCGCCGTCCTCGTCCACCCGGACAACGAGGCGACCAAACACCTCATCGGCAAGACCGCCGTCCTCCCCGTCGCCCGTGGCGCCGGCTTGCCCGCGCAGGTGCCCATCCGCGCGCACCCCCACGTCAAGGCCGACTTCGGTTCCGGCATCATGATGGTCTGCTCGTTCGGCGACCAAGCCGACGTTGCCCTGTTCCGCGAGCTCAAGCTGGAACCCATCGCCGCCATCGGCCTCGACGGCCGCATGACCGAGGCCGCCGGCCCCTACGCGGGCCTCAAGGTCGAGGAGGCGCGCAAGAAGCTCATCGAGGACCTGGAGGCCGCGGGCAAGATGGCGGGCCACGTCGTCGTGGACCAGAAGTTCCCCGTGTCGGAGCGCAGCAACGCCGCCGTCGAGGTCATCCTGCTCAAGGAGTGGTACGTCAAGCAGACGCACGCCACCGAGGAGCTGCGCCGCATCGCCGCAGAGATGGAGTTCCACCCGGCCAAGCACCGCCAGCTCCTCCTCGACTGGATCGACACGGTCACGATTGACTGGCCCATCAGCCGCCGCCGCTGGTACCACACGGAGATTCCGCTCTGGCACATCGTGGACGCGGCCGGGGCGGAGACCGATGCCGTCGTCGTGCCCCCCTCGAGCCAGCAGCACCCTGTCTACTTCCGCCCGTGGCAGACGGCGCCGCCCGCCGGAAGCCGCGTCGTCCAGCGTTCCAGCCGCCAGGAACTCGGGGACCTTGCGGCCTACCTCGCCAAGCACGCGGGCCACACGGTCGTCGGCGAGACGAAAGTGTTCGACACCTGGATGGACTCCTCGGTCTCGAACCTCTACATCCTCCGGCAATTCCGCAACACGACCTGGGGCAAGGAGCACATCGTCTCGGTCCGCCCGCAGGGCCGCGACATCGTGCGCACCTGGCTCTACTACACGGCGCTCAAGACGCAGCTCCTGCGCGGCACGAAGGCGTTCCAGCATGCCTGGATCACCGGTCTCGGCATGGACAAGCAGGGCCGCAAGATGTCGAAGTCTCTGGGCAACGTCATCGACCCCGACGAGGTCGTGAAGAAGGTCGGCAGCGACGCGTTCCGCCTCTGGATCGCCGCCGAGTCCACCGTGGGCGACGACTTCCGCATCAACGAGGAGAAGATCGCCGGCATGGGCAAGTTCCTGCAGAAACTCGCCAACGTCGCGGGCTTCGTCGGCCGATTCCCGCAACCGCCCACGCGCCCCGCCAAGCTCGCCGCCGCAGACGAATGGATCCTGGGCGAGCTCGACGCCGTCGTCGCCACGAGCGCCGCCGCGTACAAGGAGCTCGACTTCTTCACGCCCGCCAACGCGGTGCGCTCCTTCGTCTGGAACACCTTCGCGCCGCACTACCTCGAGATGGTCAAGGGCCGCGCCTACAACGGCGACGCCGCCGCGTGCTGGACCCTGCACCAGGTCGTCCGCACCGTCCTTCGGCTTCTCGCCCCGGTCGCGCCGTTCAGCAGCCACGCCTACACGAAGGCGGTGTACGGGGAGGAGGTCCACCGCGAGGGGTTCCCGGCCCCGCTCGGCCTCGCCGCCGACGCCAAGCTGACCGAGGCGGTCGTCGCGTTCAACTCCGACGTATGGAAGCGCAAGCAGGAGCAGGCGCTCAGCATGAATTCCCCCATCGCGGGCATCGCCCTCCCGGCGGCGCTGGAGCCGATGCGCGCCGAGCTCGTCGAGATGCACAAGCTGGCCTAGGGTCGGCAAACGAGGAAACGCGCTCCCCCCCAGCCATCTTTATCAGGCGCCGGCCAGGATGGAGGCCGTGGCGTGGAGTCCCGACGCGGACCAGGCGCTGTTGTGCGTCGCCCTGCTTGCGCGGGACGCTGACGGAGTCGTGCACCCCGACGAGACTCGCTTCATCGCGGAACGGTTGCACGCCCCCAAGGAGCGGCTCGGGCTCGAAGGGGAGCTCGCGGCCGTGGGCATGCTTGCACGCGCGCTGCGCACAACGGGATTGGAGGGGACCGTCGCGATGCTCCGCAAGGCCCTCGAGCCCCGGGCGAACGAGGCGGTCGAACTGGCCTTCCGCGTGGCCCTGTCGGACCAGGACCTCGACCCCCGCGAGACGGCCCTCGTGGAGATGATGGCCGCGCAGTTCGGCCTCGGCCCCGACGCGCTTCAGGCGATCCTTCGCGCCGGCTGACACCGCCGCGCCGCATCGGAGCCGCTTTGGCCCGGCGCCGTTTGGCGAGTGCGTTGACGGACCGTCGCGCGGCGCAAGGCATCCTCTTCGCGTTCCTCGCGTACGCGAGCTGGGGTCTCCTGTCGCCGGTCGGCAAGCGCCTGCTGGAGGACTTCCACCCGATGGGCCTCAACGGGGTGCGCTTCGCCATCGCCACTGCCGTCTTCTTCCTCGCCACGGGCCCCACCGTCGTGCGCGACAGCCTGCGCCTCTTGCGCAACCGCGACGTGCTGTGGGTCAACCTGCTCGCCAATGTGAGCCTAAGCCTGTTCCTCTACAGCCTGACCACGCTGCCGGCGACGTTCGCCACGCTGGGCTTCTACACGGCGCCGCTCTGGACCGCCGCGCTCGCGCGCATGATGCTTGGGGAGCGCATGGGCTGGTCGTTCCTCCCCGCTGCCGTCGGCCTGCTCGCGGGCGGCTACCTCACCCTCTTCGGCCTCGCGGCGCCCGGGGACGGGTTCAGCATCGGGGGGCTCGGGTTGGCCGTCGCCTCCGCGGTCGTCTGGGGCTACTACACGGTCGTCCTCCGCCGCGCAGCCCCCGGGCTGCCCCTCAAGCCGCTCATGGGCGCCAGTTTCCTCTTCGGCACCGTCTACTTCCTCGGCCTTGCGCTCGTGCTGGAGGGGCCGCCCGCCGTCCTCCACCAGAGCGCCGCGACCTGGGGCTGGTTGGCGCTCCACGTCGCCTTCCCCAGCCTCGCCGCCTTCGCCCTCTTCAACGCCGCACTGCAACGCGCCCCCGCCGGCCCCGTCAACCTGCTCGTCGGCGCCGAGCTAGGCTTCACGGTCCTGTTCGCCTGGCTCCTCTTCGGCCAGGGCCTCGCCCTCGACCAGCTCGCGGGCCTGGTCATCGTGCTGGGCAGCGTCACGGCGTACCTTGCCGCGCGGTCCAAGGCCGCGCCGTCAGGCTGAAACAGAAGCGCGCCGACGGTCCATCCACGCCTTGCGCCACCGTTCGGCGGGGCGTTCGACGAGGATGTAGAGCAGGGTGCCGGCGAGAAGGCTCGCCGCGAATCCCAGAGCCGCGAATCTCCAGGGGTGGACCGTGCCGTTGAGCGCGTCGAACAGGACCACGAGGACGGGAAAATGGAGCAAGTAAACGCAGAAGCTCACGTCGCCCAGACGGAGCAAAGGGCGCAACTCGAGCACGCGACGCAGGCGCCCCGGGCTAGTGCAACCCAGCACGACCATGGCAAAGCCGGCGGCGGCCAATGGCCGGAGGAGCACGTGCTCCGTCCCCGACGGCGGAAGCAGCGTCGCCCACCGGTCGGGGACGATGGAGAAGGCTAGGAGCGCAACCAGGACGAGCCCAAACCCGGCCCACAGACCAGGCTTGCGCACTTCCTGCGCGCGGGCGGCCGCGAGGCCCAGCGCGAAGTGGCCAATGAACCCGGGCAGCGTCGCGGCGCCGAAGAAGAGCCACGGGTCGCCGTCCCCGAACGGCCGGCCGTCCCCGTGCCCGAACGTCGCGAACCGGAAAGCCAAGCTCATGGCCAGGAAGGCCACGAGCCATGCTGGCCAGCGCGGGCCGCGAAACCGGCGGGCCATCCAGGGAAGGATAAGGTAGAAGTGCACCTCGACTGCCAACGTCCAGAACACCACGTTCAGGGTGGCCCAGGTCTCCGGCCGCAGATTCTGGAGGAACACTAGGTTCGTCGCGGCGAGCCACGGGTTGAAGCCCGGCGCGTCCCGCACGAGTGCCACGACGACCGCCACCGCGGCGGCCGCGTAGTACGCAGGCCCGATGCGCAGGAACCGCTCCAGCCAGAACCGCCGCTTTGACGGCGGCGCTTCGGTGAAGAAACGCGGCCCCAGGAGATACGCCGAGAGGACGAAGAACAGGTCCACGCCCAGCCAGCCGTAGGCCCCGACGGCCCCCAGGAGCGCTTTCTGCCCGTGAAGGACCAGGAGCGCGTCGACATGGAACGCGACCACAGCGACGGCCGCCAGGCCTCGTAGGCTCTGCAGGCTCGGAACCCAGTTCCGCACGGACCACGACAGCGGCCCGAAGGGGAAGAAAGTTGTGCGCTTGCAGTAGGGGCCGTGGCGGCGTCCTTTTTTGCGCGGCCGCCGTCGCAGGCATGTGACTGGGTCGGCGGGGCGCAACTTCGGCCTCGACCTCCTGCGCGCCCTTGCAATCCTCATCGTCTTGGCGAACCACCTGCTCCTCGGGATGCTGGCGTCCGCTTGGCCGATCCCCATTGAAGGTTGGGTGGCGCACCTCTCCACCTCCGCCATCCTGAGCATCGAGTGGCTCTTCGTCCTGAGCGGGTTCCTCATCGGCAACATGATGGTGCGCAGCTTCGAGGCCCCGGGCGGGTTCTGGGTCCGCGCCCGCTCGTTCTGGCTGCGCCGCTGGTTCCGCACGATGCCGAACTACTACCTGTTTCTCGGCCTCAATGCCTTCCTTCTTGTCTTCGGAATCGGGTCGGGTAGCTTCTCGCCCGACTACTTTGTCTTCGCGCAGAACCTCGTGCATGCGCAGCGCGTCCCCGAGTTCTACAGCGAGGCATGGTCGCTTGCACTGGATGAGTGGTTCTACCTCGTGGCACCCCCGCTCGTAGGCCTCTTCGCCCTCCTGGCGCGCCGGTCTCTTCGCACAAGTTTTCTGATGGCCACCGCAGTCCTCATCCTGGTCCCGATGGCGCTGCGCGCCGTGGCCGTGCCGTCCGGCTATGCGGAGTGGGACCACACCATCCGGAAGGTCACCGTTATGCACCTTGACGCGACCGGCTGGGGCGTCCTGGCCGCGGTATTAAGCCGCTGGCACCCGGCGGGCTGGCGCGCGCGCCCAGGCTTCAAGGCCCTAGCCGGCCTCGCGCTCACCATCCTGGGAGTCTACGTCATCACGGGCCTCTACACGGATGGCTGGATTGTCACCCACCTCCCGCGCCTGGCCAACAGCCTGTCGCTCGGGGTGCTGCCGGCCGGCGCGTTCCTGGCGCTGCCGTGGATCACGGCGCTTCGCTGGAAGGGACTCGACCGTCCGGTGAGGTTCCTGAGCACCTACTCGTACTCGATCTACCTTTGCCACGTTCCGCTCCTCTACCTCGTGGTCCATGACCTGGGGGACGACCTGGCAACCGTGTCGCATGCGAGCTTGCTCGGACACGCCGTGCTGTGGGCCATCCTCGTTCTGGCGACGTCGGTGGCGGTCTACCACGCCTTCGAGAAACCCGTCTCGGACCTGCGAGAGCGGTTCACGCGCAAAGTGGACGCGAACCCGTTCGCGACGTGAGTGGGGGCGAGAAAGAGGGTCTAGGGCGCTTCGGCCGTAGACCACTCCACGGCGTCCTCGATACTCGCGAGCCCGGTCGTCGCGAAGGTCTGGACCAGGGCCCCGCTGGGCAGTCGGGCCTGGTGGAGGAGAATGGAGGGCCGCACGATGCGGACGTCCCCTTCCATAGGGTGGCCTTCCAACACGATGACCCGCTTCACCCAGGCGGGAAATGGATGCGGTGGGTCGGGGCCGTCCCGGATGTTGGGGAAGTACGCCTTTGACAGGTTGAGTCCGTGGCCCTCGACGACCTGGTAGCTCCACGCGAGGTCCCTCGTGACGAACGGCTGGACCTGCCACGCGAGGTAAGCCGGGTGCTCTAGCTCGACCCAAGGGGCGCCATAGAACGTGAGGAGAGCCGTCTCGTTCGGCGGGAACGCGGCCTCCATGCCGGTCCACTGCGCGCCCCAGGCGAGTCCGGCGCGCTGGGCTTGGAGCCCGTCGGGCCACTCTGCCGGCCAAGCCGCGGGAAGGAGACAGACCCCGGCGATGAGGAAGGCGCCGCCGACCCGGAGTGGCTTCGGCACGAGCGGGCCGCCCATCGCGGTCCAAGCTCCGCGAAGGACAAGGGCGCAGGCGATGGCCGCCGCAGGCACGAGGCCCATGAGGTAGCCGTCCGGGTTGACGGGCTCCCCCGCGTAGACCAGGACGTAGAACGCAAGACCGGGGAGAAGCCACGCCGCGAGGAGCCAGGCCGACGATGGGCCGTCGCGCCGAGGCCGAGTCACCCAGGCCCCGGCCGTGACGAGGCCGATCAGCAGGGTTGCCAGCAGGAACACGCCCTCGGCGTGGACGTCGGCTGCGAGCGTGGCGAGTCGGGCCTGCACGGACGGCCAGCCGCCGGTCCACGCGGGGTCGGCGAGGATGAACGTGCGGGTCTGGAGCGCGGTACCGTAGGCGAACTCCGACCAGCCTCCTCCGGCAACGAGGGCCGGGACTCCCCACATCAGGCTGGCGGCCGCGCCGGACCCGGCGGTCCACGCATGCGGACGCACACTGCGTCCAGCTCCCCAGAGGACAAGAGGGGCAAAGAGGACGAGGCTGGACGGGCGGATGCCGACGGCGACGCTGCCTGCCAGGCCCAAGAGCGACCAGGCCAGCGGCGAGGGCCGAATGCGCGCGCGCAGCGCGGCCAAGGCAAGGACGGCGCTGGAGGCGCCTTCCAGGGAGTACGAAAGGGGCGCGCTGCCGTTCGACAACGCCAAGGGGCTCGCGAGGACTAGCATCGCAGCGCCCGCGGAGACCGTCGAGCCGAGGAAGTGGCGCGCAACGGCGTACGTGGCGAGCACCAGCACGGCGGAGGCGAGCACGGACACCCAGCTCAGCGCCTGGACGGGTCCGACCGCGAGGGCAGCCAATTTACCCAACCCGACGGTGAGCGGATAGTAGGGAGGATGAGGTCGGAACGAGGCAAAATCGTAGTCGACGACGCCAGTGGCCAGGATGCCCGAATCCAGCGACGTCAGCCCCGGAGTCCGCAGGAGCCCGCGCGTCAAGAGCGCGGTGAGGCCGAGGGCCGCGACCAGGACGCGGTCAAGCCGTGTCCAAGTCGGCCGCTGCACGACTAGACAATATCGACGCGCCGCCAAAGCGGTTGCGGTGAGGACAGTATATCTTATTCCTGGCACGAATTCTGAGCGACCGGCAATAAGAAATTAGGGGCGGGGAAAAAAGGGAAAACAGGTTTCAGGGGTCCTTCACGCGACACTTACGCAGTGAGTCTCAATCGAGAGATCTCCAATCCCAGCGCATACTGCCAACAAGTGGTCGTTCGTTTGGAATGCAACAAACGCGTAGCACCAACCTCCGCCGGATCCGGCCACGGGTAGGCCACCGCCGTTGTAAGTGTAATAGTGGCCAACGCCCACGGCGGTTCCCCCGGGCTCACACTGGTCCATTGCACCATAGCACTCCGTATAACCCGGATTGTAGACGTTCGCTGCGCATGCTCCAATGATGCCCGTTGGGTCAGCAGAAGCCGAAGGGATAAGCACGAAGCTCAGGCAGGTCAGTAAGATTCCTACGATCAAGGTCCAAGTCTTTGTCATGATTTCACCCCTGGAAGACAATTGTCTTCCAGGCGCAAAGGGACCTATCGAGACGTAGATAATGCTGATGGACAATTGTTACAAATCACTCAATCTAGGAACGCAAAAGCTGAAAGAACAGGATTCTTGAGTTTAGTGTGCAGGGTGTGTCCATTGAATCATTCCGTGATTCACCTGCAAAGAAAGGCCGTTGGACTGGAGTCGATTCGGCAGTGGTGGTCTTGGCCGTGTTGCTCGTGGCCGTGCGCTGGGGCGACCGGGCCCGCTCCCTCTTCACGTGGGACGCGCACACGTTCGCCATCGCGCTTGAGGACTACAACGTCCGCGGCCTCCACCCCCACGCGCCGGGCTATCCGCTCTACGTCGCGCTCGGCAAGCTGGCGACCTTCGTCTGGCCGGACGCCAACGACGCCTACGTCGCGCTGAGCCTCGCGTTCACCGCCGCCGCCTGCGCAATGCTGTACGGACTCAGCCGCGCCGTGGCGAACCGCGCCGTCGCCCTCGCCAGCCTGAGCCTCCTGCTCGCCGCGCCGTTGGTCTATGTCCACAGCGTCACGGCGACGGTGTACACGGCCGACATGGCGTGCAGCCTCGCGGTCGCCTGGGCCGCCTGGGCTTGCCACCACGACCCGACCCGCCGCCGCGCCCTCGCGCTTGCGGTGCTCTTTGCCATCGCCGTCGGGATCCGCCCCTCCATCATCCTGTTCCTGCTGCCGGTCGTCGCGTGGGGCGCGCTTCGTCCGCCGTGGAGCCTTCGGGAGCAGTCGGGTCGTCTGCTGCCGGCCGCCGTTGCCGGGGCCGCCGTCGCCCTCGCATGGTTCATCCCGATGACGCAGGCCTCGGGTGGCCTCGCGGGGTGGCGCCAGGCCAACAGCCTGCAGACCGACTTTGTCGTGTTTGGCCACACAGCCTTCAGCGACGGTTTGCCCATCCTCAAGGACAACGTGGCCCGCCTTGTGCTCTTCCTGCGCTGGGAACTGCTCTGGGTCGTCCCCGCGCTCGTCGGGGCGGTGGTGTTCGGGTGGGCTTTCGCTCGCCGAACATCCCTCGCGGCCCTGCCGCAGACCGCGGCGGCACAGCAGAAGGACCCCCGCCGCACGAGGGCCGCCTTCCTGGCTCTGTGGGCATTGCCCTCCCTCCTGTTCTACGCGCTCATCTTCGACGGGTGGAACGACGGCCCGTCCGGGTACGCGCTCGTCGTCCTGCCCGTTTTGCTCCTCGCCGCCGTGCTCGCGGTCGGCCCGACCGTCGCGGCGGTGGTCCGGCGCGCCCCCTCGGCCGCGGTCGTCTTGGCCTCCCTGCTCGTCCTCGTTCCCGCCGTCGGCCTCGCGAGCCACGCGCACGACATCCAGGACCTGGACTACAAGGCGCATGACGCGTGGGTCGAAGCGTGGAGCCACCTTCCTGAGGCGTTCCCGCCCACCAACTCCAGCATTGTGGCGTGGTGGCAGTTCGCGCATGTCTGGTACGCGTTCCCGGCCTACACGAGCTACGACTACCGGCCCGCCGCGCAAGGGCCAGGGGAGACACCGGACTTCCTCCTCATCCAAGAGGCAAAAGGGCGAAAGGCGAGCCCGGACTGGTACGACGAGATTGCGGCGCACAAGACGGCGGGGCCGCACCCGCTCGCCAACGGCACGAAGCACCTCGTCCTCTTCGACTTCCAGCTCGCCGGCGAGAACGGCGGCCCGCGCCAAGTGCGCCCGGAGATCCCCGTGCGCGAGGCGTTCCTGCCGAGCGGCTGGCGCGTCCTCGTCGTGGACACCACCCCGGACCGGCCGCTGCTCGAGGACTACTTCACGATGGAGGGGACGGCATGAGCCGTTGGGGCCGGGGGACTGGAACCAGCTAGACTTTGTGCCTGGCCCAGGCAGCGTCGAGCGCGGTCGCGTTCCCTTTGCAGCCCATGCCCCGGATGAGCAGATATTCGGGGGTGGCGAGGCCGACGCAGGACGCATAGGTCTCCTGCAGCGCAAGGTTGAGCGGGCCGTCCGTCCGCTTCAGTACTGTCATGTTGGCGATGGTCTCGATGACCGCGGCCCACTGCGCGGCGCTGGCCGGGTTGTCCTTCGTGAAGTAGGAACCCACCACGTCAGCCCGTTCGCTGAAGGGCCAATACGCGAAAAACCAAGGGACATCCACGAGGAAGACGGCATGCCAGTCAGTTCCATGGGCCGCCTCGACGAGGGTCCACAAGTCGCGGTCACGGGTCTGCTCGAGGTCGATGGCCTCCGCCACGGAGAGCTCGCGCGTCGTGGTCCCCGGGTGCAGGGCCTCCATCTTGAGGTCCGAGGTCCCCGGCAAAAGGAGCTGGGCGGCAACGAGGACGACGGCGAGTGCGGTTGGCGCCATCCGCCGCAGCGCCGGGGCCGCGGAGCGTGCCATCTGCTCGCACACCAAGGCGACGACGGCCGTCGCGAGCGCGGCGGGGAGGATGTTGTACCACAGTTCCGTTGCGCCGCCGAGGGCCGCGTTGTAGGCGAGATAGAAGCCGGCGAAGGCGAGGGCCAACAAGGCCGGGCGTCGGGCGCGCGGGACGAAGAGACCCACGAGGACGAAGGGAACGAACCACATCGTGGTGAACGTCCCGTCCAACGTGGAAACCAGGGTGCCGCCGCGGCTCCATCCTGGGGCACGGCCGCCCATAGAGTTCGCGACCCAATGGGGGGCCCACGCGAAGGCGAGGGCGCCCACGAGAAGAAGGTGGCGTGCACGAGGCTGGAGCCGCAGGGCCCAGGCGGCTCCGTCACGCCCGAAGCGCTCGACGAGCTCGGCGGCAAGCAAGGCCGCGATGCCCACCAGGGCGACCTCCTTGACCCAGGTCGCGGCAAGGAGCAACCCGGCGCCAAGCCAGACACGACGGTGTTCCCACGCGACCAGGCCGAGGACGAAGAGGGCCGCCATCAGTTCGTCGGGGAAAGCGCGCACGCCCCAGATGACGAAGAACGGATGGAGCGCGGCGACCAGCCCGGCCGCGCCGCCCGCCCATCGGCCTCCGCCGCGGGCGCGCACCCATAGGTAGAGGCCGGGGGCCAGGAGGGACGAGAGCAGGATGTAGTCCAGGCGGAACGCCGTGAACGAGATGTGCGCACCCGCGGCGAGGAGCAGGGAGAAGAGCGGGCGCCACCAAAAGAGCCAGTGCGTGTCCTGCCCTTCCAGGAGGTTGGGTGGAGGGGTTCCGAAGCCGCGCGCGATGAAGTAGTGGTGCGCTTCGTCGCCGTAGGGGGCGCTTCCCAGGAAGAAGGCGCGGGCCAGGAAGGCGGCCGCGTAGAGCGCGACCGGGGCGATCCAGGGGCGCAGGCGGGCGCGATCCACGACACCCGCCACCAGGGGGCCGGCCTCTTAAGGGGTCGGACGCGAACGCAGAAGAACCCGCCTTGTCTCGAACCGCCCGTGTACATGGACGTGGACTGCCCGAAGTGCGGCGTCATGACGACGCACGACGTGCCGGCGCGCCAGGCGGGCCGCACCGACTATCCGGTCACGTGCCCGGCGTGCCAGGCGGGCTTCGAGCTGTGGCTCGACCCGCAGTGGTTCATGTGAGTCGCCGAGTCGGGCGGGCGCGCGTCTCGACGACCGCTTTGGGATTCGGGGCTTTGGCGCGCACGGTCGCGGCCGGCTTGGGCAGATCGTCGGCGGCGATGCGGCCGAGCGCGTCGGCGAGCGTCTCGACGTCGCCCTCCGTGTTGTAGAGGCCGAAGGTGGCGCGCGTGGCGCCGGGAATCTCGACGGGTTGTCCCTTGGTCACGGCCTTCGTCCAGGCAGGCGTTGCCCCGAGCCGAAGGAGCCGGTTGAGGAGGGGTTGCGCGCAAAAGCAGCCGTTGCGCGTGGCGATGGCGAAGTGGCGGTCGAGCAGGACAGAGGCCTCGCCGTGCGAGCAGGCGCCCATCGTGAAGGCGAAGACGCCGACCTTCTCGGCCGCCGCGGCAGGGCCGCGCGGGCCCAGGAGGCGAAGGCATTCGGTCTCCTCCAGCTCGGCGAAGCGACGCAGCGCAAGGCGCGTGAGGTCCAGCTCGTGGGCGCGGACACGCTCCATGCCAATGTCGTCAAGGTAGCGAAGCGCGGCGGCAAAGGCGACGGCGCCGACGATGTTGGGGGTGCCCGCCATGTGCCGTTCGGCGCCGTTCTTGAACAGGACGTCGTCCTCGGTGACCCACTGCACGGTGCCGCCGCCGGGGAGGTAGGGCGGGGCCTCGTCGAGGAGGTCCTGGGGCGCGGCGAGGAAAGCGCTGCCGAACGGGGCGTACGCCTTGTGGCCGGCTCCGGCGACGAGGTCAAGGTGCTCGGGGTGGTCCATCGGCTTCGCGTCGAGGGGGGCGTGGGCGAGGAGCTGGGCGGCGTCCACGAGGATGAGGGCACCGTTGTCATGCGCCAGGCGGGCGAGCTTGTGGACGGGCGGCATCAGGCCGGTGACGTTGCTCGCGCCCGTGACGGCGAGGAGCTTGACGCGGTTCTTCTGCAGCTTGCGCTCCACGTCCTCCAAGAGGAGGCGCCCGTCCTCGTCCACTTCGGCGTGGAGGGTCTTGCCGCGGCGGCGGTGCGGCAGGTCGTTGGAGTGGTGCTCCGCGAGCGTCGTGAGGGTCTTGCCCTTGCGGCCGGCCACGAGGTGGGCGGCGATGTCGAGGACGTGCGTGGTGTTCTGCCCCAGGACGACGGGTTGCGTCGCGGGGTCGGCGCCGACGAAGCGGCCCATCGTGGCGCAGGCGTCCTCGAACTGGGCGCTTGCCTCCTGGCTCAGCGCGTGATGGGCGCGGTGGACGTTCGCGTACGTGCTTGCGCAAAACTCCTGGACCGCATCGAGCACGGGCTGGGGCGCGTGCGTGCTCGCGCCGTGGTCGAGGTAGACGAGGGGCCGCAGGCGGCCGTCGGCCGTGCGGACGCGGCGCGCGAGGATGGGGAAGTCGGCACGGACCCGGGCGGCGTCGAACGCCATCACCTTCTGATACTCCTGGGCAGGATAGTGACTTCCCCGTCTATGGACGGGTTCCATGAAGAGTGCCCGGGTCGCCAACTCCGTCTCTTGTCATCACCGCCAAATAGCGGTCCCCGGTGGCCAAGACGATGAGCGAGGCAGTCATCGAGGTCGAGAACCTCTCGAAGACCTACCCGGACGGAACCTCCGCGGTCAAGGGGATCAGCTTCACGGTCCGCAAGGGCGAGATCTTCGGCTTCCTCGGCCCCAACGGCGCCGGCAAGACGACCAGCATGCGCATCCTCGGCACGCTCCACCACGCCACCGGCGGCTCGGCGCGGATCCTCGGCCTCGACGTCAACACGCAGGGCAAGGAGATCCGCGAGCGCATCGGCTTCGCCATGCAGGAGGTCGGCATGGACGACCTCGCCACCGCCCAGGAGATGCTGACCCTCCACGCCAAGCTGTACGGCATGAACAGCAAGGAGGCCAAGGCCAAGGCCGCCGAACTTCTCTCCACGTTCGACCTCGCCTCCGACGCCAAGCGCCGCGTCGTGCGCTTCTCCGGCGGCATGCAGCGCCGCCTCGACCTCGCCGTCTCCCTGGTCCACACGCCCGAGGTCCTCTTCCTCGACGAGCCCTCCACCGGCCTCGACCCCAAGTCGCGCAGCGACCTGTGGCGCGTCCTTCGCAAGCTGCGCGACGAGGAGGGCATCACCATCCTGATGTCCACGCACTACATGGACGAGGCCGACGCGCTCTGCGACCGCATCGCCATCATGAACAAGGGCGTCATCGCCGCCATCGACACGCCGACGAACCTGAAACGCTCGATTGGCGCTGACCGCGTCCGGGTCACCCTCTCCGACGGCATCTCCGCGAAACAGTGGGCCGCGCTCCAGAAGACCTTCCGCGCCGGCAACGTGAGCCAGGCGGACGGCCACATCGACATCCGCGTCAAGGATGGCGCCAGCGCGCTTGTCCCCGCGCTCCGCATTCTCGACGACCTGGGCGTCCAAGTGCGCGAGACGAAGGTCCTCACCCCGACGCTCGAGGACGTCTTCCTGCAGTACACGGGCGCCAGCTTCGCCGACGCCGAGGTCAAACCGGCCGATCCGAAGGAGAAGGTCCGCCTGAGCCGCAAGGAGAAGAAGGCGGCCAAGGAAGCCGCGTCCAGCGCCAAGCCGTCCGTCGAGTTCTCCGAGGTGGTGGCCTGATGGGCGCCGTCAGCAGCATCCGCACGTTCGGGCTGATGTACATGCGCAACATCCGCCAGATTCCCCGCATCCCGGTGGTCCTCGTGTTCGGCATCGTCATGCCGGTCATCCAGCTCAGCCTGTTCGGCAACATCTTCTCGGCCCTCGGCGACTCGCCGGCCTTCCAGGCCACGTACCCGGGCGTCGCGTACCTCAGCTACATCGCCCCCAGCATCATCATGCTGACCACGTTCCTCGGCATGGCGAACGCCAGCGCGGCCCTCCTCGTGGACGTCCGCACCGGCTACTTCGACAAGCTGCGCACCACGCCCGCCAAGGCCGGCCAGGTCATCGTCGCGCGCCTGCTTGCCGAGATGACGCGCGTCACCGCCCAGGCGCTCATCATCCTCGGCCTCGCCCTGCTGCTCGGCGCCCACGTCGAGTCCGGCTTCCTCGGCGGCGTCGTGATGGTCCTCATGTCGGTCACCTTCAGCGCCTGCACGGTCGGCCTGCTGGTCACTGCGCTCAGCATGAAGACGAAGTCGGACCAGGCCACGCAGTCGGCCTTCCCGCTCTTCTTCGTCCTCATCTTCCTCTCGAGCGCCTACGTGCCGAAGGAACAGATCAAGAACGACGTCATCCGCACCATCATCGACTTCAACCCCGTGGACTACCTCATCCAGGCCGTCCGCGAGCTGATGGTCGGCGTCAACAACGGCGGCGTCATGGAGGCGTCCTGGCCGCTCGACAAGATTGGCCTCGTCCTCGGCGCCTCGGCCGTGGCCGCCGTGCTCTTTGGCCTGCTCAACTACCGCGTCTACCGCACCAGCATCGAAGGCAAGTAGGGCTGAAGACAGTCCCCTCCAGCCGCGCGCGCTTCGCGCACGCTCCCGGCGGCTAGCGCCGCGGCAGCGGCACTAGCCGATCCACGGGTTGTCCGCCCACGGCGTCGTGGGTGGCACGCGCGGGTCCACGCCCGTGAAGTGCACCGTGTAGGCGCCCGTGGTGCCGTCGAAGACGAGCAGGTTGCCGTCGCCGCCGGTGGCGAGGACTTCGAGGACCTCGGGCGTGGGGCCGGCGCGGAAGACGGTGCCCGCCGGGTCGCCGTCGGGGACGAAGGCGCCGATGGAGGCCAGGTCGGGCCAGTTGGCCTTGCGCGCGTCGGCGGCCCAGACGCCGCCGTGGTAGAGGCTCACGTAGAGCGTGTCGTTGACCAGGATGGCGTAGTGGGTGCTGAACATCTCGCCTTGGCTCGGCGGCCACTGCACGTCGAGCGGGAGCGTCCACTTCGCGAGGCGCAGGACGACGGCCGGGTTGGTGACGTCCACGATGGCGACCTGGCCGCTGGAGCGGCCGCCAGGGCGTCCGATGACCTCCTGGCCGACGACCAGCAGGTGCTTGCCGTCGCGCAGGCCGGGGACGGGGGACGCGGAATGGATGTGGCCATTCATCTGCGTCGGGTCGCTGCCGGGCTGCTGGCCCCAGGTCGTGAGGGCGGTCGCCTGCTGCGGGCCGTCGAGGCGGATGATGTGCAGGCCGCCGTCCCAGTCGGCCAAGTACGCGATGAGCTGGTTCGTGACCGGGTGCTTCTCCAGCGTCGCGTCCGTGTGGCCGTTGGACAGGTAGAGCAGGCTGGGGTCGAGGTGCGCCTGGTCGGTCGGGATGTACACGAGGTAGGGCGTCAACTGGTGGCGGGGCCCGACGTCGGTGACGGTGAGGAAGTCGAAGTGCGACAGGGCGTTGCCGAAGCGCGGCACCTGCGGCTCGCAGGGGACCGGGTTGGCGACCGGGTTGCCGGTGATGCTCGGGAGAGTGCAGGGGATGGCCATGAGGCCGGACGTGACGACGTAACGGGTGCCGTCGATGAGGGCGGTGCTGATGCTGTGCACGTTGCGGCCGCCGGGGTACTCGTAGAACGACGCCACCGTCGGGTTCGTCGGGTCGGACAGGTCCACGAGGATGGCGGAGTAGCCGTACGGGATGCTGTCCACGTTGGACTTCATGGCGTGGAGGTTGCCGCACGCGTCGCGCCACTGCGGCTGGAAGGGGACGCGGCCGGTGCGCTCGGCCTCGGCGCGCATGGCGGCGATGGGCGGCTTGTCGGAGGCGAGGTCGGGGTTGCCGGCGATGACGGCGTAGGAGGCGTCGCTGAAGATGGCCGCGTCGTAGGTGAAGACGTACGGCAGGACCAGTTCGCCCAGCGCTTGCACGTTGCTGCGGTTGGTGACGTCGAGCACCTCGATGGCGACGTCGGTCTGGAAGGAGTGGACGACCGCGATCTGGCGCGGGCCGGCGGAGACGTCGCCACAGTAGTAGGTGCCCGCGGGCTGCTCGAAGTAGCCGCTCGTGATGCCGTTGTGGCCCTGCACCTCGAAGTTCGGCGTCGAGAGGCCCTTGTGCAGGCTGCGGTTGGCATGGTCATGCTCCGGGGCATGGTCGGTGTCCAGCGGGTCGGCGCCGGCGAAGATGGCCTTCACGGCCCAGTCCGGGTTCGCCTGCGTGACGAGGGGGGCGCCTGACGTCGGCGTGGGGCTGGAGGTGGACGCGCAACCGGCGAGGAAGCCGGAGACGAGCAGGAAGGCGGCGAGGAGGACGCGCATCGCGACGGCACGGCCACGGGGCCGGGATAGGCTTTGCGGCGCGACCCTTTGCTACTTGGGGACCGGGTGCCGGCCGTCCTTCGTGAAGCGCCAGCCTTCCTTTGGCACGAAGTTGTAGAAGTTGTGGATGATGGCCTGGGTCTTCTGCTCCAGCGTCACGCCACAACCGAAGTGCGTCGGGTCCTCGTACGGCGAGGGCGGGGGCAGGTGCGGGTTGGGCGGGACGCAAAGCGGGTGGGGCCCGCCGAAGAAGCGGAAGTCCACCCCGTTCTGCAGGAAGTTCCCCACCTCGGCGACGTTGCCGGTGCCGTAGCACACCTTGTCCGCGGAGTGCAGGATGGAGTTGTTGACGTAGGCCAGCGCGGGGCTGACCGTGGTCTCGCGGTAGCCGCAGTGCGCGTTGGTGCCGCCTGCCACGATCTCCCAGATGAGGTCGCCCCCCGCCTGTTGCGTCTGGTCCCAGATGAGCTCGCCCTGCGTCCAGTTCGGGAGGACGCCGGGGAACTTGACGTTCCAGATGGAGGTGCTGCCCGTGGCATCGGCAACCGCGCCGAAGGTGGTGCAGCCGACACTTGTCGCGAAGACGGCGAAGCCGCACTCGAGGTAACCGGTGAAGGAGTACTCCTCGACGTACGGCTTCGTGGAGGGGTTGGCCTCCAGGACGATGCGGATGGGCAGCGGGTCCGAGACGCCGGCCACGACCTCCGCGGAGGTCTGCGCCTTGACGTAGCCTGCCTTCGCGACGCTGACGAAGTAGGTGGCCGGCTGGAGCCCCTCGAAGCCGAAGGCGCCGTTGTCGAGCGTCATGGTGCTTTTGCCGGCGGCGCTGAGCGCGACGAGCGCGCCGGCGAGCGGCCGGTAGCCGGCGTCCAGGACCACGCCGCGTACGACGCCCGTGTCCGGCGTCGCGGAGACGCTCACGCCCTCCAGACTGGTCGCGGAGCCGGACGGGGTCCCGGTTCCAGCGCAGCCGGACAGGACCGTCATCATCAGGAGAAGGAGTGCGAACCACCGCATACCGCGCGCAGCCTCCCGGCGGTACATGGCGTTTTGGGTGGATTGGTCGAAACCAGCCGCTGGTCCAATCCCCTCAAATCCTCCGGTCCGCCTGGGGTCGCCCGATGAGCCTGGTCGAGGGTGAGCTGGAGGGGCCGACGGTGTTCAAGGACCTCGCCAAGCTGGACTTCGACTTCGTCCCCGACGCCCTGCCCGGCCGCGAGGACGAGCAGCGCAAGCTGGCCTCCATCTACCGCGGGCTCGCCCAGGGTGCGACACGCGAGCACGCCCTCGTGTGGGGCCCGGTCGGCACGGGCAAGACCGCTCTCGCAGAGCGCTTCGCGCGCGACCTGGCGCAGGCGCTCGGCAAGCAGGGCAAGGCGATGGTGCACGTCCGCGTCAACTGCCGCAAGCTCAAGTCCGCAGGCCTCGCGGCGCTCGCCATCCTGAGCAAGTTCGACCCGAACCGCCCGGAGCGCGGCTTCTCCATCGGCGAGATGCTCCTCGACTTGCGGCGCCACCTGGAGCGGCGCCAGGCGCACCTGCTGGTCATCCTCGACGAGGTGGACGCCCTGCTGCGCAGCGACGGCAGCAACCTCGTGTACGACCTGACGCGGTTCAACGACGACGCCGGACCCTCCTGGGTCGGCGTGAGCCTGCTGATGGTGAGCCAGGAGAACGTCCTCCCGCTCCTCGACCCGGCCGCGCTCTCCACCTTCAAGCAGACCAACGTCGTGGCCATCCAGGGCTACGCGGCGCCGCAGCTCGAGGGCATCGTCAAGCAGCGCGTCCAGCTCGCGTTCCAGTCCGGCGCCGTGGACGCTGACACCGTCCTGCTCGTCGCCGACGCGGCCGCGGCGCAGAACGGCAACGCCCGCTTCGCCATCGAGGTCCTGCAGAAGGCGGGCCGCCTCGCGGACGACGAAGGCGCCAGCCGCGTGACGCCCGAGCACGTGCGCGCCGCGCAGGGCGACACGTTCAGCTACATCACGACCACGAAGCTCCAGGCCCTGCCGCGCCATGTCCTGCTGACGCTGCTCGCGCTTGCCCGCCGCCTCAAGCGCGAGGGCGGCGCCTACGCGACGACGGGCTCCACCGAGGAGGCCTACAAGCTCGCGTGCGAGGAGGTCGGCGAGGAGCCGCGTGCGCACACGCAGTTCTGGAAGTACGTCAACCAGCTCAAGGACGGCGGGTTCATCGTCGGCCGCCTCTCGGGCAAGGGCCAGGCGGGGACGACGCAGTTCCTCTCCATCCCCGACGCCCCCGCCGCCGTCGTGGAGCAGAAGGTCGCCGAGCTGTTGCGGGCGCCCGGTCGCCAACCCTAAAGGGGGCCCGGGCCTTCCGGCCTGCGTCGCGCCATGCCGACCCGCCTCGTGTACGCATCCTCCAGGTCGCTGCTCGACCAGGTCGTGGGGCACATCAAGGCGCTGCACCAGGAGGACCGTTCGGTCCTCCTCATCACGACGCGCGACCCCGCCGCGGTCCTGATGCGCCGGTTCAAGGAGGCGGGCGTGAACCTCAACCGCCTCTTCATCGTGGACGCGGTCGGCACGCGCGCCGGGGCCGAGTGGACGCCCGACCCTGAGCACCTCATGTACGTGCCCACCCCGAACCAGCTCGAGCTCATCGCGATGCGCACGACCAAGGTCATCCGGCAGAAGGCCGAGGGGACGCCACACATCCTCATTCTCACCGTGAACTCGTTCGCGCTCCACAACAGCCCCGAGACCCTGGAGGAACTCGTGCGCTACACGTTGCACAACCTGGTGCGCCCGAAGGCCTGGATGGACTTCGTCATCGAGGAGGACGCCCCGCTCGACGCTGGGCTGAAGGCGTTTCTCGAGTCCTTCATCGAGGGACGGGCCCGGCTTACGTAGCGTCCCAGTCGGCCGCCGGCGTCTCGTCGCAGAGGAGCCGCAGTTCGTCCGCCATCTCCGCATGCTTGCTCGCCATGAGCAGCGCGACGGGGACCCCAAGGCGCCGGGCGCGCTCGACGATGCCGTGCGTCCACTCGACGACGGCCGGGGCGCCGTTGTGCACGGCCAGGGTGGAGAGGCAGTCCACCACGAGGAACCCCGCGCCGCGGCGCATTGCCTGGTCCACGCGGAGGGCCATCTTCTCGAGGAGGCTGGGGGAGTCCACGTAGAGCGTCTTCTCGTGCGACGAGGCCCGCACGCCGGCGAGGCCGCTGATGCAGTCAACGAAGTGCAGGTTGTCCACGGCGACGCCGTCCCGGGACAGGGACGTGGAGAGGGTGGTGGCGGTGCGGTTCGCGGTCAGCACCACGCCCTCCGGGCTGTGCTTCTGGAGTCGGCCCACCGTCTCGCGCAGGACCGTCCCCGAGTGCCCGTCGAAAAAGACAAGATGGACGCCAGGCGGCCCCGAAGGACCGGACGGCTGCGGCTTCGGCACCATGAGCAGACCAGACACCAACATGGAGAGGAGGGGATTCCCCACTTATGAACAGTGCCATGCATTTTATATGGGCCAGGTGTGGCAAAACAGGCCAGGTCCAGTTTGTCAGGGACGATTCGTCTTCTTGTCCCGACGGCGGAGAACGCGCCGTCGGCCATCGCGCACCACGTGCGGGGCCTGCAGGCTGCCGGGCGCAGCGTCCTCTACCTCGCCGCCGACCGCCCGTATCGGCAGGTCGCCGCGCAGTTCGCCCAGGCCGGCGTGGACGTCTCGACCCTGCACTTCGTCGACGTCGTGACTTGCATGGACGGCAAGGTCCCGGCCGTCCGGCCCCCGAACACGCTCTTCCTCCCGTCCCCCACCATGCTGGAGATGATGGCGATGCGCATCGAGCAGGTGACCGCCCGCCTCGCCGACCCCGTCGTCGTGGTGGATTCCCTCAACACGCTCGCCCTCTACAACGGCCCGTCCGCCGTGCAGGAGTTCAGCCACTACCTTGCCAATCGCCTGCGGGCCCGCGGGGTGTCGGGCGATTTTGTCCTGCGTGAAGGCCGCGACGCCGCCAGCCTGCGCGACCAGGTCGCCACCTTCACGGACGAGCAGTTGGTCCTGGGGGTGTTCGCGTGACGCGCCGCCCGCTCCGCCTCATGGCCGCCCTCCTCCTGGTGGGCAGCCTTGCCGTGCCCGTGCACGCCGACCCGGAGGCCGCTGGTCTCCTGCAGCGCTCCACGTTCTCCACCTTGGTGCCCGTCCCTGTCAGCGGCTTGGCCCTGACGCAGGTGAACTGCCCGGGCACGACCAGCCCCGGCGCCCTCGCGATCGACGCCGTCGCCAACACGTTCCGTTGGAGCGAGACGGACGTCGGGCAGACGCCCGCCGGCCAGGCGCCCGGCATGACGACGAAAGGCTGCGCCACCGTGGCCTTCACCATCGACGTCCCGCCCGGTTCCGACGACGTCGCCCTGAGCTTCAGCGCGGGGCGCGAGGTCACCTGCGGGCTCAGCGTCCCGCCCACCCCGATCAACCCAGGCGGCCCCCTCATCGGGTGCCCGCGCTTCCAGCAATCCATCACCCTCAACGGCACCGCCGGCGGCGCCGTGACCTTCGACTACTACAACGTCAGCGAGCCCGCGCACGACGTCAAACCCGTTCTCGGTCTTCAGCCGCTCCCGCTGGCCGGACAGGCACGGCTGCATGGCGTCTGGCTCTTCCGCGAAGGCGACTCCTCGATTGACCCCGCCTTGGCGCCGGTGCGCCCGAACGGCGCCGCGTACGCCGCGACCATCGCGTCGCCGCTCCTGCAGTTCCAGGGCATCGCCGCGCCGCCGTCCTCGGTGACGTTCGCCGAGCGGCGCGCCGGGACGGCTCTGCTCCAGGACGTCGAGGTGGCCGTGCCGGTGCCGTCCACTCTCCTGGAGTCCGGCCTCGGGCCCGACCTCACGGTCCGCTTCGACCCCCGGCTCGGGTTCCAGGAAGTGCGCGCCCCGGACGGGGACGTCCTGGTCGACCGTGTCACGCGGCAGGCCGTCGGGCCGTTCGGCTTCGACCGCTCGAAGCTCCTGCTTGAGCGCGACGGCAACTCGACACAGATCACCGTCTCGGCCGAGCTGCTGCGCGCCCACGGGGCGGGCACCTACGTCGTCGTGGAGAGCCAGGAACTGCACATCCAGGCCGTGCCCGCGCTCGTGCCGCTCGCGGCCCTGCTGCTCGTCGTCCCGTTTCCCTTCGCGGGCCTCGCGGCCATCAAGACGCGCGCGTTCGAGAAGCAGGCGTTCGGCGGGTTCCGCCGCTCGGCGCGCAACCTGCGCCTCGCCCTCCTCATCGTGACCCTGTACTACCTCGCCGTCGTGGGCGCCGCCCTGCTGGCCGGCGGCGTGGACGACATGACGCGCCTGCCCCTCGCGGCGTCGGCGTGGTTCCTCTACCTCCAACTGCTGCTCGCGGCCGCCGCCTTCGGCAGCCTCTACCTCGTGGCGCGCGAACTGCACGGCATCACGGTCCCCAAGAGCGTCCCCGAGGAATCCCCATGAGCCGCACCCCGTTCGTCCTGCTTGCCATCGCGTGCCTGGGGCTAGCCTGCGCGCCGAGCGCCGCCGGCGCCGGTTTCGGCTCGTCGCTCGTCGTGGCGGACCTGCGCGTCGCGGTCCCGGTCCAGGAGCTCCGCCTCACCACCTGCATGGGCGGCAGTTTCATCGTGGACTAGGCCGCGCAGACCCTCACGTTCCTCGAGAACGATGGAACGCCAACGCCCCTGCCGGGGACCCCACCGGGCTACGTCCAGACTGGGTGTGGCAGCGCATCAACCACGGTCCGCGTCGCGCGGGGGACCGACCACTTGCATGCCTATTTCTCGGAGGACCGCGGCGTGAGCGAGTTCAGCGTCGTCCCGAACAGCCCCATCGCGCTCAACACGGGCATCAACTTCGAGCAGCGCATCGGGGTCACAAACGAGTTCGGAACCGTGCTGCGTGACCAGGCTCTTTTCCCGACCGACGCCGCCTCGACCAACGCCACCCTGTTCGCGCTGGAGCCCGGGGTGCCGCTGGCGGGCGTCGGCGCGGCCACGGTGACCTGGAGCTTCACCGACGCCGGCGTCATTCTCACCCCGGCCCTCGGCGACACACCGCAAGGCGAGGCGTACCGGGCCACGTTGTCCCACCCCGCCCTGGAGCTCGCCGGCATCCCGCTCGCCTACAGCGAGACCGAGGGCACGGCGCGCAGCGGCCCCACCCTCGCGGATGAGAAGACGTTCTCCATCGTCGTGCCGCCCGAGCTTCTCACGGCCGACTTGCGCCTGCGCCTCGCGGACCAGTTCAACTTCGCCTCCGCCGTCGCCCCGGACGGCCAGGTCCTCTCCGGCTTCACGACCCGCGGCGGCGCCGGCCCGGCCGGCTTCGACCGCACGAAGGTCCTGCAGGAGCACTACGAAGGCTTCTCCCAGATCACCGTCCCGTGGGAGATCGTGCAGAGCCACGGACCGGGCAACTGGACCCTGCGCGCCTCCTCGACTGCCGTCCAGGAGGTCCAACCCGGCCTCGCGGCCATCGCCATCCTCCTGCACCTCGTGCCTGTCCCACTCGCGTTCCTCGCGCTGCGCGACACCCGCGCCTTCGAGCGCGTGGCCTTCGGCGGCTACCGCCGCACCGCGCGCCGCCTTTTCCTCGTGACCATCGCGGTCGGCCTGTACTACGTCGCCTTCCTGCTCGCGGCCCTCGTCGCCGGGCGCTTGGGCCAGATGACCATCCTGCCGCTGTCGACCGAGGGCCTGTTCCTCTACCTCCACATCGGCCTCGCGCTGTTCGCCTTCACCGCCATCTGGCTCACTGCGCGCGAGCTCTACCGCATGACCGTCCCCAAGGAGCCCCGCGCATGACACCGGAGCCGACGGTCGCGCGGCAGGACGCGTTCTTCCGGGAGCTGGTCGAGCTCTCCACGGATGTCGTGTACCGGCTCGACGCGGCCGGCGTCGTGACGTTCATGAGCGGGGCCGTGACCCGGATCTTTGGCTACACGGTCGACGAGGTCGTCGGCCGCAACATCTTCGACATGATGCACCCCGAGACCCGCAAGGCCGCCCTGGCGCGGCGCGCGGCGAAGGAGGAGGAGCGCGAGGAGACGAGCGTGTACGAGACCCTGGGGCTGCGCAAGGACGGCTCCACGCTCTGGATCGAGGTCACCTCGACGGCGGTGCGAAAGGACGGCCGCCTCGTCGCCATCCAGGGAGCCATCCGCGACATCAGCGCGCGCAGGGCCGCGCTCGACGCGTTGCGGGGCAGCGACGCGAAGTACCGTGAGCTCGTCGAGTCGGCGAGCGACATCATCTACACCCACACCCTCGACGGCCGGTTCGTGGACATCAACGAGGGCGCCCTCCAGGCCTACGGCTACACCCGCGAGGAGTTCGCCAGCATGAAGGTCCAGGATCTGGTCCTGCCGGAGGACCTGCCCATCGCCTTGCAGGCGACGGCCGCGAAGGCCAGCGGCTCCATGGCGCGCACGGGGCCCTACCCGCTCCGCACGCGCGCCAAGGACGGCCACGTCATCCCGCTCGAGGTGACGAGCCGCGTCGTGCGCGACGGCGACCGCACCCTGGTCCAAGGCATCGGCCGCGACCTGACGGAACGCCAGGCGGCAAAGGCCACCTTCGACGTTCTCGCGGGCCTCGCCGCCGACGTGCGGGCCGCCCCGACCACCGAGGACGCCCTGCACGTCCTCTTGGAGCGGCTCGCCAAGGAAGGCGCCTGGACGTGCGGCGAGGCCTGGGCGCCTGCCCCGGATGGCAAGTCCCTTGTCCTCAGCCCTGCCTGGTCCGGCGGCACCGAGCCGGCCATCCAGCGCTTCCGCAAGCTGTCGCAGAAGATCAGCTACGGGCCCGGGGAGGGCGCCATCGGCCGCGTCTGGCAGACCGGCACGAGCGTCTGGCTGTCGGACCTGCGGGCGACGCCCGGCGTCGTGCGCGCCTCGGCGGCCGCCGCGGCCGGCGTGCGCTCGGCGGCCGTCCTGCCGCTCCTTGACGGGACCACGGTGGTCGCGGTCCTTGCCTTCTTCGCCCCCGAACCGCGGTCGCAGCAGCTGTCCTGGCTTCGCGTCGCCGAGCAGGCGGCCGCCAACGCCGGCATGGTCCTGGCCCGGCGCCAGGCCCAGGACCGGCTCGCCGACGCGCTCGGCCTCATGTGCCTCCAGCTCGGGGCGAGCCCCGCCGCCGTCCTCGTCGTGGACGCGTCCGGGAACCTCGTCGCGGCCAACGCCGCCTTCGCGGCCCTGTGCGGGACCGCCTTGCGGAACGGCCGCCCCGCGGCGGTCACGATGGGCGGCGGCGTGGAGCAGGAGATGGAGGACCCGGCGCGCTTCGCCGAGCGGGCGCGCGACCTGTACATGGGCCGTGGCGACTTGCGTCAGGCCGGGCGCGTGCACGAGCGCAGCATCGTGGACCTGCGGGGCGACGACGGGAAGGGCCACGGGAAGCTGATGGTCCTGCGCGACGTCACCGCGGCGCGCGAGACGCAGGAGAGCCTGCGCCGGCTGCAGCAGCGCGAGACGGCGGCGGACGCCTAGCCTAGACGATGCGCTCGAGGGTCTCCAGCTTGAACCCGTCCGTCGTGACCTCGTACGTGCTCACGCCGATGCCGACGGTGCGGTTCTTCACCTTTTTGACCATGAAGAAACGCTCGAACGTGGTGCCCTTGCGGGTGACCTCGAGCTCGATGAGGCAGTCCGCCAGCAGCTCGATGCGCCGTTCCGTGTTGGCGCCGTGCGCGCCCTTCGCGAGGACCAGCAGAAGGAGACCGCCCTGCTTCGAGTTGGCCGCCTTGAGCGCCGTGAGCGCGGAGACGACCTGGTCCACGGAGTAGAGGTTGAGGAAGAAGTCGAGGGAGTGGATGACGACGCGGTCGGGGGTGCGGATGCGGCCGTAGGGCTCCATGAGCCGGCCGAGGTAGTCGGTGCTGTGCACGTGCGGCCCCGTGGGGTGCGCGGCGCTGGGGGCGTCGCGCGGCTTGAGAAGGTCGAGGCTCGTGGTGCCCTCCACCAGGTCGCGGGGGTCGAACCCTCGCTTCGGCGCGGCGGGGGCGGGCGACGTCTTGGCGCGGTCCATCTCCCGCTGCTGTGCCTCCATCATCGCCTCGGCGAAGTCGCTTTGCAGGTCGGAGATCTGCACGGTGGCGAAATCCCAGCCCGCCTGGCCGACGGCCGCGGTGACCTCGCGGGCCGACTCGTCCGTGGTGATGTAGAGCACGCGCTCGCCCTTGTGGCCCTGCGCGAACTGCTTGGCGAAGATCTCGGAGCCGGAGCCGACCGGGGCCAGCAGGAGGGTCGTGAAGCCGCGCGGCAGGCCGCCCTTGAGGAAGGTGTCGAGGGCGGGGACGCCGGTCGTGAGCCCGTCGCTCACACCTTCGCCTCCCCGAACTTCTTCAGCAGGGGAGCCAAGCTGATGCCGTACTCGGAGAGGTCCATCATGAACTTCGCGCGGCTGTGCTCGGTGCCGCGCATCTTGATGACCTGCAGGGTGCGCACCAGGTCGTTGTTGCGCTCCAGCTCGGAGAGGAAGATGATGCCGTCGCCGATGAACTCCTCCACGCCGAACATGCTGTACTTCAGTTCGCGGGGCGGCGTCTCGGAGGTGAGGATGGTGGTGCAACCCAGCTGGGACAGGCTAAGGCCGAGGCGGAAGACGAAGTCGCGGATGCGGCCGGTGGACTCGATGCGCTGGCAGATGGCCGTGATGGAGTCCACGACGAGGCGCTTCACCTTGTATTCCTTGACGATGGCCTCGAGCGCCTCGATGAGCGCCGCGCCGTCAAGGGCGGTGCCGCTGGCCGTGTCGCCGCCCATGCCCATGCGCTGCAAGACAGCGCGCAGGTCCACGAGGCGCACGAGCCCTTTTTTGAAGAATTCCGGGCGCATGAACTGGTACTCGAGGGCGTTGCGCTCGAGGATTTGCACCGGCTCCGTGACCGAGAGGAAGAGCCCGTTCTCGCCCTGCTCGGCGCCGTGGGCAAGGTATTGCAGGGTCAACGTGGTCTTGCCCATCCCCGAGCCGCCTGCGAGGAGGACGACGTTCGAGACCGGGATGCCACCGCGCAGGATCTCATCGAGCTCCTGGATGCCGGTGGGGACCCGCTGGATGGACATGGCGCCATGCATCCGACCGGATGCCTGGACTTAAAGCGGAAGGTCCGTCGCGTCGGAGGATGGACGGCGTCGTCGAGCTCATGCGACTTTGAAGGACGCTTGAATGATCTGGAGGTGGATCAGCCACGCCGAGGTGAGCGTCAGGCTGGCCGTGGTGCCCGAACCGCCGGCGACGGCGCCCGCCCCGGACACTAGGATCTGGTCGGAGAAGAACTGCCGCCAGGCCATGGCGTTCGGGGTGGTGAGCGTCAGGCTGGCGCCGCTCGCGGCGAGGAGGACATCGGTCTGGCCGACATAGGTGAGACTGGCCGTCGCGTCCTGGGTGCCGCCCACGGAGCCCGACCCCGTCATCTCGACGAGGGTCCAGCGCAGGTAGTTCGTCCCGCCCACGCTCTTCATCGTGAAGGAAGGGGCGACCGTGACGCCAGCCACGGTGCCCCCGGCCGCCGTGACGACCGCGCCGCCCTCGAAGCTGACCTCCTGGTTCGGGTAGTGGAAGTAGCTTGGCGAGAAGACCAAGCGGTCGCCGGTGTGGGTCGGGTTGAACGTGGTGCTCACGCCCGTGCCCTTCGTGGACTCCATCCCGCTCGTGTCCTGCCAGACTGCCGTGTAGGTGCTGCCGGCGGCCTGGGCGCCCGTCGTGAAGGCGAGCGCGAAGGGCGCCTTGAGACGGGCCGCCGCGGAGGCGAAGCCGTAGAGCGGGTTGAGGAGGTCCACGCGGTAGCCGGAGAGGGCGGTTCCCGTCGTGCAGAGCAGCGTCGAGGTCGCCGGGCCGACGGTGATGGCCACCTCGTTGCCGGTGCCGCACGTGGCCGCGGAAGCGGAGAGACTTAGGACGGCAACGACGTTCGGGTTCACGCCATCGGAGGCCGTCGCGGTCACGGTCGCGGTGGCCGTGTTCGTGGTCGTGAAGGCGACCAGGAGCGCCTCGAGCGCGACGATGCAGTTGCCGCTGCACGGCGGGGTGGAGACTCCTTGCGACGGGGACGCGGCGGCGGCGCCGTCGTTGAGGAAGAGCGCCGCGGAGGGAAAACTCGCGGACACGATGAGGCCCGCGGCGGTGCCGCTCGTCGTCGCGGCGAGCGTCCCGCGCGCCGGCGTCGTCTGCAGCAGCGGCACGGTGGGCGTGCCAAGCGTCACGGCCACGCTGACCGGGCCAGGGTCGTGGCGGCTTGCGAGCCCCTCGAGGCTGGTGCGCAGGCCGCCGAGGCCCTGCACGACGCCGAGTTGGTGGTTGTGCTCGTTGTCGGCCTCCCACTGCGGGAGCGTCTGCACCGAGTACATCACCATCACGGTGGTGAAGAGGGCGAAGATGAGGACGGCGGAGACGACGGCGGAGACGGCCTCGTCGTCGCGGGCGAGGGCGCGGCGGTTGGCCTTCATTCCGTTCCTCCCGAGGCTGGGAGCCCGGTGACGTAGGTGGCGCTGTTGTTGGGGTTCACCTTGAGCTTGTTGTTGGCGTCCACGAAGGTCGCGCCGGCGACGTCCACTTTGAACCCGCCCGACGTGGGGACCGTGGAGATGAGGTTGTTCGTCGTGGGCGAGACGGGCGCCTTGAGCGTCGCGCTCTTGAGCGAGATGCCTCCCGCCGAGGCGGTGAAGGTGTCGTCGTCTTTGCTCGTGCCCAGGCTCTGGAACGTGGCGGAGTCCAGGGTGATCGAGCCTCCGGTGACGACGAACCGCTTGCTCGCCAGGAACCCCGTGCAGCCGGACGGCGTGCTCGGTCCTTTGGCGGACAAGGCTCCGGAGCCTGCCGCGATGGTGATGTCCTGGCTGTTCTGGGACGTCATGCAGGCGCCATCAAGGGTGACGCCGACGCCGGTCACGTCCACGGAGGAAGTGCCGATCGCCTTCGCGTTCTTGGCGGAGAGGCTGCCGCTCGCGGTGAATGTCATCGCGTTGCTGCCCCCCGTGGTGTAGGTGCCGGAGTCGAGGACCAGCGTTGCGCCGCGGATGCACACTTGGCCGGTGGCGGCGAGCGTCGAGCCGGTGGTCGTGATTGTGGTCGAGGATGAGCCGCCGCACGCGGAGCCGGGTCCGACGACGATGTCCTGGTTGCTGCCGCCCGTCGCGAAGGCGGCCGAGGTCGCGGTGATGGGCCCGGTCCCGCTGAAGACGATGGTGCCGCTGGAGCTGTAGCCCGTGCAACCGGACCGGGTGCTAGGCCCATTGGCGGAGATGCCGCCTGAGCCGCCCGTGACCTTGAGGGCGTTCGCGCTGCCCTGCGTGGTGAGGCACGCGCCGTCCACGTTGACGGTCGCGGCGTTGAGGCAAAGCGAGCTGGAGGAGACGACCTTGGCGTTCTTTGCGCTCAGGGTGCCGGTCGGCGTGTTGGTGCAGGTTGGGCCGACCTGCAGGGCGTACCCCGAGCCGCCGGTGCTGATGGTGGCCCCGTCAAAGGTCATGCTGGATCCGGTCGCGGTGAAGGTCTGCCCTGCGGTGAGCGTTCCCGTGAACGTGACCGCCCCGCCCGTGAGGATCGTGGCGCCGCCGGAGGCGACCGTCGCCCCCGTCCCCGCGATCGCCGTGGGGCCCGTCAGCGTCAGGTCGCCGGTGCCGCTGGTGGTGAGCTGCGTGTTCGTCAGGGTGAGCGTCGTCGCTGCGGTGAGCAGGAGGTTCCCGCCGGACTGGAACTTCGCGCTCGTGGCGGAGAGGCCCGTCGTGGCCGCGGTGATTTTGATCTGGTTCCCGGTCGTCGAGCTTCCCGTCGTCGTGAACGTGTTCCCGTTCAGGGTGACCGAGGCGCCGCTGAGCACGATGGCGCCGGGGGAGTTCAGGCAGTAGGGGGTTGAGCAGAGCGAGCCCGGGCCGGTGGCTGTGAGGGCGCCCGAGCCGGCGTCGAGCGTGATGTCCTGGCCGTTGCCGGAGGCCATCTTCGCGTTGGAGGCGTCCAGGCCCACCCCGGTGAGGCTGATGGCGCCCCCCGCCTGCAGGTTGGCGCCGACGGCGGTGAGCGTGCTGGTCGCGGTCGCGGTGACCTTGTTGCTGCCGCCGGCAGCGAAGGTGTTGCCGTCAAGGGCGATGGCGGATCCCTTGAGGATGACTTGGCCCGAGCTGGAGATGCAGGTGGAGGAGGTGCATGCCGCCCCCGGGCCGGTGAGCGTCAGCGGCCCGGAGCCGGCGTCCAGCGTGAGGTCCCTGTTCGACCCGCCCGTCGCGACCTTGGCGCCGGCCATCGCGACCCCGACTCCCTGCACGGTGACCGTCGTCGGGGAGGAGACCTGGGCGTTCGTCATCGTGACGAAGCCGCCGTTGCCGGTCGCGCTCGCGTCCACCTTGACCAGGTTGGTGCTACCGCCGGCCGTGAGCTTGACGCCTGTGAGGTCGGTCGTGGACTGCGTGGTGATGGTGATGGTGCCGGAGGCGGCCATCGTCACGCCGCTGCCCGCGGTCATGGCGCCTGCGCTCGTGAGGACGATGTCCTTGTCGGAGCCCTGCGTCGTGAAGGTCGGCGTGCCGACGATGGTCAGCGGCTGGAGGTTCTTCGACTGGAGGGTGAGGGCGCTCGTGGTGCTGGTCATGCTCACCGCGACGGTGAGTTCGCCGCCCGCGACGAACGACAGCGAGGAGGCGGTGAGGGATCCGACCGAGGGCGGGATGACGAGGCCGTTGCTGCCCGTCGTCGTGCAACCCAGATTGCAGGAGTAGCCGGTGCCCGTCGTCGTGCTGCTGCTGGTGATGGCGCTCGTCGCGATGAGCGTCTCGCCCGAGTCGTACTGGAAGTTGTTGTTGCCGTCCACGAACGCCTGTCCGGGGTCGTTGAGGGTCGGGTCGATCTTGTCCGACTTCACGGCGGAGTTGCCGGTGTTGCCGCTCACGTCCTTGATGCCCGTCACCTGGTACACGAGGTACTTGTTCAGGTTGGCCGCCCAATTCTGCGCCGGGATGGTGTCCTGCCAGGTGTGGGAGCCGGTGAGGGTCATGGCGCCGACGTCGGTGGTGGGCGAGGTCACGCTGGCCTGGATGTCCCACTTCAGGTGTGGGGCGATGGCGTCGTTGACTCCGGAGCAGGCGTCGGCCGCGACGACGGTGACCACGACGGAGCCCGTGGAGGAGACGGTGAGGTCGCTGGGGCTCGCCGTGACGGACGAGACCGTTGGTGCCGTGACGTCGGGCATGCAGCCGGACGTCGTCGTGGAGGAGCTGGAACTCGTGGAGGTGGCGGTGGTGGCGCCGCTGGGCATGTCGCCGATGAGGAGCAGGCCCGCGAAGATGATCTGGGCCCCGCGGACATCGTCGGTGGGGAGGTAAAGGCAGGTGGCCCCGGTGCCCTGCACGCAGAGCGTCTCTCCGACCTCCCAGGTTGGCCCAATGGCGCTGAAATGGGAATCGGCCAACGTGTACGAGTAGACCGTGCCGCCCTTGTTGACCTGGAGCGTCGCCCCGGTCGGGATGGCCTCCCCCCCCTTGTTCGTGAAGAGAAACGAGCCGGCGCCGGAGGTCGTGTCCTTCTGGACCGCGAGCTCCGTGCGTGGCGCGTGCGGTTGGCCTTGGAAGTAGGCGAGGACGACGATGCTGACGCCAGCGAAGACGACGAGGGTGATGCCGAGCATCAGGACGGTCCCGATGACACTGGAGACCGCCTTGTCGTCGCTCATGGCACGCGGTTCGACCAACGTTTCCTCCATATAAACAAGGGTTCCACAGTTCGTGGCTGCCAGGTGGCGGGCGTGCAAGAGGCCAAGCTCAAGAACGGCCCACGAATGGAGACGTGGTGGAACCGGACTCCGAGGGACCTTCCCAGGACGAGCTCCTTGCCCTGTTCCGGGCGCGCCGCGAGCAGAAGGCCGCCGCGAAGACGTCCGACGACCAGGCGCTCGCCTCCGCCCTCGGCTCCTCGAAGACCGCCTCCTCGGCCCCGCCGGCCGCGACGCACCACTCGGCCCCCTCGCTCCACGCCGCCCCGGCTTCGCCCTCGAGCCCTCCCGCCCGAGCGGTGGCCCCGGCCCCTCCTCCAGCCTCCGTCACAATCCCTGCCCCCGAGCCGTCCCCGCGGGCCAGCCCGCCCGCTCCGGCGCCAGTCGCCCAGTCCATCGCCCTCCGCCCCGCCTCGTCGCCCGGCCTCAGCCTCGCGGCCGCGGGCCCGGTCCTGCGCCTCTCCGACCGCCTTCTCGAGGACGCGCAGGTCACGAGCCGCGGCTCCGTCTGGGGGCGCCGCATCGGCTTCCTGTTCGCCTGCGCAGGCCTACTCGCCCTCGCCATCGAACGCCGCGCGACGCTGCAGAACGGCGTCCAGTACACGCTGGGTCGAACGGCGCTCCCGGCCCTTCTCGTCCCCGTGGCCCTTGCGCTCGTCGGCGTCGTCCTGATGGCGCTCTTCACCGTGCTTCCGCCGGGCCGCCGCCTCACGGTGCGCTTCGCCGCGAGCCAAAAGGAAGAGTGGGAGCGCGTGCAGACCGAGGCGCGGCGCCTCCGCCTGCTAGGGGCGTTCGGCGTCGCCATCCTCTTCCTCGGCCTCCTGGGCCTTGCCACCGCTTACGCCTTGATGCCGCTGGGCGTCCTCCTTCTCGCCGCCGCTGCGGGCGCCATCGCCGTCGGGCTGTGCGGCCTCGCCGTGACGCTGTGGGCCGCCGGACGCCGCACCGCGGTGCATCGCCTCTACGTCCAGACCATGGTGCTCGCCCGCCTCGAGGGTTCCGGCCTCGGCCCGGGCGGCGCCCCGGACGGCCGCCTCGGCCCCGTCCTCACGGCCCTCGACTCGCTGCTCGGCTCGCTCCCCGAGGCCGCCGTCCGGCAGTTCCTCGCCTCGCCGCAGGCGCAGGACTACCTCGACCTCATCGAGGAGTCGTCCGAGGGCCGGCATGGCTGAGGGAAGCCTGTCCGACCGCCTGAAGGAGCTGCGCCTGCGCGAGGTCGCCGAGGCCGCCCCCGACCAGCTCGCCCGTGCGCGGGAGAGCAAGGCGACCCTCTCCGAGCGCATGAAGGACATGCTGCTTGCGGACCTGCAAGCCGCGCCCAGTCCGGAGGTGGAGGCCGCCTTCGTGCCCGCGGGCGTCCCGCCCGCGGACGAGGCGGAGCCGGAGGAGAAGGCCGGCATCGAGGGCCTCATCAGCAAGGCGCGCCCGGTCTTCCCCAGCGAGGCCGAGCTCGACAAGGCCACCGGCATCCGCAAGCTGCGCGCCCTGCAGGCCGAGCAGGAGGCCATCCTGGGACGGCCGCTCCCCGAGCAAGGGGAGACGCACGACAGCTCCCGCAAGCAGGCCTTCGCCTGGTTCCTCGGCCGCGCCCGGCGCGGCAAGGGCCACGGCGTCGTGACCCCCATCCCGCGCGTGGACAAGGCGAAGTGGATCGAGCGCGACTTCTACGGAATCGAGGAGCCCTACAGCTACGTCCGCATCCTGCAGGACCGCCTCACCGCCGAGCTGGTGTACGAGGTCATCGAGCCGGAGTTGTCGGAGAAGGAGCGCCAGGTGCTCGACTTCGTCACCGACGCCCTCGTGCGCGGCCTCAACGTGGACCCGGCCGACCTGAAGGTCGAGGAGCGCACCACCTACTTGCTCAACGGCGTGCGCGAGGTCATCCATGACTACCACATCCGCGTGGACGAGCTGGAGCAGCAGCGCATCGAGTACTACGTGCGCCGCGACTTCCTCGGCCTCGGCACCATCCACGCCGTCATGGTGGACCCCAACATCGAGGACATCTCGTGCGACGGCGCGAGCGTGCCCATCTTCATCTTCCATCGCCAGCACGAGTCCATCTCCACCACGATCCGGTTCAAGGGCGACGCCGAGCTGGACGGCTTCGTCATCCGTCTCGCGCAGCGCTCGGGCAAGGCCATCAGCGTCAGCGACCCTATCCTCGACGCCGCCCTCCCTGACGGCTCGCGCCTGCAGGCGACGCTCGGCCGCGAAGTCACCCAGAACGGCAGCACGTTTACCATCCGCCGCTTCAAGGCCGACCCGTTCACGCCGCTCGACCTGGTGCGCTTCGGCACGATGTCGGTGGACCTTCTGGCCTGGTTCTGGCTCATCGTGCAGTTCGGCTGCTCGCTCATCTTCTCCGGCGGAACCGCCTCCGGGAAGACGACCGGCCTCAACGCCATCAGCCAGTTCATCCCGCAGTCGGCGAAGGTGGTCTCCATCGAGGACACCCGCGAGGTCAACCTGCCGCACAGCAACTGGATCAAGGCCGTCACCCGCAGCGGCTCCAGCTCCGAGGGCACCGGGGAGATCGGCATGTTCGAGCTGCTGAAGGCGAGCTTGCGCCAACGCCCCGAGTACATCCTCGTCGGTGAGGTGCGCGGCGTCGAGGCCACTGTCGCGTTCCAGGCCATGGCGACCGGCCACACCGTCTACTCGACGATGCACGCCGACAGCGCCCGCAGCGTCGTGTACCGCCTCGAGAACGAGCCCATCAGCATCCCCCGCCTGGTGCTGCAGGCGCTTGACGTCATCGCCATCCAGGCGCAGACCCGCATCGCCGGCAAGCGCGTCCGCCGCATCATGGAGGTGGTCGAGCTCGTCGGCATGGACCCCGCCACGAAGGAGTTGCTGACGAACACGGTCTTCAAGTGGGACCCGGCGACGGACCAGTTCACCTACGCCGGCCGCAGCTACATGCTGGAGGGCATCGCGGAGGAGCGCAACTGGAACCGCGACCAGCTCGCCGCCGAGTTCGCGCGCCGCAAGCGCGTCCTGCGGCGCATGCTGGACCGCGGCGTGCGCGACGTGCGCGAGCTCACCGACCTCGTCAAGGCGTACTACCGCGACCCTGAGGCGCTCGACTTGGCCCTGGGCGGGCCCGAGGGTCCTTGATGGCGCGCGCCGTCGGGGCGGACGGCGGGGCGGAGGTGCTCTCGGCGGGGCGGCAGAACACGCTCGTCGCGCGCCCCACGCGGGTCCAGGCGCTCTTCGTGCGCTTCTTCGCCTCCTTCGCGGCGCGCCAGTTGCCCAAATACCCGCTCCTTGGCGTCAAGCTGGCCAAGGCGCGCAACCCGATGGTCCCGGCCGCGTACCTTGCCTGCCTGTATGGCCACCTCGCCGTCGCCGTCGGCCTCGGGGCGCTGCCGCTCGTCGGCTACCTCGTCGCGGTCCCGGCGCTCGGCCTGAACTGGCGCGTCCTCCTCCCCCTCGTCGCGTTGCCGGCCATCCTGGGCGTCATCACCTACAGCTTCGACCTTCTGCGCCCCGACCTGGAGATCACGAGCCGGCGCCGCAACCTCGAGAACAATCTTCCCTACGCGCTCAATTTCATGGCGGCGCTTGCGTCGGCCGGCATCGTCCCGACCGAGGTGTTCGGGGCGCTCGGCCAGCAGTCGGCGTACGGCGAGGTGAGCAAGGACGCCGCGTGGGTGTATCGCGACACGAAAGTGTTCAGCCAGGACATCGTCCAGGCGCTCCAGGCGGCCGCCAAGCGCAGCCCGAGCCAGCAGTTCGAGGAGTTCTTGCAGGGCTCCGTCAACACCATCACCTCCGGCGGCGACCTCAAGACCTACCTCCTCGGCAAGGCGGAGCAGTTCACGCAGGAGAACCGCCGGAAGCAGAAGGCGTTCCTCGAGTCGCTCGGCGTCATGGCGGAGTCGTACGTCGTCGTCGCCGCGGCCTCCCCGCTCTTCCTCATCGTCATCCTCTCGGTGATGACGCTCCTCTCCAAAGGCTCCGACCCCACGGTCCTGCTGAACATCCTGGTCCTGCTCGGGCTGCCCGTCATCCACGGCGCCTTCACCTGGATCTTGCGCTCCATGAGGCCCGACTGAGATGCGCGGCTGGTCACCCCTCTTCTGGACCACCACGGCGCTCGCGGCCAGCGCCGGCGTCGTCGCCGCCGCGACCGACGGCTCCCTGCACCGCCTCGCGCTTGCCCTCCTGGTCTTCTTCAGCCTCGGCATGGCCGGGATGGCCTCGCTGCGCGGCGCGCCCCGCCCGGAATCCACCCTGCTTGGCGGCAGCGGCTACTTGGTGCCCTCGCGCCGCCGCGTCCAGGCCCTCCACGCCCTCCTCTCGCTCCTCTACATCATCGGCATCATGGTCCTGGTGCTCGCGGCCCTGGTCCGCCTGCAGCTCGTCGGAGCCAGGTTCAGCCCCGGTGTCCTGCGCAGCTTCCCGCTCGCCCTCGCAGGCTACGTCACGCTGCTCGCCCTCGCCGCGCATTGGCGCATCCAGGAGCAGGGCGGAGTGGTGCGCGCCTGGTACACGCGCGTGCACGGCGTCTTCCTGGCCCTCATGGGGGCCGCCATCCTCGCCGTCGGCCTGTTCCTGACGTTCGTCGAGCGCGTCGAGACCGGCGGCGGCCTGCGGGTCATCGACCGCAACGACCTGGAGGTCCTCGCCCTGGCAGGACTCCTCGGCGTCGGCACGCAGCTGTTCCTCGCCGCCAACCTGCCCACG
>JAHFTW010000024.1 GCA_023269235.1 Thermoplasmata archaeon
CCAGAGGTTCCGGAAGACGTCCTTCAGCGAGTCGAGCCGGCCGGAGAGGACGTTGAAGAAGAGGTCGTCGAAGGAGCGGGTCATCGAGGACCAGACGTCGCGGACGGCATTCGCGGCGGACTCACCGGCTCCGGGGATGGCCTCGAAGGCAGCGACGAGCCCCGCCGCCGCGCCGAGGGAAGCATCTTCCTTCAGTAGCTTCGCCCAGGCTTTCTCCACCGCCTCCACCGTTTCTCCGGCGGACCTAGTCGCATAGACCTTCACCTGGTCGAGCTGCTTCTTCACCTCGAGAGAGAACGCCTCGACCGGAGTCGCCTTGAACCCTGCGGTCAGGCCGCGCAGCGCCTTGAGGGTCTCGTTAGTCGCCGCCGTCGTGATGTTCGCGAGCGCACCGGCCGCGCTGAGTCCCGCCGCGGCGGCCTTCTTGGTGACGTCAGCGCGCGCATCCTCCGCCGCGAGCTGGATCTCACGGAGCTTCAGCTTGATCCCGTCGAGCCCCGAGAGCTCCGCCTTCTCCTCCAGCTTCCTGGAGAGCGCGAGGAAGGAATCCAGCGCCGACCTCATCTCCTTCGTCATGGGCTTCGCGAGGCTCGTCACGTGCTCCATGGGCGGGGCCACGGCCGCGACGTCCAGGGCGAGCTTCTTGAACTCGTCGCGGGTCACCGGCATCACCTGCCCGAGGTTCTCCATGTCGCCCTTGATCGTCTTCGCGACGGTGCCGATGCGCTGGTAGATCTCCTGCATCGCGGGGTCGGTGAGGTCCGTCCCGCGCATCCGCTCCACCATGGCAGGGAGCAGGCCCTGCATCGCCTCTGCTTCGTTCTGGTTCGAGGCCTTCTCCGCCTTGTATTCCGCGAGGAGGTCGAGCGCCTTCTTGATCGAGTACACGACGCCAGCTACTTCCGCCGCCAGCACCGTGAAGAGTCCGCCGACGATCCCCGCTGCCACGCCACCGGCGACCCCGACCGCCGTGAGCTCTGCGGTCATCGCGGTGAAGGTTCCGGCAACGGCCGTCCCCGCTGCGCCGACGCCCGCGACGGTCTTCTCGAGCCCCACCATCGCCGCCGCCCCGAGTTCCGCGGCCTTCGTCCAGCCGACCTGTAGCGTCGCCGTCGCGCCGACGATTTGGTAGGCCTTCCCGACCGCCACGAGCCCCTTGTGCGCCGCCCAGAGCGCGAGGACCCACCCGTCCGTGTACTCGATCAGCTTCGTGACGATCTCCAGGACCGGCTTGAGCGGGAGTGCCGCGATGGCGGATGCGACCTTCGGGAGCTGGGCGACGAGGACGCCGATGAGCTCGAGGACGGCGGGCGCCATCTCCTTGACGAGTGCCATGACGGAGGTGAACGCCTTCGCCAGGTCCGCCCCCATCGCCTTGAACCTGTCGCCCGCCGTCCCGACTCCAGCCATGAAGTCCGAGATGGCGGAAGAGATCTCCTTGAACAGCCCTGCCGTAGCATCGCCCATCGTCTGGTTGAGGATGTCTCCCAGGTTCGACATGCGGACCGTGAGCGTGCCCGTCTGCATCGCCGCGGCAGAGGCAGCCGGGCCGAGTCGATCCATGAAGAGCTTTGCCGCGGCCTCCGTGTTACCGGCGACCTTCGCGAGGTCTTCTTTCGTCACCCGGAGGATCTGATTCAGGCGGTTGTCTGGCCCCGTGTCACCCGAGAAGAGCCCGCGCAGCTCCTGGGCCGCCTGTACCGTCGGGATGTTCAGCGCCGCCATGGCCTGCGTCGCCATGACGGTGATCTTCCGAACGTCGTCGAGGTTCGTGACGCCGGCCGCGGCCGCGGGAGCGAGGGCCGTCTGGAAGGCTCCGACCAGTTCCGTGTACGAGGCGGCCGTGTTCAGCGCGTCGACCTTCAGCTTCTTCTGGATCTCGCTCGCCTGGGCGAAGGCGGCGTTCATCGACTGCTGGCCGCCGACCACCTTCCCGGCCTCGTTCACGTACTGCCGCGTCATGAGGAGGACGCCGGCGATGCCGCCCTTCGAGTCCTCCATCGTCTTGTTGAACTCGATCCCCTGCCGCACGAGCGCGCCGAGGCCGATGCCGGCCCCTGCAACTCCAGCGAGCGCGCCGAGGTCGCGGAGGAGCCCCTTCAGCGTCGAGGAGAGACCGGCGACGACGCTCGACGCCTTGTCGTCGGCCCGAAGGG
>JAHFTW010000021.1 GCA_023269235.1 Thermoplasmata archaeon
AGCCGCCGGTGCGGGGGCCGCCAAAGCCGCCGCCGGAGCCACCGGGGGCGCCGCGGCTGGAGCTGGGGGTGCCAACGGGACCGCCGGCTGCGCGGGGCAGATGGGGCTCGCGGCGGGGACCGTCGCTGCGCGGGGGACCGCGAGCGGCGGGAGCGGGCGTGGAGGGGGTTTCAGCCATGTGTGCACTTCCTCGTCACTTGGACTTAGCCGGGGCGGGCTTCGAGGCGCCAGCCTCGATCTTGCCCTTCACGGCGTTGAAGTTCGTTTCCATCTCGAGGAAGGCGCCGGTGAGGCGCTCCTCGGAGGGGTAGATGTCGTCGTCGCCGGCGGCGATCTCGATGCCCGCGTCCTTGACGCCCTTGAGGGCGGCGAAGACCTTCGAGCCCTTCGAGGGCACGTGGCGACCGATGTCCAGCACCGCCGACTCGACGCCGGCGGCGGCCGCGCGCTTGCCGGCCAAGAGGCCAGTCAGGTACGCGGCAGGGGTGTTCTTGGCCGAGCCTTCCCAGCCGAGCTTCTTGAGCTCCTGGGCGACGGCGGTCGCCTGGATGGCGTCGCCCTCGTTGGCCCAGTCAACGAACTGGACGATGATGTTCGCGGCGGTGCGGCGCACCACGACGCGGGTCTCCCCGGACTTCAGGAGCCCGAGGCGCTTGCGGTAGTCAGTGCGGCCTTCGCGGCGGCGCCGGAAGGGGACGCGGGTGCGGGGTCCAACGGCCATTAGAGTGCGACCTCCTCGGAGATCGAGCCTTCGGTCTTCATGTGGGAGCGCATGTGGGCACGGGAGCGGAACTGGCCGCCCTTGGCGCGGACGTAGTAGTTGCGGTAGACGGACGCGTCGATGGCGCCCTTCTCGCGCAGGGTCCGGAGCTCGTCGCGGATGGCGCGGATCTGGTTGACCCAGACCGTCTTGCGGGGGCGGCGGGCGCCCTGGGCGCCCTTGCGGGAGCCGGGGCCGGTGCGGCGACCCTTGGCCTTCTGCTGGGCGAGCTTGCGGCCGCGGCCGCGCGACACGCCGGTCTTCTGCTCGGCGACGATGACGCCGCCGGCGACCAGCTTGCGGATGTCGGCGCGCGTGACGGCGCCGGCGACCTCCTCGTTGCGGTCGGGGTCGATGCGGACGCGGGACGCGCCCACGTTCATGACCTCGGCGGCGAGGCGCTTCTGGTTGCGGAGGTCGGCCATTACGACTCAGCCTCCTGGGGTGCGTTCAGGACGCGGACGCCAAGCTTGGCGGCCGCGGCGACGATGAGCTTGGCCTTGCGGACGCCCACCGTGCCGCCGATGCGGGCGGCCTGGGTCGTCTTGTCGAGCTTGGCGACGTCGGCCTCGTTGTAGACGAGGACGTCGGCGAACCCGGACGGGTGCAGGCCGCGGACGGCCGCGGGGCCGCCGTAGCCGATGGACACCAGGGGGGCGCGGTACTTGAAGTGCCGGCGCACCTTGGAGTGGATGCCGCGGGGGACGCGCCACGGGGCGTGCTTGCCGCCGAGCTTCTTGTAGCGCCACCATTCGTGGCGGCGGAAGGCGGGGCGGGCCGCGTTCTTGGCCTTGCGCTGCCCGAGGGCGTCGCGCTGGTCCTGGGAGAGCGTGGGCTTGGGGCCGGCCTTGTGGACCGGGCCCGCGCCCTTGCTCTGGTTGGCCTCGACCGCGGCGGGCGCCTTGGGCGCGTCCTTGACGGACTTGGTCGCAGCGGCTTGGGTCTTGGTTTCAGCCATGGAGTTCACTCACCCTTCTTGGTGATGTAGACACCGTCTTGGAAGACGCGGATGTCCTTGTTGCGGATCTTGGTGCAGCCCTCGATGTTGGCCGCGGTCTGGCTCACGGCGGCGAGGTCGACGCCCTCGAGCGTGACGTCCTGGCCCTTGACGACGATCTTGACGCCGGGGACGATCTTGGCGGTGCGCGGGGCGCGCTCGCCGAGGAAGTTCTCGACGTGGAACTCGTCGCCCTGGAGGGTCATCTTGATGGGGAAGTGGTTGTACACGGCCTTCATCGTGTAGGTCCAGCCCTTCGTGACGCCGACGATCATGTTGGTGATGTGGGCGGCGTAGGTGCCGGCGATGGCCTTCTCCTTGCGGCGGGGGGCCTTCTTCTCGACGACGACGGCGTTGCCTTCCTTGCGGACGGTGACGGAGAGGCTGCGGAAGGGGCGCTGCAGGGTGCCTTTCGGGCCCTTGACGACCGTGTGGTTGCCGTCGGGGCCGACGGTGATGGTGACGCCGGAGGGGACGTCGATCTTGTGGACGATGTCGGGTTTGCTCATGGCAGTCACCTTAGTAGACGAACGCCAGGAGGCGTCCGCCGGTTCCGGCCTCTTTGGCCTTGGTCTGGTCGATCACGCCACCGGTGGTGGTGAGGATGAGCGAGCCCATGTCGCGTCCGGGCAGGAAGCGGGACTCCCAGGCGTCGAACTCGTCCTTCTGGATGGCGTAGCGGGGCTTGATGACGCCGCAGTTGTTGATCTGGCCGACGAGCGTGACCTTGTACAGGCCTCCGCGTCCGTCGTCCTGGTATTCGAAGGGGCCGATGTAGCCCTGGTCCTGCATGACCTTGAGCACGCGGCCGACCAGCTTGCTGGCGGGGGTGAGCGTGGCCTCGGTCTTGCCGGCGCGCTCCGCGTTGCGGAGGATCGTCATGGCGTCTGCGAGAGGATCGTTTAGCATGGGAACACCTTAGGAGTACTTCTTGAAGCCCAGGTCGCGGGCGTTGTCGCGGAAGCAGTGCCGGCAGAGCCGGAGGCCGTAGCGGCGGACCATCGAGCGCATCTGGCCGCAGCGGCGGCAGCCCTCGTAGACGCCCTTGAACACTTTGCGTTCCTTCACTTGGATGGACATGTTAGCCGACCACCTCGATCTTGAACTTGGGGACCAGGAAGGCCTTGGCCTCGTCGCGGCTCACGCGGTGGCCGTCGGGGACGCTGCGGGCGAGCAGGCGGCGGTGCTTGATGCGCGCGCCGGGCTTCTCGAGGGTGATGCAGACGTCCATGCCGAACACGCCGACGTCGGGGTCGTAGCGCTCGCCGTCGAAGTTGGTGTAGTCGGGCACGCCGAACTGCAGGTTGCCCTGGTTGTCGAAGCTGTACTCGTAGATCTTGTTCTTGCGGCTGGCGAGCGCGCGGGACAGGAAGTCCTCGGCAGGGGCGCCGCGCAGGGTGACCTTGCAGCCGATGGGGGCGCCGGGGCGGACACCGAGCTCGCGGTTGAGGTCCTTCCCGACGGTGCGGACCGGCTTGGAGCCGGTGAGCTTCGCGAGGACCTTCTCGGCCTTCTCGAGCTTCTCGCCGCCGTCGCCGACGCCGATGTTCACGGTGACCTTCGCGATGCGGGGGACCGTCATCGGGTTGGCACTGGAGGCCTTGCCCTTGGGGGCGGCGCTCTTGCTGGCAGTCTTGGGGGCCGCGGTCTTAGACAATGGTCTTCACCTCGACGGTGGGGAGGTTGGCCTTCTCGCCGATGGGGAAGGCATAGGGCTTGATCGTGGTGAAGGCGGCGCTGGCACCGGTGAGGTGGATCAGGTTGGCCTTGTGGCTGCGGGTCTCCTCGATGGCCTTCACGGGGGCGATGGTGCCCGCGTGGGTGCCGTCGGTGATGAAGACCTGGGCGCCCTCCTTGAGGGGGAAGTGGCCGAGGACCTTCTGCGAGGGGAGCTCGATGCGCAGGGTGTCGCCGGTGCTGTAGTCGTCCTTCTTGACGAGCAGGTTGCGGCCGTCGTGCAAGTTGAGCTGCGTCAGGCCTCCCTTAACCGTGGACTTGCCCGTGACTTGCGCGAGCTTCCAGTTGGTCTTGGCGTCGACGGGGGCGAGGCGGAGGCGGGCCTTCTCGTCGAGGGTGACGCGCCAGGACTTGCCGACCTTGGGGACCGTGACGAGGTCCTGGAAGCCGACGGCGAACTTGGCGTCCTTGACGATGCGGCCGTCGACGAGGATGTCGCCGGCGCCGATGACGCGGCGCGCCTCGCGGCCGGTCTCGGTGAGGCCGAGGACGTCGCGGATCACGGTGGCGAGCGGCAGGGCGCGCTCCATGGGGTGCGCGCCCGGGCGGGGCTTCGTGGTGTAGACGTTCGTCTTGCGGGGGATGACCCAGGAGCGGGGGCTCGCCAGGCGCTTCAGGTGCTTGCTCATCGCTTAGGCCTCCTTCTTGGCCGACTTGGCGGGCTTCGCCTTGGGGGCCTTCGGGGACTTGGCCTTGCCGGCCTCGCCCTTCTTGGCCAGCTCCTCGGCGGCCTCGAGCTTGGCGCGGCGGCGCTTGTCCTCGAGGTTCAGCTTGGTGATGAGGAGGTTGGAGGGGTCGATGGCGCGCGCGACCTCGGTGCCGTCGGCCTTCTTGTTGATGACCTTCTCCACGGTGACCTTGCGCTCCTTGGCGTCGATGGTCAGGACCTTGCCGTTCTGGCCGGCGAAGTCGCCGCGCAGGACCTTGACCTCGTCGCCCTTGATGACGGTGAGGCTGCGGCGGTTGTACTTCAGGAGGAGCTCCTCGCTGAGGTGGCTCGCCATCTGCTTGCGGGCCTGGTGGTGGGGGGCGGAGTAGCGCTGGAGACGCTGCTTGCGGGGCTGGGTGGAATAGAAACTCATGGTGAACACCTACACGATGGTCGCCGCGGTCGCGGCGATGCGGGGCCAGCGGGCGGCGGCCTCCTTGGCCACCGGTCCCTTGATCTGGGAGCCCTTGACTTCCCCGTCATCCTGGTTGATGATGACGCAGGCGTTGTCCTCGAAGGCGACGGTGGTGCCGTCGGGGCGCTGGAAGGGGCGGCGCTGGCGCACGACGACCGCGTACAGGATCTGGCGGCGCATCTCGGGGGTGCCCTTCTTGACGGACACGATGATCATGTCGCCGACGCCGGCGGCCGGGTAGCGCTTCATGACGCCACCGAGCTTGGGGACCATGATGATCTCGACTTCCTTGGCGCCGGTGTTGTCAATGACCTCCATGCGAGCTCCACGGGGGAGGCCGCGGGTCACGTTGGCCGCGATACCGCGCACTTAGGCACCTGCCTTCTTGGCGGCGCCCTTCGCGGTGGGGGCCTTGGGGGCCTTGGCGGCGGGCGTCGCGACGTTGACCTGGGGCTTGTGCAGGAGGGGGTTGCCGCGGTTCTCGACCACGACGAAGTTGACGGTCTTGGAGAGGGGGCGGCACTCGGCGATGACGACCTCGTCGCCGACGGTGACGTCGATGTTCGACGGGACGTGGGCAGGGTAGCGGCGGGTGCGCTTCTCGATGCGCTCGTACTTGGGGTCGGTGCGCTCGAGCTGCTTCTCCACGACGGCGGAGCCTTGCATCTTCGCCGACACGATGGTGCCGACGATGACGCTGCCGCGGACGGGGAGGGTCCCGTTGAAGGGGTTCATGCGGTCGCCGGGGGCCGGCTCGCGCTTGGGCGCGGCGACGTCAATGCCGATGTCACGGTTTGCCATTGCAATGTCTCCTTGGTGACGGTGGAGGCGAGTGAGGCTGGAACACCTCTTCGCCGCCTTGGCAACTGGTAGGGTAACGTCCCCCCAGATGCGACCCGACCGCTCGGGCAGAATACGGTTACCAGGCGCGGGGAGGGAGGCCCCACACCTGTTCGTGGACCTCCGCGAGGTGGGGTCGGATATAAACCCGACGGCGGGTCAAAGGGCGCGCTACTTCTTGGCGGGCAGCCAGTTGTGGTCGCCGAACCATTTCCAGAGGGCCATCCCATGGCCGCGGCCGAGCTTGAAGTCGGCGGCGAGCCAGGCCAAGAACTGCGTCGCGGTGAGGCCTGGCTTGAGAATCCCTTTCTGCTTTGCGGCGGCATGGAAGCCATCGGGCTTGAGGCCGGTCTGCGCCTCGATGGCGTCGAAGTAGGCCTTGTAGGTCATCCCTTCACCTTCTTCGTCCTGTCTTCGCTGCGGAACTCGATGCCGGCGCCGACGACGCGGACGGCGCCGCGCTCGGTCGTGAACTCGAAGGCGCTCTCGCGTTTGCCGAGACGGCTTTCGCGGCCGTCGGGGCGGCGCACCACGAGGGTGCGCAGCGTCTCATCCACCACGATGCCGGACAGGCCAACGAGTGTGGGGTCCGACGAACCGACGACGCGCACGGGGAGGCCGATCAGCTCGCCCTTGGCGACGGCCTTGGCGGGGCCCTCGAGACGGGGAACCGTGCGCTTCACAGAAAAGGGAGGGAGGGGGAGGGGGAAAGGATTGCCGGCGGCGCTCAGTCGAGGCGGGCCTTGAAGCCCATCTCGCCGAGCACGACCTGGACGCGCTTCGCGTGGTCGCCCTGCAGCTCGATGGCGCCATCCTTGATGGTGCCGCCGCAGGCGCACTTCGACTTCAGGGTCGAGAGCAGCTTGTCCAGGCTGATGGTGGTGTCGGTCACGCCGTCCACGATGGTCATCTTCTTGCCGTAGCGGCGGGAGTCCGTGGTGATGCGGATCTCCTGCTGCTCGCGCGCGATGTCCTCGCAGACGCAGATCTCCTTGGGGAGACCACACGTGTCGCAGATCACTTGGCGGGCTCCAAAAGGTGAATCCCGAGCTGCGCCTCACGCTGGATGGTGAGGATGCGGGCGCGCTCGCGGCGGAGCGTGCGGATCTTGCCCGGGCTGGGGGTCGAGCCGCCCATCGCCTGGACGCCGCGCTCCTTCATCAGCTCGAGCTCGATCTCGGCGAGCTTCGTCTTGCGGTCCTCCTTCGAGAGGCTGCGGACCTCAGCGGCCTTCAGCATCAGTTGCCACCTCCGACGGTGAACGACTTGCGCTCACGGCGGCCCGCGGCGCCCGGCGCCGGCGCGGGGCCGGTGCTGGGGGCAGGGGT
>JAHFTW010000025.1 GCA_023269235.1 Thermoplasmata archaeon
GCCGGAGAGCGGTCGGCGCGCGCCCGTGAGGGCAGCCCGAACCAATGCCGCCGCAGGCAAGCGCACGCGCGCGGTACGACGCTGTCGGAGGAGGGCGGCTAGAAGCCCGGCCGAGAAGCGGGCATTTTGAAGGGGCCAGCGGACCGGGGAGCGAGGATGCCGATGTGGCCTCTGGAGTGAGTTGCGCCGATGGATCGCGTCAAGGAAGGCGGCAGGAGCCTTGTGCCGGAGCACAGGAGGACGATCAGGCCGGCGCTGAGGACGGCAAGCGACGAATCGGCCCCCACCAGGAGAGTCAGGTTAGCCACGGCGGCGACCATGAAGGCTTGGAAGAGGGTCTTGGCGAGGCCACGGTAGCGCGCTTGCCGGAGGCCGAGCTGGGCCATCCGGGCGAGGCGATGCTCCGCCACCTGGCGTAAGGTACGGTAGGGCCGGTAGGCGGCGCTGCTGTGAAAGGCGCGCGCCTCCTGGAGCAGCCCTTCCTGGGAATGGACCTGGACGGTGCGGCCGCCCCTTCCCCGCACGCACTGAGACCGGAGCGGGCAGGCGCCACAGACAGCGGCGGCGAAGCGAAAGACACCACCACCCGCGGCTGCGGGCCGGAAGTCATCGCTCACCTGGCTTGCCGGGCAGGTGCAGCTCTTGGCTTCGAGATCGATCGGAAACCGGGTTTTGGGGAACCGGCCCTGGTTGGTCACCGCCGGCGCTTTGGCGATAAGCGTGCGCCCCGCATCGGCGAACTGCCGACGCGTCGCGCCGTCGCCGTAGGCGGCATCGCCGATCGTCTCCTCCACCTCACAGCCGGTCAGCGCCTCGCTCTCCTCGACGACGGCGAGTGCCTGCTCCCGGTCCGCCGCGTTGCCGGGCAGCACCGCCACCGCGGTGATCACCTGGCTCTCCGTATCCACCGCGAACTGGCCTTTGTGACCATCGAAGCGCTTCGCTTTGCTCTTGCGTCCGTGGCGCATCTCCGGGTCGTGCACCGAGGGCATGCGGTCCCTGGCTACCCCTTGGCGCAGGGCCGGGCCGTCCTCGCGCCGCTCGACGTCTTGCTGGAGCACGCGGCTCAACAGCCCCGCCGCATCCGCTAACCGCCGGTCTCCGGCGCCGTCTTGCTCCACGTGGCCGCGCGCCGCGCGCACGTCCTCCAGCAGCCGGTCGGCGTCCGCCACGATGCCGGCGAGAAACTCCTGCCTTTGGACGGCGTCGTCCCAGTCGATCTCCGCTTGGCCCTTGAGGCTCGGGCCTTGCCGGTAACGGCCATAGCCCGCCCGCGCAGCGTAGGCATCCGCCGTTACCCCGGCCTGACCGGCGAGCGCCCGCAGCACCAGCACGATGCCGTCAGCCAAAAGGTTGTAGGTATCCTTGACCGCGCCACGGCCCAGGATGTTCGTCGTATCCAGCGCCAGCCGAAGCTTGCCCTGGAGGCGCCCGCGCTGCTTGGCTAGGTCGAGGCTGCGCCGGAAGAGGGCGCCCTGCTCCTTGTGCACGATGAGCTGGGCGCGAAACTCCTGCAGGGTGCTCTTGGCGAAGGGCCGCTCGTCCAACCCGATGCCTAACGCCACCTTCCAGCGCAGGTCGTAGCAGGCTCGCTGGCGCGCCTCTTCGTCAGACACTCGGTCGTGCCACTGCAGGACGAGCGCCGTCGCCAGCAGGCTCGGCGGCACGCTGCGCCGGCCCCATTTCTCCTTGTAGAAGCCGGCGAAGTCCTCGTCCCGGAACAGCTGGCCCCGCTGGGACGCCAGGAAGCCGTGGAAGCTGTTCGGGCCGACGAAGTCGAGATAGAGGGTATCGGCCTCAAACAGGCCGCGCTGAGGTCCGCGTTCACCGAGCATCCGCGCGCTCCTCCCTCGCCCGCCGGCCTTTCGACACAGCTCAGGGCATAGCTTAGTCAGTCGCGGCCTTCGGGTAAAGCGCCTAACCTTTTACAACTTTTCGGCCGGACTTCTAGGGCGACATAACACCCGACGCAGCGGCCTCCCCGGCCTCGCCGGTGGCGATTGCTCCTCCTCTCTCACATGTCCTGACACACCCTAATCCGTGAATAGGTTTC
>JAHFTW010000005.1:0-59526 GCA_023269235.1 Thermoplasmata archaeon
GCCGGCGCCAAGCCGGCCGCTGCCAAGCCCGCCGCCCCCGCAGGAGGCAAGAAGTAGATGGGCCAACCGAAATTCCAGCGCAAGCACTACGACACGCCTAGCCACCCGTGGCAGGGCGACCGCATCAAGGCGGAGAACGAGATCAAGGCCAAGTTCGGTCTCAAGAACAAGACCGAGCTGTGGACCGCCCAGACCCGCCTGCGCGAGATCCGCGGCCAGGCCCGTGGCCTCGTCGCCCGCACCCGCAACGTCGACGACGTCCAGGGCGCCAAGGAGGTCAAGCTCCTCATCGCCCGCCTGCAGCGCCAGGGCTACCTCGGCGAGAACGCCGGCCTCGGCGACGTGCTCGGCATCGACCTCGAGCGCATCCTGACCCGCCGCCTGCAGACCCAGGTCTACCTCAAGGGCCTGGCCCGCACGCCCGGCCAGGCGCGCCAGTTCGTCAGCCACGGCTGCATCCAGATCGGCGAGCGCCGCGTCACCGTGCCCTCCTACGTCGTCCGCAAGGGCGAGGAAGAGATGATCCGCATCGACCCCAAGAAGGCCATCGCGGACGAGGCCCACCCTGCCCGCCCCAAGGCCGCCGGCTTCGAGACCCCCGTCTCCGCCCCGGCCGCTGAGGCGCCCATGGCCACTCCCGCCCCCAGCGGAGGTGCCGCATGAGCGAGAAGAAGGGCATCGCCCACATCTTCGCGAGCTACAACAACATCAACATCACGGTGACGGACCAGTCCGGCGCCGAGACCATCGCCAAGTGCACCGGCGGCATGGTCGTCAAGTCCGACAAGGACAAGGGCGGCCCCTTCGCCGCCATGTCGGCCGCGCAGAAGATCGCGGACGCCATGAAGGAGAAGGGCTTCAACTTCGTCGACATCCGCGTCCGCGGCTACGGCGGCTCCAAGGCCCGCTCCCCCGGTCCCGGCGCCCAGGCGGCCATCCGTGGCCTCGCCCGCAATGGCATCCTGGTCGGCCGCATCGAGGACGTCACGCCCATCCCGCACGACGGCGCCCGCAAGAAGGGTGGCCGCCGCGGCCGGCGCGTCTGAGGTGCTTGGCTTGAAGATCGAGATCCGCCAGGTCACCCCGACCGCGTGCAGCTTTGTCGTGGACGGCGTTCACCCGTACTTCGTCAACGCCCTGCGCCGCACGCTCATCGCCGAGGTGCCCAAGCTCGCCATTGACAAGGTCACGTTCTACGACAACACGAGCGCGCTCTTCGACGAGATCCTGGCCCACCGCATCGGCCTGCTGCCCATCCCCACCGACCCCTCCATGCTCAACATGAAGGGCCAAGTGGACGCCGAGGGCCGCCCGACGCTTCTGGTGCGCTACACGCTCACGAAGGAAGGCCCGTGCACCGTCTACTCCGGCGACCTGGAGCCCGAGGACAAGAGCTACGCCATCGTGGACGCCAAGATCCCCCTGGTCGAGCTGCTGAAGGACCAGCGCCTCATCCTCGAGGCCGAGGCCATCCTGGGCGACGGCACGCAGCACGCCAAGTGGCAGGTCTGCCAGGCTGTCGGCTACAAGTACTTCCCGACCGCGACGATGGACGCCAAGAAGATGAAGCCCGAGGCGGTCAAGCTGGCCGTCGAGCGCTCGCCGGCCGGCATCCTCTCGATGGACGGCTCGAAGCTCGTGATCCTGAAGCCGGACGAGGTCAACAAGGCGGACGAGGCCGAGAAGCAGCTCGGCGACGCCTTCAAGATCCACTACGACGACCGGAAGTTCCTGTTCACCTTCGAGACCGACGGCTCGCTCAAGGCCGAGGACGCCTTGCTGAAGGCCGTCGACCTCCTGAAGGAGCGCTTCGTGCGCTTCCAGGAAGCCGCCGCCGACATCTAGGCCGGTCCGTCTCCCTTCTCCCCTTCCCCTCCCCTCAAATCCACGACGGCGAGCACGCTTTCGCCGTCACCCAAACGCCCAGGTAATCAAGTGGCCAACGATGGAAGATTCAGAGTCTTCTCCTTTGTGGTTCGCAGGTTCGAATCCTGTCCTGGGCACCTCCCTCGCTTCGCTCGGTCGGGCCAGTTCCAGGCTTCGAACCATCCCATCGCCTCGCTCGGGCGCCGTGAGCGCTGCTGCGCTCCCGGCGAGGTTCGAATCCTGTCCAAAGCGCCTTCACGGGCTCGGCGGAGCGCAGCGACGCAGGCGCGTCGAAGCGTGACGGACAGGATTTGCGGAGCGCCGAGGGCGCGAGGAATCCCTCCGGCTGCGCTTGCGCGGCCGGAGGGTCGAATCCTGTCCTGGGCACCTTTCGGCACCCAACGAAACGCGTTTGGACGTCTCACGCCGCCTTGGTCTTGCTTGGTTTGCCAGTTCGCATCGTTTCAAGCGCCGCAAGCTGGTCCGTGTCATAGGACAGCAAGGTCGCGTTGTTTTCGAGGCAGGCTTGGACACCGGCGGCGTCGGCCATGGAGAGTTTAGGGTGCTGGGCCCAGAGGGCCACGACGGCGGGCTCGTCGTCGAACTCGGCGATGGAGACCGTCGCCAACTTCTCGAGGTCCTCGTGCACTTGCATCGCTGTGGAGCGGTCGTGGCGGTACTCGACCAGGTCGAGGAACTCGGCAAGGACGCAGAGGGGGATGGCGACGGCCTGCGGCTTGGCGAGCTCGTCGCGCGTCGTCTTGTGCCGGGCGTCGGCCTCGTCGAAGGCGGCGTAGAGGAAGCTGGTGTCGGCGATGCGCGTCATGCCTGCCTCTTGGGAGCCAGCCCGAGTCGCTTGCTGCGGGCCTCCCCCAGGAGACGGTCATGCGCGGTGGCACCTTGGCCGTCGCTGAACGTTCGGAAATGGCTCGTGTCCAGCCGGAAGGAGCGCGGAAGGAGCTTCAGGTCGAGCTCCTGCCCGACCTGGATTCCAAGGCGCTGCGCCTCGCTGCGGCTGATGCGAATCCCGATGGACCCGCCCCAGGAGAGTGCCTTCCCGTGCACGATGGACTCTGCCATGTGAACGCATTGGTTAACGGCCTATCTAAGGATTGTGAACAGGCCGGTTAACGTCCTAGGCCGGAACCATCGGAAATGCAGTCGTGGGACGTTTTCGCCCCGTCGCGGGGGCCCACCCCGGGCCGAATCCTGCCCCCTCCACCCCATTGATATAGAACCAGGAGCAATGGCCGCGCCATGGAGAAGAGCGTACCCTGCCCCGACTCGGCGGTGGGCGGCTGCGACATTGGCGACCTGTTCCGTTTGCTTGGCAAGGTCCACGTGTTGGACATCCTGCACATCATGATCTGGGAGCCGGGCCCGCGCCGTTTCGTGGACATCCAGTCCCGCCTCGGCATCAGCCCCAACACCCTGTCGGAGCGCCTCAAGTCGCTCGTCGAGGCCGGCCTCCTGTCGCGCACCGCCTACAACGAGATTCCTCCCCGCGTTGACTACGAGGCGACCGCAAAGGCGCGCGACCTGGGGCCAGTTTTCCGCGCCCTGCGGGACTGGAGTGAGCGCAACGCCCTCGCCCCCGAGCCGGCCCGGCCTGCGTCCGCCGTTGCGGCCAAGCCCCTCATCGTCGCTCGCTGAAGCGGCCCGCGCCAGGGCAACGCAAGCCTCATGCCCGCCTCCCGGTGAAGGGAGGGCGTGGCCTGGGACGTGGAGTCGAGTTGGACGCCCTTCGCGGCGGCCTTCCGTGCCCTGCCTTTCTTAGCCGTCGCCGCCTGCGCAGCCGTCGTCCTGTTCCTCCCACGCCGCCCGGCGCTGCGACGCCTCTCTTTCCTGTGCGCCGCGGCGGCTCTCGGGTTCTGGGCGTTCCTGGACCTCGGCCTCGACGGCGCGGTGCGCGGCTGGGAACGCACCTTGCTCTCCGACCTGCGCTGGGGCGGCCTCGACGGCCTCAACCATCTCCTCCAGGTCGCGGCCTTTTCGCTCCTGCTGAGTGGGTCGCTTGTCCTCGCGGCATGGCCGATGGCGCGCGGTCGCTGGAGCGAAGGCATCACCGCTCTCGTCGCGGGCCCCGGCCTCGGCGGCGCCGTCGCGGCCGCCAAGCTGGCGTTCCCGCGCACCGCGCCTGTGCCGCACCCGTTCTTCGGCGGCCCGTTGGGGACGCCGGACGACGTCGCGACGCTCGCGCTCGGCCTCGCCCTCCTGGTCCCCTGGCTCGTGTGGCGCCTGCGCCCCTCTTCGACGCGCGTCGGCTTGATCCTCCTGGTCCCCGCTGGGTTCGCGGTTGGCGCCGTCGCGCTGGTCGCCGGTACTGCGTGGCCGGGCGACGTGGTGGCGGGCTGGCTCCTGGCTCTCGCCTGGGTCCCTCTTGTATTCGTGGGAGAAGCGTTGGTCCTCGCCCTCGCCAGCGGCACGGGCCCCCTGGGCCGTCTCGGGGAGCGGCTCGGCCGCGTCGCGGACCGCATCGTCGCGAACGGCTCGTCCTGGCTCTGGGGCCTCGTCGCGGTGGGAACCGCCCTGCGCGTCGCATCGTTCTGGTGGACGCCGCTTGGCGTGGACGCGTTCCCCTACGCGGTGATGGGCAAGAGCTTCCTCGCGACGGGCTCGTTCACGATGCCGTGGGGCGACGTGCACACGTACCTCACCGCGCCGGCGCCGAGCCACCACTACCCGCCGCTCTACCCGGTCCTCCTCGCAGGCGTGTACAAGGTGCTCGGCTTCGGCCGCGACGCGACGCACCTCGCCGGCATCGCGCTCGGCCTCGCCGCCGTCGCCGTGACCTACCTGTGCAGCCGCGACCTCTACGGCAAGGGGAAGGCGCTCGTGCCGACGGCCGCCATCGCGGTGAGCCCCCTTTTCATCCAGAACACGGGGCAGGCGTACTCGGAGAACCTGGTGCTTCTCCTCTTCGTCCTCACGCTGTGGGCCATCCTCAAGAGCCTCACCCGACCGTGGTTCATCGTCGCCGCCGGCCTGCTCGCCGGGCTTGGTTACCTCACGAAGTCGAGCATGGGGTATTTCTTCATCATCGCCGGCCTGGGCGGGCTGGCCTGGCGGCTCTACTGGAAAGGGTGGAAGGTCCTGCGCGACCCCGCCTACGTCACCGCCATCGTGCTGTTCGGCGCCGTCGTCGGTTCCTGGGCCCTGCGCAACTGGCTCCTCTTCGGGTCCTGGGAGACGAGCGCCCACCTCGGCGCCGCCTACGCCGCCGCGTTCCATGACCCCCTCCACTGGCTCTTGCTGAGCCTCATCGCGTTCACCTTCTACGCCACGGCCGGCTACCTGCTCTACCTCGCCCTGCTCCCCGTCTTCCCGACCCTCGCGCGCACCCCGAAGCTGGCCTCCGAGCACGACTCCGGCCTCTGGCTCGCCCTCGGCCTCCCGCTCCTCCTCACCGGCCTCATTGACGGCGCCCTTTGGCTCGTCGAGGGCGAGTTCTTCCTCAACAACGCCCGCTACATTGGGTTCGTCGCGATCCCTGCCGCATGGCTGCTGGTCCGCCACGCCGACCTGGGGAAGCGCTCGGTGCGCGTCGGGGCCGTCCTCGCCTTCACCATCCTGCTCGCGGGCGCGCTGTGGTTCGGCAAGCCAACGGTCTCCAACGTCGAGTTGAGCAGCGACGAGCTCGCGGCCCAGATGATGCCCGGCGACTCCGTCGGGTTCGTGGACATGAACAACCACCTCGCCTACCGCTACTTCTTCGAGCTGACGCAGGACGGCACACGCGACGTGCGGGTCCAGCTCACCTGCGCCAAGGACCCGCTCTGCCCCCTGGGGACGCCTGGCCCTGAGACGCTCACCACGACGTGGGTCTTCTTGCGCGGCGACGGCGCGGGCCGTCTGCCCGCCGCGTACACGCTCGTCCCCACGGCCCACACCGCTTACGTCCCCGCGAAGGACACCTACATTTCCCTCTGGCACCGCGCGGCCTGAGCTCGCGCTCCACCGGCCGTCCGGGGTCGGCGCCGACGCCCTCTTGTAGGAGCCGCCCCGTGGACGGCCGTCCGTGGCCTGGGAGGACGTTCTGCACGGCATCGGAGGCGTTCCGCCCTGGGCCATGGCCCTCCTGGTCCTCCTGGTCGGCCTTGCTGAGGCCATCCCATTCCTCGGGCTCCTCGTCCCCGCCCACACGCTCCTGTTCCTCGCGAGCGCCGAATGGGGGTTCATCAACCGCGACCCGAGCCTCCTCATCCTCGCCTGCGTGCTGGGCGGCTTCCTCGGTGACACGTCGTTCTTCGTCCTCGGACGCCGCCGCGGCCTCGCCTTCGCCGAGGGCTGGCCGAAGTGGGCGCGCCTCACCCCGGAGCGTCGCGTGGCCATCGAGGCGCTCTTCGCCAAGAAGGGCTTCCTCACCGTCGTCCTCGCCCGCACGCAGCCGTTCATCCGCAGCTTCGTCCCCTACGCGGCCGGGGCGATGCGCCAGCGCGCGACCCGGTTCATCCCCGCCGCGCTCCTCGGCAACATCGCGGCCACCGTCGCCGTCGTGCTCGGCGGCTGGCTCTTCGGCCACGGCTCGAAAGTCCTCGGGAAGGTCGTGGGCGGCGCAGTCATCGGCGTCGCGCTCGCCGTCGTCGTCGCCCTCGTCCTCTCCTACGTCCTCACTCGCCGCCTGCGCTGGTTGAGCGCCGCCTCGGTTCGGCACGCGCTTGGCGCCCTCGCCTGCGGAGCCGGCTTCGTCTGGATTCTCCGGGACGCCCTCGACGTCAACCGTCTGCACGCGCTCGAGGCCGTGCGCCTGTCGATGTCGGTCCATGCGTTCCCCTCCTGGATCGGCATGGTGGGAGGCGTCGTAGGCACGCTCGCATCGCCCGCCCTTCTTCTCGCCGCCAGCTTCGCCCTGTTCGTGGGGTGCGCGTGGCGCCGGCGATGGCCCGCGGCATTCGGCGCCCTTGCGATTGGGCCCGGCCTTGTCGCCCTGCTTGCCATCCTGAGCGCTACGCTCCACCGCGCCCCCCCGCAAGGCGTTCCGCCCTTCCCGTTCGTCGGCAGTTTCCCGCACGCCGCGTCCGCGCTCGCCATGGCCCTGGCGGCATGGTCGGCCTGGTCGCTTCGCGCGCGTGGCTCCAGCGCGGCCGCCGCCCTTCGCAGCGCCGCCTTCGTTGGCCTGGCCATCCTCGTCGGGGCGCTCGCCGTCGCCTCGTCGGCCGCCTGGCCCACCGATGTTCTCGCCGGTCTGCTGCTCGGCGCTGCCTGGGCGAGCCTCGTGGCGCTCGGCGAGACGCTCGCCCTCCATCTGCTGGACCCGGCCCTCCCCGACACGCCCGGTCTGCGCCCGGTGCACGCCCTGCGCCGGCTCGGCGACCGCTTCGCCGCCTGGTGCGACCGCAGCGAGCGGCTCCAGGTCCCGCTCCTCCTCGGCCTGATCGGATTGGGGGTCGCGGTGCGACTCGTCGCGCCCTGGCTCTGGCCGCTCGGACCCGACGCCGACCGCTACGCCGCGATGGCGAAGGGACTCCTTGATACCGGCTCGTTCACGATGCCGTGGGGCGACGTCTATTCGGCCGGCATGGGGCCGCAGCCGAGCCACCACTACCCGCCGCTCTACCCGACCGTTCTGGCCGGGGTCTACAGTCTCCTCGGGTTCAGCCGCGACGCGACACGGGTCGCCTCCATCGCCCTCGCCCTGGCCGCCATCGCGGTCACTTACCTCTGCAGCCGCGACTTGTATGGCCACCGCAAGGGCCTCGTCGCCGCCGCCGTCGTCGCGGTGAGCCCCGTCCTCGTCCTCACGACCGACAAAGGCTACGCCGAGAACCTGCTTCTCCTCCTGTTCGTCGCGACGATGTGGGCCATTCTGAAGAGCCTCGAGAAGCCGTGGTTCATCGTGGTGGGCGCCCTGTTCGCCGCGCTTGGCTACCTGACGAAATCGAGCGTGGGCACGTTCTTCCTCGTGGCGGGCGCCGGCGGCCTCGCGTGGCGCCTCCGGTTCCGGGGCCTGAAGGTCCTGCGCGACCCCGCCTACTTGACCGCCATTGCGCTCTTCGGGTCCGTCGTCGTGGCGTGGGCCTGGCGCAACTGGAGCCTTTTCGGGTCGTGGCAGACGAGTGCGCACATCCAGGCCGCCTACGACAACGCCCTCGCGCACCCCCTCGAGTGGGCTGGGATGCTGGCCTTCTCCTCCGCGGTGATGTTCGGCCTCGGCTACCTCCTTTTCATGGCCGTGGCGCCGTGGCTCGCCCAGCTTCGGCGCGTCCCCCTTCTGGCGGACGAGCACGACTCCGGCCTGTGGCTAGCTGCCGTCCTGCCGCTCGTCCTGACGGTCCTCATTGACGCGGCGCTCTGGCTCTTCGAGCGCGATTTCTTCCTGCACAACGTCCGCTACGTCAGCTTCGCCCTCGTCCCGCTCGCGTGGCTCGTGATGCGGCACGTCCGCCCCGGCAAGGCCGCGTGGCTCGCCGTCGCCGCGAGCGCCCTCGTCCTCGTCGCGGGGACCCTGTACTACGCGGTGCCGCAGGAGAAGGTCGAGAACCGCGTCTCGACTGCGTGGGGCCAGCTCGCCTCTGCCGGCGACTCCGTCAGCCTCGTCGGCACGAACGACGTGTACCGCTACTACTTCGACCTCACCGACAGCGGACACCGCAGCATCACGGACGTTCGGGTGCTGGGACTGGGCGACCTCGGGAACGTCACGACGACGTGGGTCCTCGTGCACGGCGACCCCTCTGGCCTCCCGTCCGGTTATGCAAAGGTCCTCGAGGAGCAAGGCCCGGGGACGAGCCGCCTGGTGGACGCCTACTCCCTGTGGCGTCAGGTGTGAACCGCTTGGAAACGGTCGAATAGTGCCAAAGGGATTGGGTGACAGGTTTGCCATGAACGAACGAGGCACCGCCGTCCTGACGCATGTGCTGGGCATCCTCACGCTCTTCGTGGGGCCCTTGGTCGTCTATCTGGCGTTCCGCAAGAAGGCAGGACCGTGGCTGCGCGATCATCTCGACGAGTCCGTGAACTACAACATCCTCGCGCTCATCGCCTTCGTGGCCCTCATCATCATTGCCGTCCTGCTTGGCAGTTCGGCGTTCTCGCTCTGGGTCGCGCTGCTGGCCGTCTTCATCGTCGTCGCGAAGGTCGTGCTCGAGGTCGTGGCGGCCATCAAGGCGGGGCGGGGCAAGCCGTTCCACTTCCCGCTGGACATCAAGATGATCCGTTAGCCGCGCGCCTGCCGCTCCGCTAAGGAAAGGCGGGAGGCGGGGCCGCGAGCCCCTTAGATGACTTGGACTTCGTCAATCTCGTGGTGGCGCTTGGCCAGGTGGCGAATCGACGAGATGTTGCGGCCCTGCTTGCCGATGGCCTTGCCCTTGTCCTTCGCCTCGACCTCGACGATGGCGCGGATCTTGAGCTTGGCCTCGGGGATGGCGTCGGGGTGCGACGGGTCCGTCGGCGGGGTGACCGCCAGCGTCTCCATCCGCACGCTCGCGATGTCGAACGGCTTGAACAGGTTCCGGATGAAGACCTGCTTGTCGTCGTCCCACTCCACGAACTTGACGTCCTTCTTCAGGAGCTCGCGCATCATGGCGAGGTTCTTCGCCTCCTTCCCGAGCGCCTGGCCAAGGTGGCCCTTCTCGGTGATGAAGACGATGCGCTCGCCCTCGTCCACGGCGTCCTTGATGCGGGCCCGGAGGCGCTTCTCGGCCTCCGTGATGAGCCCGATGGCCTCCATGGAGAGGTTGACGTCGGTCATTCAGTCCTCACTTCGCGAGCTGCATGACGTCGGAGGTCCCGGCGTCCAGCACGGCGAGGGCGGAGATGGCGAAGGGTTTGCCGCAGGCCGGACCGAGCGCCGTGCCCATGCCGTCGAAGGCATAGACCGGCACGCGCTTCTTCGCGGCGGCGGCGCGGATGTCCTCCGCGCCAGGGGCGTTCGTTGCGAGGATGACCAGTTTGGCCTCCCCGCGCGCCACGGCTTTGGCCGTCTGGTCGGATCCGACCAGGACCTTGCCGGTGGCGAGCACAGTTCGCAGGCTTCGTTGCACGTCCATTGTGTTCAGGCCTCCTCTTTGGGTTCAGGTTCCTCGGCGAACTCCGGCTCCGCGGAGCCGGCCGCCGTGCCCTCGTAGGACATGGCGGGCGCCTCGACCACGACGGGCACGGTCGAAACCGGCGTCGGCATGGTCTTGACGAGTTTGGCGAGCTTGACGGTGTCCATGGCGAGCCGGACGGCGCCGGTGCCCAGGTTCACGGGTTGGCCGACGATGATGTTCTCGGCGACGCCCTGGAGGGGGTCCGTCTCGCCGATCATGCCGGCCTGCAGCAGGTGGTCCACGGTGATCTCGAACGCGGCGCGCGCGAGGATCGACGACTTCTGGCCGGACACACCCTGGCGACCGATGGCCTTGACCTCGCCGTCGGCCGTCATGACGTCGGCGACGAGCATGAGGTGGCGGCGGTCCACGGTGAGACCCTGGCCTTGGAGCGTGGCGTAGGCCTCGTCCATGACGGCCTGGCGGGCGGCCTCGATGCCGAGGCACTCCTGGATCTGCACGATGTCATTGGTGAGGACGCGGCTGTGGTCGATGCCGGGGATCTCAAGGATCTCCTTCAGGCTCGACCCCTCGGTGAAGAGGATGTAGCCCTTCTCGTCGTCGTCGCGGCGGATGACGAGGCGGGTGATGCCGTCGATGCCCTTGACCTTCATCTTCTTGAGGTCCTCGACCGCCTTCTGCAGGTTCTTGAAGTTCGGCTCGGTGAGCTTGACCAGGATCTTCGGGTTCTTGCCGCCCTTCTCCTCGGTCGCCGTGATGCGGCGGACGGAGTTGACGGCCGCGAGGACGTCCTCGAAGCTGATGTCCTTCTCGGCCATGCGCTCCATCTCGGGGACGACCTTGATCTCGAGGGAGCCGAGGTCGGCGTCGACGGCGGCGATGTCCTTGAGCAGGGTCATCTCGATCTGGTTGGCGATCTTGGTGGCGACCGCGCGGTCGCCCTTGACCTTCTCCTTCAGGAAGATGCGCATGGTCGGCGTCGACGGGGTGCGGCGTGCGTCCACGATCTCGATGAGGCGGGGCAGGCCGAGGGTCACGTTGATCTCAGCGACACCGGCGAAGTGGAAGGTGCGCATGGTCATCTGCGTGCCGGGCTCGCCAATCGACTGGGCGCCGACGATGCCGGCGGCCTCCGTGGCGTCCACCTTGGCGTGGTTGTACTCCTCGAGGGCCAGGTCGGCAGCCAGCTTGAGCTGGGCGTCCGAGAAACCGCGGGCCAGGCCGCCGTCCACGAGCTTGCGGACGATGCGCTGGGGCAGCATGCCCTCGCCGAGGTGCTTGCCGAGGAGGGCGTCCTTCTTCAGGAGGTCCGGGTCGCGGGTCTCGACCTTGACCATCGTGCTCTCGAAGTCGCGGTCGTCCACGACGACTTTGCGGGTGCCGCGGCGGGCCGCGGCGTCACGCTTGCCCTTCGAGAACTTGAGGAGGATCTCCTCGGTCTCGTTGCCGGCGAAGCCGGCGGCCATGAGGGCCTTCTTGTCGGCCGACTTGGCGGAGGTGACCGTGAAGCCGGCCTCGACGAGGCGCTCCGCGGTGCTCTTGTCGAACGCGTAGGTCTTGACCAGGCTGTTGAGGGTCTGTGCGCTAGCCATCCTAGTTGCCTCCCTTCTTGGCCTTGGCCTTGCCGCTCGCGACGCTCGCGAAGATGGTGTCGAAGTCGACCGGCTCGCCGCCGACGGAACGCGTGGGGTCCACGCCGTCCTCGCCGTAGACGAACTGGATGACCGTGCCCGCGGTGTTGCGGACGGTGCCGTCCTGGGCGACCTTGAGGTCCTCCAGGGCGTTGATCAGGCGGCGCTGCATGTAGCCGGAGCGGCTCGTGCGAACGGCCGTGTCGACGAGACCCTCACGTCCACCCATGGAGTGGAAGAAGTACTCGGTCGGGTTGAGGCCGGTCTTGTAGCTCGCGGCCACGAAGCCCTTGGCGTCGGAGCCCAGGTCGCCCCACTTGAAGTGGGGGAGCGTGCGCTTCTGGTAGCCACGGTGGATGCGTTTGCCACGGACGGCCTGCTGGCCGACGAGGCCGGCCATCTGCGACAGGTTGAGCATCGAGCCGCGCGCGCCGCAGCGCGCCATGAGAACGGCGGAGTTGTCCATGCCGAGCGACCGGGAGGCCGTCTCACCGGCGGCGTCACGGGCCTGGCCGGTCTCGCGCATGATCTCCATCTCGAGGGTCTCCTCGACGCCGCGGCCGGGGAGGGCCTGCAGCTCGCCCTTCTTGTACTGCTTCAGGAGGACGTCGACGCGCTCCTTGGTGGCGCGGATGCGCTCCTCGATCTCGTGGCGCGCCTCCGGGGGCAGGTCCTCGTCGTCGATGGACGTCGAGAAGCCGCGCAGGGTCAGGAAGCCGTTGCCGACCTTGGTGACCTTGTCCAGGAACTCGCGGGCGGCCTGGTTGCCGTAGCGGCGGGCGATGTGGTCGAGCAGCTTGCCCTTCTCGGACGCGATGCTCGTCTTGTCGATTCCGCCCTGGATGAGCTTGGAGTCCTCGATGACGACCCAGAAGTCGTTCTCGGGCAGGCGCGCCTCCTTCTCCTTCATGCCGGAGGGGCAGGCGTTGGCCTTGTAGCTGAGGTTGATGCCAGGGGGCAGCAGGGTCGAGAACAGGTCGCGGCCCATGACGAACTTGCGGGTCTCGCCGTGCTCATCCTTCTCCTCCAGGATGGCGGGCATCTGGCCCTTGAAGCCGACGCGCGAGAGCACCTGGGTGGCGTCCTCGAGCGGGAGCTTCGGGTTCTTCCAGGTCATGAGGAAGTTGCCCGAGATGTGGTCGTGGATGGCCCCGATGATGGGTCCGCCGAAGCGCGGGGAACGGATGTTCTCCTGGACCTTCATCAGGATCTCGGCCTCGGCGCGGGCCTCCTCGCCCTGGATGACGTGCAGGTTCATCTCGTCGCCGTCGAAGTCCGCGTTGTAGGGCGGGCAGTTCGGCAGGTTGAAGCGGAACGTCTTGCCGGGCATGACGCGCACCGTATGCGCCATCATGCTCATGCGGTGCAGCGTGGGCTGCCGGTTGAACAGGACGACGTCGCCGTCATCGAGCTGGCGCTCGACGATGGAGCCGACCTCGAGGCGCTTGGCGACCTCGTCGGCGTTCTTGTCGGTGACCTTGACGCGGCGGTTGTCGGGGCGGATGACGTAGTTCACGCCGGGGACGTACTTGCCCTCGGGGAACTTCGGCTCCGGGCCGCGCAAGATCAAGTCGGCGCAGAACTGGAAGTTCGCCGGCGTGACGCGGATGGGCACGGTGAGCTCCTGGGCGCACTCGATGGGGACGCCGACGTCGTTGATGGACAGGTTCGGGTCCGGGCTGATGACCGTGCGGGCCGAGAAGTTGACGCGCTTGCCCGACAAGTTCGAGCGGAAGCGGCCTTCCTTGCCCTTGAGGCGCTGGCTGATGGTCTTGAGGGGGCGACCGCTGCGGTGGCGAGCCGGCGGGATGCCCGCCGTCTGGTTGTCGAAGTAGGTCGTGATGTGGTACTGCAGCAGCTCCCACAGGTCCTCGACGATGAGCTGGGGGGCGCCGGCGTCGCGGTTCTCCTGCAGGCGCTGGTTGATGCGGATGACGTCCACGAGCTTGTGGGTCAAGTCGTCCTCGGAGCGCTCGCCGGACTCCAGCGTGATGCTGGGGCGCATGGTGACCGGGGGCACCGGGAGGACGGTGAGGACCATCCACTCGGGGCGGCACACCTCGGCGTTGAGGCCGAGGAGCTTGAGGTCCTCGTTGGGGACCTTCTCGAGCCACTCGCGGACCTCGCTGGGGGTGAGCTTGTGGCCGTTCTCGCGGAACGTCGTCGGTTTGTCGACGTCGATGGTGCCATGCTCGCGGCCGCAGTGGGGGCAGACCGTGACGTTGGAGGCATCCTTGCTGACGCGCTTGGCGAGGATGCTGACGTCCTTCTCCTCGGCCTCGTAGGTCTTGAGCTGCTTCTCGAAGTCTTCGCGCAGGCGCTCGGTGAAGAGCAGCTTGCCGCAGCCGCGGCAGGTGCCCCGCAGGATGTCACGGACCACGCGGACGAAGCCGACGTGGATGACGGGCATCGCGAGGTCGATGTGGCCGAAGTGGCCGGGGCAGTCGCCGACCTTCTGGCCGCAGGTCTTGCAGCGCAGGCCGGGCTCGATGACGCCGAGGCGGGGGTCCATGAGACCCATCTCGATGGGGAAGCCGTCCTCGTCGTACGTGTCGGCCGTGATGACCTTCGTGGCGCTGAGGCCGCGGACCTCCTTGGGCGAAAGGAGTCCGAACTTCATGTGGCCGATCTTCTTCGGCTGGTTGGTGAGCATGGTTCGCATTGTCATTCCTCCTTACACCAGGGCCTCGAGCTTCATGCGCGGGGCGACGATGAGCGCCTTCAGTTCTTCCATGAGGAGCTTGTACGCGTAGGACATCTCCACCGGGTGGATGTCGGCCTCGTCGCCGCACACGGTGCAGCGGTAGAAGCCGCGGCGGTCCAGCATGGCGACGTGGCCGCAGTGGTCGCAGACGTACTGCGTGGTCAGGTCCGACTCGTCGAGGAGGCGGTCCTTGATGACCATGGACACGCCGTGGCCGATGAGCGCGTCGCGCTCCATCTCACCAAAGCGCAGACCACCGTCACGGGCGCGACCCTCGGTCGGCTGGCGGGTCAGGATCTGCACGGGGCCGCGGCTGCGGGCGTGGATCTTGCCGGCGACCATGTGGTGCAGCTTCTGGTAGTAGATGCAGCCGACGAAGATGTCGGCCTCGAACATGCGGCCGGTCTGGCCGTCGTACATCTGGCGGCGGGCGTTGTGCTTGAAGCCGTTCTTCAGCAGGGCGGCGCGCAGCGCCTCCTCGGGCTCGCCCGAGAACGCGGTGCCGTCGATGAAGCGGCCTTCGGACGAGCCGACGAGGCCGCCGATCATCTCGAGAACGTGGGCGACCGTCATGCGCGACGGGATGGCGTGCGGGTTGACGACGATGTCCGGGGTCTGGCCTTCCTCGTCGAAGGGCATGCCCTCCTGCGGGACGATGAGGCCGAGGACGCCCTTCTGGCCGTGCTTGGAGGCGAACTTGTCGCCGAGCTCGGGGATGCGCTGGTCGCGGACCTTGATCTTGACCATGCGCGAGCCGTTGACGGACTCGGTGAGCATGACGGTGTCGATCCAGCCGGCCTCGCCGTGGCGCACGGTGACCGAGGTCTCGCGACGCTTCTGGGGCGTCAGGAAGTCCGTCGGCTCCTCGAGGAAGCGGGGCGGGCTCGTCTTGCCGATGAGCACGTCGCCGCCGCTCGTCGAGCGCTCGGGGCTGATGAGCCCGTCCTCGTCGATGAAGGCGTACATCTCCTCGGGGCGAACACCACGGCACTCGGGGTCAGGGCGCTCGAAGCGGTCCTCCTGGCCTCCGGGGTAGCGGCGCTCCTCGGTGTTGTAGGTGCGGAAGAAGGTGCTGCGGCCCAGGCCACGCTCGAGGCTGCCCTTCGAGATGACAATCGCGTCTTCCATGTTGTAGCCATGGAACGACATGACGGCGACCACGAAGTTCTGGCCGGCGGGGCGGTCGTTGAAGTGCAGGTAGTTGCCCGGGTGGGTCTGCACGAGCGGGGCCTGCGGGGTGTGCAGCAAGTGACCGCGGGTGTCGGGGCGGATGCGGTAGTTCGCGTCGCCGAAGCCGAGGGACTGCTTGCCCATGCCGGCGCCCATCGTGATGCGGGGCGACGAGTTGTGCTCCGGGTACGGAACCAGCGACGAGCCGATGCCCAGGATGATCATGGGGTCGATCTCGCAGTGGGTGTGCTCCTTGCCGAGCTTCTTCTTGTCGAGCGCGATGAAGAGGTTCTCCTCCTCCTCGGCGTCGATGTACTCGACGATGCCCTCGTTGACGAGGTCGGACCACTTGATGCGGCCGGACTGGATGTCCTTGGCGTACTCGTCGTTGTAGCGCAGCTTGCCGGACTCGGCAACCAGCAGGGGGCGGCGGACGCGGCCGGCATCGCAGTTGAGCAGGATGGCGTTGTTGTCCTGGTCCCAGTAGACGTTGACCTCATTGCTGAGGAGGCCGGCACGGCGGCGCTCCTTGATGCGCTTGAGGAGGTCGGGGGCGTCGGCGTGCAGGCCGACCAGGTCACCGTTCAGGTAGACTTGGACCTCGGTGCTGTCGCGCTCGACGGGCTTGAGGCCGAAGTCGCGCAGGACGCGCTCGACCTCGCGCTCGGGGAAGCCCTCAGAGATCTCAACGCACAGGCTGAGGTTCTTCACCAGACCGCAGTTGGGACCCTCCGGGGTCTCGTTGGGACAGAGGCGGCCCCACTGCGTGGAGTGCAGGTCACGCGCCTCGAAGTGAGGCTGGCTGCGGGTGAGGGGGCTGGTGACGCGGCGCATGTGCGACAGCGCGGCCAGGTTGCTGGTGCGGTCCAGGAGCTGCGAGACGCCGGCGCGGCCGGAGACCCAGTTGCCCGTGGCGAGGCTGTGCAGGAGGCGCTGCGTCAGGACGTCGGCGCGGACGGCGGTCTGGATCTTGACGTCGCGGTTGCGCGCGTGGGCGCGCTCGAGCTGGTACTTGAGGTCCTTGCAGAGCGCCATGAAGGCGACGCGGAACAGGTCCTCCATCAGGTCGCCGGCGAGCTTGAGGCGCTTGTTGGCGTAGTGGTCCTTGTCGTCCTCCTCGCGGAGGCCGAGGAACAGCTCGAAGACGGCTTGGCCCATGCGGGCGAGGAAGATGGCCTTCGTGATGCGGTCCTCGGGCTCCTGGCCCAAGTGAGGAAGCAGGTTGCGGTCCATGAGGGCCTCAACGCGCTTGACGCGGTACTCCTTGGCCTGGCCGCCGGCAAGGCGCTTGCCGAGGTAGCCGATGGCGTCCTCGCGGGTGCTGACGCCGTACTCCTCCGCGGCCGACTCGATGTTGCCGAAGATGAGGGGCTCCATGGCCTTCTGGCGCTTCTCGTCCGTCATGATGGCGTGGACGATCTCCTCGTCCGACTCCATGCCGAGGGCGCGCAGAAGCACGACGAGGGGGATCTGGCCGGAGGCCGAGGGCACGGTGACCATCAGATCGCCGTCCTTCTTGCGCTCGACGACGACGAGGGCGCGGTAGCCCTCGTGCTGGCTGAACACCTTGGCGATCTCGACGTCGGCGCCGTAGCGCGACGCCTTCTCGACCAGCACCCGGTTCGGGGCGAGGTCCTCGAGCGTGATGAGGACGCGCTCGGTGCCGTTGGAGATGAAGTAGCCGCCGGGGTCGAGGGGGTCCTCCTGGACCTCGACGAGCTTGGCCTTGATGTCGGCGGCGTTGAGGGAGCGGCCCTCGGCCTCCTCCATGACCTTCTGGTTGATGTTGCAGTGGCTGGAGTGGACCATGATCGGCAGGCGGCCGATGTTGACCAGCTCGGGCTCGTGCTCGATGCCGTCGATGACGCGGATGAACTCCAGGGTAAGAGGAGCCTGGTAGGTGAGGTTGCGGAGGCGGGCCTCCATGGGGGTGAGCGGGCGCAGGGAGCCGTCGGCCTCCTTGACGACCGGGCGGCCGACCGCGATCTTGCCGAGCTTGATGTTGAAGCCCTCGATGTCGGTCTGGACCATGCCGCGCTCGGCGGTCTCGTCGTCGCCGATGCGGATGTTGTCAATGACGTGCTGGAGGCGACCCGCCAGGAAGTCGTTGTACGAGGCGATGTGGTGATTGACGATGGAGCGTTCCGCGTAGAAGGCATCAACAAGTTCGCGCATGACAGAATCTCCTTAGATGGCCTCGACGATGAGACGGTAGGCGACCGCGGTCCCGGCAGTGGGGCTGCGGCGCGTGATCTGGACGATCTTCCCGGCGAGCCCGTCCGAGCCGGCCTGCTTCTGCAGGACCTGGACGACGGGGTCGTTGGAGCGGACCTTGGGAAGCTGCTCCTTGGTGATGCCGTAGCGCTTCAGGACTTCCTTGGCCTCGGAGTCCGTCAGCACCTCGTGCAGCGGGACGTTGACGTGGTTCAGGACGTTGAACCGACTGGCTTGGGCGGGGACCTCTTCGCTCACGATATCACCTGGAAACGCTCGAGACTCGGCCTTTCGGCTTCCCCTCGAATCCATGCTCGCTCGATGGCTCAAGCTAGCTGGATTGGCGGCGCTGCAAAGTTCGCCGACGAGGGGGGGGTATAAAGCCCTAAGGGAGGGGGACCAACCTAGTGGAGATGTGAATCAGCGACTTGAGGTTTGGCCGGCCGCCGTGAACCGGTTCGGGTCGCGGCGGTCTCGTTCGGCCAACTCGGCCAACCACGTTGACCCGGCCAATTTCGAGGTCCAGGGGCGAAGCCCCTGGCAGGTGATAGCCTGCGACGCCTGAGCGCCGCGAAGGGTTCGCAGGCGCTCAGCCGCTGCATGAGCGAAGCGAATGCAGCGGGTGATGAGGGATTCGACCTTCGTCGCGCATGGCGCGCCGAAGGATTCCTCGCTCCACGCGGCAAATCCCTCACCCCGCACCCGCCTCCGGTTCTCGTCCGTGGCTCCAGGGGGCCGCGGCCCCCCTGGCGGGTGATAGCCTCGGGCGCAGCAGCGCCCGAGGTGCTCAGCCGCTCCACGGAGCGAAGCGGAGTGGAGCGGAGTGGCACACTTCCGGCACTTGCTCAGTTTTGAACCCCCTGGTGGTGGTCTTCTCCTGAGTTTTGATTCGGTCCGCGGGGCAAACAGCGCCCGACGGACCCCCCAGAACTGGGGGTTCGAAACCTTAGTTTTGAACCGCTCAGGGGTAAATCGGGTTCATTTCCGGGCAAGGCGCCGGTTCCTCCGAGTCATTGGAAAGGTATTTTACTTACAAAGTGTAACTGAGTACTGCCCAGGACGACACATCCTGGGCGGAGAAACGAACAAGAAACACACCCGGGTCGCACGCGCCCGGTTAACAATGCGTGGCAGAAAGCCATCCATAGACCCGCAAAAGTTGAACGAAAAAGCCAACCAAAGAAGAAGACCAACCCTTGAAATCTTGGAACCCGCCCACTAGGAAGTCGGGAGTGCGTAGCCTCAAAGGCACGGCGACTCACGCGTCGGGGCGGCGGCGCAACGTCGAGTCGTCATGCTGGAGAGGACTATGCACGGTGCCCATTACGAGCAAAAAAATGCGTCAACAAATGAGTCTACCTCGTCAAAACGAGGCCAACGTCCTCGCCTGCATGCGCGGCAAGGAACCACTGCGATTCACAGACATTCAATCAGCGACCGGCTTGAAGGCCACACAAGTCAATCGAGCCATGAAGACCCTAGTGGAACGCCACTGGGTACTGGCACAGACAGTGCCGGGGCTGGAGTACCCCATCAAGGTGCGCTACTCGCTCTCCAAGCACGGGGACGCGGTGGCGAGGGCCGTGGTAACGCTTCGGCAGGAAGTGTTGGCCACTCCGGGTCAGGCCACTCGGCACGCGGAACCGCACCACGTTCACGAAGCCTGACCCTGCCTCACTCCAAGGCGCCCGAGCTGTCCGTCCTCGCGCTCGGCCCAGGGTTTTGGCGGCTTTTCAACGGATTACGCGCCTCTCCGACGCGCCTGCGTCGCCAAGTCGGCGCGGTTCTCGGCATGCCCTGCGTCTTGATGGAGGACGAGGAGACTCTCCCCGGAGAGGAGAAGGACCTCGCCAGGAAGCTGAAGCGCTTGCTGGAGACCGGGCGGTTTGCCGCCATCGTGGTCGTGTGGCCTCGCGGCGCCAAAATGGCTGCCACGCACGATGAGTTGTTGCTCCTCGTTGAGTTCCAAAGGACGATGGAGCTGCCCGAGATTCATTTGCTCCATCACCCCAAGGTTGCGAGGATGAAGAACGGGGAGCTGGAGGTTCTGGAGCGCGGCGGTAGGAGCCGTTACATTGAGTCTTTTCAGCAGCTTCCTCTTTTTCTGCATCCTTGGAGGACACAGGCACAACTCACTGAGGCCCTTGAGGCGATTCGCGATGAATTGACCTAGGTCGCGGTAGTTCGAGTTTAGGGCTGGGTGAAGTCGCCAAGGGTGATGCCAAGGAACATCTCGGTCTCGCGTCGGGACTTTTCCCCGTCACGTCCGACAAAATGAGAGTGCCTTCATCTGCGAATTTGTAGGAAGTGCGGGGGATTTTGACTAGGCGTAGTCATTTGTCATAGACAGGTCATTTCTTCGCGTTCAATTCGGCCTTACTGTAGGGTTAGGCCGCTTTGGTCTGGCTGGTCGGAGAAGCTTGCCACCAGAAGTTCTCGCACAAAACTTCGGTTTAGCCAGAAACTTTGCCGCGTGATTTGACCGCCGGGGACCGGTACTTTGTCATCGGCATCCCCAGTGTGGGGGCGCAAGTGGAGGATTCGGCCGTCTCGTTCGCCGGGGAGATGGTTTTCCACCCAAGGGATAATGCGTTTGGAGGTCTTTCGCATGCGGGGAGTTCTGTCCGGGTTGTAGACTTGGAACTCTGCAGCTGCGCCGTTCTGCACCTGGTCAATTAGTTCTGTCCAGTCTTCTTCAATGATGTGTTCTTGGTTGGCAGTCGGGGACCAGAAGAATGCTGGTCCGAGGATTCTGTCGGCTTGCGGGGTTTTTCGGTTGTCTGAGAACGTCGGGATGACGAGGAGGCGTTGGAGTTCGTCTAGAATGCCAACGTTTGGTCCCCATTCTTCATCGAGTAGGTCCTCGAATTCGATGGCGGGAAAGGACATTGCTTCGAACGGTTGTAAATATTTGCCGCGACTCTTTGAGTCTGGTTTGCGTGCGTGCACGGTTTTGACTTGGACACCTGCGGTTTCCAGCTCTTCGATGGATTTTCCTTCTTCAATGCCAAGTGCGGCGTTGAGTAAACGTGCTGCGAGGCTTTTGTCGGTGCCGAGAACGGGGATTTCTAGTTGGTCGCAGAGGGCCTGGACAGACATGCCCGTGTAAGAATGTAATTTCGAAAGGATGCTGGATTCAATGGTCTCAATGCGAGTCCGGGGGTCGGCAAGGCGCACGAATTGTTCTGGTGCCAATCGCTTGCGGACTTGGACAACAATGTAACGTGCTTTGAGTGCGAATGCTCGGCGTTTGGCAAGAATTGGGGAGAATGGTTGTTGGACTAGGTCGGCGGCAGGGTTGTTGCGGGTTCCGGTGCCTTTGGTGCTGGGGCCAAGGTAGCGGCCAATGGATTCGCTGAGGAGGTGGGCGTGACCCATTCGGACGGTGTCGCGGGTTCTTGTCCAGTCTGTGCGAAGTTGGGGGGTGTCAATGGCGGGCGGTGACCACAGGAAGGAAATTAGGAATCCGGCCTGGCCTGCGTTGGTGAAGTCGTGTTTGTATGTGACGACGAGGATTCGTTCTAATTTTTGGCGCGCGTGGGCTGTTTCCCATTCCTCCCTCACGATGTCGTTGAATGGAATGACGCCTACGACCATGCGCTCCTTTGAGGTGTACGTGGAAGTTTTGTGTGGTTTTAGGGGGGCGACTTTGATTTCGACGCCGCAGGGGAAATCTGATTCGGGTCTGGAATTTGGTGCTAGCCGGAACCACGCTTCAACTAGGTTGCCGACTTTTCCTTTTCCGCCGTCTTGGCTTTCGAGGATTTGGCGGTAGTCTAGTTCCCGGGCGATGTCGATGACGGTTCGGCCTTCAAGTCGTCTGCCGTGGGCTTCGATGGAGACCGGGTCGTCGGGGTTGTATGGAAGCTCGTTGCGCGGACAGGTGAACACACCAGGTGTAGGGTGTAGCCTGATTTTACCCGACCGCCTTTGCCACCGAGGGTCATTGGCGCAAGTGGCTTGACGTCATTCGCAGCATGCGGTTTCTTCAACGGTTCCAGGCTTTGCGAAGGGCCCGGGCTTCGTCTTTGAATTCCTCGGGCAAGAAGTCTGCCATATCTAATTCCTCAATGAGGTTCATGGCTCGGTCTAGGAGTTCAGCGTCATTTCTTGGGATGGACCGCACGGGTTCGGGGCTTGGGGTTTCGCCGAATCTCACTGCGTACCTCTTCGTGTTCTTCATTGAGGAGTCTCTTCTTTGTTGCTTTCGGTTCGTGGGCTTGCACCCAGGCGGCGAGTTGCGCGCCCATGCGCGAGACGAGCGGCACAACGAGTGCGTTTCCCATGGTGAAGTACCTCCAGCGGCGTGGAAGATTGGCGGTCCAGTCGTCGTCGAAGCCGTTGAGGCGTTCAACTTCGAGTGGGGTAAGGAATCTGAGGCGCCCGCTGGCCGGGTCTGTGATAACGTGGGTGCTGCGGTTCGCGGTGCGGTTGCCTTCGCTAGTGAGGATTGTGCGTGCGGGTGAGTCGATGAGGTCGGGGAATTGCATTCCTCCTTCCGTGTAGTAGTATTCGAAGCCGTTTCGTGCCTTTCGTTTTTCTTTTTTGGGTCCCTTTACGCGGTCCCAGGCTGTGCGTTTCTGCGGGTCGAGGAATTGTAGTTCATCGAGGGCGCCTTTTTCGAGGAGGTTAGCTAGGGCGACTGGGGGTTCGGCTTGCGGTTCGAGGCGGTGCGTCCAGTATTTGCCCGCAGTCATGGCGCCAGCGTTTTGGAAACTGGCTGCAAACGTGTTGCTTGCTTCGAGGATGTTGGACGGAAGTGTGCCGGTTGCCGGTTCGTGCTTGCTGGTCGTGGCAGCATAGTTGATGGGGAATTGTGCGGCGAAGAATCCCGTCGTCGTGAGGTAATCCGCACGGGGGATATGTTTCCTCATGTGGCGCCCGATGCCGGTTGATTGGTGGGCTCCGAAGATGAACACGCGACGCCGGCGCTGGGCGTTGCCGTACTCTGCGGCGTTGATAATGCGCCATTCGACGTTGTATCCGTGTTTCTGTAAGCAGGTGAGGAGGATGCCGAAGTCGCGACCGCGTTGCTGGGCGGGGGATTTTAGGAGGCGGTCGACATTTTCAAGGAGGACGTATCGAGGTTTCTTGGCGGCGAGAATCTTCTCGATTTCCCACCACAGGACGCCTTTCTTGCCTTGAATGCCGCCGGCCTTGTCGAGCGTAGTCGCTACGCTGTAGTCTTGGCATGGGAAACCACCTACGAGCAGGTCATGGTTGGGAATCGTGGACTTGTTGACTTGGCAGATATCCGAATTGGCATCACTCGGTGCCTTCAACGCGTCATTTTGGTGGAAGTGTTCGATGTAGCATTTGGCTGCGTGTTGGGCGCGGGAGCCTGGTTCCCATTGGTTCCACCACTTTGTTTCGAAGGGCAGGTTTGTGCGTTCAAGTCCGAGTCGGAAGCCACCAACGCCGGCAAAGAGCTCGACGACTCGGATTCCCATCTCTCCTTGGGACTATTAGCACGCTATTAGGCGCTTTGATGGGGCACAGTGAATGTATTTGGAGTGTCTGCGGGTTCTACGGTTGGGATTCATTCATTGGTATAGTGCATGCGCTTGATAGGCAGTGACACCACAAATGAGGAGGGATGACCCGAAGGCGAACCGGCCCCTCATCGCGCTGCGTAAACCATCGTAGAGCGCGGGAAGACTTGTGGCAGTCGATACGAGGATTGGGATGGCGAAAATGACTGCCAGAAGCATGAGGAATGCTACCTCCTTTCGTATGGCAGTCGACCCTGAACGGACGAACGGACCGTCCCGTCGCAGGGCGAAGAACTCGATGCCAGCTCCCGCCGCATATGCAAGATAGGCTAGGACCGCCGTCGCTCCCAGGTCGGGCAGCAGGTTGAAGGCTAGTGTGCATCCCAGGGTCACGATGGTCGCCATGATGGCGAGTCGAATTGAGGAATCCTGCTTGTGAAACCAATTCCAGAAAGTGCGCCATGCGCTACTTGTCATCCATCATCGTACGTAAGGACGAAGTATCATTGTACCGAATTGACGTGAATTGGTGTAACGATTCTCGTCAGATGCGGAAGGCCAGCGGTCTTTTCTTCTCCATGGGGCAATTGTACAGTTTGTCGTTATTGGGGGCGGCGACGTTCGGGCTTGCTATCCAAGTTTCTTCACGTCTTTGTAGAGACTTCGCAGGTGGTGGTCGCTCATGTCCATGATGGGTTCGTACATGAACGAATTCAGGTGAATGTTTTCCGGCGTCATGAGGAGGACGCGGTCAATAATTTCGATTGTGCTGGGGTTGTGGAAGTCCTTGCGGTATCGTTCGTAAAGCGCCCTCGTTTGGTTGCCCGTGATGGCATTGAAGAATGCGGGGTCAGCAATCTTGTTTGCCATGAATCTTTCAGCCGTGAGACGAATGGCGACTGAGAGTACGATTTTGTTTTGCATGTTGACGGCGTCGTCTGCAAGGAGGCATTTTTCTGCCTCTTCAAAGATAGTGCTTACGATGGTCGCGGTTTGATTGTCCCACTTTGCCTGTTTTCCAAAAAGCGTGTTGAAGATATCGTCAAGCTCTTTGTGGACGATTTTTTCCGTATCGGGGCGCCAATGAAGGAGGGAAGTGAGTTTGATGAATTCCGGGTCTCCTTCGCCGCGCAGATATTCGAGCATGTTCCGCATGAATGCGATGCAAGCGATGCGCTTCTTTGGGTCTTCATCGAACTGCTTTTTCCAGTCGTTGATGAAAATGTTGCGAATGCCGTCTACGGGGTAGAGCTTGAGGCCGTCGTTTGACCGAATTGCTGTTTTGCACCGATTGCGGTGTACGAACCGGCGTTCGATTGTTCGAAAGAAATCGAAATTGTGAGTCAATACGAGCAGCTTGAAACTGGGCTCCTTGGCGATATCCTGCAAATATTGGATGATGGCGTATTTGTTCTTGTAGTCGAAGGAGTCGGCGATGTCATCGAAGACAAAGAGGGTCGGTTGTTCTTCCTTCTTTCGTGCCTCAACTTCGAAGATGACGTTGAGGATGTAGAGTGCCTTTCGTTCACCTTGACTGAGTGAGTCTTGTAGCAGTTCGCGGTTGACTTCTCGTTCGCCATCTGCGTCCTTGAAGATGAATCGGATTTCAAGTGGTGCCTTGCCCAGGACAACCGAGCTCTTGTTTGTTGCCTCAAGGCGGAAAGGAACCGAAAACCTACTGTTGAAGACGCGCAAGACCTGTTCCCATTGTGTTGCCTGCTTTGCGGCTTCGCCCTCGATTTTCAATTTCGCTTGGTCGACGGCCTTCTTGGTATCCAAGTATTGGTCGAGCATTTTGCGATGAACGCTCGCGTAGGATTTCCACGCCTTTTTCTTGAAGGCCGGGATGTCGGTGAGGTCCGGTAGGATTACCTGATGCTGGTCGAGGTAGTCCTGGAATGCTCGCATGTCTTTGTTTTTGGCGAGCGCTTTTTCGATGTCGGCATAGCGTTTTCGCTGTGCGGGGTCGTCCGAAATTTTCTTCTTCTCCTCGTTGATGAGGTCGTTGAGCTGCTTTGCGGAGGTGACTTCTAGCGATGTTCCACCGTTCAGGACAAGTTTGTGTTTGGCGTCGAAGAATCCGTGGTCGCTGAGGTTGTCATTGATTTTGTTGGCACCGTAGTAACTAAACGCTTGACGGCTAAAATAGGTTGATTTTGCGATGAGTTTGTTGTAGTTCTCAATGTAGTCGCCAATGAGTGTTCGATTGTCTTTCAGGCCTAGGAATTCAATCGTAGTCTGAGCGAAAATGATGTCGTATTGAAGATTTGAATAGGCAATGTCGTCATCTGATAACTGCGATTGAAGGTTCTGCAGGGCGCCGGCGAAGTCGAGGGTTGCGCCTCCAAAGAGTTCTTGGATTTCGGCCGCCACGTCGGTCTTGGTCTTGGCTTGCTTAGCTAGGGCGTTCAGGAGAGATGATTGCTTTGCTTCTACATCCGCCATGAGCTTTTCGTACTCTTTTCGGCGGGCTGCGTCAACAAGAAGAGTTGATGTTTTGTCGTTTTCATATGTTGCGTCATATGGTCCGATGACGACAATTTCTTGAGGGTCGATTTCCGTGTTGGATTCGGTCGTGATGGTGCGCGTGGTTGCGCGTTCGGGAAAGATTCGGTCTCGCGATTCTTCGCCTTGGGACAAATCCTTCAGGGTTTGGTATAGCGACGATTTCATGGAGCCGTTTGGTGCATAGATTGCATAGCTTGCGCCGTCTCCGAAATCAAGGGTTTCCTTGAGTTTTCGAATCCCGTAACAATTCTCTAGGTCCAGGTTGAGTTTTTGCACTTGACACCTCCCAGATTGTTTTGCCCGCACTGAGGTCCTGCCTTCAAGTTGAAGAAGGCGCTTTAGGTTTTTTCATTCTTGCTGAGCAGATAGAGAACTCCGATTCCGCCTGCAACCCAAAGGGCGGCCTTGATTCTGTCTTCATTTTGCTTTCGCTTGGCAACCCAAGGGCGTAGTTGTTTGATTGCGGATTGAATGTCGTCTGGCGAGAATTCGATTGCTGTAATCCCGTGAAGGCATCCGAGCTCGGATTTCGGAACGTTTGGTGCAACGAGTGGCACGATGGTCTTGTTGGCTTTTTGGGCAATTCCGATTTCGTTTCCTACTGCCATGGCTCGTGAGATTGTTTTGTCGGTTACGACCACGAGTACTAGGTCGGCTTGGTCAATCCATTTGTGGATTTGTGGCCAATCGTGGGTTCCGGGTTCTTTGGATTTGGCCCAATAGGAGATTGTTGCGAGGTCGGCGAAGCCTTCCTCGATGCGTTTGACGAGTTCCGTGTCGGGGCCGCTGTAGCTGATGAAGATGTTCATGGTTCCGGTTCCCTGTTGGGGAATGGTTCTAGGTGCAGCGCGGCAAGCTGTCGAGGTTGTTGTCTGCAATGGCGTCGGCTGCGGAGCGGAGCGTGGTGAATGAACGGCAAGTGTGACAAAGAATGGGGTTGACGGCCGCAGTCCTTCCAGTTGACGGGCTCCACGTGAAGAATCGGTTTCCTGCGCGAATGCTTTCAGCTACTTGTTGGACGCTCAGAAGATTGTTGTATCCAGAGACGTTTCCGGCTACGTAGGGTACGACACCTACGAGGACGATGTGGGCGTGGGTAGGGGATGCGTTGGCGGGTTCTTGGCGGGTGCAAATGATGCGGAAATCTGTCACGTCACGCGGAGCGTTCAGATATCGATTAAGTTCATCTGCAAGAAGTGGAGGCGTTTGACTAGAGCCAATCAGTCCTGGTCGTCACGTCGGACGGTTCCGATTTTCTTGTCGGACCGGGTGTCCCGGCCGTCTTTGTTGCGGAAAGTGCCAGGAGGGACGCCAAGCTTCTTTTCCGCCGTTCCAACACTAGCGTCACTTCTAATTTTGCGTGGCATATTGTTTTTCTCGGAAGGACATCGTTTTCGTTTGGCAGTTTCGTTTAGGCTCGAATTGAAAATCAAACCTTGGATTATTCGGGTCCGGGGGTCCATTGGAAGAAGAGCGCGGGAGCGTTTTCGTCGTGGTCTTCGGCGTATCCCGCGAATCGGAAGTGCTGCCGAACTGCGATAATCGTGCACAAGAACCCAAAGGTTCCGAAGAGCGGTGCTAGAATAGATAGGGCGCTTCCGATTCCAAGCATGCTGGCTTGCCAGTCTCCGTCAGGGGCGGCTAAGCACATTTCTGAAATCAGCCCGGCGGCCCCGCCACAAAGGAAAAATGCAGCAGCAGTTCGTGATTGCCGAACTGTTTCACTGAAGGATTGCTCCATTTGCAGCCGGAGGCTGAACACCTTAGATGCGTCGGAAATGAGCGTTTCCATATTCCTAATGTGCTCGCCAGCGATGGCACTTCGTGCCAGTTCCGTTTGGAACCAAATCTTGAAGTCATTGGGCGGAAGTGTTGAATGAATTACGTCATGAGCGCGTTGGCCAAGTCCTTGAAATCCTTGGGATTTCCCCAACCGTTCCAGAATGGTAAGGATACTCGCGGTTGAATCCGGCAACTGGTTTCTTGCGAGCTTATTCTTAATCGTGGTGAGCAGGGGTGACTGCCCGTGTCGAAATCTTTCGCCCCAAGCGAAAACCGCAATGGCCATTGTTAGCAGGGTGATTGTTATCCAAGATTCCATGGGTCCACCTATTGTTCGTCGGGGTTTCGAAGAACTTCGTCGCGGATGAGCGAATTTTTAGTGTACTCGGGATAGTCACTGTATACGCGAAACAGCAACTGGTTGAGGGGAAGTAAATTGAAAGTCCGCTTTACCTGGTCTACTTTTTTTTGTTCAGTCTTTGAGATTTCGTTGTAAGCGTTTTTCCCTGCGGCTATACCACTTGGGGTAAGGTAGTACGTTCCACCGTACAGTTCTTCGTCGTAACCGATGAACCCTTCCTGCTGGAACATCAGCAGGTCCTGAATTACTTCACGGGAGCTCGGGCCATAGTAACTGGGAGTAAATTGATAGATGCCACTCTTGTCGTCTAGTTGATGCCGAAGAAGGAATAACTCTTTCATGAGTTTTGTTCGGCCAGCAACTGGCTCATTTTGCCCTTGCTTTGCGCCTCCGGCGTGGAGAAGAGCTAGTAGCCATTTTGCGTTGGGTGAGGGCATATCGGCTCGAATGTCTGGAATGGTCGAGAAAACAGATAGTTTGCTAATCTGGCTGCGCGAAAACTTCTGTCGAATGGCTTCTTTCAAGGTTTGCCAAATTGATTGCACGAGCTGCGCCTCGAAACCGGGGCGCAGCAACTTCCGCGAATTTCTCCAACGCGATAGTAGTTTTAGGCAAGTTGGCAAAAAGTGGGTGTGATTCAGCCAGCTATTGACGGAGTGCGCCGACACTATGGGGCTGAAAGAGCACTAATCGGTAGTCGTTCGGGCCAATCATCAGGAACAAGTTTTGCACCGTCCCACCACTTCATAGTGACAGTCTTGTTGATTTTTTCGTCGTTGAGGCGAAGATGGTCGGCGATGATTACCTGGAATCGGTGGTTTAGACTATCGACGACTTCGATAATCAAGTGCAACAAGTTGAGGACTGCGAGGCGGTCCGGGTCCGGTTTAGATGGGTCGAAGAATGGGCTGTTGGGGTCAGCAGGGAAATGAGCCTGGGATGGTTGGTCCAGGAAAAGGTAACGCGGCACTGGGCGTTCTGCGACTGCAAAGTGTTTGTGGAGCGCAAGGTGGACGACCACGTGATAACCAACAAAATTTTCCCCGCTCCCCATTCTCCATAGGGGGGTCTGTTCGTTTCCTTTGTCAGCAACCAAGGTCAGGTTTTTCAGGTCGAGGAAGAGGTTGTGCTGGCTGTGTTCAAGTTTGAGGCGCCTTGACCAAGTCATAATGTCGGCGTTGATGTTGGTAAGGATGTATGAAAGACGAAGGGCACGTTCGTCGCCGGATAGGGCCTTTTCGAGGCGCGCGACTTCGGCGTCCGCTGCAGCGACTTTCTGGGCTAGCGTTCCTTCATCGGTGGCTTCGGCAAGGCCTTCCAGATATAGACGGAGTCGGCCAACGACCAATGCTTGTGCGGTCTCATGCGTTTGCATTCCGCGTAGGTCATCATCCTGGCGCACTAAGTTACCAATAGCATCATCCGTGTTTTTGATGCGAGTGGCCCAATCGTCGCGTGCCTGTTCTAGTTGTTCGAGACGGTCCCGCACGCGGGGTTGCTCCGCCGTCGTGACGTCCACACGTTGCTTTAGTTGGGCGAGTGCCTCGTGGAGTCGAGTGTTTGTCTGGGTTGCCGACTCGCCGGGGGATAGGCAAACCGGGCAGGAGTTTTCGTCGGGTGCCTCAAAAAGAGACGCCGCAGCTAGACGTTGTTGCTGGTCTTTGGCGGATGTCGCGTATCCTTGGATTTCGTTCCCAAATTCGCGGATTTGTTCTATCTCAGCGCTGATTGCTTGTAGGGACCGCCGGGCTTCGCGCCGCTCCCGTTGAAGTTGTGCCAATTTGGTGTTAGGCTTGATTGTCTGCAATGTGCCGGGTTCCCAATTGGCGGCTTTGCGAAGCTCTAGAACGGCATCACTCTGGTTGCTCAGCTTGACGTCAGAAGTAAGGAGGCCAACCTCTTGAGCCTCCAGCAACAGGTTGGTGGCACGAGACGACGACTCGCCAGCGATGCGGCGCGCTTCCGCAAATTGCCGTTCGGCGTCGCGGAGTTGTTTCTTGGCGCGGTGGAGGTCTTGTCGGATGCGAAGCTGGTCTTCAGGTACCGCCCCAAGCAAGTACGGCAATGTATCCACCATGTGTTGCTTACGGAAGTGGAGTTCCTGACCATGGAAGAGGAGTTTCTTGTCGGCAATCTCTGTTTGCTCTTGGAGGGTGTAATAGAGTGCGTGTGGTAACCTAGCTTCCACTTTACTCCGAGTTTGACCTTCTGGGGGGACGTGTAGGTTTGGCGAAATCCCCATGAGTCTGGTTAACTCTCCTTCCACGGCATCGGTAGTTGAGTTCTGTTGAAGTTCAGTTTGAAGCGGCAATTCAAGGTTTTTGCCAATTTGCCAGAACATTGCGCTTGGGTTACTGCCCACTTTTTCAGGGGCTTGGCGGCCGATAATGGCCTGATAAGTGGGGAATTGAATACGAAGTACATACCACGATGCTTTCTTGAGTACAGGGCCATCGGGGATGGTGCAATCGCGGGCAAGGCAATACTCGATGATGGGAATGAGAGCAGATTTGCCGGTTCCGGATTGCCCCGTGACGAGGTTTACTTCTCCAATTCGGAATGGAACTGTGGTGCGGCGGCCGTCGTGGCTGTAAATGGTGATGTCGAGGATTTGGAATGTCATGGGCGGATGCCTCCCATCATGAAGACGGACTGCGTCGTTCCTGCTGTGCCAAGCCACCGGCCAAGAAACGTAGCCTTAGCTAGGGCTTCTGCCGTGTCGGTGCTAGCGTTCAGGGTTGGGGTTTTTGGCCGAGTGCGAAGGGCATCCTCTTCAAGTTTGAGCGCGCCGCACTGGAGGCCATACCTGAGTGCTTTGCGAGTGTATGGGGCGTAAGCGGTGGTGAAGGCCGGAAGTTCTGCTCGCAAGTGCCCGTTGGCGTTTAGCCACGCATGGAAGACGGTTGACTTGCTTTTGGGGAGTGCGTCGCGGAAAGAGCTTGGTAGGCAAAGGGGCAGGATGAGGAAGGCTAACGCGAACGGCATCGAGCGGCCGGTTTCTTTGGCATGCTCCCGCGTTGCGGCTTCGATGAGGAGGGCGCAGTAGGCGGGGTTCAACAGATTTTCTACGGATTGAGTGAGTGGGGCTTTGGGGCTCATTTGAGTTTCTCCTTGTAATCTGGGTGCCAGCCAAGAATTAGTTGTGGGTCGTCAGCGAGTTCGTGGTATGTCCCGCGTCGGACGTAATGTCCTCGAAATTTCGGTCGAATTGAGGTGTCGTCGTTGGATTCGGCCCAGTCCAAGATGTCCTTTCCCGCCTGGATTTTCTCGGCCTCTTGGAGGTGCATTGCATTGGTGCTGGAAAATTTGGCTTCCCATCGGTCTAGTAGGCGAGATTTGAATACGCTAATTTCGTCGGGGCGTGCAAGTCCGTCTTTGACCCATTTGATGCATTGTTCGGATGCGCGGTAGTAGTCGCGCAGGCATAGTGTGAGTTTTCTGGGCGAGTGGTCAAGGAGTCGAAGTTGGCGCATGAAAAGTCGGGGGTCGTCACTGACGTCGGTTGGGGGTGCCTGGAGGTGTTCCAAGTCGGCGGGGAGGTTGTCTGGGCGAAGTTCGTCTGCGAATTCTTGGATTGCATCCAACAGCTCATTTGCCTCGATTGAATCTGGTTGCCCGTTTGCGTGGAGGATAAGCTGAGTGCGGACCCGTTTCTGCCACCAACCTGTGATTCGCTCGTGTAGTTTGATTGGGTAGGCCGTGCTCCACGTGCGGAGAATTTTGATGGTTGCAGCGTCTAGGTTCTCGGGGCCGGGCTGGCCTGGAAGCAGGAGGATGTTAGCGAGTAGTCGGCTCCTATTTTGGAGCGACATTGATTGGAGCTCTTTGAGCGCGATGCGGACTATTTCGTTCTTGCTGGATTGGCCTTTGGATTGGAGGTCGTTCCAAAGGACGTCATTGTCACGTTTGGAAAGGGCAAGCGCTGCGCTTAGGCTGTCAGGACTCGCCGGTGCGGTTGCAAGCAAGTAAAACATTGTATGTTCGGGGTCCACTTTGGCCTCCCGGATAAGGCGGGCCCAGTTTCCAATCGTGTTCCACAGACCTTCGCTCAGGTCGGCGAGTGCGCTTGGTCGGGGTGTCAATTGGAGTTTTACTTGGCTGAGCTCAACGCCAGTGGGGAGCAGCAGGGCGATGTCGTCGAGGGCTTCTAGTCGGAGTGCGGCTTCCGGACCGGCTTTCAGTAGTGCGAGCAATCCTTGGGAAATTTGGTAGTCATATCCGGCAGCGGAGGCTGCGGCGCTGGCCACACTATCGATGCCCGCATCTTCTTTCATTGCAACGTCTCCGTTAGCCAACGGATAGTTTTCCAGTGGTATCGGCTAATGGGTGGAGGGGTCCCATGTTCAACGAACCAGGCTTTGATGAATGATTGGGTAGCTTTGCTTCCAGGATAGCCTGAGCCGATATCGCCGTATTCGACCCGGAGGGCGTCCATGAGCGCGTCACGCCGATTCTTGGCGAGGATGCTGGCCAATGCGACCGCTGCATCTGTGTTTTCTGCGCCGATGCGGGCCTCAACAACGCAGGGGCAGTCAAGAAGTTCTTCAACTGCCTGTGAGCACATTGCGGTGTCTCGGCCCACTGTACCAATGACGGCTCGCTCTGGGCGCAACCGATTGAGGAGGTGGGCGTACGCGCTTCGGATGAGTGCATCGAGATTTGTGTCGGGCCATGCGTTATTGATGTCGGCGGCGTGGAGGACGACGAATTCTTGCCGGATTTTCCAGGCCTCAGACTTGTGGGCAATGGAATCTCTTGCCTTGCGGCTGAGCAGTTTGCTGTCTTTGATGCCGCGGAAGTTGAGGTCGAAGCCGTCGGGAGCGACCGCGGCCACAACGAGCGGGCCAAGGACCGGCCCGCGGCCGGCTTCATCAGCTCCGGCGTGAATTGGGGGTCTCAAGGCACGGCAATCAGGGGCCGGCTTGTAATGTAGAGTTTGGAACGCCTCCACTTTTTGCTAATGCTGAATCGTCGATTGCGGTGCAGACTATGCGGCAAGGAACCATTGTCCAGGTTGAATTTTGTGAAACTCTCAGTTGGCTAGAGCGGTTTAGGGAGGCAACTTGTGCGGTTGAGTGCCCAGATATTTGCTGGCGAGTTCGCGGGGAACGTTGCTCTTGTAGCGGGGGCGACTCGTTCCAATCTTGACGACGAGTTCGTCATCAAGGAGCCTGTTCACGTGTTTGAGGGTGACTTTTAGGCTCATGCCGAGTTTGTCGCGCATCTCGTAGACTCCGCGAACGTCGGGGTGGGCTTCGTGGATTTCTTTGAGGACCCGTGTGCATTTGGGGTCGCGGAGAACACTGACCAGCGCCTGAACGACTTGGGACATCCCGGCGGGGTAGAGTTCGGTTCGGTTTGCGACCTTCCGGGTGATGAGTTGGGTTTTGGTTTCCATGCGGCGGACGTGGTGGCCAAGGGTGTTCCAGGCGACGTCAAGTTGGTTGGCGGCGTCATTCATGTGGATGCCGGGACTTTCCGCGATGCAAGCAAGGATGCGGTTCCGCATGGCGGGCCCGTCGCGTAGTTTCTTGAGCATTAGAATCCGTCCATGAGTTCTTGGCGGCGAATCTTGACGCGTTGTAGCGCGGCGGGGACAAGGTCACGGAGGAGGGGGTTTGATTCAGCCTCACGCTGGTAGTCGGGCGTGATAGTGATGGATTCTGCGAGGTGTTCTTCTGCCTTTTGAGGGGAGTGGCGAAGGCTCTCCAGGCTTGCCATGAGGTAATGCCAGAGGGGTGTTTTTCTCCAGAGGCGTTTTTCGAGGTTGTTGCTGGCGTCACGGACTAGGCCTAGTTTGATTTGGGCCACGGCTTCCGCGATGCGTGTACGCCAAGCCCCGACGGGCATCCATGTCGTGCGGCGTGCCCTATTCAGAACGTCTTCGTATTTTTCGTTGGCCAGCAGAGCTTCGACTGTTTTCCGGTTGCGGATGGCGCCAATCCCAAGGAGAATAAAGAGGATGGAAACGCCGAGGGCGATTTCTTTAGCAACGGGTGAAAAGTCGGTAGGTTGAACCCGGATTTGCTGCCCGTCGATGTCGGCTTGGCGTGCTTCGAGAACCTCAATCTGGACGAGATTGGTGGTTCGCATGGCCGAAGTTTCAAGGGGTGCAACGATTGTGGCGGTCTTTGGGCCGGTCTCTGGGTCAGAAATCAGTTTCGCTTCGAAAATTGAGACTTGCCCAGCTTGCATTGAAAGTGTTGCATGGCTCGCCTGTAGTTTGGTGTTGGCGGGGAGTGAAAGGTCGATGTGCGCGCCGCGGATGGTCACGAATGCTTCCCTTTGTGATTGGGTTGACAAGAGAGTTCCCGGGACTGTGGACTGATAGGGGCGGCTTTCGCTTCCGGTTCTAATTGTTTGGGTTGTTTCTCCCGCAAGCGTGAGATTGGCACCATATGCTTGGACTGTGATATCTCCAGAAATGGATGCAATGGCGATTCCTAGTGGGATTTCGAGGTCTAATGTTGGGTCGAGGCGGGTTGCAGGGGTGTTGACGTTGGCTCTTGGTTGGTGAACACTTGGGGATGACCGACTCGGGAAAATTGAGCGTTGAATTGCGGAGAACTTGGCGCTTCCGTTGAGGCCCTGAATGATGATTCGGCAATCGGCTGCGGGCTCCACAGAGAGGGTAGATTTTCCCGCGGTGACCGGTTCTTCGTTGTAGGTGACGCTGTTCGGTGACGTGGCTCCTGCAACGACTGGGGAAAGATTTGCGACCTCGATTCTTCCTGTGGCGCTTTCGAGGCTTCCTGTAAAACTGAAATTGGAGCAGTCCTGCTGGTCGACAAGAATGGAGTCTAGTGTACCGATGATGATTGCGTCGGAGTCAGCGAGAATTCCAGTTCCGCTGAGTACGAAAAGTGGTGCTGCGGAAGCGTAGGAGGTTAGGAAAAGGAGCAAGGCTAGACTAGAGGAGAATAGCCTGCGCATTGCCTTCGCTGAGTAAGGTGGTCGTTATTTGTATTCCGTCGCTAGGGCAACGGCAGCGGGGTAATACAGTCGGGGTCTAGGACGTAGCCTGGGGGGTCCAAGCTGTAGTAGAAGACCCAGCAGTGCGGCCATGCTTGGCGGGGGTCTGAGGGGGGTTCGTTGCCTCCATCGGCAAGCGCTACAGGGGCGCTGGCGAGGAGGACGCAAATCACGATAGCGTACGCTAGTTTCATGGTGCATTCCATCCGACAGCTTGCGCTGTCAGTGGTGAAACGTGGGGGCGTTATTTGGGGGGATTCGCAAGAAGCGGGGGCGTCTAATACGAAAGAAGTGGGGGCGTTGTTCCCGGCGTCTTGCGCCCACCGCTTCGTGCCTAGTTTTGGTGGTAAACTGGCGGTTGCCGCGCCGCGCTATTCCGGTTGAAATTCTATTCAAATAATCTGCGGTCAGTAGAGTGCTTGAATATGGCCGGAGTTGAAGGAAGCGTCCATTCCTGAGATGGGCGCATTGCCAAAGAAATCCAAGTGCAGGGTGGCTTGGCCCTCGGGTGTTGGTCTGTCGATGGTCGTGGGCCGTGAGAAGTGGAGATTGGAAACTTGACTGAGGGAGAGATTTTCGGAAGCGAGCATGTTGGAGACTAGTTCGCTAAGCGGCATCAATCCGGGGTTTGGGGTGAGTGCAATCGTCGTCGTTGTGGAGCCGAGGTCGCTGTCGGTGCTGTAGATTGGCAAGATGGCTTGTCCGGCTGCGATGGGCGAGATGAGTTGGAACGCATGCTGGTTGTTGTTGGAGCTGAGGAGGACGAAATCGTAGTAGACGCGTTGGGCAGCGTCGTCTTCGCTCACAAGTCCGGTTTGAGTGGTAGAGGCCGTGAGGACGCGAAAATTGGGGGACGTGGCGCGCCATGCTTGGAATTGAGGGATTGCTTGGAGTGCAAGCCACCCGGTTTGGAGTGAGATGCGGATTGGCCAGTCGTTCGCTTCGCATGGGAGGTCGTTGCAGGGCGGAGAATCAGAGGTTGAAGGCAACGCGGGAGGCGTTGGTGTGAGCTCAACTGCGTTGCCCGATGTAGTGTGGGCAGTTTGGCGCAGTTCTGCTAGGAACGCTCCGTTTCGCCAAGTGTAGTTGATGGGCAGTAGGCCCGGGCCGCGTCCATCCATGGTAATCTGGAACGGGGTGGTTGCGTCTTTGCAGTTCTCGGTGCATGGGATTTGCGCCGCAATCATCCAATCGCTGTTGATTTGCTTGCCTTGAACGTCGGCGAGTCCCCATTTGCCCTTGAACTCGCCTTGCTTGAGGAGCGGCCATTGGATGCCAAGGGGAATCCAGTCCGTGGTCAAGGTTCGCGTGTAGTGGTTGATGCCGGTCCCTGAGTTCACGGTGAGGTCGCGCGCGTTGGGTACGTACGCCGATGCACCCCAAGGAAAATGGGTGGTCGGTTCGGGGAAATCGAAATTGAGTTGGGCGCCTTGGAAGATGTCGACTTGGAATTGTTGGGAATATGGGGGTTGGTTGATGCGCGTTATTGCGCCAGTATGGGCGTCGATAATCGCAGTTAGCGTGTAGTTGCGGCCGTTCAGGGGGTTGCCGTAGTAATCTTGGCGGGCGTGGAGCTGAATTTGGGCTTCGTACTTGATTTCGGTGGACGTTGCCGTTAGGGAAATGGTGCCAACTCCGATTTCGCCGGTTGCATTGTAGAGCGTGTAGCTTGCGTCTTCCCGCTCGTAGGCTGAGAGTGCATCGTGGTTGCGACTGGGATAAACGGGCGCGGCGCACCCGGCCATGATGAGTATGGTTGTCAGGAGTAGGGCTTTCATGTTGAGTAGAGTGGATGAGTGGAAGAGGGGATAAGGAATTTTTCTCGTGCCTTAGCAGGCGACGGCCTGGCCGGTGGCGTGGCCAAATCCGGTTCCAACGAATTCATAGTGGATACCGCCGGCGAGGCTGTTTCCGCTTAGAGTCATCGAAACCGTGCCGACGCCGACTTCGATGCTCCGAGCACTGGCGAGCGAGACCAGGTCGGTGCTGAAACCGGCACTACCCAGGTAAAAACCGCCGGTGGCGACGACCCAGGCTGCCCCGTTTTGGTCGCGGCGGCCGGTGTTGCTTCCCGTCCATTCCATGGACTCCAGGGTAATGCTGCCGTCGCAGCTGAGGGCGACGTGCGCGGTTACGTGCATGACGTCGGCGCCGGGGAGCGGGGGGTTGATGACCGCTGGACCCCATTGGGAGAAACCAATGACGTCGCCGACGACGGTGTACGTTCCTTGCCAGCCGATGATGGCGGCGTTGGCGGGTGCAGCACTGGCAAGAATGCCCAGGGCGAGAATAGCGGTTGGGATGATGGCTTTGCTGTAGTTTTTCGCGGTCATCTTTTGCCTCGGTGGTTTGGCCACCAATTGGCGATGCCAGGATGGAGTGATATTCCAATTGGCAAGACGTGGACGCGTTTGCTCGTGTCGGTCTTGGTGTGTACTCAGCAAGAAAAAATTCGGAATGGTTTGAATTACGAGAGGAACTAGGGAATCGCCTGCGACGGCGCTCAGAAGTACGACGAGTGGCCTTCGACCCGGGTGTAGTTTGTCTTCAATGGTCCACGTGCCCTCGCATGAGTGTGGATGTCGTTTTTGATTCGTGGGCGTGCTATGCGTGGGTCTTGCTAGATGCGGGGCGATTCGAGGGACCGTTGGAAGGTGTGAACGATTCGGCGTCCTTTGGGTGATGCGCCCCTTTCGCTGCCTGGGGAGAAAATGACGGAGGCGTGGGCGTCGACATTCCGCGCTCCATCGCGCCTAGTTTTCGCGAATGGACTTATTCCTGGCTCACTCATCGCGGGGCTCGCGTGGAACTGATGTTCTACGCGTACTGGTGAAACATGAACAAACTAGCATTGTGCATGGCAGTTGGCATTTTGACCTCTATGTCGTTGGTGACGCCCGCGAACGCAGACCTCCAAATCGTGCAGGTCCTGACGAACACAGTCAAGTGTCCGCCCAACGGAAATTCCTACGCAGTCCAAGGGACGTTTGATGTCACGGCCGGTGACCTCGGTCGGGACCCTCCTATTCCAAACACGTACTACATCGGCACCCTCACGTGGTCGGTTACGCGGGCTCCGACGGAAGCCGGCGGTTGCCAAAACACTGGCGCGAAGTGCACAATTGACTTCCCGGGCGCCGGAGACCTGACGGTGACGTCAGATTCCAACTCGGCGACCGTCGTTGGTCACTACCACGGCCTGGTCGTTAGTGGCCAAACTCCCAACACGATTTTTGGATGGGGCAACGGTGCATGCTCAGACGACCGCAGCTCCTACCACACCATCGGTGGAAGCTTGCTTGGGCTTCTTGGCGCAGTGACTGTTTCTGGAATTGCTATCCAGGACAACACCTAGAGACGCCTGTCGAGCGACAGCAGGTTTTTTTCCCCTTTCTCCAATCTTAGAAGTGAGGTGGTCCATTGCGCCCTGCCACGTTCCCGATTGCTTGCGTCTTGTTATTGACGCTGGCCGGGTGTGCAGGCGCACCGACTAGGTCGGATGGAAATCCCACCCTTGCTCATCAAGTATCGGACGCACCCGTGGCCGGAGCGCGGTTGGCGGGTCTGCCAGAGGGGTCGTCTTTTGATTTGGTCGTCGTCCCGCCTTACGGGCGGAATTCCTACGAGCAACGATTGACTTTGGTTGATGGGGCAGGCGTCGTCCGAGGCGACGGCCAACCTGCGGAGTCGTATGCGGTCAAAATCTCCAACCCGCAATTCAATGAGGCGTTTTACGATTTGAATGGGCACGGAGAAATTGTAAGACACATGGCCGCTTCTTGGTTCGAAGTGCTCGCAGATGAGCGGGGGAATGAAAGCGCCCACGAGCATCTACAATGGCTCTCCTTGAAGTCCCAACAGTTGCCCTTGGGGCATGCCGACCCTCTCTCGATTTTGGGTTTTATTCCGTTGCATTTGGGCTTTGTAGATGCATCGTACGCGTTGGGGTCTTGGACTATCCGACAAAGGGTCATCAGCAACTCGCCGCTGGTGTTGAATGAGACCATCCAAAAAAATGGGCTCCCGGTGATGACCGCCAAGCTCTCGTATGGCGCGATGTGGTTACCATTGGAGATTCAGGCAGTTCCTTTGGAACAATTCGTGCCCGCGGGTCAGCCTGCGGGGGGCGCTTGGTCGATTCATCTTTCGGCGGCCAAGTTGGGCTCGGGCGCCATGCAAACCTTTGGCAACGGGCCCGCTCCATCGGACATGCCCGCGCCTCGCTCCTCGTCGCTGAAGCTCAGTGCGGGCCCAATTCCAGGAACAACGGTTCTTTCTCCAGACCTGACTACCACTTTGGTCCCACACTTCCAAGGGGCGTCAGCCCTCGATTCTGCGCTAAGGGAGCCGTCGGTTCTCCTATCATTCTCCTCTGCTCCCAATCAATTCGTGTGTGGCTACACCTGGGAGCGAAACAGGTTCCTGCTGACGGATGGGGCTGGCAATCCCGTTGACCCAACCGGGACGCTTACGAATCAACATCAGTTCGGTTTCACGCCGTTTCCTTTAGTCGAGGGGTTTGTGGTGGGAACGGGTTCTGTTGTGCAGGAACAAAGAATCGCTGGGCAGGATATGGTGCAACCCGTTGCCGAGGGTTCGGATTCAATTTCGGCGACCTGCCCTGGCATTGTCAATGGGCCTAGTCTTCCAAGGGATGTGAAGTTGGCAAGTCTAGATGCTGGAGTTCGTCTCTTTGCAAGCGTGGCTGGTTCGGAGCGGACCTTGGATTCGGTTCGGTGGATGTCGGTGGAGCTTGGCTCAAATCCAGTGATTTATTGGGTGTTGCAGACCGGTTGCCGTCCGGATACCGTGGGGAATGCGACGACGGTTTTGGTGAATGCCTTCACAGGATTCCTGGAGTACGCGTTTGCCAAGAAAGCAGGCCGCGGACTTGGGGGTTGCGGGCTCGGGGCGCTTCCGCCGATTACGTAGTTGACTGGACACTCATCCAATGAACTTTCAGTGGACGGTAACGGTCGCTTTGCGAACGACCACGCTTTTGTCGTCGCGTAGTTCGAAGGTAACGTAGTCGTCGACGCCGACTTTGAGGTGGGCCTTGACTTCGGCGGGGAGGGTGATGCGGCTCGCACCCGGCGTCGTCTCGGGCGCTAACCGCAAGGACGTTGCTAGTTTTCTCTCCTTTCCAGACGTTTTTGATGATTCCGCGTACGGTCGCGATTGCCTTCCGGATGGCACCATTTTCGGTCGCGGTGTCCGCAAGTTCGGAGCCAAAGCTTCACCTCCGGTTCAGCTGCGTGGAACACATTTTGGTGAACAGTGGAGATGCTCAACTGATGCGGGCCCATGGGCCGTTTTTTCGCGCCTCGTCAAACGGAAACGACGAGCCTTGCTAGTGGGCGAGCTTGGTGGCTGGCGCCCGAATGGATTCCAATAGTCCGGTATTGGGGTCGGCCATCAGGTAGTTCAGGTCCGTGGATGAGACTCCACTTGCAGACGAATTGACATCCATATGCAACGTGAACGTGTGCCATGACATGTATGTTGGGCGGTCCGATAAGCCCGGCGGCGGGCTCACTTGGTGCATGAAAACTTCTGGTTTTCCGCCGGCGGGTGACCGGTTGGCGACCGAGACGAAATCCGAAAGTGGCATCCTTGGCCAGGGGGATTCTCGGAGCTGTTTGCAAGTGTGGTCAGGTGCGGCACTTTGGTCTGGGCTTATTGTGTAGGTTTTTCGTCCTAGGCCGTCCGTCATGCTTTGGACTCGATAGTCGTGGATTTGTTGGCCGTCGTTGACGGAGAAGATGGCGGTTGGCCCCGTTGTGGTGGAGAGCGGCAGGAGCGGGGCTTGAGGCGCAGGCAAGTTGAGTTGGTAATAGGGAATGCACCAGCTGGTTTGCCATGGGTGACCCGCGGCAGAGAGGTTGTCGCGGAGTGCTTGGAGAAGTTCGAGGTGGGTGAATCCAGTATTGAATTGGTCGTCGTTTTCTCCGGGGAACAGGTCTCCGGCCCACGGTTTGGGCGGGGGCGGGGAGACGGAGTAGTCGACGATGTCTGCGATGGGCATTGGGTTGCCTTGCGTGTAGGTGACGACGTTGAATTCGGGGGTGGATGGGAGGAGTTGGTCGTCAACGAATGTGAAGGGGCCTCGTTCTGTTGCATCGACGCCCAGTCCGCTGGATTCCGCGATGCGAATGGTGGTTGCGCCGGAGCTTTGTTCGAGGGTGTAGTCGAAGGTGTGGGGGATTCGATTTCCCCATGAGGTGAGCGTTTGGTGCGCGTCGAGGAGTTGTTTCAGGCCTACGCCGTAGGGGGCGAGGGAGCCTGCGAGGTTCCACGTCATCGTGGAGTAGGCGCAGTCGCCAACGACTCCGCTGCAGTCCTGAGTGAGGGCGACGAGGTGGAAGTTTCGGTCGAGGAAGATTCGGCCGGGGGCGATGTTGCTGTTCGTGAAGGATTCGATGAGGGGGTAGGCTTTGACGAAGGTTCCAGTCCGCGTCAAGACGTTGACTGGGGGCCGCAATTCAAGGGACATGTTTCCGTACGTCGGTGAGTGCCCGAGCGCCTTGAAGGAGGTAATTTGTCCAATGGTCTGGGGTTCCTTTTCGCTGGGGCTGGAGCATCCTGCGAGGATGGCTCCGAGAAGGAGAAGGAGAAGGAGGGGAGTTTGGTGTTTCACTTGAGGACCCAGCATCCTTTGGCGATGACGTCCGCCACGGGTGTGATGGGGCCGTGTACATTAGATTCTACGTTGTGGCAGCCCGTGGGTTCGCGAGAGGCGCGGTGGACGGCCTGGTGCTGTGGGAACGAGTAGGAGTCGCTGTTCTGGTTGATGTCCCAGAAAAGGGGGTGGGACCCTCCGACGTCCGACGAGAGGGTTCCGCCGCCGCCTCCATTGCCGCTGCCGCCGCCGGAGTGGTCGATGCCGAGGCAGTAGGCGTCATAGGTGGTTTGGGGGCCGATGCTGCACGTGGAATCGGAAAGCCAGGATACGTGCGCGGAGGCCGAGGCACACGTGATGGCGAGGAGGAGGGCGACGGAGGCGACTTGGGGGCAGGATTGGCTGGTTTCGCCGTAGAATGTTGGGCCGTCCAGGGCGGACACGTATTGTCGAGCGATGATGGTGCACGTGGATTGCGCCGCTCCGGTCGAGGAGAAGGTGGTTTGGAAGTTGACTTCGTAGACGGTGATGAGATTGTTTGGGTTGGGGAAGGCTTCGGGCACGGGGCAGGGGGCAACGGCTGCGTTCACGGGTGCGATGGCGAAGATGGCGAATCCTAGGAGTGCGCTTGCGCTGATGAGTGCGGCGAGTTTGGTCATTTGAGGCTCCCCCTGTCGTGATAATGAACAGGGTCGGTTTTGTTGACGGGGTGGCCTTCTTCAGATTATTTGAAAGACTTGGGGGCGTTTTCGTGTGTATGCTTGGATTCCTATGGAAGCCATTAGTGGACAGTGACGGTTGCTTTCCTCATGACGACACTCTTGTCGTCGCGTAGTTCGAAGGTGACGTAGTCGTCGACTCCGACTTTGAGGTGGGCTTTGACTTCGGCGGGGAGTGTGATGCGGCCTTGGGCGTCGAGGCGTTTGAGGACGCCTTCTGCGCGCGTGATGCGAGCCATGCGCCCGGATTGGCGGGTAGGCCAACACGCTTCCTGGCGAATAGGCTAATAGGCTAATACGGGAATGGGTGGTTGCGAGCCCCTCGCGGGCTTGTGAGTGAATCCAGTGAACCATTCAATTCTCCTAGGTGCAGTTGTTACGCTCGTTGTCCTCAGTGGTTGTACGAGTCCGGGCCTGGGTGCCAGTGCCTCCGTGAGCGCTGGCCCTAGTGATACGGGCGCCGGCGCGGCCGTCTCCGTGGCTCCGTCGAGCACCTCGGCTTCATCTTCTCCGTCGTCCACGTCGGTGGCTCCCATCGGGCCCCGGGCAGACATCGTGGTGTTCAACAACACGAGTCCTCTTCCCGCGTATGGCTCCGCTCATGGGAACCACTTCACGTTCACGGCTGCGCCGGCGCGCCTCAACTTGACGTTGTACATCAACGAGAATCTTAGTGGCGGCGGCGTCACGGATAGTGAAACGTCGTGCAAGACGCCGGGCAATGGGGGTTACACGTTCACGTCGCCGAGTGGCCGCTCGTACCACCAGGAAGTATTCGTGATGGTGGGCGGGAAATTTGAGTATTCCACGACGGTCGCGTTCGAGGCGGGTTCGTGGAGTGTTGAGGATTTGTGGTGCCGCCAGGGGTCTGCGGATTACTCACACACGATTACAGTCACCGCCACGGACGGCAGCATCCCGACACAGGGCACCTGGACGTCATCCTAGCACACGCGTTGGCCTGTTCGACTCCTTCAAATCCCCACCTTACGGTCCTTCGTTGTGGGGTATCGGGAGACCAATCGCCGCATGGCTGCTGAGGTTCGTGAGCGCAGCAACGAGCGAGTCTACCAAGCAGTGGGACGGCACCCAGGGTCCAGTATCCGGGGCTTGTACCGATACTGCCGGTTGAGTCCGATGACGATTCAGCGAGCCTTGAAGGAGCTGGAAGCGGACGGTAGGATTGTTCGGCGCGTGTCGGGGCGAGGTCACGCCCTTTTTCCAGTCTAGGACTTCCGAGGCCGCTTGAGGCGTTGGTTTGGGTCTTCCGTGCTGATTTTGGTGTTGACGGTGGCGTGGCGGCAGAGGTCGCGGATGAATTCAGCGCGGTTCTTGCCTTCGCGTTCGGCTTGCGCGACGACTTTGCCGTGAAGGCTCCGCTCCAACTCTAGGGTAAAGCGGACCTTCTTGGCGTCGGCGGGGTAGGCCATTACCTTGCGCATAGTGCGCATTGATATGGAGGAAGTGCGCAAAATGCGCACTGGTGTGGGCTCCACCGGCAAACTGGGGGTGGGGGGTCCCTTCTCTCTCAACTCTTATCCTTCTTGTAAACCGAGTGCCGCGTTTGAATCCAGGTGTGGGAACTGCGGATGGACTTATTGGGACGGATGCGCCGTGTGGTGCGCATAATGCGCATAACGCCGTCTCGCCCACCTGCCTCCCCCATCAGCGGGTTTCCACGGGAACCGTGCGTGGCCGACCGCGGCGCGTCTTGGTTCGCGTGGACAAACCCAACCGTTTCTTCGTCACTTTTCTCACCATCGTGGTCAGCCCGACCGATGCTCTTATCATTGGCCTGGTTAACCGTAACTCGCCATGGTCTGGGTTCTAATCCATTCATGGTGGGCCATTCGTCATGGGCTGGCACGCCTCAGAACGGTGGTCACGAACGCCCTCAATCCGCCAAAGACGACGTTGCTATCCAACGGGGAACGCGCGAAGGTTATACTACGCCTCGCCCGCCCCTCGCCCCAAGAATGGGGCGCGGGGACGATGCCCGAGTTCAGGGATACGAAAGTAAGGTTTCCACCGCTGCGTGCACGTCTGCGTTTCGAGGTTCCCCCCTGAACTCGAAAGTGCATCAAACATGGAAGAATCTGCAAAACCTAGCCTCAGCTCGACCCTTATTCTCTTCCTCAAGAAAGTGGCGGTGCGCGTTTTGACGGCGCCGACGTTTGTTTCCGTGGACACGGAGACGACTAGCATGGATTGGTGGACCGCGCGCGTGGTCTCCGTTGGCTTGGTCATCGTAGACCAGGACCTGGCTGCGAAGCGTTCCCTGCACCAGCTCATCAATCCTGGAATCTCGATTCCGTCGTCGGCGACGCAGGTGCATGGCATCACAGACGCTGACGTGGCAGAATCTCCGTCGTTTGCATTGGTGGCTCGGCGTCTTCGTTCCATGTTGGACGGCGCCGTCGTCATCGGCTACAACGTGAAGTTCGACATCAAGGTCATCAACGCGGAATTCAAACGCGCCGGACTGCCGGTCCTGGGGAATGTTTCGTTCATTGATTCGTACCACATTTTCTGCAAGCACGAACCCCGCAACTTGACGCGAGCCCTCCAATACTACTGTGGCCGCGACCACGTTGGTGCCCATGATGCTCTCGCGGACGCGGAAGCAACCTTGGACGTTCTTCGCGCTCAATTGGTGCGCGAGCAATCGGACGCGGCCGCCTTCGTTCAATCATTCCCAACAAATTCCGGGTACAGTCCTGCGACTAAGGCCTCTGGCGCTGCGGGGGCGGGTTAGTTGTCGAAGAAGAGTCGTGGTGAGCCGGTGAAATTCAACGACGTCGAGCTTCTCATCACGTGGCACGGGGAGACCCACCGCGTTATGACTACGACCCAAGCTTGGGATGCGTCGACGAAGGTCTTCGAAGCCGTCAAGGACGATTTCGAATTTAACCGAATTTCACCGGCGGGTAAGCCTCACGTCCGCGAGTTCACAGGTGAGCAAGGGTTGGCCTACGATTTCCTTGTTTTTCGCAAGACTCCAGCCATTGCTCGGCAGGCCCGGAAACAGTGGGGCTACACGAGCGACGCTTTCACATCGGAGCGCCCAGACCGCTACATCCTGGCTGCCCATCGCTTGCGCGCACTGAAGTACGCTAACACGGCGCCTGATTGTCCTGTGAAGCCGCATGGCGACAAGGCCCACGTCTGCCCAGACCCTAACGCAGTATGCACTGTGAAAGCGCACGGTGAGCCCGGGCACGTGTGCGAAGGCATCGAATTAGTCGAGTCCACCCGTCAGAAAGTACCGAAAACGAAGGCCAAGGACGGGAAGCAGGCAGGGGAGGCCCTGGATGGTTCAGCTGATGGCACCGGGCAAGCCGACGAAGACGGTGACGACGAACTGAGTGGTGGTACGGAGGGACTCGAGAATGGTGGCAATGAGCCTGAAGGTGCTGGCGAAGGAGATGATGGTTCGCCCTCTTTGCTTCTGCAGGAACGCATTGAAGCGGCAGCGGCCGCGAACCTGGCCTCGGATAACCCCAAGGCGGGCCGTCGTCAACCAAAGGGGGCATCAGACACGGGCATCGGCATCTTGCGTTCGCAGGCAATCCTCGACCGTCTCACGTACATGTCGGGGGACGCCGTCCTCGTGCACACCATCGAGTTCAACGGCATCACGGACACGCTCGTCATGAAGAACGGGGTTGGCGATGACCGTCACCGCATCATGATGACGCGCATGCAAGCGGTGACAGACATGGTGACGGGGGCCTCCTTGCCGCCATCGGCGCCGGTGCCAAGCGCGTACATCACGGCCGCCAAGCTTGCCGAGTACTTCGTCGAGGCGGGCCCAGAAGGGGCATCGGCTTCGGACGCGATTCGTGACTTGGGCCCCTGGGATGACGAGGACCCGCGCGCGTCGAAGGAGTTCCCTCGCTGGCAAGACTGCTTCAACGACGTCGTCAAGAGTGCCGCCTTCCACAACTTCTGCGGCACAAAAGTCAAAGTGAAGCCGCAAATGGGACCGGATGAGTTCGGCAGACCAACCGTTCCCGTCCTCAACGCCCACAACGAGACCATCTACGCGGCGGAGGCCGTCTAAATGCCTCGCATTCAACCCAACGTAGTTGGCACGCGCGAGGAGTGGCTCACCCTCGTTAAACGTGTCACGGATGACGCCACTCGACACGGGCACGCGGATGCGGCCAAGGCCGTCGTCCAGTTTGCGTCCATGAAGTTCAAGCTCCCAGAAGACGCGCGAATCACCGCAGAGAAGCTGGGTAGAACCGCCGTTCGCACCGCGAAGGGCGCCGATTCCAGCAATACGGCGGCCTGCGAGGAGGAGGAAATGGACCCGAAAAGTTTCTGGAGATACTTCGTGGAGTCCACGCCCAACGGCATGAGCCTGGAGTTTCGCATCATTTGGCGCCACATCTTCATGTTGGGCATCAACAAGTTTGGCTTGAAGCATCGCGGCTACATCGTCGCCATTGACGAACACCTCGCCGCCGTCTGGGGCAAGGCCCGCAAATCGAAGAAGACGCGCGACGGCATGACGGTGTGGGAGGTCCGTGCCGAGGATGCCAAGTTGACGGAGGTCGGAATGTTGGCTACTCGGGGTAAGGATGGCAAGTGCGGTCTCATGTTCGAGTTCATGGTCGCGTACTTCCCCGAGAGCGGCGTCGTTTTGCCGATGGAGGTGTTCTTGACGTCCAGGGACGGCGACCTCCTCGTGGACGAGATGCGCGTGCCTGGTCTAGCCAAGGGGCCCATCATCCAGCGTCACATCGACGTGTTGGAGGCGTTTTACCCGGTGCCGATGGTGATTCTCTTCGACAAGGGGTACTACGCGCACGCGAACTACGCGTACGTCTCAGCCTACTGTTCTCGCCACCCTCGCTGTTACTACTTGACGCCCGCCAAGAACGACGGCAAGGGCATCATCAAGGATGCGCACGGAGAAATGGTGGCCACCATTGAAGAGTTCGTGAAGGCCCGCAAGGACGGGGCGAAGCCTTTGTCACGCAAGTCGAAGGTGAAGTACCTCATCGCGCAGAGACCAATCCCGGGCTTCCCAGACGTTGTCCGGACGCTCATCGTTTTCCTGCGCCCCAAAGTGAAGGGCGAGGACTTGCCTGAGGGCGCGTTGGATTACTCGGAGGATTACTTCGCGTTCGGGTTCTACACGAATGCTCGTTACCCTGAGCCCCACATCGAAGTGTGGGAACGCTTATATACTTGGAGATGGAGCGCGGAGAACTATTTCCTGAAGCGCGTGCAACAGTTTAGCAACGGGCGCGCCCACCTCATTGCGCGCCGCATGTTCATCTTCATGCTCGGCCTCTTCATCATGGCCGTGTTTGCTCTAGCGCGCGGTTGGTTCAACGCCGTCTACGACGAGAAACGATTGAAACGCAACGGGTTCCTGCTCCCGACGTGGCTTCGCGGGTTCATGAAGGCCCTTCCTGACCGTTAGGCTCCAAGTGAGCCGCTGAGATTCTTCTTTTTCCCCAGCGTGAGCCGGGTTGGGCGTCGGCTTGGGCTCCACTTTTTTCGTTTTGGACGGCTCATCGTCGCCGTCGCAGGCGGTTTCACCGTTCGTTTCTGTGCTCCGTTGTACGTTTCCGAGATTCGAACCCCCTGCGTAGAACGCGTGTGGGGGTTCGAATGCCGGAAGTGTGAGTGGAGCGGGTGATGAGGGATTCGAACCCCCGACCAGCGGATTAAAAGTCCGCTGCCATAACCGAGCTAGGCCAATCACCCAAGGGGACTGGGCGCCGCGACTTTCCCGTCGTACAAAAGGGGACCGGAGCCTCGACCGGCGTGCGTTTCTACCGCGCCACCGATGGCGTGGCATGCGTGTCAAGGCGACCGGACCGAACCGAGGGGGCTGGCGGACCTGCACCCGTGGACACAAGTTCCGAGGCGCGCCGCCCTGCCCGGCCTGCTGGCCCGGGAAACGCCGGGGCAGTTCGGCCGCGCCGAACCGATGAAATAGCGGCCCCGAGTCGCGCAGCCCATGTCCGAGAAGAAGGCCGGCCAGATTCTCCTGAAGTACCGCGTCATGCCCGAGGGCCTCGAGGTCGACCTCGCGCAGCTGGAGAAGGCCATCGCGGCCAAGCTCCTCACGACGGGCGTTGCCCGCCTCTCCAAGGCCGAGGCCAAGCCGTTCGCGTTCGGCATGAAGGCGCTCAACTGCTCCATCATCGTCGAGGACGCCGACGGCAACAACGACAAGGTCGAGGCTGCCCTGCAGAGCGTCCCCCACGCCCAGGGCGTCGAGTTCGTCGAAGCCGGCCGTCTGATGTGAAGCGGCCCCCGCCCTCGTCGTCACCATAGATCCGATTTCGTCACGACCCCGACGAGGCGTCCCTGCCGCACGACGAGGACCGCGTCGTGGTCGCGCAGCAGCTCCACCAGGACGCGGCGGGGTGTCGCGGCGTCCACAGTCGGGAAGCTCGCCCCCATCAGCTCGCGCACGGGCCGGCGTCGCAACGCTTCGAGCGTCTGGCCTTGCTCGAGCTGTTCGAGGACGTGGCGCTCCGCGATGGAGCCGACGGGCGTGCCGTCGTCCACGACGGGCAGTTGCGAGTAGCCGCCGCGCTTCATGCGTTCCAGGACCCCCCCCACCTTCTCGCCGGGACTGGCGGCCACCGGCTGCGGCCGCATGAGGGCCGCCGCGTCGGCGTCGTCGCCGCGCTCGCGCTCCTCCAGGGCGGTCACCAGGAGGCGCACGGTCTCGTAGCTCGGGTTGAGCCGGCCGCGCTCCAGCTTGGCGACGAGGCTTTGCGACACGCGCGCGGCGCCGGCGAGCTGTGCCTGCGTGAGCCCTGCGACGGCGCGGCGGCGGCGCAGCTGGATGGCCAGGTCGGGCAGCGGGAGCATGAAGTGCCATTTACGGGGAAGATTTATTCTTTTAGGAATGATTGCGGCACTTCCGCCCAAATAGGCCCTGCCGTCGAACCGCCCCTGTGGCGCGCGTTGCCAAGAAAGGCCCTTCCCGGCAGTCCGGCCCCTCGGGGTCCTTCGTCTTCTCCAGCGAATCGGTGACCGAAGGCCACCCGGATAAGCTGGCGGACCGCATTAGCGACTCCATCCTGGACGCGTACCTGCGCAAGGACCCGTACGCCCGCGTCGCCTGCGAGTCGCTCGTCGCCACCGAGTTCATCGTCCTCGCGGGCGAGATCACCGCCGCCTCCGGCGTCGTCGTGGACCACGAGAAGGTCGCGCGGCAGGCCATCCAGGAGATTGGCTACGACTCGGCGGCCACCGGCATCGGCTGGAAGTCCGCCCAGTTCGCGTCCCGCATCGTTGCCCAGTCCGCCGACATCGCGCAGGGCGTCGGCAAAAGCCGCAAGGCGAAGAAGGTCGGCGCCGGCGACCAGGGCCTCATGTTCGGCTACGCCGAGTCCAACCAGGACCACGCCAAGGCGCCCGACTACATGCCGACCCCCATCAGCCTCGCGCACGGCCTGACGCGCCGCCTCTCCGAGCTGCGCCGCTCCAAGAAGCTCTCCTACCTCCGCCCCGACGGCAAGTCGCAGGTCTCGGTGCGCTACGAGGGTGGCCGCCCCGTCGCCGTGGACGCCGTCGTCGTCGCTGCGCAGCACAAGCCCGAGATGAACGACGCCCAGGACGCCCTGCACGCCGACATCAAGGAGCACGTCATCGAGGAGGTCGTGCCCGCCGAGTGGCTCCACAAGGGCACAAAATTCTTCATCAACCACACGGGGAAATTCGAGACCGGCGGCCCTGCCGGCGACTGCGGCCTCACCGGGCGCAAGATCATCGTGGACACCTACGGCGGCTGGATCCCGCACGGCGGCGGCGCGTTCTCGGGCAAGGACCCGACGAAGGTGGACCGCAGCGGGGCTTACTACGCGCGCTTCGCCGCCAAGACCCTCGTCGCCGACGGCGTAGCCGAGCGGCTCCAGATCCAGGTCGCCTACTCCATCGGCGAACCCGAGCCGGTCTCCATCGGCGTCAACACCTTCGGCACGGGCGCCCTCTCCGACGCCGCCATCGAGAAGCGTCTGCGCAAGGAATTCGACTTCAGCCCGGGCGGCATCATCGAGGAGCTCGGCCTGCGCGCCCCGCTCTACACACCCGTCACGTCGTACGGCCACTTCGGCCGCACGGACCTTGACCTCCCGTGGGAACGGTTGCGCTGAAGCGCGCAAGGGGGTCCGGGGGACCGCAGGTCACCCGGCGGGGGGTCAGGCGCGGGGGCAGAGCCCCCCGCAGGGTGGCCGAAGGCCGCCCGCCAGTTCGAAGGGCGCAGCCCTCGTCGGCCGCACGGACCTCAACCTCCCGTGGGAGCGGCTCCGCTAAGACGAAGGCCGGACCCGACGAGGCGGCTAGACCGCCTTGATGGAAGCGACGCGCTCGATGAAGCCCTTCTGCTCGCAGTTCGGGCAGGCGCGGAACTTGACCTGGTGCAGCGGCGTGCCCTCGAACGTGCCGATGGCGAACTCCTCGCTGCAGTTCGTGCAGCGGTAGTCCAGCTCGCGGATGCTGCCGGCGGGGACGTAGGCCTCCACCGGGGGCGTGTCGGGGCCGGGCAGCTTGCTGTAGACGCCGCAGACGGGACAGCTGAACGCGGACTTCTTGTGCTCGCGCCAGCGAATGGAGCCGAAGCGGAACACGTTCATGCAGTCCGGGCACTGCAAGAGGCTGCGTTCGAGTTGGCGCAGCTCCTCGAGCTCCATCATGTGGCGCTTGCGGCTGAAGAGCAGCAGGATGGCCAGGATGAGGAGGATGGCGTACGCGGGGAAGACGCCGAGCCACTTCAGCTTCGAGTCCACGAACGCGATGTCCACGATGGACATCACCAGGACGGTGATGGCCAGGATGATGATGATGATGTAGGCGGTGCGGCGGCGGCGCACGTTCGCGCGCAGCTGGCGGTAGCGCTCCAGGCGGGCGCCCAGCTCCTCCGGGTTGGCAGGCGCGGGGGCGTCGCTCAGAGGGCCCACCTCCGGACAAGGGCCAGGATGCTGACGACGACGACGGTGAGGGCCGCCCCGGTGGACTCGGCGACGTAGCCGACGTCGCCGGTGATCTTCTCGAGCGGCGACTTGGTCCCCGTGCCGCTGGAGGCGACCGGGACGCTGTTGGGGTCGTTCGGGTCGCTTCCGGCAGAAATCTCGGTGCCGTCGGGGACGCCGTCCTTGTCCGTGTCGGCCTTGGTCGGGTCGGTGCCGTGCAGGTACTCGCAACGGTTGTTGCAACCGTCGCCGTCCGGGTCGCCGACGCCGTTCTGGGCGGTGATGTTGCCAAAGTACTGCTTCTCCCAGTAGTCAGGAAGGCAGTCGCCGTCGGCGTCCACCTTGTTCGTCTCGCCGGTCTTGAACGTGCAACTGCTGGGCGGGGCGCTGTTCGGGTCGTTCGGGTCGGTCCCGTTCAGGTACTCGCAGGCGTTGTTGCAGCCATCCCCGTCGGGGTCGTCGGTGGGCTTGGCGATGGTCTCGTTGCCGAAGAACTTCTTCTCCCAGTAGTTCGGGAGGCAGTCGCCGTCGCGGTCGGCCTTCGAGGTGGCCGTCTCGTTGGCGCGGTACTGGCACGCCGGGTTGCCGTTGGGGAAGTCGTTGCCAGGGGTGCCGGGCTTGCTCGAGGCCTTCGTGGGGTCGGTGCCGGCGATGTATTCTTGGTAGTTGGTGAAGCCGTCGCCGTCGGGGTCGGCGGTCGGGTTGGCGACCGTCTTGTTGCCGAAGTACTGCTGTTCCCAATAGTTGGGCAGGCAGTCGCCGTCGTCGTCGGCCCTCGAGGTGGCGGTCTCGTTGGCGCGGTAAGGGGTGCCCTTGGTGGCGCAGTCGGGGTTGCCGTTAGGGAAGCCGGTCGAGTTGCCGCCGGCCCCGCCGGCGCCCGAGAACGGGAACGGAACCGTGCCAGTTCCCGTGTTGGGTGCGCGGTCCGTGATTACGTAGACCACGCCCTGCGAGACGGGGAACCCGGACGCGGTGCCAACCAGGTCCGTGAGCGGCGTAGCCGCGGTGGGGTTGCCCACATCGGCCTTCAGGATGTTCAACGTGATCACCGAGGCCGCGGCGGTGCCGGATTTTGCGACCCCTCCAAAGCTGAGAGCGCCGTCCAAAGGGGCTGCGGCGGGAACGGGGGGGCCATTGATGAGCCCGTTCAAGTGCGCCGAGGCGGTGAAATCCGTTCCGCCCACCTTGAACGCGACCGTCCAAGTATAGGCCGTTCCCAGCGTCGAGGGAGCGGCGGTGCCCGTGACGAGCAAGTGGATCGCGAAGGCGGTGGACGTCTCGCCATCCACCCAAACCGCGCGCAGGTCCGCATTCGTAAAACACCCGCTGGTGACGGGCGGCTGGGTCCCGGCGATGCTGCAGGGGGTGATGGGGGTCGCAACCGTGTTGACGGTCACGATTTGGTCGTTGGCCGCGTCCGCAATCTCAGGGACTTCCTGCGTTCCAGCCTGGACGGCCATGGCCCCCAGAAGGATGGAGGCAAGAAGGAAGCTCGTCAGCAGGAAGGCCAAGCCACGCATACGCTATCGATTGGCCCTACACCCTATTTGAATAAGAAGGTTGATGGAGCGTTTCCGGGCTGTTCCTCAAGTCACCTGAACCGGCCCTCGCGCCCCTCACGGCGGCGCCCCCCGAGCGCCAGCGCGGCCAGAACCACCACGACTGCCCCCGCCGGCAGTCCCGGGGTCTTCTTGCCTTGCGTCGTGGACCCAGACCCGCTGGCCGTGCTGTTGCTCGACGGCTTGGAGGTCGCCGCCGCTTTGGTCGCAGAGGCGGAAGCCGACTGCGACGCGGTGGCGCTGGTGCTCGGCGCCGACGTGGCGTTGCCTGCGGTCTTGGTGGCGTTGCCTGCCGCGGCTGTAGCGTTGCCGGCGGCCGTGGCGTTGCCTGACGCGGTAGCGCCCATCGTAAAGGAGTAGTCGGTCCCGAACGCCGCGCCATCGGGGGCACGGTCGATGAACGACACGGCCGGCGTCTTCACGATGGAAGTCAGGAACAGTTTCGTCATGGAAGCGCCAATCGCGGGCAGGCCGATGGCCGAACGAGGCACCGTGATTGTCATGACGGTCTCAACGAACTCCGCCTTGCTCGCGACCCCGCGCGGTGTGACCGCGCCGGAACCGGGCACTCCGGTGTTCTGCTGATTCGCCGGCTCGGTGTGAAGGCCCGCAACGTAGTCTGCCGCGCCAATGGTGAAATGGAAGTCGTAGTCCCCCGTCCCGTAGGCGTTCGGGTTGTTGGCCGAATCAATGGAAAGAACCAATTCCGTGTCCGACGCTTCGGTTACCCACCCTGCGATGAGGTTGGCAAATGCTGGAGCCGCATTGCACCCGACGGGCGCGGGCCCGCACGCAGGTTGCCCGCCACTCGTCGTGACATCCTCCTTCGAATCCGTGATTTCGGGCGCCGCGGCCGTCCCCGCCATGGCCGAAGACGCAAGAGAAACGAGCAAGAGGCTCGTGAGCAGGACTTCGCGAAGGACGGATTTGGCCCGCATGGACAACCATGCCTTGACCTCCGCGACACCATAAAAAGTAAGCGCCCCTGTGACGGGATGCCGAGGGGGGTGCGTCAGGATTCCGCGGGCGCCGCGGTCTCCAAAGAGGCGGTTGAGCGTCCGGGCCGCTCGCGGCCCGGAGCAAGTCAAGCCTCTTCGGTGCCATCGTCCCCGAAGAGCCTGGACACGAGCCAGTCCGCGTCGAACGGCTTGAGGTCCGGGTAGTTCTGCCCGACGCCCACGAACAGGAGCGGCTTGTTGATGGTGTAGGCAACGGAGAGCGCGGCGCCGCCCTTGGCGTCGACGTCGACCTTCGTGAGGATGACTCCGCCGATGTCCACGATTTCGTCGAACTTGCGCGCCTGCTCGACGGCATCGTTTCCGGCAAGCGAGTCGCCGACGAAGACGACCAGGTCCGGGTTGGCGACGCGGCGGACCTTGTCCATCTCGTCCATGAGGGCGCGGTTGTTCTGCATGCGGCCCGCGGTGTCGAGGAGGACGACGGCCTTGTTGCGCGCCTTGGCGTGCTCGATGGCGTCGAACGCGACGGCGGCGGGGTCGCCGCCCGCCTTGTGCTGGATGACGGTGACGCCGAGGCGCTCGCCGTGCAGGGCCAGCTGCTCGATGGCGCCGGCTCGGAAGGTGTCGCCGGCCGCCATGCAGACGGAGAGGCCCTGTTCCTTGAGGCGCCAGGCGATGCGGCCGATGCTGGTGGTCTTGCCGGTGCCGTTGACGCCGACGAACATGATGACGACGGGCTTCTTGCCTGCGGCCATCTTGGCGCGCACGAAGGCGTCGAAGTCCATCGGGTTCACCGACAGCACGCGCTTGATGGCGGTGCGCAGGACCTTCTCGACGATCTCCTCCGGCTTTCCGCCGATGGTGAGGGACAGGAGCTGCTCGCGCACGGACTTCTTGATGGCCTCGACGACGGGGAGCGCCACGTCGGACTCCAGGAGGCCGACCTCGAGGTCCCACAGGATGTCGTCGAGGACCGACTCGTTGATGGTGAAGCGGGCGGCGGGCGCCTCCTTGGCGACGACCTGCTCGACCTCGCGCTGGACCTGGACCGACTGCTGCAGCTCGGCGAGCAGACGGGCCTCGATCTCGGATTCGCTCAGGAGCTTCTTGCCGGGTTGTGGCGCGGGTTGCGGCTTCGGGGCCGGAGCGGGGGTGACCGGCTTTGGCGCGGGCGGAGGGGCCTGCTGCGGAGGCGGGGTTGGCGTGGCGTGCCGGGCCGACTCGACCTCGACGGGGCGCTCTACGGTCGCGGGCTCTGGAACGGCATGGCTCGCCGGCTCCGAGCGCATGGGCACGACCGGGGAAGGGGGCGGCGCGGGAGCTTGCGGAGGCGCCTCGACCTCTGTCGGGCGCGTCGCAGGAGGCGCGACAGGCAGCTCATGGTGCGCCGGGACGGGTGAGGCGGGCGCCGGGACGACGGGCGTTGGGGCGGGCGGCGGAGCGGTGGTCGGGGGAAGCCCCGAGGGGGCCGGCGGCGTGGTCGCGGCAGGCTTCGGCTGCTCCTTGGCGACAGCGGCCTGCAGCTCCTTCTCTAGTTGGTCGCCGAGCTCCTTCTCCAGCTCGTCCTCGAGCTTCTTGCTGACGCCCTTCAGCTTTCCACGCAGGGAGTCGAAGAGGCCCACGGGGCGCGCGACGGAAGGGCGCTACAAGAGGGTTCAGGTGAGGCCCGGTGCACGATGCAGGATGTTGCCCCTGGATGCGCCTGACGGGAATCGAACCCGTGCAGGGAGCTTGGGAAGCTCCAGTCATGCCATTAGACCACAGGCGCTTTAGGTCGAAGAAAGGGAACCGAGGTGTTCGTTGATGGCCGCGGCGGTCTCGGTGAGGCGCGTGGCCTCCTCGTTCGCGGCGGCGAACTGGGACTGGATGGACTTGAGGCGTTGCTCGAGCGCGGCCGCGACGTCGGCGGCCTTGCCGTCGGTGGAGTAGCCGGCCCCGATGGGGAGCAGGACGCTCTGGCCGGCGTCGAGGGTGGCGCGCACGTGGACGCCGCCGCCGATGGGGAGCAGCATCTCCTGCCGACCGGAGGACTCGGCGAGGTGGCGCACGGTGGCGAGGGCCTGCTGCGACTCCATGAGCGCCTGCTCGAGGGCCTGGAGCTGGCGGTCCACGCGGGCGAGTTGGCGCTGCACAAGGTCGAACTGCGCCATGAGCTGGTCAGGGCTGGCGGCGGCGTCGGCCATGGTGCTCAGACTCCGATGCCGAGCGCCTCGTCAATGCGTCCGAGCTCGATGCCGGTCGTCTTGGAACCGACGGCGGCGCCGTTCTGGTTGGCCGCGATGCCGGCGCCGACCAGGCCGTGGCCGTGGTTGACGGTCCCGATGCGGGCCGGGACGCCGAGGGCCTTCTTGACGAAGGCGAGGTCGGTCTCGGAGGAGAGCGGGTGGACGAGGACGCCCTTGTTCGTCGCGAAGCCGGCGGTGCCCACAGTGGGCAGGCCCGCGATGGCGGCGCGCTCGACGGGGACGTTAAGGGTCTGCTCCACCATCTTCATCGCCTTGGCGCTCAAGTCCGGGTGGACGAGGGCGCCGAGGTCGTTGACGAGGATGTTGTTGCCGGCCGCGTTGAGGCGGCTCGACTCCAGGCGGGCGACGGCGAGGCCGGCGTCCTTGAACACCTTCATCTCGCGGTCGGTGGCGAAGTCGGCCACGACGGCGCCGAACTTGTTGGCCGCCACGAGGGAGCCGACGAGCTCGGAGCCGCCGATGGAGGCGGTGATGGCCTTGAGGCCGACGGCGTCCTCGATGTCGCGGATGTTCTCTGGCGTCAGCCCGAGGGGCGTGAACAGGTGCCGGCTCGTCGCGCGCGCGTAGACCCCGACGTTGGGGTTGCCGAACGGTTCGAGGCGCTTGAACACGAGATCACCGGACGGGGAGGGGCGGACGGCCTACTCGGCCTTCTTGCCCTTGGCCTTGTCCGCCTCGAGGGCAGGCTGGGCCTTGACGTCGGCGACCTCGGTCTTGCCGTCGAGGATGGCCTTGGCGTCCGCGATCCAGCCCTTGGCCTTGTCCACGGTGGACCCGGAGGCCTCCGTGACCTGGGCGGGGTCGGCGTGGGCGAGGTCGTGGAGGGTGGCGATGCCCGCCTTCTCCAGCTTCTCGGCGGTGGCGGGGCCGACGCCCTTGACATCCGTCGTGGGGCGCTCGTCCTTGTCGCCGTGGCTGTGGCCGTGCTCGCCGTCCTCGTCGCCTTCCTCGGCGGCCTCGGGGGCCTTGAGGATGGTCTTGGCGGCGGCCTTCTCGCGGCGGTCCTTGATGGTGCTGCGGATGGAGCCGGAGGTGGCGGCCTCGGGGAGCGTGACCTCGACGACGCCGTCGCTGAAGCGGGTGGCGCGGACGCGGATGCGGCTCGGGATGGTGAACTTGCCCCGGGACCAGAGGGACTCATTGACGGAGGCGTCCATCCAGATGGAGTCGGACTTCATGTGCTGGGCCAGGAAGCGCTTGACGTCGCGGATGGCGAGGTCGGCGCGGCGGCTGCGCACGAGGTCCTTGGTCTTGCGGAGAGGGATGGTGTAGATGCGCTCGAGCTCGGTGGTGGTGTCAGCCATAAGAAACACTCCTTACATCTTCAGGTGGCTCTTGCGCCAGCTGCGGCGGTGGGGGTGGCTGGTGAAGCGCTGGCTGGTGCGGATCATGATCCAGGCCGGCACACGGCGGTTCGATTTCTCCGCCGCGAGGAGGCGGAGTTTCTTTGCGAGGGGCTTCTTGCTGGCCATCTTGTTCACTTCCCCTTGCGGGGCCCAACTTCACTTCACTTGCGCGTGATCTTGATGTCGCGGTCCGGCGGCGAGAGGGCGGTGAGGATCTTCTTGAGGTCCTCGTCGCCCACGCGCCGCGCGAGTCGGCCGGCTTGGACCAGGCCCGCGAGTTGCCTCGTGACCTCGGTCGCCAAGTCGGGGCGACTCATGCGGATGCGCTGGAGACGCTCTCGCGCCTCCGGTTCCAGGACCTGTTGCAGGAGGCGCTCGATCGCGGCCTCCTCGGATGCGGCCTGTTGGGCCGCAGCCTGCGCCTGCGCCGCCGGGTCCTGGCCGGTGGCGCGGGCCTGCTGGGCCTGGAGTTCAGCCAGCCGTCTCCGGCGGGCCGCCTCCAGGTCGTCCATGCTTCCCCCTAGTACTTCTTGAGCTCAGGGACCGCCTTCTGGACGACGGCGCGCACGGTGTGGGCGGCGTTGTCCATGAGGCTGCGTCCCTCGGCCGTCACGACGCGGCCCTGGGCCTGCACGGTCTGGACCAGACCGGCGGCCTCGAGCTGCTGCAGTGCGGTGCGGGCGATCGAGCCCGAGCCCTTGACAGCGTGGTTGGGGCGGTTGCCGCGGTCGCGGAATCCACCGAAGTGGGCGCGCAGCGTCTCCGTCCCGACCGGGCCTTCCGTGTACACCTTGCGGAGCACGGCGGCGACCCGGGTGTGCCACCAGTCGTCCTGCACCGGAGGCTTCTCGGTGTGGATGCCGGTCTTGACGAACGGCGCCCACTCCGGAGCCTGGATCTCCTTGACCTCGGTCAGCTTTTTGGCTGCCTCGGAAATCAAGGCGGTTGCGGGGACATCATAAACGGTGGTCATTCCACAATTCTCCCAGGGGGCAAACTTCGCCGAAGAGGGGGGGGTATAAACCTGTTTGGGGACCGGCCTCCTGGAGTGAAACCGGGGTGAGGCGCGTGTCCGTTCCCCGCTCTCGGCCTGTCCGCGTCCGCCGCCGGGCGCGGCCGGGTGTGCAAGGCGGCTGGGGCCCCAAGTCATGGGTCGGGGCGTTTGGCTGGCGTGCGTGTTTTGGGGCAAACCGGACTGATTTTCTGGGGGGGGGGGGGAAAACGGGATTTCCGGGCTTTGCGTTCCACGGTTTCTATAAAAACCGCGGGCGACGCGTATAAGGTCCGCTGGCGCCATTGATTCGTGGTTCTCATGGTGGTACCTCTCATTGGGCCAGACTGGCTTGCGAAGGAGCTTGGGCTGGACGAGCAAGGCATTGATCGACGCCGGCAGCTGTTCGGCTTCGGCGCCGACGACGAACGGCGGCTGGCCCAAGTCAAGGCCATGGTCCAGGCGGCGGCGCCCGCCCTTGCCAACGCATTCTTCGAGCACTTGGGCCGTTTCTCCAAATCGACGGAGTTGACGCGCGACCCGGCGCTCCTGGCTCGTGCCAAGCGGCTGAAGGAGAACCACCTGGTGGCCGCCGTGGAGGGCAAGTATGGCCCGGAGTATGTGCGAGAAAGGCTGGAGCTGGCGTTGCTCTACGATTCAGCTCGCATCGAGGTGTCGCCTCTGAATGGGGCGTTCAACCACCTCCTCAATCTCCTCGGGGACCGCATCGTCGCCAAAGCCCCTGACGCGCCGGAGGCTCGTCAGGCCTTCACGAGTCTTTCCAAGGTTCTCTCCTTCGACTTGAGCCTGATCAGCGAGGTTCTGATTTACCTGCGGGAGAACACGATTCGGCGCCTTGGCCAGGAAGCCTCGCAGTACGCGCGCAGCCTCATCGAGGCGTCGCTCGACCCCCTTGTCACCATCAGCCCCGATGGCAAAATCACCGACGTCAACGAGGCCACCATCGCCGCCACCGGATTGCCCCGCGAGAAACTCATCGGCACCGACTTTTCGAGTTACTTCAGCGAGCCGGCGAAGGCCAAGGAAGGCTACCTGCAAGTGTTCAGCAAAGGCTTGGTGCGCGACTATCCGCTCACCATTCGCCACACATCCGGCAAGCTCACCGATGTCCTGTACAACGCCACCGTGTACCGGGACGCCGCCGGCAATGTGCTGGGTGTCTTTGCGGCCGCGCGTGATGTCACGTCGCAAAGGCAAGCCAGCCAGTACGCGCGTAGCCTCATCGAGGCGTCGCTCGACCCCCTCGTCACCATCAGCCCCGATGGCAAAATCACCGACGTCAACGAGGCCACCATCGCCGCCACCGGATTGCCCCGCGAGAAACTCATCGGCACCGACTTTTCGAGTTACTTCAGCGAGCCGGCGAAGGCCAAGGAAGGCTACCTGCAAGTGTTCAGCAAAGGCTTGGTGCGCGACTATCCGCTCAC
>JAHFTW010000005.1:59536-120361 GCA_023269235.1 Thermoplasmata archaeon
GATTGCCCCGCGAGAAACTCATCGGCACCGACTTTTCGAGTTACTTCAGCGAGCCGGCGAAGGCCAAGGAAGGCTACCTGCAAGTGTTCAGCAAAGGCTTGGTGCGCGACTATCCGCTCACTATCCGGCATTCGTCTGGCAGGCTCACCGATGTCCTGTACAATGCCGCAGTGTACCGCGACGCCGCCGGCAACGTGCTGGGCGTCTTCGCGGCCGCGCGTGATGTCACGTCGCAAAAGCAAGCCAGCCAGTACGCGCGTAGCCTCATCGAGGCGTCGCTCGACCCCCTCGTCACCATCAGCCCTGAGGGTAAGATTCTGGACGTCAACGACGGTTCCGTCAAGGTCACCGGTGTGCCGCGCGAGAAGCTCATTGGCACCGACTTTTCAAACTACTTCGCCGAGCCGGACAAGGCTCGGGAAGGATACCAGCAGGTGTTCGCGAAGGGATTCGTCACCGACTATCCGCTCACCATTCGCCACGCCTCCGGCCGCGTGACGCACGTGCTGTACAATGCGACCGTGTACAAGGACGCCGGCGGGAATGTACTGGGTGTCTTCGCGGCGGCGCGTGACGTGACGAAGCAGAAAGAGGCCGAGGCGGAAGTCGCCGACCAGCGCAAGCGGGAGTTGGCCCGCTTGGCCGAACTCGAGCGGTTCCAGCGCCTCACCGTCGGCCGCGAGCTCAAGATGATCGAGCTCAAGGGCGAAATCGAGGAGCTGCGCAAGCGCACCGGCGGAGGCGCCGCTTGATGCAGAGCCAGGAAGCCGTGGAGGCGGGGCAAGTTCAGTTGGCGACCCTGAACATCCTCGAGGATTTCGAGATTGAGAAGCGCCGCATCGAAGAGACCCAACGCGCCACCTTCAACATCCTAGAAGATTTCGACGTGCAGCAAGCACGCACCGAAGGCATGCAACGCGCCACCTTCAACATCCTGGAGGATTTCGACGTGCAGCAAGCACGCACCGAAGGCATGCAACGCGCCACCTTCAACATCCTGGAGGATTTCGACGTGCAGCAAGCACGCACCGAAGGCATGCAACGCGCCACCTTCAACATTCTCGACGACCTGCAAACCGAGAAGGCCAAGCTGGAACGCACCGAGCGCGAGTTGGCCAAGCGCGCCGACGACCTCGCGCGCTCGAACGCGGACCTGGAGCGCTTCGCCCATGTGGTCTCGCACGACTTGCAGGAGCCGCTGCGCACCATCACGGGCTACGTGCAGTTGCTCCAACAGGAAACGCAAGGCAAGTTGGAGCCCGAGGCCGCGCGTTTCATGCAAAGCTCCCTCGACGGCACGGCCCGCATGAAGGCAATGATCGTGGACATCCTGTCCTTCGCGCGCGCCGGCAAGGCCGACATGAAGATGGAGGACATCGGCCTGGAGGACATCTTCGCCGGAGCCCTCGCGAACCTTGAACAATTGGTTGCCGACAAGGCTGCGAAGGTGACCCACGACCCGCTGCCGACGGTTCAGTGCGACCGCTCCTTGATGGGGCAAGTCCTGCAGAACCTCATCAGCAACGGCCTCAAATTCCACGGCCCGGAACCGCCCCGCGTGCACGTCGGCGCCCGGCGTGACGGCGACCAGTGGCTCCTGTCGGTGCGCGACAATGGCATTGGCATTGACGCGAAGGACCTGCACCGCCTGTTTGTCCCGTTCCAGCGCCTGCACTCGGTCGCACAGTTCCCCGGCTCGGGCATCGGGTTGGCGAACTGCCGCCGCATCCTGGAGCGCCACGGCGGCCGCATCTGGCTCGAATCGGAGCCGGGCCAAGGCACGACGTTCCTCTTCACGCTCCCGGCGGCGCCGGCATGACCGAGCCCCGTCAGTTCCGGCTCCTCTACGTTGAGGATTCTCCTGCCGACACCGAGTTCGTGCGCTTGGCGTTCAAACGCGTCGCCTCGGACACGCAGCTCGACGTGGTGGACTCGGGCGAGAAGGCGTTGGCCCTCTTGCGTTCGCCGAAACCGCTTCCCGACATGGTGCTGCTCGACTTGAAAATGCCTGGCATGGACGGCCACGAGGTCCTCACCGCCATCAAATCCGACCCGCGTCTCCACGCAGTTCCCGTCATCATCTTGACGAGTTCGCGCCTGGAAGAGGACATTGCGCGGGCGTACCAGGTGGGCGCCAACTGCTACTTGCCGAAGCCCGACGACGCCTTGGGGTACCAGGCGACGGCAACAGAGGTGCACAAGTTCTGGATGCGGACCGCCCTGCTGCCCAAGGGGGCGTGACGTGCAACTCAAGGTGCTTCTCGTCGAAGACAGTCCGGCGGACGAGGAGCTGACGCTCCTGGCGCTTCGCCGCACGAGCGGGCCGCCCTTGGAACTGCGGACCGCCGGCACGCTCGCGGCGGCGCTCAAGCTGCTGGGGCAGGAGACGTTCGACGTCGTCCTGTGCGACCTCAATCTCCCCGACAGTCAAGGACTCGAGACGGTTCGTGCCCTGGTCGCCGTGGGGCCGCCCGTCGTGGCGCACACGGGGACCGTGGACGAGTCCGTCGGGCCCGCCGCTGTAGCCACCGGCGCGGATGATTTCGTCGCAAAGGGGAGCGTGGCCGGATCACGCTTGCGCAGCATTCTGCAATTTGCCGTCGAACGCCGTCGCCGAGCCCCCGTTCAACAGACGCCGACGGAGCGGCTCGAACAACTCGTCGCCGAACGGACCGCGTCGCTCCAGGATGCGACGAGCCTCCTGCGCACCGTGACCAACAACGTGGACGCAGGAATTCTCCTGGGTCAACTGGATCCCTTCCGCATCCTGTTTGTGAACCCTGCCTTTGAGCACTTGTTCAACCTGTCCGCGGCTAAACTCCTGGCGAACAACATGGCGTGGGTGGAGGCCATTCTGCCCGACGACCTGGACGCGGTGTTGGCCAAGTTCGCGCAGGCCCAGACCGGCCCCACCACGTCCCGGTTCCGCGTGGCGAGCCCCGACGGACCCCGTTGGATTGCCGCCTCGACACGCATTTCTCAAGAGCGCTCCGACGGGCCACGCTACATGAACGTCGTGACGACGGACGTCACGGCGGAAGTGGAGGCCGAACGGTTGCGCGGCGTCGCCGTCCAGCGCGAGGCGGAGCTCGCCTCCGAGCGCGACGCGAACAAGTTCAAGAGCGATTTCCTCAACCTCGCGGCCCACGAGCTGGCGAACCCCATCTCGCCCATTCGCTTGGAGGTCGCCAGCCTGCGCGCGATGAACACCGCATTGTACCACGATGGCCGCATCAGCGACCTGGCGGATGCGATGGATGCCAACCTACGCCGCCTGGGCGGACTTTTGCAGGACATGCGCCAAGTCGGCCGCTTGCAAACCAAAACCCTGACGTTCAACCTCGAAGAAACCGACCTCGCCAAACTTTGCTCTGCCGCCGTGGCATCCCTTCGTGGCCTGGCCGAGCAAGCCGGACTCGACCTTGCCTACGTCGCCCCCCCGCCCACGATGGCGCACGTGGACGCCAACCGCTGCGCCGAGGTGCTGCTGAACCTGGGCTCCAACGCCATCAAGTACACGCCCGCCGGCGGTCGCGTCGTCGTCAAGCTCGTGCCGCAAGGAAACGAAGCGCGCATCTCCGTCTCCGACACGGGGCGCGGCATCGCGGCCGAGGACATCCCGCGTCTCTTCACGCCCTTCGTGCGCGTCGGCGACGAAAAAGCCGCCCCCGGCACCGGCCTCGGGCTCTACATCTGCAAGGGCCTCGTGGAGGCCCAGGGCGGAACCATCGCACTCTCCAGCGCCGGGTTGGGCAAAGGCACGACCGTGCTGGTTGGGTTGCCGCTTGCCGCGCCCGCCGCCGCGGAGGCTTGACCATGCCCCCCAATGATGATGCCAAAGGAACCGTCCTGTTCGTGGACGATGATGCCAGCATCACGACGTCGTTGCGGGCTCACTTGGCTTGGGTCCTGCCCCGGGTCCGGGTCTTGACCGCCGCCTCGGCCGCGGAAGGTCTTGCCACCCTGGGCAAGGAGAAGGTGGACGTCATCCTGAGCGACTACCGCATGCCGGGCGGGGACGGGGCCCAGTTCTTGGCCGATGCGGCCCGCGTGGCCCCCACGGCGCGGCTCATCGCCTTCAGCGCGACCCCCGACGAATTCCTCATCACCAAGGGCCGCACCGACAATTACGCAGTCCTTTCGAAGCCCGTGGACCCCGATCTCCTGGTCCACATGCTCACGCGCAAACTCGCCGACAAAGGCTGACCGGGCCCACGGTCGGCCTGCCCGTCGTCGGAGCCTCCCCCAGCGACCGCGTTGTGGCAGGACGCGCCGGAGTCCAGATGGACCGGAAGATTGGGCGGCCTGGCAGGCGCCGAACGTTAGCTGCGCCAGTAGACGGCCGTGTGGCCGCGCACTTCGAGCAACCGGCTCCCGGTGGCCTCGGCGAGCGCCTTGGCCTGCGCGTCGTCCTGCGCGCCGCCTTCGGTGGCGGCCTTCAGGAGGCGGACCTTGACGAGCTTCTTTTTCTTGAGCTGGCCCGAGAGCTCCTCGATGGTGGCCGGCGTGATGCCGTTCTTGCCGACGTGGAGGGTGACGTCGAGGGCCTGCGCCTTGCCGCGCAGCCCCTGGATCTGCTTGTTCGTGGCTTCCTTCATGGGGACGGCGGAGACCGGCGCGGCTCAAGGGGTTGCCGGCGGACGGCGCCGCACCGCAAACAGGTGGTGACGATGCGGCCGGCGACGACGCGGACGCGCCGCGTCTCGGCCCCGGCGACGGCGCCGCATTTGCGGCAGAGCTGCTGCTTGTGGCGCGGTTCGAGCCCCGTCTGGTACTTCTGGGCCACGGCGAGGGCGAGGACGCCGTAGCGGTCGGCGAGCTCGGGGCGCCCCCCGGCGCGTTCGGCGCGGGCGGCGGCCAGGAGCAGGTCGAGGCGGCGCACGGCGATGGCGCGCTCCTCGCCTTTGTCCCGCCGTTTGGGCATGGGTCCACCAGGAGGACGCTCGTTATCAGGGTGGCGGGGCTCGCGGGCGCCGTGAAGCGCGCCGCCAACGTGTGGGACCGCTTCTACCGTCTTCACGAGGCGCCGTGGCGCGGCGAACGAGCCGTCGCGGAGCTGCTACCGTGGCTTGGCGACGGCCTGGTTCTCGAACTGGGGTGCGGCAACGGGAAGGCGCTCAAGCCGCTGCTCGCCGCCGGCGTGGACGTCGTCGGCCTGGACGTGTCCTGGCACATCCTTTCCCGGCTCCCATCTGAGGCCAAACGCGTCCTCGCCGACGCCGCCGCCCTGCCGTTCCAGGACGGAGCCTTCTCCGCGGTGCTCGACCTCCACTGCACGGGCCACCTCGGCGCCGCGGGCCGCGCCGTCGCCCTCGCCGAGATGGCGCGCGTCCTCCAGCCGGGCGGCCACGTCGTCCAGGAGCGGCTCACGCCCGGCGACCTGCGCGCGGGACAAGGACAGGCCGTGGGCGATGAGCCGGGCATGCGGGAGGTGCAGGACGGCCGCCGCACCCACTTCGGGCACCCGCCGGACCTGGCGGACGAGGCGGAGCGGGCCGGGCTCGCCCTCGTCGGAGGCTACGTCGAGCGCTTCCACCCAGGCCACCGCGGCAGCCTGGTGACGCGCGAGTCGGCGCGCCTTCTCTTCACTCGCCCTTGACCGCGCCCGACGCAGCGGGGGCCGACTGGAGCGTGAGCGGGACCACGAGCCGCGCGGTGGGGGCACCTTCACGCTGCGCCACCGCGACGACGATGAGCTCCGAGGCGGAGGCGCGCTTGCCGGCCGCCACGACGACCTCGACGACATGCGCCGCGCCGGGCTCCAGCTCCAGCACGTGCTCCGGCACCTCGACCTCCCAGCCGCGCGCCGCCGCGCCGTCCAAGAGGACGCGCTCGGCGCGGCGCCCGGCGTTGCGGACCGTGAGGGTGAGGCTCCCGGACGCGCCGGGGCGCACCGCCAGGCTGGTCGGCTCCGCCTCGATGCGCAGCGGGCTGCGGCGCCGCAGGGCGACCACGACCAGGACGACGACCAGGATGGCGAGCAGGGCGAGACCTCCCACGACGGCGGCGGGGCCGACCGCCTCGACGAAGGCGCGCAGCGGCTCGTCCTGGCGTGTCGCCTGCACGGTCGCGCTCGCGGACGCTTCAGGGTCCACGACGGGGCCGAGCACCGGGACCGCGTCCGCGCCCAGTGGCAGCATGCGGGCGGTCACGGTGATGCGGGCCTCCTTGGCGGAGGAGGACGGGGAGACGGAGAGGGTGAGCTGGACGGCCTGCGACTGGCCAGGACCCAACTTGTAGGGGCCGGCGGGGAGGGTCGCGCTCCAGCCGTCGGGCGCGCCGGTGGCCTCGAGGACGACCTGGCGCTGCTGGTCGAGCGGCGTGTTCGTCGGCGTCGCGGTGTTGCGCACCGTGACGGTGAGCTTGGCGGGCCCGTCGGAGGCGACCGCCACGCTCGCCGCGGTCTCGACGGAGACGCCGGCCGCGAACGGGCTGCTCGGCACCGCCGGGGGAACCTGCGCAAGGACCGTGGGGACCGCCACGAGCAGGATGAGCAGGAGGCCAAGGACGCGCACGTCCGAGCGATGGCCGTCCCGGACATGGCCTTTGCCGTCAAGGCTATGGGGCGCGTCCCTCCATGGAACCCCATGACCCGGATGCTCTACATGGACCGCCTGGAAGCGTGCTACGACCGCACGTTCACGGCGCGCGTCGTGGAGTCGTTCCCGGACGCGGTGGTCCTCGACCAGACGCTGTTCTACCCGCTCGGCGGCGGGCAGGAATGGGACACCGGCACTCTCACGACCACGGACGGCCGTGTGGTCGCGGTGCGCGAGGTCACCAAGCGCGGCCCGGTGCGCCACGTCGTCGGCCCCGGCCACGGCCTCGCCATCGGCGACACGGTGACCGGCGCCATTGATTGGGGGCGCCGCTACGCCCACATGCGCATGCACACCGCCCAGCACCTCGTCTCCGGCCTCGCCTACGAGATGTTCGGCGGCATCCGCACCGTGGGCAACCAAATCCACGCGACGCGCAGCCGCATCGACTTCAACCCCGTCGAGTTCACCAACCCGATGCTCGCCGATTTGGCCTCCGCGGCCAACGACATCATCCGTTCCAAGCAGGCCATCACGGCCGCGACGATGACGCGCGACCAAGTGCTCGCGGAGCAGCCTCCGGAGCGCACCAACATGGACCTTCTGCCCAAGTCGGTGACCGACCTGCGCGTCATCCGCATCGGCGCCGACGTGGACCTGTGCCCCTGCGCCGGGACGCACGTGCTCAACACGGGCGAGATTGGCGACGTCGCCATCCTCGGCCGCCGCGCGAAAGGGCAAGGCACGCAACGCGTCGAGTACACGCTCGCCGGGCTTGAGCCGAACGACGCGCCGAAGGACTCTGCCTAGCGGACGACGACGGTCTGCTCGCGACCCGGGCCGGTGCCGACGAACTTGATGGTGGCGCCCGTCTTCTCGCGGATGAACTGGAGGAACTTGCGCGCCTCGGTCGGCATGCTCTCCCAGGTGCCGTCGCCCAGGTCCTTCCAGCCGGCGAACGACTGGTAGACCGGCTTGGCCTTGGCGAACTCGTCGAGGTCGCTGGGGATGTGGGTGAGCTTGCGGCCGTCGGGCATCTGGTAGGCGGTGCAGACGAGCACTTCGTGCAGGCCGTTGAGGACATCCATCTTCGTGATGGCGAGCTGGTTGATGCCGCACAGGTTGACCGCGTGGTTGACGACGACGAGGTCGAGCCAGCCGCACCGGCGCTTGCGGCCGGTCGTGGTGCCGACCTCGGCGCCGACGCGGCTCATGACCTCGCCGGGGCCTTTCTCGAGGCTGAGCTCGGTGGGGAACGGGCCGGAGCCGACGCGGGTCGTGTAGGCCTTGACGACGCCGATGACGTCGCCGATTTGGCGCGGCGCGAGGCCGGAGCCGGAGCACATGCCGCCGGAGGCGGTGGCGGAGGAGGTGACGTACGGGTAGGTGCCGTGGTCGAGGTCGAGCATGGCGCCCTGCGCGCCCTCGAGGAGGATGGACTCACCGGCCTCGGCGGCGGCCTGCAGGAGCTGGACGGTGTCGGTGAGGAAAGGCTGAAGTGTGGGCGTGACGGCCTGGAGCGCCTTGAGGGTGGCCGCGGCGTCGAGCCGCTCCTTCGAGCCGAGCGCGGTGAGGAGGGCCTGCTTGAGGGCGACGTTCTGCTTGACCTTCTCGTCGAGGCGCTTGGGGTGGAGGAGGTCGCCGGCGTGGACGCCGATGCGGCTCGCCTTGTCCGCGTAGCAGGGGCCGATGCCACGCCCTGTGGTGCCGACTTTGGCGGCCCCCTTCGCCTCCTCCTCGGCCTTGTCGATGGCCTGGTGGTAGGGGAGGATGAGGTGGGCGCGGTCGGAGATGCGCAGCTGGGGCGTGATGCCGCGCGCCTTGAGGTCGCTGATCTCCTTGACGAGCACGAAGGGGTCCACAACGCAACCGTTGCCGATGACGCCGACCTTGCCCTGCACGACGCCGGAGGGGATGAGGTGGAGCTTGTACACCTGGCCGTCCACGACGAGGGTGTGGCCGGCGTTGTTGCCGCCCTGGAAGCGCACGACGAGGTCGGCGCGTTCGGCGAGGATGTCCACGACCTTGCCCTTGCCTTCGTCGCCCCACTGGGCCCCGATGACCGCCGTGACCGCCATTGCGCCGCGCACGGACGGCCGCTATAAAGCGAGCGGGGCGCCGTTCACCGGGAGAGCCCGAGCGTCGCCTCGACGAGGTCCTCCCACACGGAGAGGTCGTGGCGGTCGATGACCTGCACGTCCACTTGCGCCTCCACGCCGGCGGCGGCGAGCTCGGCCGCGAGGCGGCGCGCAATGGCGTCGGCCTGGTCCGGCAGCGCGACGCGGCCGCGGATGTAGACCGCCCCGTCGTCCATGTGGACCCACGGGTTGTGCAGCGGCCCAAGGAACCGCTCGAAGACCTGCAAGCCGACGCTGGGCGCTGCCTCCAACGGGAAATGGAGCCGAAGCAGCAGGCGTTCCGCCACGCGGTCGTCGGAGATCACTTCGACGGCGTGCCCGGACTGCTTGAACTCGTCGAGCATCGCCTGCGCCTGGGCCGGCGGGACCCCTTGAACGAGGACCGCGAGCGGAATCATGCGCTCCCCTCCCACCTCCACGATGGGGTCGGCGATGGCGTCGGCCGTCGCGCCGGGAATGCGCCGCGTCAACTCCGCGAGCCGCGAGCCTTGGCCGTCGAACTCGGCGACGACGTAGAGAGGCGTGCCGACCACGCCGCGAAAGGCCCGTCCCGGCTCTTGGTCTTGGCGGTGACCCAACGGGGGAGGCCGTTTCCTAGCCTGCGTAGTGCAGGCCGGCGGTCTTGTGGTCGAGCGCCGCCGCGTCCTTGTCCCACAGGTGGGCTTCGGTGACCTCGAGGACGACGGTGGCATGGTCGCCGAGCTCCAGCACCTGGTGGACCTTGAGCTCCAGGCTGGCGGGCAGCTGCGGCAGGAGCGGGCAGCCGTTGGCGCCGACGCGGACGTCGAGCGGGCCGGCCTTCCCGTCGGCGACGAGGACGTGCTTGAAGAACGGCTTGACGAGGTCTTTCTGCGTGGCCCCTAGAAGGCTCACGGCGAGCACGCCGGTCTCCTTTACGGCCTTGAACGCTTCGCCCTCTCGGTGCATGCCCAGCACGACGAGCGGGGGGTCGAAGCTCGACTGCGTGAACCAGCTCACCAGGCTGACGGCGGTGTGGCCGTCGGCGTGGCGCGAGCCGGCGAGGTAGAGCCCGTAGGGCACGAGGCGGAGGGCGTGCTTCTTGGCCGCGATGTCCATGCGTGCGCGACGGGCATCGCCCTCTTGAGGCTCACGACGCGAGGCTGACTCCGATGAGCACGGCCACGGCGGGCAGCAGGCTGGCGAGGAAGTTGACATCCTGTTTTCCGAGCGGCCGCCCCCGGGCCACGTCGCCCTCGAGGGTCGCGCCGAGCAGGGAGTCCACCTGGCAGCCGAGAAAACCGGCCACGAGCGGGACCCACACGAGCCGCGCCGGTAGGCCGACCGCCGGAATGGCGGCGGCCGCGACGGCCGCGGCTCCCACGAGGGCGGCCGCCTGGCCAAGCAGGCTCACGCCGCCGTCGGAGCCGACGCGCACGGCGGCGAAGGGGGGCAGGATGGAGCGCGCGCGGCCGGCGAGGACGCCGATCTCGGAGGCCATCGTGTCCGCCGCCACCGCGGCCACGGCCGCGGCGTACGCGGCGGCGACGGCGACGGGCGGCACCCCGGGCACCTGCGTGGCGAGGACCACGATGCCGGCGGCGGCGCCGTTGCCCATGACGTTGCGGACGCCGCGCTCGCCGCCTGCCGCCTCGGCGACCCCTTGCCGCTCTTTCGCGGCGCGGCCGACGCGGGTGGCGACGACGCTCAGACCCGTGAAGAGGACCATGAGGGCGATCCAGCTCAGGCCGCCCAGCAGGGCGATGAGGAGGCCGAGGAAGAACGAGGCCGCGGCGCCCAGGAGGTCGAGGGCGCGGATGGCGTAGGCGAGGACCGAGAGGCCGGCGAGGGCGAGCACGGTCACTGGCAGCCACGCGGGGTCGGGCATGGCTCACCCGAACAGGATGGGCGTGTCCCACGACGTCACGGCGAGGATGACGAGCAGGCGCCCGGACCCGTCCGGGTGGGGGGCGCGCAGAAGGACCGGGCCGCGCACGATGACGTTGCCCGCGTCGGCGTGCAGGTCCGCCCCGGTCGCGAGAACGACTGTGGCGGCGTCGCCCGTGCCGATGATGTAGGTGGCGTTGCCAAGGACGAGGCGCACGGCGGCCCAGTCGGCCGTCGGCGGCGCGAGGAAGACCGTGGCATCCCCTTTGGCCGTGGCCGTCTCGCCGAGCGCAGTGGCCGCGCCGACGACGGGCGTCGCGAGCCCATCATGGATTGCGATGGCGAGGCCGCCCGCGCTCGCCAAGAGCGCGAAGGCCAAGATGACGAGGGGACGGCTGCGGACCGTGAAGGCACCAACCCGTGCGGCGAGACGCCTGCGGGCTTAGAAGGTGACGAGCTCGAGGCCCTGCACGTCGATGTCGCAGGGGCTCGCGACCTTGTTGTAGGCCTTGCGCATGGCGTCCTTCGCGGCGGCGAAGCCCTTCGGGGTGACCTTGATGGTCAGAAGGGTCTGGCCGGCCTCGACACGGGCGGCCGTGCCGATGGCCTTGCCGAACGCGAGACGCATGCCCATGGAGACACGGTCGGCGCCGGCGCCGCTGGCCTGCTTGTTCTGGCGCAGGACGTGGTGCGGGTACACGCGGACCTTGAGGTAGTAGTTCTCGCGGCCGACGGCGGCGTCGAGCGCGCGGACGGCGGTGATGCGCATGGCCTCGAGGGCGGTGTGGCGGACCTGGCCGCGCTCGGTCGGCAGGAGGTTGAGGACGACGGGGAAGTCGCCGGTGGCCTTGCCCGACTCGTACTGGAGGATGCGGTTGCCCGGGACGCCGCCCATGAACTCGCGGCGGGTGTAGGCGTGCTGCATGATCTTGCGGTACATGCGGGCAGGGTTCTTCGCCATAGGATTCCCTCTTGGGAGCAAACCGGCCGACACGGACCCCCTATTTAGGGGTTGGCGGGCCAGGGTTCGTGGCCAGCCGTTCGGCAACGTTCGGGGTTATCAACCGCCGCGAAGGTTCCGGCCCATGGACTTCCAGTTCACAGGCCTTCTCGTCCTCCTGCACGTGCTCTTCGCATCGGCCTGGTTCGGCGGCGCCGCCTACCAGGCCCGGGTCATCGGCCCCGCCCTCATGGCCGCCGGCCCTTCGGGGATGGGATTCGTCCTCACGCTGGCGCGGCGCCGCGGCATCGGCTGGTTCTTCGCGCTGGCCGGCGCGATGACGATTCTCTTCGGCGGCTGGCTGTACGGCAAGGAGCAGGTCTACAGTGCCGCCTTCGAGGGCCGCAACCTCTGGCTCACGTTGGGCGCCTTGCTCGCCTTGGGCGCGTACGGCCACGGACTCGCCGTCAACATGCCGACCGAGAAGAAATGGCTCGCTGTGTGCAACAGCGTGAAGGGCACCCCGACCCCGGAGCAGGGGAAGCTCATCGCCGAGTACGGCGCCAAGTTGGGCAAGGCGAGCATCATGGGCGCCGCCATGGTCGGCGTCGCTATGCTTCTCATGCTGATGAGCCGTGTCCTGGCCTGAAGCGGCGAACGCGGAAACGAAAGGGAAAAGGGGCCTCGGAGCCCCGAAGGGCCCCGAGGCGCGGGACGGCGGACCGTCCGGTCTAAGCGCAGATGTGGCCGGCGAGGCGCCCGTCCAAGTGGACGGGGAGCTCGCGGTCGCACATCGCGCAGGGGGCGATGTCTTGCTCCATACGGCCGGCGGCAGGGATCGAACCTGCGGCTGGCCAACCAGATGTCGCACGCCCCGGGGATGGGGCTTGCCTCTTGCGGCTCGCGAGACCCTGGAGGTGGGGCGGAGTCCGAAGGCCGGGACGCGGGAAGCATCCGGGCGGCTGGCTGAGCGCCCCGGCTGGGATTTGAACCCAGGTCGGAACCGTGACAGGGTCCCATGATAGGCCGCTACACTACCGGGGCATGCGCCGTCGGGGAGCGGACCCCCGACGTTTTGCGCCGACTTGGGACCCCCATTTAGCGTTGTCCGAAGACTTCGCAGTGGGTCCAACCGGATTTGAACCGGTGGTTTGTTCCGTGTGAAGGAACCGTCATAACCGCTAGACCATGGACCCTTGTCGGGGGCCAAGTCGCCGCAAGTCGCGCGACAAAGGGCGCCATTAAGACCCTTGCCACCCGCCGTCGTGAGGGTGCTCAGACCTGCGTCTGGTACGTCTGGTTCATCGCGGTCTCGGCCAGGTCAATGGCGTAGCCGCGCGTGCGGTCGATGGAGTCCGCGATGAGGGTGAGCGGGCCGACGGTCTCGGGTGGGAGGCCGCGCACGAGGTTGGGGAAGTTGGCGCGCCAGGCGCTCGCGGCCTCGCCGGCGTCGGCGGCGCGGCTGGCCTGCACGAAGTCGGGGCGCTTCAGGCTGGAGAAGGCGTCGTCCCAGAGGCCGCGCACGACGTGGGCCTGCGTGGTGAGGGATTCGAGGACCTCCTTGCCGACCTTGTGGCCGTCGAGGGCGACGACGTTGGCGCACATCTTGGTCGCGTGGTCGCCCATGCGCTCGAGGGAGCGGGCGGCGAGGAAGAGGTTGAGCGCCTCGGCGGGGCGGACGTTGAGCTTCGCGGTGAGGCGGGGCTGCTCGAGGAGGGCGTGCATCTGCTTGCTGACCATCCAGAGCAGGCGGTCGAGCTCGTCGTCGCGCTTGGCGATGTCCTTGGCGGAGGCGACGTCGCGGGACTCGAGTGCCTTGAGGGCGTCGTCGAACATGAGGCGGGCGATGCGCTGCATGCGGGTGAGGGTCTTGCGCAGGTCCATGTCCGCGACGCCGACGAGGTCCATCAGGGTCAGGCTCTGGGCGCCTTCGTCCTGGATCTCGACGCCCACCAGGCTGCGGCTGACGGTGCGGATGATCTCGCGCACCTTGGGGTCCATCTTGCCCGGGCTGCGGACGTGGATCTCGTCGGCGCCGGCGAGGTAGGCGCCCACGAGGCGGCGCACGACCTCCTCGGTCGGTGGGTTGTCGGGCAGCTCGACGGTGAGGGTGCGCGACTCGGCCTTGGCCTCGCTGTGGGGGATGAGAAGGAGGGAGCCGTCGGGCTCTTCGTGGATGGCCACGGTGTCGCTGCGGCCGAGCTTGTTGCGGTCGATCCACTTCTTGGGCAGGCTGACGACGTGCGTCGAGCCGCCGGTGACTTGCAGCTTTCGGAGTTCCATGGTCTCTACTGCCCTCTACGGTGGATAGGCCATCTCTCCAGGTTCTATATAGAATAATGTTGGCTCGATTCAGCCATATCCGGAGAAGCCGGGTTCCACGGAGATTCCGAGGGCCGCCGTGTAGCCGACCTGGTCGAGGCGGCTCGCTAGGCCGTCCACTTGGTCCAGCAGCTTCGCCACCTCCGGGTCGCTGAGCCGGTAGCGCTGGGTGCGTCCTTCCTTGCGCGCGGCGACGAGGCCGGCCTTGCGCAGACCCGCAAGGTGGTGGCTCAGGTTGCTCTGCTCGTCTGCGAGGGCGACCACCAGGTCGCCCACGGTCTGCTCGCCTTGCCGGAGGCGCGCCAGGATGGCGTGCCGCGTGGCCTCGGAGATGAGACGCAACAGAGAGCCAGAGTCCACATGAACTGAAATTCATGGGTCCAATTTGAGGCCGCCGGTCCGACCCGCGCGGACGGACTACTCGAGGGCCAGGAACGCCCACATCATGGCAAGGCCGGCGAGCACGCCGAGGAAGATGAAGGCGGTCTGGCGCCGCTCGCCGCCGTGGTGGTGCAGTTCCGGCACCAAGTCGGCCGCCGCGATGTAGACGAAGCCGCCCGCGGTCAGGGGGAGCGCGATGTGGTCGAGCGCCTCGGGCGAGAAGGGCAAGAGAAGGAAGACGATGGCGCCCAGGAGGGCGACGCAGGCGGAGAGGAAGTTGTAGAGCAGCGCGCGGCGGGGCGGGAAGCCGGCCTTGACGAGGACCGCGAAGTCGCCAAGCTCGTGCGGGATCTCGTGCAGCCCGACCGCGATGGCCGTGGCGATGCCGAGCCCTTCGCCGGCCTGGAAGGACGCCGCGATGACGACGCCATCGAGGAGGTTGTGGACGCCGGAGCCGACCAGGTTCATCCAGCCGAAGGGGGCGACGCGGGCCGGGCGGGCCTCCGCGTGGTCGTGGGGGCTATGGGCATGCGTGCCGTGCGTATGCTCCCAGCGCAGGAACGCCTCCATGATGAAGAACGGCAGGAACCCGGCGAGAACCGCCATGCCCAAGGCGGGCGTGAAGCCGCCCCACGACACGGCCGCCTCTGGGAGGAGGTGGAGGAACGCGTCGCCGAGGAGAGCGCCGACGGCGACGGCGACGAGAGTGGTGAGGACACTATGCCGGGCAAGGGCGCGAATCTGAAGCGTGATGCCTCCGAGGAGGCCGAGCAGGCTGACGGCGCCGACGGCGAGGAGGGTGGAGAGCCAGACGCCCATGGGTGGCCCTGCCAACGCCCCTGTCTAATAACTATGAGCCAAGAGTTATGAAAATGGCCCGCCTCGTCTTCGCATGGCCATCCTGAGCGTCTCCCTACCCGACGCGCTCCTCACCGACGCCGATGCCGCCATCGCCGCCGGGGCGTACAAGGGCCGCAGCGAGTTCGTGCGCGCCGCGGTCCGCGACCACCTTCAGGCCCGCACCGCCCCGACCGGGCGCCACGTGCACGGCTCCATCACCATCCTGTACCCGCACGACAAGGAGGCGCGCGTCAGCGACATCCGCCACGCCTTCCACGACGTGGTGCTCTCCCTCATGCACACCCACTGCGAGGCCGAGACCTGCATGGACGTCCTCATCGTCGGCGGCGCCCCCGGCCGCGTCCAGGCCCTCGCAGACACCTTCGCCCGCATGCGCGACATCCGCCGCAGCCGCCTCGTCGTCATGGCCTGAGGGCATGGCTCAAGAACCGCCCCGCGCCTGGGCCCGCGTGGCCGAGCCCGCGAAACGGTTTCATGACCCCCACGTCGCGCTGTCCCGCATCTACACCAAGACCGGCGACGGCGGCGACACCGGCCTCGCGGGCGGCCAACGCGTCCCCAAGGACAGCCTCCGGATCGAGGCGTATGGCACGGTGGACGAGCTCAACGCGTGGATTGGCCTCGCCCGCGCTGCCGCCCTCGACTCGCCATCGTCCGTCGCGCCGCTGGCCGCGGCGCTCCTGCGCGTCCAGCACCAACTCTTCAACCTGGGCTCGACGCTGTCCACCCTGCCTGCCGACCTGAAGCCGGGCCAGCCGCGCACCACCGACGCCGAGGTCGCCTGGCTCGAGGCCGAGATGGACCGTGCCACCGCCCTGCTCCCCCCATTGCGCTCGTTCGTCCTCCCGGGCGGGGCGCGGCTCAACGCCTTGCTCCACCTCGCCCGCACCGTTGGCCGCCGCGCCGAGCGCCTCGCGGTCGCGCTGCGCCGCGCCGGGGGCTGCGGCGACGTCGAGGTGCGCTACCTCAACCGCCTCAGCGACGCCCTTTTCGTGTGGTCGCGCGAGGCGTCGCGCCTCCTGGACCAGCCGGAGACTCTCTGGTCCCCCAACCAGGCGTAGGGTTTTCCATCACCGTGACCCATGCCCCGGCATGGCCGTTGACCGCGCCACCACGCCTGAACGAGACGCCTTCGCCCTGCACGGGTTCGTCGGCCTGCTCCTCATCCTGCTCCTTGGCGGGGCCGCCGTCGGCTTCATCGGCCTCTCCGGAGCCTTCGGCAACATCCTGTTCGTCGTCCTCGCCATCGGCTGCGGCCTCGCCGCCGTGCTGAGCATCGGCGGCATGTTCGTCCTGCAGCCCAACCAGGCCGAGGTGCTGGTCTTCCTAGGCCGCTACCGCGGGACGCTGAAGAGCGCCGGCTGGTTCTGGACGAACCCCTTCACCACGAAGCGCAAGCTCAGCCTGCGCGTGCAGAACTTCAACACCCCCAAGCTCAAGGTCAACGACGCCGACGGCAACCCCATCGAGATTGCCGCCGTCGTCGTGTGGCGTGTGCGCGACACCGCCCGCGCCACGTTCGACGTCGAGCACTACCCGCAGTTCATCGAGGTGCAGTCCGAGACCGCGCTGCGCCACATCGCAACGGCGTATCCGTACGATGTGGGCGGCAAGCCCGACGAGCCGACGCTGCGCGGCTCCGCCGACGTCGTGGGCGGCGCCCTCAAGGTGGAGCTCGGCGAGCGCCTGGCGGTCGCGGGCATCGAGGTCGTCGAGACCCGGCTCACCCACCTCGCCTACAGCCCGGAGATCGCCGGCGCCATGCTGCAGCGCCAGCAGGCGGCGGCCATCATCGCCGCGCGGTCTCGCATCGCCTCTGGCGCCGTCGGCATCGTCGAGACCGTGCTCTCCGACTTGGCCAAGAACGGCGTCGTCAAGCTCACGCCCGAGCAGAAGGCCCAGATGGTCTCCAGCCTGCTCGTCGTGCTCACGAGCGATCGCGGGGCGCAGCCGGTCCTTTCGACCGGCTCGACCTGACGACGGCCGCAACGGGTTCCAGGAGACGCTCGGCCTCGCCGGCCACCACGACCTCAAGGTCGCACTCGACCGGGCGGGCGCCGCCATGAACGAGGACGTGGATGCCCATGCGCTCGCCGAGGCCGGCGTCGGCGGGGACCTCAACACGGACGGCCGCCAAGTGGATGTGGCCTGGCTCGAGGGCGGCCTGGTCCGGCTGGACCTGCGTCGCCCACTCGCTGCGCGCGACGAGGTGGACGCGGCCGGCCGCGGGGCCCCAGTTCGTCGCCTCGACGAGGAAGCGGACGCGTGTGCCAGGCCTCGCCTCGAGGCTGCCCTCGACGGCGCGGAGACTCCAGCGCGAGCGCGGGGGGCGAACTCCAGTCATGGCCCTTCATGCGAAGCGGGGATGGACGTGGCTTGCGTCCGGTCAAACGTGAGTGTCAAGAGAAACGGAATCGTGGCCCTGCTCCGACCGGCCGCAATCGCAGGAGCGAGAGAAGGCAAGAACAGGAAAGGGGGGAGAAAGGCGAAGGGACGAAGGAAAGTCGAACGCTTTAGTGCATCTTCGCAAGGGCGTTCTCACCGATCGCCACGACCGGCGCCGGGAGGGGAGCGTAACCCAGCGACTCGCCGTACGACTGGCCGTCATGCAGGCACCACCACATCCAAGCCTGGAAGGCGTGCATCTGGTCGGCCGAGGTCTTGCCGCCATAGGCCGCGAGGTTGTCGTAGACCATCATGTAGGTGAACGAGCTGATGGGATAGGCGCCGACGCCGGCCGCGTTCACGATGCTGACCTGGCTCCAGTCCCCGTCGGGGGCGGGGAGGCTGTTGGCGAAGCCGGAGGCGGCCTTGGCGGCGCCCGCGGTGCTGGGGGCGAGGAACTCGCCGTCGTGGCTCTTCATCCGGGCCGCCTTGAGACCAAGGGCCTGGACGTAGGCAAGCTCGACGTAGCCGATCGAGTTCGGCGTGCTCTTCACGGTGCTGCCCACGCCGTCGTTGCCGTTGCCGGAGAGCTGGATGGCCGCAGAGCGGGTCCAGTCGGGCTTCTTGCTCGCGGCAGGGGTGATCTTGGCGAAGCTGGTGCTGGCCTTGGCGAGGTAGTCGGTGAAGACGAAGGTGGTGCCGGAAGAGTCGCTACGGTACACGATGGCGATGCTGGCGTCGGGGCCGCCGGGGACCGCGTCCTTCCAGTTCTTGATGTCACCCGCGTAGATTTTGCCAAGCGTCTCGCCGTCAAGGTGGACGCCGTCGGGGAGGCTGGCGACGTTGTACACGACGCCGATCAGGCCGATGGTCTCCGGGAACTGGAGGATGTTGTTGCCGCCGGCGTTGGCGGTCCCCTTCTCGCTGACGGACATCGGGGCGTCCGTGCCGCCGAAGACGACGTCTTTGTTCGAGACGTCCTTGATGCCCTTGCCGGAGCCCCCGCCGCCGTAGGCAATCTGCACCTTGGGCTCAAGGCGGGCGAACTGGAGCGCCCAGGACTCGATGAGGGGCTTGGGGAATGTGGCGCCCGAGCCGTACAGGGAGGTGGTGCTGGAGGGCGGCATGTAAGGTCCCGTGTCGGCCTTGGCCGAGGCGGCGGGCGTGCTAGTCGCGGAGCCGGAGGGGACCTGGGCGGGGGCGGAGCAGCCGGCGAGCAGGAGCACGGCGATGGCGCCGAGGGCGATGAGAGGGAGGCGTTGCATGGGTTTCCTCATGTCGCCACGGGGGTCCACCGGGTTTGGAGGCATCCTGCGGAGACTCGTGGTTGCTATAGAGTGAAAATAGAGGGGGTGCAGCGCGGCGAGGTTGTCCCAGGCCAAAGAATGCCTTGAGAAACGTAGAGAAGGACGGAATGGGGAGGAAGAAGAAAAGAAAGAGGGGTGGAGGGACCGGGCGACCTAGGCCGTGCGGCGGCGCAGGCCGAGGGCGCCGAGCGCCAGGACGCCCATCAGGGCGAGTGGGGCCAGGCTGGCCGAGCCCTTCGAGACGGCGACCGGTGCGCCTCGGTTGGCTTCGAGCGCGACCAAGCGCGCCTGGAGCTGCGTGACCTGCGTCTGCAATCCCGAGATGTCTCCGGCCGCCGCCGCGCTAGAACCGTCAATCGTGATGGCGGCGACGACGTCGTTGACTTCGAGTTTTATCGTCCCGCCGTGAGTAACCAACGGCGCAGGAACGATGATCAGAACCTTCGTAATCTCGGTCGGGTTGAGAATGGGCGTCAGGCGGACATCTACAATCTGGCCGTCCAGTTTCGTAACCAGGACACCAGGGCCGAAGGAGGCGCCACTGTTGAGGATGGTTGCAATGATGGGCAGGGGTTGGCCTACCGACGCGGCACTTGGGTTTGCCAGGGAGGCGTCCGTCGCAATGACACTGGGCTGAAGCGTGAAGATGTTCGCCGTGGCAAGCGGCTCAGTGACGACCCGAATCGAATTGACCGGGAGCGGTAGATTGCTCATCGAGGTGCTGGCGGCCACCGGCACGAGGTACCAGCCCTTGTCCTCTCGCTCAACGACAGTGAGGACGAGGGGGGCCGCACCGCTTGAGCTGTTGGGCTGGGCGCACAGGGCGACGGCTTTGTACGCAGTAAAATCCGCGTCAGACGCTTTTGCGTAGAGGCCACCGAGCAGGATCGGCTGGCCGGCGAATGAGACTGGCGTAAGCCGGACCGTGAAGACGGTAGGGCCCGTGCTCGCGGCCAAGCCGCTTCCGCAGGCGTTCGTCGTAAGGTAGACGTAGTCGCCCTTGTCGTACTTGCCATTGCCGTTGAGGTCCACATACTGAGTCGTCATTGCGACAGTCGTCAATACGAGATTGCGCTCCGCGACATCGGTGTCGCTGAGCGCAACGCCTCCGTCCTTGCCCATGCAGGGCACGAGCCGAATGTCCTTCTTGAACGGACTATACGTAGGGCCAGGGCGAGCAGGTGTCACCGGCAAGGTGGGGGTGTTGCCCACTCCGCCATCGAAGAGCATAAAGAGGCAGTTCTCGGAAAGGGTGCCGGAGCCGACGTTGACCTGGCCGACGACAATTGGGCGGCTGGTCCCTTTCAGAAGCGGCACGTAATCAGCATCGCCGACCTTGACTTGCGTGCCGAAGCCTCCAACTTGTGCGTTGAGGATTTGGGCGTTTGCGATGGGGGCTGCCAGCATAGGCAACGCAAGGCTGGCGGCGAGGACGACGAGGGTCGTGGTGCGGAGGGACATGTGTGGGCCTCGCTCTCCACCCGGGGGAACGTGGTTTCAGCATTGGCCCAAGAGAGTTTGGTTGCCTCTAGTGGGCTCCCGTCCAGAAGGGACATCCCCTTCCCGTGGGTAGTCTCTGGTTTCTCTATAGGCAACCGTCATCGCCGCCCCGGCGACCCGGTCGTCCATGCAGAAGGCCATCCGCGTGAAGGCCCTGGACGTCCACTACGGCCGCAGCCGCGCGCTCAAGTCCGTGAGCATGGACATCCCGGAGCGCTCGGTCGTGGCCCTCATCGGCCCGTCGGGCTGCGGCAAGTCCACCTTCCTGCGCTGCCTCAACCGCATGAACGACACCGTCCCCGGCGCGAAGGTCGAGGGCGACGTCGAGGTGGACGGCCACTCCGTGTACCGCAACGGCACCGACGTCGTCGAGCTCCGACGCCAGGTCGGCATGGTGTTCCAGAAGCCGAACCCGTTCCCCAAGTCCATCCGCGACAACGTGCTCTTCGGCCCGCGCCTGCACCGGCGAATGGACCGGGCCGAGTGCGACCGCGTCCTGGAGTCCAGCCTGCGCCGTGCTGCCATCTGGGACGAGGTGAAGGACCGCCTCGACGCGCCCGCGATGGGCCTCTCCGGCGGCCAGCAGCAGCGCCTCTGCATCGCCCGCGCCCTCGCCGTCGAGCCGCGCATCCTCCTCATGGACGAGCCGTGCTCCGCGCTCGACCCGATCGCGACCGCGAAGATCGAGGAGCTCATCCAGGACCTCAAGAAGGAGCTGACTGTCGTCATGGTGACCCACAACATGCAGCAGGCCGCCCGCGCCTCGGACTACACCGGATTCTTCTATCTCGGCGAGCTCGTCGAGTTCGGCACCACGAAGCAGGTCTTCGAGAACCCGCGCGAGAAGCGCACCGAGGACTACGTGACGGGGAGGTTCGGCTGATGTCTGACGAGCGCAGCGAGGAAGGCAGCGGCCGATGCTCCGGTAGCGCTTGCCGATGCCGGAGGTTCGGCTGATGGCGCGCCAGTTCCACCAGGACCTCGACAAGCTCAAGGACCGCGTCCTTGAGATGGGCGCCAAGGCTCGCCTCAACGTCGTCGAAGGGGTTCGCAGCGTCGTCGAGCGCGACACCGAGCTCGCCGAACGGGTCATCTTGCGGGGCGAGGAGCTCAACCGCATGGACGTGGAGATCGAGCGCGACGCCCTCGACCTCTTGGCCCTCAACCAGCCGGTGGCGCAGGACCTGCGCACCGTCGGCGCGAGCCTCAAGATCATCACCTACCTCGACCGCATCGGCCGCTACGGCTACGACCTCGCCAAGATGACGAAGCAGCTGGGCGCCCGGGAGCCGAGCGGCAAGAAGCCGGTCACCTTGAGCCTGATGGCCGATCATGCCATGATGATGCTGGACGCCGCCCTCTCTGCCTACAAGGACCGCGACGGCGCCAAGGCGCGCGGCGTCGGCCCCCAGGACGAGGTCGTGGACGCGCTCTACGAGCAGATGTTCCGCACCACGGTGACGACCATGCTGGAGGACCCGCGCACCATCACGCGCGGCGCCCACCTCATCCTCGCCGCCCGCCACCTCGAGCGCTGCGCCGACAACGCGAGCAAGATCGCCGAGAAGGCGCTCTACATGGCCACCGGCGAGCGCCGGCTCCCGGTGTAGGGATGGCCGTCCCCGTCCGCCTCCGCCTGGGCGACCGCGTCTATTCGGCCCTGCTGTCCGTCGCCGCCCTTGCGGCCGTCGGCGTCTTCGTCTCCGTGATGTGGACGCTTGGCTCGGCGGCGTGGCCCGCCATCCGCGCCTTCGGAATCTCCTTTCTCGTGTCGCAGTCGTGGAATCCTGGTGAGCAGCTCTTCGGGGCGTTCCCCTACCTCTTCGGCACCATTGTGACGTCGTTGCTGGGCATCGCCATCGCGCTCCCGATCGCCGTCGGCACGGCCGTGGCCCTGGTCTTCCTCCTGCCGCGCTGGCTTGCGACGCCGCTCGGCCTCGTCATCGAACTCCTCGCCGCAGTGCCTAGCATCGTCTTCGGCGTGTGGGGCCGCGCCGTCGTCGTGCCGCTCGTGCGCGACCTCTCGGGCGGCACGAGCTACGGGTTCTCCATCCTGGCCGCCGGCCTCGTGCTCGCCGCCATGGTGCTGCCCATCCTCACCACGGTGACGCGCGAGATGCTGAAGACCGTCCCCCGCGACCAGGGCGACGCCGCCCTCGCCCTCGGCTCCACTCCCTGGGAAGTGACCTGGAAGGTCGTTCTCCCCTACGCGAAGGCGGGCGTCCTCGCCGGCGCCATCCTCGGCCTCGGCCGCGCCGTCGGCGAGACGATGGCGGTCATCATGGTGGTCGGCAACAGCCCCGTCCTCCCCAAGGGCCTCTTCGACCCCGGCGCGACCGCCGCGTCGCTCATCGCCAACGAGTTCGGCGACCCCTCGGGCCCGCTCCACACCGCCGCCCTCGTCGAGCTGGGCCTCCTACTGCTCGTAATGAGCCTCGTGCTCAACCTGCTCGCCAAGCGCGTCGTGCGCCGCCTGGGGGTGCGCACGTGAGCCGCCTCGCACGCCGCCACCTCGCGCACCGCGTCGCGACCGCGGCCTGCCTCGCCCTCGCCCTCGTCGCGGTCTTCCCGCTCGTCTCCGTCCTGTGGGAGCTCGTCCGCCACGGCGCCGACGTCGTGACCTGGGAGTTCCTCACGACACCGCCGGCGCTTCCCCTGGAGCCTGGCGGCGGCATCCAGCACGCCATCCTCGGCACCGGCGTCGTCGTCGGCCTTGGCACCCTGATGGGCGCCCCGCTCGGCCTCCTCATCGGCGCCTACCTCGCCGAGTCGCGCGGCAAGCGCGCGGCGACGGTGCGCACCGTCGTGGACGCGATGGCGGGCATGCCCAGCATCGTGGCGGGCCTGTTCGCGTACGCCGTCGTCGTCGCGGCGGTCGGCTTCTCCGGGTGGGCCGCGGCGTCCGCGTACGCTGTCCTCATGGTGCCCACCGTGACGCGGACGACCGAGGAGGCCCTCCGCACCGTCCCGCAGTCCTACCGCGACGCGTCCTTGGCGCTCGGCTCGCCGCGCTGGCGCACCATGCTCCTCGTCGTCCTGCCCGCGGCTTGGGGCGGGGTCCTCACCGGCCTCTTGCTTGGCGTCGCCCGCGTGGCGGGGGAGACGGCGCCCCTCGTGGTCACGATGATCGCGACGCCGTTCGTCAGCACCGACCCGGCGCACTCGCTCGCGACCCTGCCGATGCTCATCTACGACTACGGGAAGTCGGCCTACCCGAAGCTCAACGCGCAGGCCTGGGGCGCGGCGCTGGTGCTGATTCTCATGGTCCTCGCGCTCAACATCCTGGTACGCGGGATGTCGGCGTTGCGCGAGCGGCGCTTGAAGGGCTAGAGGGATCCACTCCAGTTTCCAGGGGCCCACCCCTGGCGACCAATCTCTATAGAAACTAGAGACTAGCGCTTTGACAAGAGACTCTCGTCCTTGGCCCATGGGCTTCAAGGAATGGATCATCCCGCAGGACAAGGTCTTCTTCGACCTCCTGGAGAAGCACATCGCGCTCGCCGGCCAGTGCGCCGACCAGTTCGACCGCATGCTGGGCAACTGGGCCAACGTCGAGGTCTGGCGCAGCACCATCAAGGAGCTGGAGACGCAGGCGGACTCCACGGGCCATGAGATCTTCGACCGTCTGAACCGGACCTTCATCACCCCCATCGACCGCGAGGACCTGGCCCGCCTCGCCCACGTCGTCGACGACATCGCCGACGCCATCGACGCCGCCTCCAACCGCATCGTCCTCTACAACATCCCGGCCCCGACGCCGCCGATGAACGGCTTCCTCGCGATCCTCAAGGCCCAAATCCGCGAGCTCGACGACGGCATCCGCAGCATGCGCAAACCGAGCCAGCTCAAGCACAACATCCCCCCGCACATCGTGGAGATCCACCGCTTGGAGAACGAGGCGGACAAGCTCCTCAATGATTCCGTGGCCGAGCTCTTCGCCTCCAACGACCCGGTTCGCATCATCAAGTACAAGGAAATCTACGAGTTCCTCGAGGAGGCGACCGACCGCTGTGAGGACGTCGCCGACGTCTTGCAGGACATCCTGCGCAAGCACGGTTAGGGTGCCTTCGTGATCGACTGGACCCTCGTCACCCCGTTCGTGCTCGTCACCGTCCTGGTGGCGCTCGTCTTCGACTTCTACAACGGCCTGCACGACGCCGCCAACAGCATCGCCACCGTCGTGGCAACGAAAGCGCTCCCCGTTTGGGCGGCCCTGATTTTGGCGAGTTCGTTCAACTTCATTGGCGCCTTTGCCGGCACCGCGGTCGCCGCCGCCGTCGGCTCGGGCATCATCGCGAAGGAGGTCATCACGCCCGAAGTCATTCTCGCCGCGCTCGCTGGCGCCATCTTCTGGTCCATCCTGACAGTCATCCTGGGCATTCCCATCTCGAGCAGCCAGAGTCTGATTGGAGGGCTTCTGGGTGCTGCCCTTGCCAAGGCCGGCCTTGCTGGCATCCAGCTCCCGCACTGGAGCGATGTCGAGCCGGTCCTGCGCTCCATCGCGTTCGGGGCCCTGGCCGGGGTCGCCGGAGGGCTAGCCGTCGCCCGCGCAAGCCGGTCCAACACGTGGGCGGGTTTCTGGCTGGGCGCGGCCGCCGGATCGTCGGTCCTTCTCATCTGGGACATCTTTCACGGCCTCAAGATCCAGAAACTCCTTGCCGTCCTCCTGTTCATCGCCTACAGCCCCTTCATCGGGTTCTGCCTGGCGTTCCTGCTCACCACCATCATCGCCTGGAGCTTTCGCCGCATTGCACCGGGGAAGGTCAAGCACCTGTTCCGGTTCCTGCAAATCGGCTCGAGCAGCTTCTACAGTTTCGGCCACGGCACAAACGACGCCCAAAAGACCATGGGCGTCATTACGGCGCTCCTCATCGCGACGGGCGCGGTCGTGCCCGCGGCGGGCAAGCCGTTCCCTGTTCCATTCGAGGTCATCTTCGCCTCCGGACTGGCCATCGGCCTGGGGACCCTCATCGGCGGCCACAAGATCGTCCGCACCATGGGCACGAAGCTGACGCACCTTGACACGAGTCAAGGCTTCGCCGCGGAAACGTCGAGCGCCATCGGCCTGCACTACCTCGCGCAGTTCGGCGTCCCGGTCTCGACGACGCACAGCATCACGGGCAGCATCATGGGCGTGGGCGCCTTCCAGCGCGCGAGCGCCGTGAGCTGGGGCACCGCCCGGCGCATCGTCTCGGCGTGGATCATCACCATCCCGATGGCGGCCCTCGTGGCGGCCGTATGCTACGGGCTCCTGGCGTGGCTCCTGTGACGGGCCCGGCCGTCGTCCAGGCGCTCCAGAACGGGTCCATCCTCGACACCACAGCGTTCACCAAAACAATCACAAATTGAACCTTGTTCAAGATTGGAGTTTTTTGCTGAACTTCATTGCTGGGAAGCCTAGCTTGACCGAGCCCTTTTATCATTCGCCTTCCTCGCAACTTCGTGGACTTCGGCCCGCTCTACTCGGAGCGCACGCACACGATGAAGGCGAGCGAGATCCGCGAGCTTCTCAAGCTGACCGAGAAGCCCAACGTCATCTCCTTCGCGGGCGGCCTGCCGAACCCCGGCACCTTCCCCGTCAAGGAGGTCGAGGAGGCGGTCCACCGCGTGCTGCGCGACCATGCCAAGTCGGCGCTGCAGTACAGCACCACCGAGGGCGTCGCGAGCCTGCGCGAGGCGGTCGCGGAGCACCTCCGGAAGGACGGCATGCGCGTCCACCCCGACGAGGTCACCATCACGAACGGCAGCCAGCAAGGCCTCGACCTGCTCGGCCGCGTCTTCATCAACCACGGCGACACCATCCTGGTCGCCAACCCGACCTACCTTGGCGCGCTCCAGTCCTTCAACTACTTCGGCGCCAAGTACGCCACCTGTGACTCCGACGCTGACGGCATCATCCCCGCCTCCGTCGAGGCCCGGCTCGTCGAGCTCAAGAAGAACGGCATCCGGCCCAAGTTCCTCTACGTCGTCAGCACCTTCGCCAACCCGTCGGGGACGACCATCAGCGCCGCCCGCCGGCGCAAGCTCATCGAGATCGCGCACGCGCACGACCTCATGATCGTCGAGGACGACCCCTACGGCAAGCTCCGCTTCGACGGCGACGCCGTGCCCAGCATGCACAGCATGGACAAGGGCGAGGGCCGCGTCGTGTACCTCGGCACCTTCAGCAAGATCCTCGTCCCCGGCTTCCGCCTGGCCTGGAGCGTCGCCCCCATCGAGGCGACGCGCAAGATGGTTATCAGCAAGCAGTCGGTGGACCTCTGCACGAACGCCTTCACGCAGTACATCGCGGCGGACCTGCTCACGGGCGGCATCATCGACCGCCACATCCCAGAGATCATCAGCCTGTACCGCAAGAAGCGCGACGTCATGCTCGGTGCGATGGAGAAGCACTTCCCGAAGGAGGGCACGACCTGGACGAAGAGCCAGGGCGGCCTGTTCACCTGGGCCGAGCTCCCGAAACACGTCAACACGACGAAGATGCTGGTGGACGCCGTCGCGAAGGACGTCGCCTACGTGCCCGGCAAGTCGTTCTTCCCGGAGCCCGACGTCGGCTACAACACGATGCGCCTCAACTTCAGCTACCCGCCCGACGACAAGATCAAGGTCGGCATCGAGCGTCTGGGCGGCGTCATGGCCGAATGGATCGCGAAGAAGCAGGTCCTGGCCTAAGGCCGCCACGCCCGCCTCCTCCCGTGCCTGAACACGGATTTCCCAGATGACCTGGGGGCAACCTGGGCGACCAACCCGCAAGGGCTGGCGCAAGAAGGAATCTGTGTATCAGAGGTCGCAGGGTGCGACTACTTGCCGCGCTGCGCCTTCTTGACGTTGGCGAGGATGGTGGTCACAAGGACCTCCTGCACGCCTTTGAAGTCGCGGTCCACGAGGTAGCCGAGCTTGTCCTTGCCCGTGACGAGGCCCTGGATGCGCGAGCGGTTGAACGGCAGCGCCGAGGAGGGCACGATGTTGGGCAGGAGCCCGGCGGCGTCGATGAGGCCGAGCAGGCAGATGGACTGGCCGTCCGCGGTGCCCCCCGAGAGCAGACGGATAAGGCGGTTCTCGAGTTTCGACTGGGCGTCGGGCGCGACGAGGTTGGTCTCGCTGCGCTTGAAGACGCCGAGGTGGCGCCAGACGCGCTCCTGGACGAGGCCGCGGCGCGCGAGGCGGGAGCGCCAGGGGCGCAGCATCGTGCTGAGGTCGCCGGCCCCGAGGCGGCGCATGGCCTCGCCGCTTGGGGTGTCCTGGAGCTCGCGCAGGCGGGCCTCGATGGGCGCCAGGTCGGCGTCGCCGACGGAGCCTTCGAGGACCTGGATGCGGTCGCGCTGGATCTTGAGGCGGCCGCGCAGGGCGAGGTCGAGCACGAGGGCACCGACGAGGGCGGGGCCGTGGCTGCCGACGCGGTAGCGCTCCTGACGGTCGTCCCAGCCCTCCGTGATGGCGATGAGGTAGTACTGCTCCGCCAGGCTCAGGCCTTCGGGCTGGGCGAGGCGGGGGTTCCCGACGGGCGCACGCTGGACGGACTCCTCGCGAGGGAGCTCGTCGTGGACGGTCGGCTTGGGCGCCTCGACGCGGAGGGTCGCGGCGGACTCGTCGGCGATGTGGACCGGTTTGCGGCGCGCGGCGGCGATGGCGGCGGCCCAGTCCTCCTCGGACGGGTTGACGCGGGTCGTCGGCGCAGGCTCGGGGGCGGGCTCGGGGGCGGGCTCGGGTTCCGCGACGGGGTCCATGACGGGCTCCGGCTCGGCGACGCGGACGCGGCGGCGCAGCGGCGCGGGGGCCGGGGCGGCGACCGGTTCAGGCTCGGGCTGGCGCATGGGCTCCGGCGCGGGCGCCTCCTCCAGGATGGGCTCGGCGGTCTCGCTGAAGCGCTCCGGCAGCAGGTCCGGCTCGGCCGAGAAAATCTCCTCCTCTTGCGGGGCGTCGAGGCCGATGGCGACCGCGCTCTGGCGGCGCTCCTTCGTCATCTCAGGGAGCGGGATGGACTCGGCGGGGCTCGGGATTTCCGGCGGCGCGGCAGGGGCCGGCGCGGGGGCGCTGTTTGGCCGACTGAAGAGCGAGGCAAAGAACCCCTTCTTGGCGGGCTTCAGCCCGTTCGGCTTGGACGAGGCCGCGGCGGGCGCGGGAGGCGAGGCGGTGGACGCGGCCTTCTTGCCCTTCGTGGGGGCCTTCTTCGGGGCCAGCTTCTTGGGCGGGGGCGCCGGTTTCGCGGCGGGGCGCTTCGCAGGGGTGCTCTCGGGCTTCTTCGCGGGGGTCTTGCGGGTTGCCATTCGTCACCGGACAGGGCCCACGAGACGGAGGAGAGGGATGAGCCCTTCGACGGAGTCCAGGACCCATTCGGCCTCCGGCGGGACCGGGGCTCCGGGCTTCCCGTAGCGGGCCCACGCCGTCCGCATCCCGGCCGCCTTGGCGCCCGCCATGTCCTTCTCCGGCCAATCGCCCACCATCAGCACTTGCGGCGGGGGGAGGGCGAAGAGGTCGAGGGCGGCCTTGAACGCCTGCGGCATCGGCTTGGTGGCGCCCGAGTCGGTCGAGGTGACGACGAAGTCGAAGAAGTCCACCAGGCCGGCGGCCTCGAGGCGCTGGTAGGCCTTGAACCGCGGCGCGTCCGTGAGGACGCCGAGGCGAAGGCCGGAGCGGGCGAGGGCGACGAGCGTGGCGCGGACGCCTGGGTAAGGCTCGGTGTGGAGGAGCTTCGCCTTGAGGTAGGCGTTGACGGCCGCGGCCGTGATGCGGTCCACGGCATGCTGACCCAGGCCCAGCTTCTGCTTGTGATGACGCCGCAGGAACGCCTCGAAGACCGAATTGCCCTCGATGTCCTGCATGTACTCCCCGAACAGGATGTCGCCCGCTTCCTGGGGCGCGAACGGGAAATCCGCCCCGGCGACGACCATGGCGCGGGCGGCGGCGTCGGAGGCGGTGCGCTTCATGCGCAGGAAATCCACCAAGGTGTTGTCGAGGTCGAAGAGGACGGCGCGAACGCCCGAGGGCCCCGGTTCCACGGCTCGGGGATGGCGGGGCGGGTTTATCGCTTGACCCTCAGAGGCGGATGGGCTTGCCCAGCTCCGGCACGACGGCGCGCGGCCCGAGGAGGTCGGCGTAGTGTTGCGGGTGCTCGGTGTGGATGGGGACGATGCGCTTGGCGCCGACCTGGTCGGCCATCCAGAGCAGCTCCTCGGTGCTGGCGTGACCTGAGACGTGGGCGCCTTCCTCGCGCAACCCCCAGCGCTTGAGCCACCATTTGAGCCGCTCGCGGTCCTGCTCCATCTCCTCGGAGAACGGCTCGGTCTTGCTGTTGATGTAGACCCCGCCGGGGCGCGCAAGGCCCTTGCCGTCGGCGGCGGCGAAGTCATGCAGCTCGGTGAGGTTCCAGATGTCCGCGAAGACCAGGTACTTCCCCGGGTCAGCGAGGATGTCGCGGCGCGTCACGGCGGAGGCGTGGCTGAGGTAGGGTCGCTCCCAGGTCTGGTAGTCCTGCGCCACCTGGTCCGGTTGCGTGGTGCGCAGGTCGTCGTTCTCGACGAGGCCCCACGACTTGCGCGGCAGGTACACGCAGACGTCGGGGTCGCTGGTGAGCGTGACGGGGGCGTCGAGCGCCTTGGAGGCGAAGGCCTGCACCATGTCGAGAAGGTACGCCTGCTTCGTGGAGAGGCAGAGCTTGCGGCCGGTCTTGCGCGCGACGCGCACGAACGTCTCCAGGCGGTCCAGGTCGCGTTGCGGGTAGGCGACGAAGACGAAGCCGGTGTCGCCCGCGATGCGCTCGGCGATGTGCGACTCGACAGCGGGTTCCGTGTACTCGGAGAGCTCCTTGAAATCCTCGAGGTGGCTGGCCTCGCCGCGCTTCTCTTTCTTCTCGTTGCGGACGTTGGTGCCCTCGACGAGCAGAAGGTCGGTGCCGCCCGCCTTCTGCAGGAAGCGCTCGGTCCACTCGCGATGGCGGCCGTGCATCCGGAGGTCCCCCGAGTACGCGACTTGCGCTTCCCCTTCGAGGATGATGCCGCGCGCGCCGTGGATGGAGTGGTCCACGGCCTCGAGGCGCGCGGTGAGGCCATTCATCTCGTGACGGTCAGCGCGGTGCCACGGCCGTTCGCGCGCGACATCGTCGCCTTTGGCGCGCACGAGCTTGCCCTCGTTGGCCTCGCCCTTCTGCTTGCTGGGACGCAGCTGGAAGGTCTGGTGGAATGTCGTGAAGTCGCTCTGGTCGAACGAGCCGCCGGTCTCCTCGATGGCGCGCGCCACGGCGTAGGCGGTCGGGCTGGAGACAATGGCGACGTCCGGGCGCAGAAGCGGGACGAGGCCGAGGTGGTCAATGTGCGGGTGGCTGACGAAGACGGCGTCGTAGCGGCGCTCCTCCGGGCGGGCGCCGGACTGGCCGCGGTAGTCTTGCCGATAGAGGCCCGCCAGGTCGGGGGCGACGCCGGAGAGAAGCCAATCGGTCATCCCGGCCGCCTTGCGCGGCTTGAGGAAATCGCTGAACGCCGCCCCGTAGCGGCCGAAGGGCACGCCGAAGTCCAGCAGGACGCGCGATCGCCCAGCCTCGACCTCGATGCAGTTGCCCCCGATCTCGCCGACGCCTCCGTGGGGGACGACCTGCACGACCTCGCCACCCCCGTTGGCGGTTGAAGCCTTGCCGGGACCGTGCACGCAACCCCCTTCCGAGGCAACATCGGGCCAAAACGGGTGCGACCCGCGCCGCCACCCTTTTCAACACCCCCCCGTCCTTTCGACCGCTCCCCAAAATGGCCGCCTCCGAGAAACCATCCCGATTCATCCCTGGCCCCGTCGTCCCCGTCCGGAAGGCGAAGGCCAAGGAGGCGACCCCCGCCCCGGCCCCTGTCCAGGAGCCGTTGCCGTTGGAGGAGCCCGAGGAGTCGAAGGAGGGCCGCTCGCTCTTCAAGCGCAAGAAGCTGGACCCGCTGCGCGGCCACCCCATCCTCGACCCCCACGGCGTGGCGGCCGGGCTCCTGAAGGGCAGCTTCGCCCCGCTCGACCTCCATCTCCTGAACCTGGACGCCCACCGCCTGCGCGCCCTGCGGCACGAGGGCATCACCACGCTCGCCCAGCTCCGGCGCAAGATCCGCATCCTGCCGCACCAGGTCAAGGCGGCCATCAAGGTCCTGAACCAGATGGGCGGCCGCGGCATCCTCGCCGACGAGGTCGGTCTCGGCAAGACCATCGAGGCGGGCATCGTCATGAAGGAGCTGATCAGCCGCGGCAAGGCGAAGAGCATCCTCATCCTCACGCCGGCGTCGCTCGCCGCGCAGTGGCAAGGGGAACTGTGGGACAAGTTCGGCGAGCGCTTCGTCAAGCACGACGACATGGAGTTCACCGGCTTCAGCAAGCATGACCGCATCGTCGCGTCCATCGACACCGCGAAGTCGGCGCAGCACTACCCCGACATCATCGCCCGCGAGTGGGACCTCGTCATCGTGGACGAGGCGCACTACCTGAAGAACAAGAAGACGCAGCGCTACAGCCTCGCGGACGACATCACGGCGCGCCACGCCCTCATGCTCACGGCGACGCCCATCCAGAACAACCTCATCGAGCTGTACAACCTCATCAACCTCATCAAACCGGGCTTGCTCGGCACGATGCAGAACTTCGAGGATGAGTACATGGGCGACGCGCAGGGCCGCGTCCTGCTGCACGCCCAGCGCCTGCAGACCCTGCTCCAGCAGGTGCTCATTCGCAACCGGCGCTCCGAGACCGGCCTCAAGTTCCCCGAGCGCAAGGTCGAAACCCACCGAGTCAAGGCGTCCCCCGGTGAGTACGCGCTGCACCAGGCCGTCTCCAACTTCATCCGCACCTACAAGGACTTCTTCGAGTCGCACCTGGCCCTCATGGTGCTGGAGCGCGAGGTCGCCTCCTCCGCGCCGGCGTTGGCCAAGACGCTCGACAACATGCTCCCGAAGGTCCACGACCCCGAGGTCGGCAAGGCGATGGAGGAGCTGAAGGCGATGGCGGGCGACATCAAGCGCAACGCCAAGGTCAACCTTATCCTCGACATCGCCAAGAACACGAAGGAGAAGATCATCCTCTTCACGCAGTTCCGCGAGACGCAGGAGCTTCTGAGCCGTCGCCTCCAGCAGGAGGGGGTCTCGAACGTCAAGTTCCACGGCCAGCTCACCCCCGGCCGCCGCCGCTCCGCGCTGCAGGAGTTCCGCGGCCCGACGCAGATGCTCGTCGCCACCGACTCCGGCTCCGAGGGTCTCAACCTCCAGTTCGCGCACATCCTGGTCAATTACGACCTGCCATGGAACCCGATGCGCGTGGAGCAGCGCATCGGCCGCGTCCACCGCATCGGCCAGGAATCGAGCAACGTCGTCATCCTCAACCTCGCCGTCGCGGACACCATCGAGGACTACGTCCTGCAGGTCCTGTACGAGAAGATCAAGCTCTTCGAAGTGGCCATCGGCGAGATGGACCTCATCCTGGGCGAGCTCGAAGACGAGGGCGGCCTCGAGAAGCGCATCCTCGACATCATCATGGCGACCAAGAACGACAAGGAGGTCAAGGAGTCGCTGGAGAAGGTGCAGGGCGAGGTCAAGAAGTCGAAGGCGAACGCTGAGGACATCAAGATGCTCGACGCGTCGGTCTTCCAGACCTTCGACCTCAGCACGGCCAAGGACGACGTGCGCATCGAGGACTCCGTGGACATGGACAAGGAGGTGCGCGCCTTCGTGTCGCGCTTCCTGGCCACCACCGGCGCCGAGACCGAGGAGGCGGACCATGTCACGACCGTCAAGCTGCCGCGCACGTACTGGAAGCGCATGGGCGGCCTGCACCACTACACGACCGATCCCGAGACGTTTGACGAGAAGGACGGCGAGGTCGAGCTCCTGAGCCTAGGCAGCAAGTTCGTGCAGGGCGCCATGGAGACGCTCGGCGAGGACGGCGCCCTCGGCGTCGTTCGCACCCCCGCGGTCGCCCGCCCCACGACGGCGCTCTACTACCGCTACTTCATCGAGACCGTCCGCAGCGAGCTGGAGGCCTTCATCACCGTCCAGGTGGACGACAACGGGCAGGTCGCGGCCCTCCTGCAGGAGCTGGCCCCGGTCCCTGAGGGCGAGCCCCACGACGGCGGCTCCGGCCTCACCGCCTCGGCGTGGTCCGACCTGGAGGAGAAGGCCCGTGGCGAGGTCGGCAACCTCCTGGTCCCCATCCTGCAGGCCAAGCGCGAGGAGGCGCAGGCCGAGGTGCGGCACGCCGAGAAGCGGCTTGAGGGATACTACGAGCGGCAGAAGGAGGAGATCCGCGCCGAGGAAGCGAAGATCCGCCACAAGCGCGGCCAGATTCGCAACCGCCTCTGGTTCACCGAGTCTGGCGTGCGCGAGCGCAAGCTCGAGGACCAGGACCGCGACCTGGAGAAGCAGCTGCACGACCTCACGTTCCGCAACAACCGCAAGGTCGAGGACCTGGACAAGGAGCTCAAGGACCGGCTTGCGAAGGAGCAGGAGAAGAACGAGCCCCGCCTCCAGGTGGAGCTCATCGGCGCGACGCGCCTCGTGCCCGCGAAGGCGGGCACCGCTGCCGCGCTGGCGTCGTCGCGCGCGGCCGCCGCGGCCGTCGCGTAGTCGCGCCCCTCAACACAGATTCAGCAGATGTTCCTGGGGTTGACCCGTAGGCACTATCGGGCGGCCGGCGCCAGACTGAAGCAGAATGCCTTCTGCTGAATCCGTGTTCCTGCGTGGAAGGTCTTACGCCAGGATGGGCAGGCTCAGCTCGGAGCGCCCGTCGAATGTGACGGCGTAGTTGTTCAGCAGTGGCATCCACCATGCCGGGTCGTTGCTCGCGACCTTGAGGACGATGCGGTCGCCCGGCGTGAGATCCATCTTGGTCCAGTGGAACCGGAGGTGGAGCGCGCCGTCCGCGACGTCGTCCTGCCGCAAGGCGGCCGCGGCGCCGCGGCTGACGATCTGGCTCGTGCCGTCCTCGTGCAGGACGAGGAGGGTGCCGGCGACCTGGTAGGGCGTCGTGCTCTCGCCGTGGAGCGTGAGCGTCAACTCGGGGGCGCCGACGAGGGTTCCGCCAGTGAGAAGCGGGCTCTGGAAGGTCAGGGCAGACGGGTCCTGCCGAAGCCCGTCGGGGAGCGCGTTCGTCGGCATGCCCACCTGGTCCCACAGGGCGCCGGGCTCCTCGAGCGGGTTGGCGGCGACGGTCTGCTGGATGGCAAAGGGCGCCTCGGAAGCGGGGCCCTGGTAAAGCTCGCCGCTGCGCAGGTGGTAGACGGCGGGGGTCGGATCCGGGAAGGCCGCGTAGTTGGTGACGGCGTCGCTCGCGGCGTCCACGGTCTCGAGCGCGGGCCAGGCGTCCACGCCGGTGTCGTAGCCTTGTAGGAAGAACGCGAACCAGTCGAGCGCACGGGCCCAGCAGCCGGGGGCCGCCGAGCCGTGGCCGCCGCGGAAGACGACGGCGCACGTGAAGCCGCCCGCGTTCGTCCAGGCCTGGTCCACCTGCGGGAAGAGCGACTCTTCCATTCCCTGGCAGACCAGCAACGGCTTGTGCGAGGCCGGCAGGCGAGCGAGGCTGCTGCGAGCATCCATCTGGGAGCGGAGGGTGGACAGGTCCTCGCCTGCCGGGGCGGGGACGCCGCGGAGGTACAGGTCGCTGTACCACTCGTGGATTATGGGGTCGTAGTGGCCGGCGCCGCCTTGGCCGTAGAGGTAGAGGAACTGCGCCCACTCCAGCTTCGGGACGTTGCCAGTGACGAGCGCCTGGTAGAGGTCCACCCAGCCGTACATCGGGACCACGGTGGTCACGAGCGGGTCGTCGGCGAGGGCGTTGAAGGCCTGCCCCGCGCCGTAGGAGGCGCCGATGACGCCGACGCGGCCGTTCGTGGGGAAGGTGGATTGCGCCCAGACGAGGATGCTGTGCAGGTCGGCCATCTCGGCGGGGCCGGCGACGGTGGCCAGGCCGTTGGACTGCCCGAACCCGCGCGCGTCGTAGGCCACGGCCAGGAAGCCAGCATCGGCGAACTCGCGCAGGTGGTTCACGCCCGTCGGGAGGCCGGTGCCCACGGGGTTGGCGACCGGGTAGGACTCCCCGGACTCGTAGGACTCCTTGTTGTTGCCCCAGCCGTGCAGGAAGACGACGAGGGGCGGGCGGGCGTCGCCGCTCAGGGCGGGAACGTAGGCGCGCACGGCGAGCTTCGTCGTGCCGTCCCAGCTGGTGACCGTGAGGTTCTGCACCGTGACCCCGAGGACGTGGACGGTCGTGGGGTCGTAGCCGACGTCGGCGGGGGTGGCCGCGCGGGGCGTCTCCTTCGTGTCCCAGAGGCAGCCCGAGACGAAGGTGGCCGCCAGAAGGCAAAGAACGGCCACAGCGCGGGGCGCGCGGGAGGGGGCGTGCTCGCTTCGACCGGGGTGCATGCTTGGAGAGCCGGCACCCCTCTCCTTAAGGGTTGTCAGCGCGGCCGGGGCGGCCGGAGAGCCAACCGGAGCCGGGGAGAAGAGTGCGCGCAAAGACGCCTTGATGAACCTTGGCCCTCCGGCGTAAATACCCCGAGGGGGCAGCCAAGGGGTTGATGCCAGCCGACCTGCACGCCCTCCTTCGCCGCCGGAAGCTGGCGGTCTTCGTGGACCTCAAGGTCATGACGCGCGCCCTCCGGGCCCGCACCCCCGTCGCCGTCGCGCGACGCCAGGCCGAATACGTCCTCATCGACAACCTCCGCGTCCCGCTCGGCTTCGACGAGGAGCGCTTCCTCGCCCACCACCTGGCCCATGTGCACAGCGTGCGCAACGGGCTCGGCTACTCCGGCGGCCGCAAGGCGCGCGCGCCGGCGACGCCCCTGCACCTGCCCTTCCACCTCCCGCATCCATCCGGCGGCGCCTTGGAGCCGCGCCGCGCGCTGCGCCGCCAGGCCCGCGCGGAGGCCTCCTCGTGAACGCTTGGACCCTCGTGGACGCCGCCGGCCGCACGCTCCGGGTGCACCAGGACGGCGTGGACTTGCGTCTCCAGCTCGGCGCCGAGGATGCCGTGCTCTCGCACGAAGATCGCATCGAGCTCGCGCGCTTCCTGCTCTCCGGCGTGACCTTGCTGGAGCCCGTCGTCGAGAAGCTGGCCGAGCACACGCACCTCTTCGAGCCGCTGCCGGAACCCATCCCCGATGCCGCGCCCAAGCCGGCGCACATCAGCGACGGCCACGCCTTCTACGGACGCCCGGCGGACCCCATCAACATCGAAGTTGAGCCCGCGTTCCCGCCGCTCAAGCCGAAGAGCATCGGCCGCACGGTCGTCCTCGACCCCGAAGGCCAGCCGGCCCTTTCCGCGCCCCAGCCCGGCCCCCCGGCCGCGCGGAGCGACCCGCACTCCGCCGAGGCGGCGCCAACCATCCAGGTCAAAGCAGGTCCATCAGGTCCTTCACGGCCTTCTTGACTTCCTTGCCCTCGTAGAGGATGCGGTAGATCTCCGACGTGAGCGGCAGCGGGATCTTCTCCTTCGCAGCCAGCTCGTGGACGAACTTCGTCGCCATGACGCCCTCGACGACCTGGCCGCCCAGCGTGGCGATGGCCTGCTCTTTCTTGAGGCCCTTTCCAAGAAGCTCGCCGACGCGGTGGTTGCGGCTCCGGCTGCTTGTCGCGGTAAGGATGAGGTCGCCGAGGCCGGAGAGGCCTGTGAAGGTCTCCTTCTTGGCGCCGTGCGCGACGCCGAAGCGCACCATCTCGTCGAGGCCCAGCGTGATGACGGCGGCCTGCGCGTTCTGGCCGAAGCCGATGCCTTGCGTCAAGCCCGCCGCGATGGCGACGATGTTCTTCATGACGCCGCCCAGCTCGACGCCGACGACGTCGCGGCGCGGGTACGCCTTGAACCAGTCCGTCGTGAAGAGCCCGCACAGGAGATTGAGGGCGGGCGCCGACTTGCTCGCGATGACGGTGGCGCTCGGGGTGCCGCGCGCGATCTCCTCGGCGAAGTTGGGGCCGCTCATCGAGGCGACCGGGTGGCCGGGGCCGACCTCTTCGCCAAGCACCTGGCTCATGCGCAAGTAGGTGTCATGCTCGATGCCCTTGGCGACGTTGAGCACTTTCGCGTCGCGGTCGAGGAACGGGGCGAACGCCTTGGCGGTCTCGCGCATCGCCTGACTGGGGACGGCGGCCACCACGACCTCGGCGCCCTCGACGGCGTCCTGCAGGCTGCTGGTGATCCAGACGTTGAGGGGGATCTTGACGCCCGGGAGGTACTTCGTGTTCTCACGGGAGTTCGCGATGCTCTGCGCGTAGCCGGGGTCGCGGCACCACTGCCGCACCTCGACGCCATTGCGCGCCAGCAGGAAGCCGAGGCATGTGCCGAACCCGCCCGCGCCCACCACGGCGACAGGGGCGTCCTGCTGTCCTTCGATCAAGGCGAGTTCCCACTCGCCTCCTGGTTAAAAAGGCAGAAGACCGGAAGGCGCGGCCCATCGGCTGCCTCAACGCTTTTGGGGAGGGCCGAATCGTGGCCCCCGATGCGCGTCCTCGCCACCCTCCTCCTCGCGGGCCTGCTCACCGGCCTCCTCGCCGGCTGCACGGCCCCATCCTCCTCCACGGCGGCGGGCGCCTGCGACGGCGTCCAGCGCTCCTCGCTCACCCTCGCCTCCGCCACCCACAGCGTCGCCCTCCTCGCGACCTCGAAGGGCTGCATCGTCGCCGAGCTCTTCGACGACAAGACTCCCCTCACGGTCGCCAACTTCCGCACGTACGCGAACGAGACGGCCTTCGACGGCGTGCTCTTCCACCGCATCATCAAGGACTTCATGGTGCAGACCGGCAGCATGGCACAAGACGGCCAGTTCCGCGCCGCGACGCACCCGCCAGTCAAGAACGAGGCCGCCTCCTCTGGCTTGAAGAACGCCGCCTACACGCTCAGCATGGCCCGCACGCAGTCCGCCGACTCGGCCACCAACCAGTTCTTCATCAACCACGCCGACAACACGTTCCTCGACCCATCCGGCAGTTCCGCCGGCTACGCGGTGTTCGGCACGGTCGTCAAGGGCCGCGACGTCGTGGACGCCATCGCCGCCACCCCCGTGGAGGCCTACGCCCCCGGCAAGCACTGCCAGCCCGACAGCCAACCCTCCTGCCCGACGACCGACATCGTACTGCAGACCGTCCGCATCCTCTGAGGCCTTCCATGCGCACCATCCTCCCCGCCACGCTCGTCCTCCTTGCCATGCTCGCCGGCTGCGCCTCCAACCCCGCCGGCCCCTCCGCCGGCCAGCAGGCCGACGCCATCACGCCCGGCGTCTGGCACGTCAACGGCCAGACCGACGTGCTCCTCGCCTGGGTCCGCAACCTCGACGCCGCCAAGGCCGATGTCGCCTGGTCCCTCACCACCGTCGGCGGCGCCCCGCTCCCCAGCGGCTGGACCGTCTCCTTCAACCCGCCCACCGCGAGCCTCGCGGCCGCCGGCACCAAGGTCGGCTCGCCTCCCAGCTACCCTGACTGGGCGCGCACGCTCATCATGGTCCAGCTCAACGCCACCGCCGCGGCCGGCAAGCTCCCGCTCGAGCTGCACGTCGGCACCGCCGTCACACCGATCTTGGCCACCGTCGAGGCCAACTGGACGCGCGTCAGCAGGGCCGGCGACTCGGTCACCGTCCACTACGACGGCAAGTTCCAGGCCACCGGCGAGCGCTTCGACCAGGGCGACTTCCCGACCAAGCTCGGCTCGGGCCAGACCGTCGCCGGCTTCGACAACGGCTTGATGGGCCTTGCTCTCAACGAGGCGGCCCACCTCGTCCTTCCGCCCGCGCTCGGCTACGGCTACGACAGCGGCGGCTCCTACGCCCGCTTCAACGGCCAGACGCTCACCTTCGACGTGCGCATCACGAAGTTCGGGTAGCGGCAAACCTCAAGCCGGGTCGCCGAGTCGCCGAATCGACCTGCCCCTGCTCGCAGCCCGCGGAGGCCGCCCTACCCTTGGTGGGGAAGAACGGCCTGGGAACCGGGACGCCGGGGCGGTCTACATTTCACGCGCAGGGGGTCCAGGGGGCCGCAGGTCCCCGGGCGGGGGTGTGGGCGGGGTCAGAGCCCCCGCAAGGGTGGCCGAAGGCCGCCCGCCGGTTCGAAGGGCGCAGCCCTCGGGGGCGGTCTACATCGCCTCGCCGTCGGCCGCTAGGCCTTGACGGCGTCCTTCACGGTCTTGGCGACGGCCTTCGCCGTGGACTTGGCCTGACGCGCCAAGACCTCGCGGTCCTTCTCGGTGGCCTTCGCGGCGACCTGGACCGTCTTCACGACGGCCTTCGCCGTCGACTTGACGCGCTGGGCCACGACGGCCCGGTCCTTCTCCGTCGCCTTGGCCGCGTCCTTGACCGTCTTCTGCACGGTGCGCGCCGTGTTCTTGGCGCGCTCGGCCAGCACCGCGCGGTCCTCCTTCGTCGCGGTCGCGGCGCGCTTGGCCTTCGCCTTGACGACCTTCGAGGCGCGCACGGCGGCGTCGGCCGTTGCCTTGGCCGCCTTGCCGACGGCCTCCTCGGTCTTCTTCACGGCCTTCCCGACCTCACGCTTCGTGGGAACATGCATGCCACACCATCGGTCGTCCTCGGCTTAAACGGCGACGGTCGCGGCGCGCTCCACGCAGGAAAGTGCAGGGGCCAGGATTCGAACCTGGGAACCACGAAGGAACAGATCCTAAGTCTGCCGCCGTTGACCGGACTTGGCTACCCCTGCGTAGTCTGGCTCACGCTAGGCGAACGGAAAAACAGGCATGAACCGGATTAGTGGTTCTTGGCCCAGTTGTAGGAGCGCAGCTTGGCCATCTTGCCGTAGCCGCAGGAGCTGCAGGTCTTCTTCTGCAGGTGGTACGAGTGGCGGCCGCAGCGGCGGCAGCGGATGTGGGTGCGCTTGCCACCCTTCATCGACGGGGTTCCGGTTCCCATGGAAAATCACCTGGCCCTGGGGGCCATGTAGTTCGCGCGACTTGGGACCCATAGATAACGGTTTGGAGGTGCCTTCCAGGCCGTTTGGTGCCGCGTGGTCAGTTGGCCAGGCGGCCAGGGTGGGCGGCCAGGAACGCGGCAGAGAGCCCGACGTGGTACGTGGCGCCGCCGACGGTGTCGCTCGCGAAGGCTGCGTGGAGGGCGCCGGCCGCGTCGTACTCGATGTCGAAGTAGTCGCCCGGCCCGCGGCCGAAGGTGCAGGAGAGGCCATTGCGGCAGATGCCGCCGTGGTGGGCCGGCGTGTCATTCACCTTGAAGACCTGGATGGTGGAGTTGCCCCAGAACCCATGCACGACGGCGACGTAAACGTCGAAGTCGCCGTCGAATCCCTGGCTCTGGTAGTCGCCGGCCGTGGACGAGCCGTACCAGAGGGCGGCGACATCTTCGCCCCGTGCTGCGACCGCAGTGTAGAGGCTGGTCTTGAGCTGCGGCGGCGAGACGGCCACCTGGTGGGCGACCCCGCCGCGCACGCCGCCCACGACCACCGCGCCGGAGCCTGCATCCGTGGCGGCCGTGTAGGCGGCGGTTCCGGCGGTGGCGATGGGCAGCTCTTCGGCGTTGATGGGAGCCTGGAACGCCGCATGGGTTTGCGGTGACGGCAGGCATGACCCGCCGAACTGCTGGACGACGCCCTGCTGCGAGACGCCGTAGAAGTCGCCTGCGGCGTCGAACGCCAGGCCGCCCGTCGGGCCGGGGGATCCCCCCACATCGACATCGAGCCATGTGGCGCCGCCATCCTTGGACGTGAAGCAGCGCTCGTAGTTTCCAAGAGCCTGCAGCGCCAGGTCGCCCACCATCAGCGCCAACTGGCCGTCGCCGTGTGCGGCAATCCAGGGGCGGTCCGCGAGGCCCAACCCGACGCCGCTCACGTAGTTGATGGCGTCCCAGGAGGCCCCCCCGTCGCTGGAGCGCCCGACCTTCACGTTCGGGCCCTCCGTGTTCGCGGCGAAGAGATGTCCGGCCTCGTCAAACGCAATCGTCCAGCCGTCGAGGTTTCCGCTGATGGAGAATGGCTGGGCGGCCGTCCACGTGAGGCCGCCGTCGGTACTGGACCACACCCCGATGCCGCCGTAGGCGAGGGTCGTACCCGTCGGGTCGGCGGCAAGCTCGGACTCTGACGTGGGTTCGATCCTCTGAAGCGGCAATGCAGCGTCCAAGACGCCGTTCCCGAGGTCCTTGAGCGGGGCTCCACCGGCGTCGAGCTTCGCCGTGCCGGCTCCTGGCTGGTCGAAGCATCCGGCCAGAAGCATCCCCACCAAAAGGAATCCCGCAACGCGCACGGAACGGACGACTGCGGCGTCCTGAAAAACGCTGCGATGGACCGCACGGCTCTATGTTGGAGCGCGGCGTCGCCGGCCCGATGACGACCGAGGAGCCGCGCGTGCGGCGCCGGGCCCGCCTGCGCAACAAGGAGTCTGCCGACCTGCTCGCCCAGATGGCGGCCAGCCTGGGCGGGGCGAAGCTGTGGGACGAGAAGGCCATCGTCGAGACCGGCGAGTTCCTCGACCGCTGCGTCCTGGTCGTGGACAACAAGCCGGTGGGGCTCTACGAGGGAGCAACGCCGGAGGGGCCCGCGTTCTTGACCTGCCGCGGCCTGCTCGCGTACCGGCCGCAGATGCGCTACGTCACCGTGGACATGGGCGCCATCAAGTTCGTCACGAACGGCGCCGACGTCATGGCGCCCGGCATCGTCGAGGCCGACCCCGTCCTCCAGCCCGGCGACTGGTGCTGGGTCCGCGACGAGCGCAACAAGCAGCCGCTCGCCATCGGCAAGGCCCTCGTCGCCGGCACCGCCATGGTGCGCGGCAAGGGGAAGGCTGTGAAGTCCGTCCACCACGTCGGCGATAAGCTGTGGGGCCTCGACGCCCTCTGAGACGCTCGAAGGCCAACTCCTAAGCCTTATCTGGACGGTCTTCGTCATCCACCTGGGATGCACCATGGGTCTGAAGAGTCTCTTTAGCGCCAAGCCCGCCCAGAAAGTCGCGGCCGATGGCAAGGACTACATCGACCTCGAGGAGGCCGCCTCCGGCTCCGAGATGTTCGACGGCACGTCACGCATGATGGTGCGTGTCGCCGAGATCCACAAGTACGAAGACCTGCGCGACTACGCGAACTACGTCTACCAGGGCAACCTGCTCCTGCTCGACTTCAGCTCCATCGCCAACGACGACATCGTCCTGCGCCGCGTCACGGGCGACCTGAAGAAGCTCGTCGGCGACATCAACGGCGACATCGCCGGCCTGGGCAAGTCCATGCTCATCGTCGCCCCGACGGGCGTCCGCGTGGACCGCCACAAGGCCCGCGGCGGCGCTCGCTAGAGCGCTGACGTGGGCTTTGCTCCGGCCTTGCTTGCAAGGCCGGATGCTGGCCCGCGGCGGCAACCGTTAGGATTCCGTTTCCTCCCTTCACCCCTCACCCAACCGCTTTTTTAGGACCCCCCCTGGCCGAGCCCGTGGTCCGCACGCTCCTGGATGAGGCCATCTGCCCCGCCTGCTCGGCGCGCGGCATGGAGTACTCGGCGGAGCCCATCGAGTTGCCCTTCATGGGCACCAGCCTCGAGACGATGATCCGCTGCGACAAGTGCGGCTACCGCCACACCGACTTCGTGCTCACGAGCACGCACGCCCCCATGCGCTACCTTCACCGCGTGGCCACGGCCGAGGACATGTCGGTGCGCGTGGTGCGCAGCGGCTCCGGCACCATCCGCATCCCCGAGCTCGGCATCGCCATCGAGCCCGGCATCGCCTCCGAGGCGTTCGTCTCCAACATCGAGGGCATCCTCGTGCGCGTCGAGCGCGTGCTCGGGCAGATGCTGCGCGACGCCGAGGACGAGGACGGTCGCCTGCGCGTCGTGGAGCTGCAGCAGACGCTCCAGCGCATGCGCGACGGCCAGGCCGAGCCGGTGACCCTCATCCTCGAGGACCCGTTCGGCAACTCCCGCATCCTCGGCGAGGGCACCCGCGAGGAGGCCATCCCGCCCCACGAGGCGGAGCACCTCAGGACAGGCATGCAACTCTTCGACCCGCAGGGCAACCTCGTCAAGCCGAACTGAAAACCTGAAGGAAGAGGGATGGAGTAAAGGGAAGAGGGCGACGCCGCTGTCTAGGTCGTCTTGAGGACGCCAAGCGTCGGCTCGTACACGAGCCCCTTGCCCATGAGCCGGTTGAGCGACTCCTCGACGGCCTCCGCGGAGGCCGAGGCGCCGGCGCAAGCCTTGAGGACGTCGTCCCACTTGGCGCCTTTTTGGCCCTCGAGTCTCTGCACGGCGGCGAGGATGGTGGTGTCCAGCGCCTCCTGGGCGGCTTCGGCGGCGGCGTCCTGCTTGGGCGCCGTCGCGGGGGCCCGCCACGCGGTCGTTGCCTCGGGCTCTGCCGCAGGGCTGGGCGTGCTCACACCTCCACCCATCGGGCCCTTGGGCTCGATGCGCTGGACCGGGACCGGCCCGCCCGCGATGAGCGGGGCCAGGCATGCCTTGGCGGCCTCGCGGAAGCGGTTGAGGTCCATCGTGGCGTACGGGTCGCGCGCGAGCAGGGCGCCCTCGGCGAGGGCACGCGGGATGCCCTTCGCCACAAGCGGCTCGACAGCGGCCTCGCTCTGGGCGCGGGCCGCAGTGGCGGCCTTCAGGCGCTCGCTGGTGCGCCGCGCGGTGGCGACGAGCCAGGCGTCGCGCGTCGCGTCGTCCACGACGGTGACCGACTCGGGGCGGATGGAGGCGTACACGGTGCCGGGCTCCGGCTCGTAGGTGCGCGCCTTCCCGGTGACGGCGACGAAACACGGGGGCTGGAGCTGGCTGATGGCCTGCGCCGCCTCGGGCTGGTAGTTGCCGGCGTACACGCTGAAGACGCCGCTGGGGTCGCTGATGCGGGCGCGCCACACCTCGCCGGAGGCGCCGACGGGCTCGATGTCGGTGCAGACGCCGACGACGTGGAGACGGTTGACCTTCGCGCCGAGCGGGGAGACGAGGAAGGAGGGGTCCTTCTCGCCCTGGCCCTTGATCTCGACCTTGCTGGCGTTGAACTCAGCGGCGAAGAGGCGGTGGGCGACCTCGCGCTGGACGCGGTTGGGCTTCGGCGCGCCGGCGTCCGCCACGGGGGCGGCCGGGGGCGTGGGGGCGAACAGGGTGGTGTCGGCCATCACAGCACCTCGAGCATGGCGAGGGCGGCCTTGGCGTCGTCCGCGGCGACGCCCGTGAAGGGTTTCGCTTGGCGCGCGATGAACGTGAGGCCGTAGTCGTCGCTGAGCGCGTTGCCGCGCACCCAGAGCACGCGGCCGGTGAGCTTCTCCTCGATCTGCTCGGCGATCAAGTCGGGGCGGAACGCGTCCTGGGCCTCCTTCTTGCAACGCTCGAGGTCCTTGCCGAGCAGCTGTTCGGTGAGCTCGCGGCCGGCGACGAGGCTGACGGCGCCGGTGCCGTCGTCGAGGACCGCCTTGATGCGCAGGTCGGGGGAGCCCTCGACCTTGTTGTGCAGGCGGCACATGCCGGCGGCGAGCACGCGTGTGCAGCCGGGGGCGGTGCAGCGCAGGACGAGGCCGGAGCCTTCCTTGATCTCGAGCAGGGTGCCGACGACGACCAGGTCCGAGCCGCCGCCGCGCTCGACGACCTCGCGCAGCGTCGTCGTGGGGCGCGCCTCGAGGGCCGCCACGTCGGGCAGCTCCACGGTGGCGGGCGCCAGCCTGGCGTCAGCGTCGAAGGTGAACTGCGGCACGCCGCGGTAGGCCCGCACGTAGCCGCCCTCGATGGTGACGGCCTGGCCGGCCGTGAGGCTCGGGTCGGCCCACGCCGTGAACTCGACTTTGCCTGTGGCGTCAGCGAGGAAGCCGCTCCACACCGTCTTGGGGTTGCCTTGGACGGTAACCTGGCGCGTGCCGACGGAGAGGACGCGGCCGGTGAGGCGGATGCCGCGCAGCCCTTCCTTGAGCTCGGCGATGGGGGTGTCGCGGAACGTGGTGGGCGTCTTGGGGAGGGCGTCGGGCTCCAGCTTCGTGACGGTCGTGCGGTCGCCGAAGTTGACCTGCGGCTGGTCGTTGTACGTCTTCGTGTAGGCGTTGGTCGCCTCGATGACGTCGCCCTTGGCGAGGCCTTCGAGGGGGCGCCACGAGGTGAAGGGGACGCTGCCGGTCTCGTCGCCGAGGATGCCGGAGAGGATCTCCTTCGACTCGCCGCGCGCGGTGACGGTCTTGGGGGCGACGTAGAGGATGCGCGCCTTGAGGTTCACGGCCATCGCGGTGGCGGGGAGGCTCGCGATCGGGGTGCGCTCCGTCGGCGGGGGCGCGGGGGCGGAGCGGACGGGGGGTGCCGCGCCGTGGTGGCGCAGGATGGTGCGCACGGCCTGCTCGACGGGGACGCCGTAGTCGAGGTACTTCTGCAGCTCGTCGCGCAGGTCCGTCTCGTCCAGGCTGGCCATCTTCGGGGCCAGGGCGCGCTTGAGGGCCTCGATGTGGGGCCCCAGGTCTTGGGTTTGCGTTTGCATGATGTCACTTCGGCGGCCGGTGGGTGGAGTGGCCGCAGGCTGGTGAAGCGGGGTCCGGTCTTGTCCTTCATGGACAGGCCAGGTCCCGTTCGGTTTTCCCTATCTGTTGCCCCAGTATGAAGCCTGGGGCCCGGGGGGAGTGAAACCAGTGGAGCGGATGGAGGTTCAGCGGCGCCGCGCCACGAGGGCCAGGCCGACGAGCGCGGCGGCGGCAAGCGGAGCCTCGAAGCCGGGGATGCGGCCCTTCGACGAGGTCCCGGCGTCCGTGAGGCCGTTCTCGTACTGCACGACGTCGCCCTTGACGGCGAGCGCCTTGGCCGTGTCGCCGCTCGGCTGGTCGCGCAGCGTGTAGGACCCGACCGCGAGCTGGAACGGAGCGCTCGAGGCCTCCGCGATGGCGCCGGCCTGGACCGAGACGGCGGTGCCGTCGATCGAGACCGTGTGGGCGACGTCGTCGTCGTTGGAGACGACGAGCTTGAGCCAGTCGCCGGCCGTCCAGTTCCAGTTGGATTCGAGGAAGCCAGTCGAGCCGACGACGACGTACCACTCGCAGGGATTGGCCTGGACGCAGGCGTCTTCCTGGGCGGAAGCGGCGGGGACGGCGGCCGCGAGGGCGGCGACAAGAATCGGAATGGAGAGGGACCAACGCATACGAACACCGAGGAGTCGTGGGGATGACGAAGATGCGGGGAAAGGAGGAAGGGGGAAGGCCCGTGGCCGCAGGATCAAGCGGGCGCGCTGGAGCTGGCAGGGGCGCTGGAACTGGCCGAGGCACTCTCGGTCGGCGCAACGCCTTCGTCATCCATCGCGTCGCGGTGGTCCTTGAAGTGGTCCTTGACCTCGGACCACTTGGCCTTGAGGGCCTCGAGCTTGGCCTCGAGCGTGCGGACCTTCTCGAGAATCTTGTCCTCGCGGTCCTGCATCTTCTCGATCTTCTCCTGCGCCTTGGTGGCGTTCTCCGCCGTCAAGTTGCCGGAATCGAGGGCGTGCTGGAGGCGGTCGATGCGGACCTCCAAGCGGCCGATTTGCAGCTCGTGGGCCCGAATGGCCCGCTGGAGCGCGACAGCCTCGCGGCGGGCCTTCATGGCCTTCTCGCCGACGTCCTTGATTTTCTCGCAGTGCTTCGCCACCGTCTCGTTGGAGGGATCGGCGCAGTGCTCGCGGTAGGCCTTGCCCATTTCCTTGGCCTTGTCAGCCTTCTCTTTGGCGGCCTCGCGCCGGTCGGCGCTGGGGCCCATGCCTTGGTCGCCCGGCTTCGCCGCGACGGTGGCCATGCCAGCCGTCACGAGGAGGCCGACGGCCACCAGGCTCAACATCCAGTTGCGTGCGTTCATGGTTTGTCCTCCTGGACAGACTGTATGAGGTCGGTCCTGGCCATATAAAGAGCCTCGGACGGGGCTCGAATGGTGGACGGTTGGCTTACTTTGGCGGCGGCGGGACGGGCTGGCCGCTCGTGAACCGCCACTCCGGGGGCGTGTACCCGTAGAAGCTGTGCGTGTAGATGGTGAACGGCTGCTCCAAGACGAAGCCGATGCCGCGGTTGGTGCAGCGCTGGCCCAGCACAGGCACGTTCGTGCACTGGTCGGAGACCGGAGGCGGCGGGGCCGTGCCGTCAATCCAGTGGGAAAAGACGCGAAGCAGGAGCGGGGTCCCGTTGCCGAGCTTGAGCGTGTCCACGATGGTGTCGTTGCTGACGAGGAGCTGCGGCGACTTGCCGGCCGCCTCGAAGTTGCAAAACAGGGCGGCGCCGCAGTCGTAGGACCACAGAAGTTCGAGGGAGTCGCCGGCGCTCTGGGTGCTCGTCCACACCATCTCGCTTTGGACCCTGTCGGGCCGGCGCACCATGTCCACCGTGAACAGGAAGATGTCGTTGGAGGACCCCGCCGTGCTGCAGGCGGCCAGGCCCACGGTGATGGCGTTGACGCTGCACTCGATGAAGCCCTTGCTGACGGTGGCCTGGTTGAACGGTTGTGTCCGCGCGTCGGGAGAAAGGATGATCTTCACGGCTGGCGGGTCCGACACGCCGGCGACGACCTCGGTCGAGGTCTGTCCTTCCTGGAAGCCGGCCTTCTTCGCCTTCACGAAGTAGGTGCCGGGCGGGAGCCCTTGCAGGCCGAAGGCTCCGGAGGCCGTCGTGTTGGTCGTGAAGGTCTTGGTCGGGCCCTTGAGGGAAAGGACCACGTTGACAAGAGGGCGGACCCCCGTGTCGACGACGACGCCCCGCAGGACGCCGGTGTCCTCCGTGGCCTTGAGGTCAAGGCTTTCGGCGGCCTGGCCGACATTGGAGCTGGACGTTCCGGACGACGACGAGGCGCATCCGGCGAGGATGAAGCTGGCCACGAGGACGAGCGGGAGGGTAGGACGCATGAGAGCCACCGCCGGTGAGCCGGCTTGACGCTATTTCAGGCTTCGCGCACCGGGGAGGGGCCGGGCAAGGGCCGGCAAGGCGCGCAATCCTGGAAACGCAGCGAAAAAAAAGAAAGGTGGGGAAGGGGGGAGAAGGGGGGAAGGAAACGAACCGCGTTCAAGCGAGGCGGCGGCGCAGCAGGGTGGCGACGGCGCCGAGGGAGGCCACGAGGCCCATCAGCTCGAAGGCCGGGCTCTTCTTGGCCTCCTCGGTGATGGCGTTGCCGTTGGTGTCCTGCTTCTCGTTGATGCAGTTCTGGTTCGACTTGGCGGCGTCGATATTCTCGAGGCCACCGCACTTGGTGACCGTGAGGTCCTTGCCGATCTGGAACTGCGCGACGCCGACCGCGGTGGCCGTGCCTTGGTCGTTCTTGACCTTCAAGGTGATGGTGTACGTGCCGTCCTTGGCGCCGTCGGTCTTGTAGGGCCAGACGAAGCTGACGTCCACGGCCTCGGTGTGGTGGTCGTGCTCGTGGTAGCGCTGCACGACGGCGGCGCGGTAGGCGCTGCGCGCCTCGCTGGCGCCGGCGATGGTGAGCTCGATGCCGCCCTTGATGCCGTTGGAGCCGGCCGCGGCGACCTCGTCCACGTCATAGTTGCCCCAGGGCGAGTTGCTCGAGGTGTGGATGACCATGTCGTCGCCAATGAACTGGGGGTGCATGTACTCGATGCGAATCGGGTTCATGATGGAGATCTCCATGTGCGGGCGGTAGAGCACCGAGGTGTGCAGCTTGGAGACGTTGGGCATGAAGATCTTGTTCGCGGGGTCGTTGCAGACGGCGCCCGTCGGGTCCTTGATGAAGACCGCGACCTGCATGTTGTAGCCCGACTCCTTCTTGATGGTCTTGGTGTCGAGCTTCATCGAGAGCTCGTACTCGTAGACGGCGATGTCGCGGTTCTGCGCGTCGCGGTAGGCGTGGTAGGTGACCTTGCCGGTCGGGGAGTCGGTGCTCGTGGCGACCGCGTTGCCGAGCCTGCCGACCGTCTCGCCCTCGGCGATCAGGGTGCCGGACTTGTAGTTCGCGTTCCCGATGCTGATCTCCTCGCCGGTGCGCATCCAGGCGTGGACGGCGACGTTGGGCACGATGACGTAGGGGTCGGCGCTCGCGGGGAGCTGGGAGCCCGTGGGGGTGCCGGCCTGGGTCGAGATGTACCAGAAGAGCTTGAACGTGTCCCCGTCGAGGAGGACGTCGAAGGAGAGACCGCGCTCGGGGTGGGTGCGGGGCACGCCGTTCTGGGTGACGTTGTACTCGACGTAGCCGGGGCTGGAGTAGCCGTAGTACTGGTGGTACTCCTGACTGAAGGGGTCGCCGGGCGCCTGGTGCAAGCAGGTGGTGCTGGACGTGGCCAAGCCGACCGGGGCGTCCTTGGCGAAGGCGGGGTCGGGCTGCTGCGTGTTGATGGGCATCTCCTGCAGGGCGTCCAGGACGTGGAAGTACAGGTTCGTCGGCGTGGGCGCGAGGGGGTTCGTGATGCCGGCCGTAACGGCCTGGGCGGAGGTGGGGGCGGCGAAGAGCCCGAGCGCCAGGAGAGCGACGGTGGCAATGGCAAGCTTGGTCGTCATACGACTCAACTGCGCAGGCCGGCACTGCGGGGATAAACCTTGTGGCCACGTCGGTCAAGCGTTCCATCCATGCCCCGACAGGAGGTGGAGCAGTCAACGGTCGCGCTTTCGGTGGGGGCGGACCCGCCCCTCGAACCGCGCGGCCTCAAGCGCGGCGTCGGGCGAGGGCGAACAACGCCGCGAGCGCCCCGACGACTTGGATGCCCGACGCGCGGCGGGCGGGGTCCACCAGGTTTCCATTCTTGTCTGTCGCGGCCGGCGTGCACACGGGGGTGACCGTGGCGTTGCGGTCGAGGACATCCTGCGTGAGGCCGCCGCACTGCACGGTCTCGAAGGGCTCGCCGAGGCGGACGAACGTGGTCGCCTCCGCCTTGGCCGTCCCCTGGACGTTGGCGACGACGAGGTGGACGTCGTAGGTGCCTTCGGGCGCCCCGACCTCCCCGTAGGGCCAGACGAACGCCACGTCGGCTCCGTCGAGGCTGTAGGAGTGGCCATGCTCGTGGAACCGTTGCGGCAGGGCGGCGCGGTAGAGGCCCGTGACCGGCCCGTCGGGGCCGACGACCTCGAGGCGCACGTTGTCGGTCCGGTTGTCGGCCGCAGCGACCGGGTCCACCACATCGTAGCTGCCCCACGGCGAGTTGACGGCCACGTGGAACACAGCGACATCGTACACGCGGACCGGGTGGATGTAGGTGATGCGCACCGGGTTGAGGACCGCGAGCTCGAGTCGGGGACGGTGGCCGTCGCTGCTGTGCACCTTGACGACGTCGGGCATCACGCTGGCGTCGCGGGGGTTGGGGCACGAGTCCGTCTTGAGGAACGTCGCGACCTGGACGTTGAAGCCGCCCGGGGCGGGAATGCGGTCCATCCGCAGGTCGAGGGGAATCGTGTAGTCGTACACGGCGAGGGTCTGCCCGGAGGGGCCCGTGACCGTGGAGTAGGCGACGCTGCCAGTCGGCGACGTGGCGGAGGTCGCAAGCGGCCCCGCGAGGTTGCCCACGGTCTCCCCTTCGGCGATGAGGTCGCCGGCCTTGTAGGCGTCATCGCTGATGCTGATGGCTTCCCCGGTGCGCACCCAGGCGTGCACCGCGACGTCGGGGACCACGAGGACCTGGCCCGCTGCCTCCGCCCCGGCGGCCCCCAATGTGGTGGCGAGCGACCAGTGCAGGACCGGGTGGTTGCCGCGGTCAAGGGCGAGCGTGTAGGCGAGCCCGCGCTCGAAGTAGGGCTGGGGTTGCGAACGCCCTTGGTCGTCCTTGTAGTCGTAGTTCATGGGACCCGACGCGAGGTGCCCGAACAGGGTGTTGAAGTCGGACTGGCTGGCGCCCACCTCGGACGGGAGGCCCAGGCAGGTCACGGTGGCGGAGGCGATCACCCGGGAGCTGGCCTGGAACGCGGACGGCGGGGGCTGCGTGTTGATGGCGAACTCCTGGATGTCGTCGAGGACGTGGAAGTAGAGCGTCGTCGGCGTCGGCGTCCACGCGTCGTGGATGGCGGGCGGGACTTCGGCCCGGGCTGCGGGAAGGGGGGCGAGCAGCGCCAGAACGAGGGCGGCGGCGAGACGCACGGCCGCGACGCTCCGGGGCCGGGGAAAAAGCTGTTGGCCGCTTCGGGCAACTTAGCGCCGGCGACGGAAGAAGGCCGCGCTGGCAGCGACGACGAGTCCGCCGAGCGCCCAGGAAAGACCAGAGGCCTTCTGCGTGGCCGGGTCAAAGAATCGGCCGTCGGGGGTGAGGACGCGCTCGACGCAGGGTGTCGTCGCGTTGGGCACGATGACCTCCGTCGCGCCGCACAAGGTTGCTCGGGAAGGATCGCCGAGGGTGAACGTGGTGAGCGCGCTTGCGACCGCGGTGCGTTGGTCGTTGTTGACCAGGAAACGCACTGTGTAGGTTCCCTCGGGGGCGCTGTCGTTGACGTACGGCCAGACGTACGTGACGTCCACGGGGTCCGCATGGTGGTTGTACTCGTGGAAGCGCTGGACGATGCTCGCGCGGTGGAGCGAAGGGGCCGGCCCAGGCCCGGCGATGTCGAAAGAGATGCCGCCTTGCAGGCCGTTCGTCCCGCCCGCGACGGTCTCGTCCACGTCATAGTTGCCCCAGACCGACTGCACGGAGGTGTGGAAGACCCAATCCTGGCCCACGAGCTGCGGGTGGATGTAGAGGACGCGCAGCGGGTCGAAGATGGCGAGCTCCATGCGCGGCGGGTTGGCCAGGTCCGTGTGCGGCATGACCAGGTTGGGCATGAGAATCTTGTTCGCCGGGTCCGTGCAGGCCGGGTTGGGGAGGAAGACGGCGACCTGGAGGTAGAACCCTGCGTCCTTTGGAATCAAGGCGTCCGCTTGCCAGGCCATCGTCAGAGTGTAGTCGTAGATGGAATGGTGCGCGCCATCGCTGTCCACGACATCGCGCCAAACGACGTCGCCCGAAGGCGACGTGGTCGAGGTCGCAAGGTCACCTCCCAGGTTCCCGACGGTTTCGCCTTCGGCAAGCAGCTTGCCCTCCTTGAAGCCGGCTCCCAGGTTGATCATGTCGCCCGTGCGCATCCAGGCGTGGACGGCGACGTCGGGGACGAGGAGGTAGGGGTCGGCGCTCGCGGGCACCGGCGAGGTGCTCGGGAGCCCCGCGCTGGTCTCGAGGGACCAGTGGAGCGTGAACGGCGCGTCCAGATCGGGGTGGATGTCCCACGGTGACTCGCGCTCCGAGGCGGTCCGGGGGCTGCCGTCATAGGAGTTGTTGTACTCTACGTAGCCCGGGCTGGAGTAGCCGAAATACTGGTGGTACTCGCTCGAAAAAAAGCCGTTTTGCACTCCCGCGTCGACGCGCTGGAGGCAGGTCAGAGTGGACACGGTGGGGCCGTGCGGGGAGTCCCTGGCGAACGAGGGGTCAGGGAGTTGCGTGTTGATGGGGAACTCCTGCAACGCGTCGAGGAGATGGAAGTAGAGCGTCGTCGGCGTCGAGACGGCGGTCGGGTTCTGGATTCCCGGCGCAGAGGGGCCGGAGGAAGCGGCGCCGACGGCGGAGGCGGACAGCAGGGCGGCCAGCAGCAGGACGGACCCACGCACGACGGCCACGCGGGAGCCGGCCGGATAAACGCATTGGCGACTTGGGCGAACTCAGCCCTTGATGACGCCGAGCGGCCGCATGCGCGCGACCTTGCGGGCAAGGCCGGCGGCCTCGACGGAATCCACCACGCGGGACACGTCCTTGTACGCCTCGGGGGCCTCCTCGGCGACGACGTCGGGGGACGCGGCGCGCACGCGGATGCCGTCCTCCTCCCACAGCTTGCGCAGGAGCTCGGTGCCGTTCCAGGTGCGCTTCGCCTCGCTGCGGCTCATGCGGCGGCCGGCGCCGTGGCAGCACGAGCCGAACGTCTTGTCGAGCGCGCCCTGCGACGCGGCGAGGAGGAAGCTGGCGCGGCCCATGTCGCCGGGCACCATGACGGGTTGTCCCGTGGCGCGGTACGCGCTGGGGACGTCGGGGTGGCCGGGGCCGAAGGCGCGCGTGGCCCCTTTGCGGTGGACGCAGAGACGTTTGCGCTTGCCCGCGTCGGGGCCGGCGGGGACGATGTGCTCCTCCATCTTGGCGATGTTGTGGCAGACGTCGTAGAGCACCTCCGTCTCGTCCTCGCCGATGCCGAAGAGCTTGGAGAGCGCCCGGCGGGCGTGCGTGGCGGCGACGCTGCGGTTGACGAAGGCGAAGTTGGCGGCGGCCGCCATCGCACCGAGGTAGTTGTCGGCCTCGGGCGTCCCGAGGGGCGCGCAGGCGAGCTGGCGGTCGGGCAGCTCGATGCCGTGCCGGGCCGAGACGGCCTGCAGGTCCTTGACGTGGTCCTCGCAAATCTGGTGCCCGAGGCCGCGGCTGCCCGTGTGAATCATGACGAGCACCTGGCCCTGCCAGACGCCGTACGCCTTGCACGCCACCTCGTCCCACGTCTTGTCCACGACCTGCAGCTCGAGGAAATGGTTGCCCGAGCCCAAGGAGCCGAGGCTCCGGCGGCCGCGCAGCCGAGCTCGCTCGTGCACCATGCGCGCGTCGGCGCCCGCGATGGCGCCGCGGTCTTCCATGTGCTCGCGGTCGCGCGCGCTCGCCCAGCCGTTCTCGACCGCCCACGCGGCGCCGGTGTCCAGGATGCTTGTGAGGTCCGACTCGGCGAGCTCCAGCCCGCCGCGCGAGCCCATGCCGACGGGGACGGTGTCGAACAAGGCGTCCACGGCCTCGACGAGGCGGGGGCGCAGGTCGCGCTCGCTCAGCGGGGTGCGCAGAAGACGGACGCCGCAGTTGATGTCGAAGCCGACGCCGCCCGGGGAGACGACGCCGCCCGCGTCGGGGTCGAAGGCGGCGACGCCGCCGATGGGGAAGCCGTAGCCCCAGTGGATGTCGGGCATGGCGAGCGCGTAACCGACGATGCCGGGCAGGCAGGCAACGTTGGCGACCTGCTCGGCGGCGGGGTCGTCGCGGATGTGGGCCAGCAGGTCGGGTTGGGCCACGATGCGCCCGGGGACGCGCATGCGCAGATCGCCGCGGCCGCCCTTGTACGAGGGGGCGATCTCGTGCATGCCGCCGCCGACGTCGGCGAGCGGTCCGCTCCAGGTCTCCACGGGCCGCCCACGGGGTCGGGGGCTTGGGGTTTGCGCTCCTCAGGCCTGGCGTCCGGGCGCCGACCTTTCAAGGGAACATCCCCAAGGTTTTTCCGTGCGCGGCTTCGTGGTCGTGCCCATGCGCTCCGTCGGCCTCCTTGCCGTCACCCTCCTGGTCGCCACTGCCTTCGCCGGGTGCGCGACCGACACATCGGGCGCGTCCTCGAGCCTTGAGGATGCCGCCAAACAGATCAACGTCCAAGGCAGCGAGACCACGGGCATCATCCGCGGCGTCGTCGTGGACACCGCCATCCACCCGCTCGCCAAGGTCGCCGTCAGCGTCAAGGCGGGCGCCAAGAACTTTGTCAACCTCACCAACGCCGAGGGCGCCTTCGGCTTCGGCAACCTCGCCCCCGGCACCTACTTCGTCTCCGCCGTCAAGTCTGGCTACAAGACGACGCAGCAGAGCATCGAGGTCAAGGCCAACGACCCCGAGCCCGGGGTGGCGAAGATCCTGATGGAGGTGGACACGAGCTTCCAGAAGCCGAGCCACGACACCTTCCACTTCCGCGGCTACATGGAGTGCAACGTCGTCGTCGTGTTCTTCTTCTTCCCCTGCGAAGAGCCCATCACGGGCACCAAGATTGGCAATGACAACTGGGTCGCCAGCTACCCCATCGCGGGCAACGTCAGCTGGCTCCACACCAGCATGACCTGGGTCCCCAAGCAGCCCGTCGGCACCGAGCTCTACTTCAACATCGGCAACCCGGACACCGAGATCATCGGCTACAAGGGCGGCCCGTCGCCCCTCGTGCTCGACATCAAGGAGGACAAGGACCTGGGCCAGTTCAAGGACAACAGCGTCGTCATCGAGGTCTCCGGCAACGGCGAGCAGGGACTGGCCGGCGCCGAAGCCGAGCAGGACTTCGACGCCTACATCGTCGCCTTCCACGGCTACAAACCGCCGGCGGACTACGCCTTCTGGAAGGACGGCGAGCCGAAGGACCCCAAGTAGCGGGCCGGCGACGCGAACGCTTATGCCCGGGACCTCCCCGTGGGGCGATGTGCCCCGCTCCTGGTGGATTGCCGCCTTCCTCGCCCTCCTCCTTGCCGGCTGCGCCGGCCCGGCTGCCGAGACCGCGACGACGAGCCACGCGGCCGCGACCCGCGGCGACTTGCGCGGCGTCGTCGTGGACCCCGGCATCCGGCCGCTCGCGGGCGCGTTCGTCCAGGTGAGCGGCAACGGCGTCAAGGTCACCACGAACACGACCTCCGAGGGCACCTTCATCGTGCGGGACCTCGCGGTCGGGAGCTACTTCCTCCTCGTCAAGAAGACCGGCTTCCTCACAAGCCAGACCCCCGCGCAGGTGAACGGCACCGACGCCATCGCCCGCATCGCCCTCGAGGCCGACCCGACCTACCGCGCCCCGACCTTCCAGACCTACAAGCACGTCGGCATCGTCCAGTGCGGCGTCGTCGTCTCCGCGCCCCCGGTCACGCAATACGCCGCCATCGCCGTCTGCGACGAGGCCAACCGCGCGAGCGGCCTCACGCTCTCCGACGACACCTCGCAGGCCATCCACATCCTCGACGCGGGCGCACCGACCTTCGTGCAGAGCGAACTGGACTTCAGCTCCGACCAGGCCGTGAGCCACCAGCTTCTCCTCTACGTGGACGCCGTCGAGCACGGCGGCACGAAGTACGCCGAGCTTGGTTCCGCGGCGGGCGCCAGCCCGGTCGCCGTCTCCCTCCTGGAGGGCCGCACCGGCAAACTCGGCAAGGGCTCCGACCTGCAAATTCGTGTCTTCCCCTGGTACGAGTCGCCCTCCCCCCTCGGTGCGACGTACGACCAGAAGTTCGAGGTCGTGTCGCACGTCTTCTACGGCTACCGCCCGCCCGAGGGGTGGCTGTTCAGCCGGGACGGCGTGGCCCCCGCCCCCAAGTAGCCCGGTGTCCGGCCGTCAGCCGAAGCGGGCCAGGCTCGCTTGCGACCTGCAGTCAGGTCGATCAACACGACGTGGGGCCGCTCCGCGGCCCCACATCCACTTTGTGGCCCGCGCGCTAACCAAAGCGGGCCAGACTCGCCTGCCCGCCCGCCCGCATGGCCTCAATCTTCGGCAGCACCTTGGACCACTCGACTTCACGCCACTCCAACCCGTGGTCCGCGAGCAGCGCCCGCGCCCGCTCGGCGACGCGCGGAGCCACCAGCACGCCGCGCAGGTCGGGATCCTGGCCGCGCATGCGCTCGACGTAGCGCCAGAGCTGCTGCGCCTCGCCCACACCGGCCGTGGTGCGCTTGACCTCGACGACGACGCGGCGCCCCTTCGCGTCGCGGCCATCGAGGTCCAAGTAGCCGCGCTTCGTGTTGCGCTCGCGGCGCGCCGGGACGAAGCCGGGCTCCACCAAGTCGGGGTGGCGGCAGAGCGCGGCCTGCAGGTCGTCCTCCGTGCCGAGCAGGTCGAGGTCCACGTTGTCATGCAGCGGCAGGCTGACGAGAAGGTCCACGCGGCTGAAGGTGACCTGGACGATTTCTTCCGGGCGCGTGCGGATGGCGGTGAGGCCGACCAGGCCGTCGGCGAGGGAGGCCGTGAAGGAGGCGCCGGGCGGCTGCCAGTTGATGGGCTTGGCCTTCTCGGCGCCGTGGACAAGGAGAGTCCCGTCCGGTTTGAGCAGGACCAGACGCTCGCCGGCGGAGAGGTCGCTGCGCGCACGGCCCTGGTAACGCACCGTGCAGAGACCGACGGCCTGGACCAGGTGGCCGCGCCGCTCCATCAGCCCGGCGAGCTCGGCCTGCAAGAACGCCAGCGCGGCCTCCGGCTCGGGGTCGCGCAGGATGTTCATCGCGGGCCTACTTCAGCGCGTCCTGGATCTCGCGGCGCATCTCCTCGTCGTTGATGCCGCCGTCGCGCTCGCGCTCGCCCTCGATCTCACTGAGGAGGGTGGCGAACTGGGCGCGGAACTCGGGGTCCTCGCGCACCTGCTTGGCGAGCTTGGAGGGCAGGAGGTGGTCGTAGATGTCCTTGAAGGGCGGCCGCGGGTTGGCGGCGTTGAACTGCTTCTGGCGCACCGTAGCGACGACGGCGGCCTCGACGTTCTTCGTGCCGAACCCGGGGGTGGCGAACGAGCGCACGATGGCGTCCTCGTCCACGTCGGGGCACTCCGACTTGAGCTGCGCGAAGAGGGCGCGGGACTGGGAGTCGTTGGCGATGACCTTGCGGCCGGCCGCCAACTGCTTCTCCATGTGCTCCGCCACGGGGATCTCGCGCGCCATCGGGCGGGCCAGCCGGAGGATGGTGTTAAGGGTTAGGCCAGCCCACGCTTGAGGTCCGCCACCAGGTCGGCCAGGTCCTCGATGCCGACGGAGACGCGCACGAGGCCGTCTCCGATGCCGTCGGCCTTGCGCGAGGCGGGCGTGGCGTAGGCGTGGCTCGTTTCGATGGGGAGGCTCACGAGGGACTCGACGCCGCCGAGGCTCGCGGCGGGGACGATGACGCGCACCTTCTGGCGGAACGCCTGCGCCCGCTTGAGGGTCCCGAGGTCGAGGGTGAGCATCCCGCCGAAGCCGCCCTTGAGCATGCGTTTCGCGATGGCGTGGTCGGAGTGCCCCGGCAGGCCTGGGTAATGCACGGCCGCGATGCCCTTCATGGCGCTGGCCGCCTTGGCGAGGGCGAGGGCGCTGGCGCTGTGCCGCTCCATGCGGAGGGCGAGCGTCTTCATGCCGCGGCCGAGCAGGTAGGCCGCGTGCGGGTCCAGCGTCGGGCCGAGGTTGCGGCGGCGCAGGAACAGGCTCTCGGCCAGGGCGGCGTCGTTCGTCGAGAGCGCCCCAGCGGTGACGTCGGAGTGGCCGCCGAGGTACTTCGTCGCCGAGTGCATCACTAGGTCGGCGCCCATCGCAAGGGGACGCTGCAGGAGGGGGCTCGCGAAAGTCGCATCCACGGCGAGCTTGGCCCCGGCGGCGTGGGCGGCCTTCGCCCAGAGCGGGACGTCGGCGACGCGCAGAAGCGGGTTGGTGACGGACTCAATCCAAACCAGCTTTGTCCCCTTGGTAAGGGCAGGCTTGGTGTGGGCGTCGAACGGGGCGACCTGGACGCCCCATTGCGCCAGCTCGTCGCGCAGGTACGCAGACGTGCCACCGTACACGCCGCGCTGGACGGCGAGGACGTCCCCCGGCTTGAGCAGGGTCTGGCAGGCGGCTTGGATGGCGGCCATGCCGCTCGCGAACAGGAGGCTGTGCTTGGCTCCCTCCAGGGCCGCGAGCTTCGCCTCGACGGACTCCAGGCTCGGGTTGGTGTAGCGGCTGTAGATGTAGGGTGCTTTCGAGCCGTCCTCCAACTCGGGGTAGCGGTACGTGGTCGAGAGCGTCACGGGGACGTTCACGGCGCCGCTGCGGGGATCGGTGGCCTCGCCGCCGTGGACCGCGGTGGTGGAGTCGCCTGGCACGGGCGGGGCAGGGGCATGCCCCTTGAAGGCTTGGCCTATGCGCCGGGCTCGGAGTCGCCTTCGACGTCGTCGGGGTCGCCCGCGGCCCCCAGGGCTCCCTGCGCGTTGACGAAGAGGCAAGGGCCCAGGTCCTCGAGGTTCAGCTCGCCGTTGATCTTGCGGCCGGCAAGGAGCTGGCAGCGCGTGATGCCGATCGGGGCGACGAAGTGGCCGCCTTCCTTGAGCTGCTGCACGAGCGCCTCGGGGACGCCGGGGATGGCGCAGGTGACGTAGATGGCGTCGTAGGGGGCCTCGGCCTCCCAGCCGGCGGCGCCGTCGCCCTCGTGCACGAAGAGGCGCAAGCCCGCTGCCCGCAGGTTGCGGCGCGCGAGCTGGACCAGCTCGGGCAGGAACTCCACGGTGTCCACGCGGCCGCTGGGGCCGACGACGGCCGCGACGACCGCGGCGTGGTAGCCGACGCCTGTACCGATCTCCAGGACGCGTTGGCCCTCCTCGAGCTGGAGCGCCGTGCTCATCATGGCGACCATGTGGGGCGCCGAGACGGTCTGCCCGAAGCCGATGGGAAGCGGCCGGTCCTCGTAGGCTGCAGGACGCAGCTCGTCGGGGACGAAGAGGTGGCGCGGCACGGCCAGCATCGCTTCCTCCAGGCGGGGGTCGGTGAGGTAGCCCCCGGCCTCCAGTTCCGCAAGGAGCGCCTCTCGCTCCGCTTGGCGCTCCAGGGCGTCCTGCATGCTCACCTCCGGAGCGGAAGCCGAGGCATCAAGCTTGTGCCTTGCGACCTATCCGAGGAGGACGCGGAACATGAGCCAGGCAAGGAGGCTCATGATGGCGACGTGGCGCAGGCCGGCGGAGATGCGGCCCTCCGAGAGGACGCCCCCCACGATGCCGTTGCCGATGCTCTGCACGATGGCGGCCAGGTAGTAGCTGAAGCGGATGCTGGGGCCATCGAGCACGCCGCCGCCGATGGGGCTGGTGCCGCCCGCCGCCGTCACGTTGCCGACGGCCTGGTTGGCGGCGATGACCTGGGGGATGAACTGGACGTCAAGGACCGCGATGACGGCGACGAAGACCGCGAAGACGACGTAGATGACGATGAGGTAGGTCGCCATCGCGGTGCGCCGCTCCTGCGTGAGGCCCTTGAGCTCGTAGGCGTCCTTGGCGGCGGCCTTGAGGATCTCCGCCACGGAGCCCCCGGTGCGGCTCGCCTCGATGATGAGGAAGGTCGTGCGGCGCACGAGCGGCGTGGGGACGCGTTGGGCGAACTGGGCCAACGCCTGGTCGAAGGGGACGCCCCAGCCGACCTGCCGCGCCATCTTGCGAACTTCCCCCGACAGGAGGCCGTAGTCGCTGAGGGCGCAGGACTGCAGCGCCGCGGCGAGCGTCAGGCCGGCGCGGCGCGTCTCGGCGAGGTCGTTGAGGAAATCCGGCAGACGCGCCTCCACGGCGTCCACGCGCTTGTTCTGCTTGGACAGGAAGAAACCGACCGGGGCCGAGGAGCCAAGGATGGTGAGCAGGATGAGGTCCTTCGAGAGGTTCTTGTCCGCGGCGATGGGTCCCAGGGACCCCAGGCGACCGGTGAGGTTCATGACCAGCAGCGTGGCGAAGAGGAGCCCCAGAGTGCCGGCGGTGGCGTAGACGAAGAGCGCGAGCTTGGTCTGGGGCGGCAGCTTGCGCTTGAAGACGCCGCGCTGGCTCTCGCGGCGGATCTGGTACGCGGAGAGCCCGAAGAAGGCGATGAGGAAGATGGGGAAGAGCAGGAGCAGGTACGCGACGCGCGTGTCCTGGAAGTTGCCGAGCAGGCCGACGACGTTGACCTGGCTGAAGACGAAGCCCAGGATGCCGGTGACGGCGAGCGCGATGAGCCCAGCGTACACGAAAGGGGGCGTGGAGGCGGCGGCGGCCTTCTCGCCGGGCTGCTTCTTCCCCGAGCGCATCAACCGCGCGGCGAGGTCGAAGGCCGTGGGCAGGTTGGCGGCGAGGAACAGCTGCGTGCCGACGCCGAGGAGTCCTGCCAGGGCGAGGACCTCCAGGTCGTTGCGGTCGAGGACCCGCAGGCCGCCGCCGGTCTCGACGCGCTCGACGAACGTCAGGAACAGGCCGACGGCGAGGATGGCGGCCCCCATGAGGGCCAGGAAGACGCCGTGCACACGCGTGTACCAGGCGCGCACCACTCCGCCCTGCTCCTGGATGCGCCAATGCGCGGCGAGGGCGAGCAGCGTGACGTAGCCTGCGAGGGCG
>JAHFTW010000026.1 GCA_023269235.1 Thermoplasmata archaeon
TCAGGGTGCCGTTGGGGGCGTTCAGGCCACCCCGATCGGGGTGAGTGCGATGCCGATATCGGCGTGGGCGGCAGCGAGCGCGCCGATCGGCACGATGCGATGCGCAGCGGCAGCGTCGGCGATGCGCAGGCATCGCCACGCCCGCCAGCGAGCCGTGCCGCGAGGCTGGGCATGACCTGTCGATCGGCGCACCGGCCGAGGCGTAGCGAGCGTGACACGCGAAGGCGTGGCCGCGATGCGAGCGAGCCGGTGCGCCAGACGTAACGAGGCTTCGCCCGGCGCGCGCGAGGCGTAGCGAACCGGCGACCCGGCGGGGTCGTCGTGAAGCGAGCGAGCCGTGCCGGTGGCAGTTGTCCGGGCAGTCCCCGACCGCAAGGTCAGTCCCCTGCGGCGCGATGGGGCTCGATGCCCCGGAGCGCCGCCCTGGGCGACGTAAAAAAGGGGAGAGGCTCCGGTTGCCCGGAGCCCCTCCGTCGTTGTGCGTCAGGCGCGACGCGAGGTGGTGGTGGGGGTCATCGGCCGCTGGTCGGCGAGGCGGAAGACGTGGAGGGGGACGCCGGCGTTGCGCAGCTTGCGGGCGAAGTCGGACTGGACGCCCGAGCCCTCGCAGACGATCGCCTCGACGGGGCGGAAGGAGGCGATGCGGTCGTTGCGCAGGAAGGCTGCCTTGTGCCCGAAGCGACGTTCCAGATCCATGCGGACCAGCTTGGTACCGCGCGACGATGCCCATGCCGCGGCGACGGCGTCCGCTCCCTTGTTCATGCCGGTGGTCATCAGCACCATGGCGGGGATGCGGCGCTTGATCTGGTCGAGGCGGTCGAAGAGCTGCTCGTGGTCGTGCCAGACCTGTCCGCCGGAGAAGGCGACGACCGGGCCGGTCGGGTTATGCTCCTCCCGGCGCTTGGCGGCGCGGGCGGCGAGGAAGTCCTTCCCGTCGATCACCGAGGCGGTCAGCTTGGAGGAGACCCGGCTGCCGCGCACGGTGTTGAAGGGGCGGCCGGTCTCGCTGCGGAATACCTCGCCGGCGTGGTCGCGCATGCAGGCCATCGCCTCGCTGCACCCGTCGAGGGTCTGGCAGAGCAGCTGGGTGTCCTCCAGTTCGACGGCGTAGATCTCGCTGGGGTCGTACTCGTTGACCATGTCCTTCAGCTTCTTGGCGGCGTCGTCGGCACGTCCCTCGATGCGCTTGCCCACCATGTGGAAGGAGTTGACGAAGCCCCATGCGAGATCGGCGGCGAACTCCTCCATGCGGGTATCGCGGAACACGTCGAACATCGTGCGCAGCATGAGGTCGACGGCGGCCGCGGCCTGATCGGGGTCGGGCATGTCCAGCTTCTCGGCGGTATCGACGATGTTGAGCTTGGCAAGCTCGTGCGCCTCGATGAAGGCACCGTCGTAGGTCTGGCGGGTGTCGTCGTCGATGCGACGGCCGTTCATCGCTGCGCCCATGTCGGAGAAGTTGCCGTACTTGGTCATGATAGCCTCCATGTGTTGAAACCTCACCTTCTTCTCGGTGAGGAATCTCACTCGGCATGCGGTGGTCAGGGCCGTCAGGGACGTTAACCGGGAAGCCGTGCCGCGCAGACGGCGCGGACCCCGGTTAACGCTTGCGAGCGGGGGAGCCGATTTTCTCGTGGGGCCGCCTTCTTCAGGCGGTCGCGCGTGAAAATTGGGGGGACCGCTCGTCCTTGACGGTCCCGCCAACCCCGCATGCCATGCTTCCTCATCACAGAGAGAGAAAAAACGGATTTGTGGCAGCTACGCCGGGTCGGACCGAGCACGGGCGTCGATGGCGTGCCGCAAGGCACGGCGTCGTAGAGGCCGCGCCAGAGAGCCCGGGAGGGCGAACCAGCGGCCGTCGCCCGCGCGCAGGACGCCCGGCGTCGGCATAGGGATCGACACCCGCAAGGGCGGAGACACCGCAAGGTGGCTCCGTGAGGCCCGCCAGGGCCGCATGAGAGCCCGGTCCCGCCCACAAGGCGGGACGCCCCACCCTGCCCTCCT
>JAHFTW010000006.1 GCA_023269235.1 Thermoplasmata archaeon
CGCCGAGGCCGATGCCGGCCCCTGCAACTCCAGCGAGCGCGCCGAGGTCGCGGAGGAGCCCCTTCAGCGTCGAGGAGAGACCGGCGACGACGCTCGACGCCTTGTCGTCGGCCCGAAGGGAGATCTCTTCGGCGAAGCTCACGGCTCAGTCCTCCGGTGACGCACCTTCGGAGCGCTCCTCCCTGCGCTCGTCGTAGATCTCGAGCACCTCGTTCTCCGCGACCTGGAAGAGCGCGAGGACGTTCGGCGTGACGTCGATGCGGAGCCATCGAGCGGTCGTCTCGACCGCGCCGTAGTCGATGGCGTACGCGCCCCCGAAGCCGGCCCGGAGCTGTCGACCGGCGGCACGGACGAGAGCGAGAGCAGCCCAGGCGTCAGGGGAGAGAACGCCCGCGATGCGCTCGAGCTCGACCTCGCGCGCGCAGCGGCCGCGCGTCTCGCGACACGGCCCCTCATCCTCGTCGGCCCCCCGGACCCCAAGGTCCATCCGAGCGAGGAAGCGGCAGTCGTCGCAGGGCGGGCGGCCGTCGGCGCGGTAGTCAATCCGTACCGCCCTCTTCAGTTTCCCTTCTCGACCTCGAAGCCCTTGCCCTCTTCCTTCCTGGCCTCCTTCGCCATGGAGAGGACGTACTCCGAGAGGCCGACGGTCCGCTTGATGACGGCCCGGGCATCGCCCGGCTTCAGGCCGCGGAGCGGCTCCTCGCCGGTGTCCGTACGCCACGAGCCGATGGCGAGGCGCGCGACCTCGGCGCCGAACTCGACGTCGTCGGCGACCGGACCGTCCGGGCCCTTCTTCGCGCCGACGTTGCGGGCGGCTTCCTGGTAGAGCTGATCGGAGATGGCCACGATCTCGAGCGTGTGGCCGTGTTTCGTTTTGAATTCCATGTGCCCTCCTTCAGTGGGAGGGGCGGACGACGTCCTTCGGTCCCGGGAGGGACAGGACGTCGAGACGCCGCCGCCCTCCCGGTTCAGTACTTCGTTCCTTCGATGCCGTTCTTGATGACGAACTTGATCTGGCTTCCCTCGACGGTGTCCTTCGACGCCGTGAAGGGGAGCGAGAGCGCGAGGCTCTTCGGGGTCGACGCCTTCGGGTAGGAAACCTGCAGCTTCACGCGCGGGAGGACGAGCTGGAGGCTCCTGACCGCGGAGATGGTCCATGTGAAATCGAAGGCGACGAGCGTGCCGGCGATCGCCTTGTCGAGGAACGTCGCGGGGTCGTCGAACCAGACGTCGACGTTGCCGGTCACGCGCTGGATCCCAGCGGAGACGCCGATGCGCTCGCCGGCCGAGTCGAGACTCCGAAGGTCCCGATCGACGTCGTTCGCGATGTTGACCTGGAGGCGCGTGATCCGGCCGACCGGGGCGCCGTCCATTTTGATGTTCGCGGCGGTCAGGAGCCGGTGATGCAGCTCGGTCCCGCCGGTCCAGTCGTCGGGCGTCGTGAAGTTCGAGACCGAGGCGAGGGCGTTGACCTTCTTCCCGACGACGCCGCACTGCACCTGGAAGAAGCCCTTGTTCCGGATCTCGAAGCCCTTCGTATCGAAGGTGCAGCCGGGCAGGATCTTGAACTTCGGCGTGTCGAGGGCGAGGTAGGTCTCGATCGTGTAGGAGGGGAGAGCGCCCGCGATGGTCTTCGCCGTGTGGACGAAGTCCGGCGTCGTGCCCGTCGAGGCGAGCGAGCGCGTGATCGCCTTCGCGAAGATCGGCGCGCTCTCGAGCGTCAGGTTGTGGCGGAACGAGCCGCCGGCGTCGATGTCGCCGTCGACCGCGTCCTTCGAGTTGGCGTCGCCGCTGAACGAGTCGCTCTGGAGCTGCTCGACCGAGCCGTCCAGCTCCTCGCCGACGATCGCGATCTTGCGCCCGGCCGTCGCCGCGGCCAGCGTGCCCCAGGCCGTCTCGGCCCCGAGCGTGATGTAGGAAAGAGATCCGGGGGGGATGTTCGCCATGGCGGCGCGCTCCTTTCGGTTCGGAGCACGCTGCGTTGCGGTGGCTCGTCGGGTTCTCTGTGGATTCCGTGGCGGCGGGAGGACGCTGCGTAGCGGTGCCTCTCGTCACCGTGGCTTCGTGTCAGACCTGCCGGAGCACCTCATCCGGTTTCCCGGCGATGTGGACTTCGACCTTCGGCACGCCGCCGAGGCCGTCGAAATGCAGGGTCAGGCTCCCGCGGAAGTGCCGCGCGAGGAGCTTCTCGATCAGATCGATGATCGCCTTCACGCCGCCGCCTTCTGGATGACGAGGGACACTGAGAGGACTGCGGCGGCGCCATCGGTCTCGTACTCTTCGACTTCGCCGCTCGAGACTTCCCAGGTCCAGAGCGGCGGGATCGCCGAGCGCTGCCCGTCGACCCGGGCATCGACCCGGCCGAGGATCTCGAACACGCTCGCGACTGCGTCCGGTCCACCGCGCCCGTTTCGGTCGACGATGTAGACCTCGAAGAGGTGGAGCCTGTGCCGGTACGAGCTCCCGAGCTCCTCGTCCTCGTAATCGTGGAACTCGCTGTAGCGGACGCCGATCGCCGGGAGGTTCCCGTTCGCGTCGCGGTTGACGAGGGTCCGAAGGGACGTCGAGGGGAGCACCTCGGCCACGCCGCAGTTGTCGGTTCCGGCGATGAGCGAGACGAGCTCGGCCTGCGCGAGCGAGCGGGGATCGCTCATCCGCGCGCTCCGGAGTCAGGCGTCCCGCCGGTGGGGGGCGTCGGGGACGTGTCAGATCCGCCGGCGTTCACGTACCACATGAGGTAGCGCTTCGAGAGGTCGCGCGCCCACTCGGGGCGCCATTCGAGGAAGCCGTACTTCCGGAGCGTCACGCTCCTGACGGCGGCGGCGATACGCTCGGCGCCTCGCGTGCCGCGGGCGTAGGTGCTCCGCGCGGCCGTCCGGTTGCTCCCCCACCCGGTTTTCGAGCGGCTCCGGATCCGGGCTCCCGTCACCATGCGGCTCTTCCGATAGATCCCAGGCCCGTCCTCTCCGCCCATGACGAAGCGGCTCCCCGGGTAGCGCGCCTGGATCGCTTCCTTCCCACGCGGGAAGGCACGGACTTCGGTCTGCGAGAGGGGCGGGCTCAGTGGGATCAGGAGCCAGCGCTTTTTCGGGCGGATCGTCATTCCGCGGTTCAGGGCGCGGCCATAGGGGACGTTCGTGCCGATGTCGGTCCCGGTCGCGTCCGCCTTGTAGGCGATCGAATTGCTCAGGCGGCGCGTGTCGAGGAGCGCCTGTCCGCCGGCGCGATAGGCCCGCGCCCAACTCGACGGGGCCGGCCAGTGTCCGATGTTCGTCCGCAGGCCCCGCGTGACGAGGGTCATCGCGCGGTGCCCGAGGGCGGCGTAGGCCTCCTGCCGCCGCTGCCCGCGCTTCACCATCGCGTCGAGCTTCTGCACCATGGCGGCGCTCCCGCCGGAGTAGCTCGCGCGGAGGATGAGCGCGTCGTGGCTCTGCACGCCTACTCCCCTCCGAGCGGCCCGAAGACCTCGGGCTCGGAGTAGACCCGGATCTCGCCGGGGCTGTCGCTGCTGCCGGAGGGCGAGACGGGGAGGAGGGGCGTCGGACCCATGATCTTCTCGAGCCAGCGGATATGCGCCTTCACGAGGATGTCGAGCGCGTCGGGGACGTCGTTCTCTTTTCGGCCCCGGAGCCGCAGCTTCGCGAAGTCGATCGCGATGGGCTCGAGGACGGCGAGGAGCCACGGGTCGGTGATGCCGGTCCCGGTCGGGAGGTAGCGCGCGACGTCGGAGGAGACCGCCCGGCGGACGGCGTCGAGGACCTCGGCGTCGATCGACCGGTTGTCGGCCGTCGCAGAGATCGCGCCCGAGGAGAGGATGGGATCGAAGACGATCTCGTCCGCCCCCTCGGTCCCGGTGCCGCTCGACAGGGTCCAGCCGGTCTCGGTCAGCACGGCGTTGACGTAGACCTTCACCGTCGTCGCCTGGAGGAACGGGGTCAGGAAACGGTCCTTCACGCCGTCGGCATTCCCGAGCGCGCGCGGGCGGAGCGGGTCGTTCGTGAGCTGCGCCTGCGCGTCGCGCGGAAGGCCGACGATGAGAGAGGCGCGGGAGAGGAGGAGCGCCGTCACGAGTAGACCTCGGAGGGCTCCGCTTCGACGGCCGCGAGCGTCAGGATGACCGACGGCTCGCCGTCCGTTGCGGCCGAGAAGTCGACGGCCTGCGTGAGGATCTCGCCGTCAGGCGTCGCGCCGAAGCTCACGTGCCCGCCGGGGAGGACGAGGGAGCAGCGATCGTGCTGCCTGCCGATCCGGACCTCGCTGCCGCGAGCTCCGAAGACGTAGGACCAGGCCGACTCCTTCCGCCGCGTGCAGGTCACGGGACGAGCCTCCTGACTCCGCGGAAGTCGGAGCGGTAGGCGATCCGGTCCAGCTTCACGAAGGCCGAGGGGCAGTCTCCATTCGTATTCGAGCCGCCGCCGTTCGCGCCCATGACGAGCCCACCGCCGAGGCAGAGCGTGACGTGCCGGATGTGCGAGGGCTGCCCGTAGAACGCGAGGTCGCCGAGGCGCGCGTCCTCGATCGGGACCGGCTTCGCCATGTCCCACAGGGCCGCCGCGGTGCGGTCCGGAGCCGTGGCCTGGAGAATGCCGAGCCGGACGAGGCAGATCTGCACGAGGCCCGAGCAGTCGACGCCGGTCCCGGCCGTCACGCCCTTCGGGGGATCGTTCGGAGGCCAGTGGTCGAGCGCGTCCTTCGGCGCGCCGGCACCCCAGCAGTAGCGCGTACCGACCCACCGAAGGAGGTCGACGATCCGTTCGTCGAGGACGTCGAGCTTGAGCCGCGTCATGGCGTCACCCCCGATTCCTCGAGCCGCTGCGTCAGCGCGTCGAACTCGTGCCTCAGCTCTTCATGGTCCTGGAGCAGGCGCGCGTAGTCGTTCCGGAGCTGCCCGTTCAGTTCCTTCTCGGAGAGGTACTTCTCGCGCCACTCGTTCACTTCCCTGCGGAGGGAGCCGATCTCGGCCTTGAGCGCAGCCGTCTCCGCGTGAAGCTCATTGCGCAGCGTCGTCGCGAAGTCCTCGCGGCTCCGGCGCCAGCCGAAGGCGCGGTCGAGGAGCTTCCCGAGGAAGACGAAGACCGACCCCGCCGCGGCGACGAGGGCCGCGTCGCGCGCCATATCGCTCACGCCTCCTCCCGGACGGGAGGCTTCCCCATCTTCACGTAGGCGAGGCTCTGGGCGAGCGCGAGGACGATGTCTACGCTGGCGGGGCCGTAGTGCCCGGTCGCGACCGCGCGGCAGAGGCCGACGACCGACCATGTCGCCGCCGCCGCGAGCGCGCACTGGCGCCGAAGGCGCGGCATGTCGCGGAGCACGGCGAGGAGCTGGACGGCTCCGCCGAGGGCGAAGAGGAGGCGGACCGCCGCTTCGAGGAACGGGTCCGGCAGGGCGCCGATGGCCGGGACGACGTCGAAGATCGACAGGTCGGCGCCCGTGGCGAGCGCCGACCAGAGGATGGCGGAGAGAGCCGAGACGATCTCGGAAAGGTCGGTCTCACGGCGGAGGAGGAGACGAATCAGTTGGGACACGATCCGCCTCCTCTCGGTCTGCCAGCGGCCATCCGGGCCGGCGAACTCTGAGCCGACTGCATGCACGTCAGGCCCCGGCCGAGGCCGTCGGCGGCTTCTCGAGAGCGACGTCGGAAAGCCAGAAGTCGAGCCGGTCGAGGAGAGCGCGGGAGATGAGCCCGACGCCGAACGCGATCGCCGCCGTCGCCTCGGGGCTCTGCACGACCGGGACGAAGGTCGAGAGGTAGCCGAGGATCACCGCCGCGCCGCCCTTCAGGAAGCTCTTCTGGCGGCGCGCCCACGTCGCCCAGCTCCATCCCACCGAGGAGCCGGCGGGGCTGACGGACGGGTTCAGCGGCGCGGGCTCGGTGCCCGCTCGGATGAGCTCGTTCGGCGGTTCGGCCGGAGGCTGCGCGCTCACGTCGTCAGCCTCTACGTGCGAGGGTCCGGGAGGGCCGCGACCTCCGCGTCGAGCGCGAGGATCTCGGCGAGCGTCCAGCGCTCCTTCGCCGGCTGGCCCTCGATCAGGGCGCGGATCTTCGGCACGCCGACTTTGATTGCGCCGACGACGAAGGGGAGCCAGGCGGCCGGGCAGAGGATCGTCGCGCCGGCGGCGAGGAGCCCGGGGAGGAGGTCGAGCCAGACGCCCGCGGCCGCGGAATGGACCTCGGTGATCGGTGCAGCCGCCATGGCGAGGGCCGTCGTCTGTTGCTCGACGGTGGGCGAGAGGACCTCGACGACGACGACCGTCGGGTTGAGCCGCTTGAAGTCGGCCGCCCATTCCTTCGGCGTGCCGACGGGCATCGTGACGCAGAGGGTCATGCGGCACCTCCGACCCTCGGAGGCCAACTCCACTGCCCGGGTTCCGTGCCTTCGCGGGCGCTCGTCACCCAGAGCGTGTCGTGACCGTCGAGGAAGGCCTGGCCATTGACGCCGGCGACGCCGGGACCGTACTCGTCCGGCCAGATTCGAACGATGATGAGCGGGACGATGTCGCCTTCGGTCGAGGCGTTCCCCGTTTCGTTGCCGCTCCGCCAGTTCTGGTTGATGCGCGCGGCGTCGTTCGCGGAGAGCTTGTAGTGAACGATCCTGCCGATCGTCGGGGTCATACGGCACCTCCGGGCGGGAACGCGGTATCGATGAATGCTCGGATCGCCGCCGCCCGCTCGGGCTTCATGGCGTTCAGCTCGACGGCGAGCGTGAGGAAGGCTCGCCCGGAGGCCACGAGCGGCCGCAGGACGTCCATGGGCGCCGCCCCGACGGATGCCGCCTTCCACGTGGCGAGAGCGTGGGCCGACGCCTGGAGGCCCGCCTTGACGTCGAGCAGTACCGCCCGATGGGCGGCGTGAACTTCCGGCGTCTCGGTCCCGACTCGCGCGTCATGCGCGGCGCTCGCCTGGAGGTAGGCCGTCTTCATCTCCGAGACGATGTCGGCGACCGTGTCCTGCGCCTCGACGACCGGAGCCGCGACCACGGCGCCCGTCGACGTCGTGACGGTTCCGGACGAGCAGCCGAAGGCGGCGGCCAGGAAGAGCACGCCGAGGACGAGAAGAAGGGCGGGCAGGGCCAGAAGGCCCCGCCCGCGCAGCAGGAGAAACCGGCGGGGAGAGAGCCGCCGGGGGGAGGTCGCGTTCACGCCGGCAGCCCCTTCAGCTTGCGCTGGGCCGCGACGTAGCTCCGGAGGGTCTGGGTCACGTAGAGCTCGGGCCTGAACCGGCCGGTGCCGAAGTCGGGGAAGACGCGCGGGCAGATGCCCCAGAGGACGAGCGCGTACATCAGCACGGGCTCGACCGCTGCGTAGTCGACGGGGAGCACGCTGTAGTACGCCTCGCGGAGCGCGAGCTCCTCGGGCGTGGCGCCGAGCGAACCGTCAACGTGCCGGCCCTGCTTCGCGTAGATGAGCGCTTCCTGGGCGCTCGAGGCGAACGGCAGCACGTCGGCGGGCGGGTCGAGCGGAGCGATCCCGAGGGCCTGACTCGTGTGGAGCGGGCGCCAGTGGTGCCCCTCGCCGAAGAGCGCGTAGGAGCGCCACTCGGACGGGATGAAGCCGTGCCCCTCGGGAACCGGAACGCTGGCGCAGAAGGCGTCGAGGCGCGCGGCGGTCTCCTCCGCGGTGTGCCCGTCGGCGAGGTACTGCTCGACGGCCCCGCGGTCGGGGTAGGCGTTGGCCTTCCAGCCGAATCCGGCGTGAAGGATCTCGTTCACGGTCTCGTAGGTCATGGGCTTTCCCTCCTATCGAGCTGAATCAGGGAAGCGTCTGATAGGTGACGTACACCGTCGCGGCAAAGGCGGTCACCGTCGAGAGGTTCGTGGTCGTCTTGACGAAGTGCGAATTGATGGGGGTGGCCGTCTTGTAGAAGAGAGCGCCGTCGAGGTTCGTCGCGCCGCGCTCGGCCGTCGCGTCGCCATAGAGGGCAACGGCCTTCCCGTCGGAGGCGACGATCCAGTCGACGTATCCGGTGCCGACGGTCCCGAGGGAAACGGTGAGCGCGTTCGCGCTCGTGTCGGCAGCCGTCACGTCCACGTAGGTCGAGGTCACGCGCGAATTGGCGGGCAGGGTGCCGATGGCGATGTCTCCCGTCAGATTCGCGCCGAGTGCAGCAACCGCAGCGTTCGTAATCGCGTACTTGATGACGCCGAACAGCGGCGCCGTGCTCGTCGCATTCGCGATCGAAGAAGTCCACGGGCCGGGGTCGGTTGGCAGGTCCATGAAGACGGCGGAAAGGGTGCCGCTCGAGCGCGCGGTGACGTTTGCGCGGAGGAACGGGAACGCGGTCCCGCGGTATGCCTCGCCGGTCGACGTCGGGTTCGTGACCGTCGCGAGCGTGATCCAGGGACCGGCCGAGGCCATGGCCCCCTGAACGACGACGGTCGCCGAGGAGGTCGACGCGGAGTAGACGTGGACCTGCGCTCCCGGCACGGTGCCGAAGGCGAGCGGGATCCCCGCGCCCGTCGTGATGACGGCGTTCCGGTTCGTCCAGGTCGTCGCCGTCGCAGTGGGCGCGACGAGGCTGACGATGACGATGAGCGCGACGGCGAGCGCCGCCAGGCGGATGCGGTTCGGCTTCATGCGGTCTCCTTCGGACCCGGCTCGGGGGCCGGCTTGGGCGGCTTCGGAGCCGCGGTCTCGGTCAGGCAATGCGCGACGTCGGGCAGGTACGCGCCGAGCTCCTCCTCCGTGACGGTGTCGGTCGGAGGCGAGAACGACCGCGTCCCTGCGGCGTCGGAGAGGGTGAAGGGCTTCGTCACGCGGAAGGTCTTCATTCGAACCTCAGAGGCAGGGTGCCGGGCCCCCTCTCACACGGAGACCCGGCATCCCCGCTGTCATCAGACGTCGAGCTTCGTGTCGAGCCAGAGGTAGGCGGCGTTGCTCTTCGTGACGATCGGCTGCCAGGAGTCCGTCCACTTCAGGACGTTCGCCCCGGTGCCGACGCGGTCGTCGCGGTAGGGGAGGAGGTCCGGGAACCCTTCGCGGAAGCAGGAGATCGCGAACCGCGGCGCCACGATGGCGCCCTGCCCCGTGCAGTAGAGGCCGGCGAAGTCGCCCCAGATCTGCGTCGGGTCGTCCTCGCTGTCGAGCTCGACGGTCTTCGCCGCGTTCCCGACCGCGATCGCGATCTGGAAGAGCGCGGCGAGGAAGTCGCGCGTGACCGGGACGGCGCGGCCGGTGCCGGTGTTCGCGGTGTTCGCGTAGGAGCGGATCTGGGCGTTCACCATGAGGGTCGCCTCGGTGTCGCCGCCCATCGCGAAGAGGTCCGGGTCCTGGAGGGTCTTCAGGAAGATCGCGCGCCGCGCCGCCCAGAAGGCGTTGACCGGCTGGGAGCTCGCGTGCGACCACTGCGTCGTGGTGGCGAGCGTCTCGGAGAAGCCCGCGGCGTACTTCGTCGCGTCGAGCGCGACGGCGGCGTAGTCGGCCTCTTCCTCGGCCGCGAGCGAGGCCTGCGCGCGGTCGAGCTTGTAGGCCTCGATGTTGAGGTTCAGCGCGGCGGACGCGGCGCTCACTTCGCGGTTCTCCGTGAGGACCTCGATGCCCTTGACCTTCGTCGTCACCTCGCCGAACTTGATCCGCACGTCCATGCGGCGGACCGTCTGGCCGACGTTGAGGGTCGAGCCCTCGGGCTCCACGAAGAAGCCCTCCTTCCCGTAGATCGGGTAGTAGCCCTTCTCGTCCGGGCCGGAGGAGAACTTCGGGAAGATCTGCGTCCCGATCATGGCCTGCTGCGGTCCCACGCTCACGGCCATCGGGACGGGGAAGCGCTTCGGCGGCGAGAAGCTCGGGAGACCGGCGAGCGCGGCCTCGGCCTTCTTCATGAGGTCGAGGTGACCGGCGATCTCGGGGATCTTCGAGAGCCGCTCGGTCACCCACTTGACGTAGTCGGGGTCCTGGACGCGGAAGCCGGCGTTCGGCCGACGGAAGTACCCGAGGTGACCGTTCGGGAGCTTCATCGACTGGCCCGGCTGGAAGGTGGTCTTCTTCATGCTCTGCTCCTGCCGCCTACCGGATCCACCGGACGAGGTAGGACTTGCCGACGACGGTCGCGGCCTCGACGGCCTGCGCCCGCGTGAAGGCGGTCGGCACGACGGGATCGGTCTCCTTCACGAGCCGACCATCGGCGCCGAGCTTCAGGTAGTTCTTCTTCGCCCACGCCTCGCCGGCGATGGCGGGGGACTCGCCGGCGAACTCGTAGACGGTGATGGGGGCGTCGATGGCAGCGCCCTCCGGCGCGAAGCCGGTGCCGAGCAGGCCTGCGGCTCCGAGGATGGCCTTGCCGGCGTCGTCCATCTCCACAACCGCGTTGTCGGGGATGAGCACGGCGGCCACCATGCCGAAGCGGGCGCCGTTGTGGTTCACGCGGCCCGGCATGTCAGTTCTCCTCTCCGGCGGCGAGGCCGCCGGCGTCCACGATCGCGATGGCCTGGGAGACCGTGCAGCCGAGGGCCGCGACGGTCTGCGCGATCTCGTGCGTGTACTCGGGGGCGGTGTCGAAGCCGTGGAACTGGCCGGCGCCGACGAAGCCGGGGGAGCCGCCCCTCTCGAAGATCGGCTCCACGGGAGCGACGGCCTTCATCGCGGCGAGCTCGGCCTCGAAACCGACGGGGTCCGCCTCGATGCCGGGGCGGAGGAACTTCGCATGGGCCCGGGGGACCTTGCCGAGCCCGATGGCCCGCTCGAGGAGCCCGTCGACCTTCGCCTTCTTCTCGGCGGCGGCCGTGGCCTCGGCGATCGCCTTCGCGTTCGCGGCGGCCATCTCCTTGAAGACGGTCGCCGTCGACTCGGCGACGATCTTCTGGACGTCGCCCAGCGTCACGCCGGGCGCCGGCGGGGGCGGCGTCTCGACCTTCGGCTCGGGCTTGGGGGCGGGCGGCGCGGCGGCAGGTGCCGCGAGCTCCGCGAGCCTCCGGTTGAGGTCGTCCTCGCTCGCGTTCTCCGCGAGACCGAGGAGCTTCAGGTTTTCGGGAGTCACCTTCATGTGCTCCTCCTTTCGTGTGCTCGCCGGAACTGGCGAGGAAGTGGAGGTCGAGAGAGAAGAAGCCTCGCCGCCGGTCGCGGCACGCTGAGTCCCCTCCGGGGAGGCTGCGGGCACGGCGGCGAGACTGGTCGGGATGACGAGACCTTCAGGGCCCGGGCGGAAGCCGAGGCCGTAGACCTTGCGGAGGTGCGACATCTCGACGACCTTGCCGAGCCCCTTCAGGCGCGGGAGGTTCGTGAGGGAGAGCTCCTTCGGCTGCACCGCGCGGAGGAAGCCGTCGCCGTCGATCCAGGCGCCGAAGCCGAGCGAGCGGCTCTTCCAGCGTTTTCCCGGATTGCAGGCCGCCCGGTACATCTCCTCGTCGGCGAGGTCGCAGAGCTGCCAGAAGGAGCCGTTCTCCTCGTAGCACTCGAGCACGTCACCGGGGCTCTCGGTCCCGCGGCCCGTGAAGCCGTGGTCGAAGAGGAGCGGGAAGAAGGCCGAGCGGATCAGCTCGTTCCCATTGACGACGCACATCGCGACGTCCTCGGGCATGACGCGCAGCGTCTCGCCCCATCCGATGTCGTGCTCGCCGAGGAGGAGCGAGCGCATCGCGCAGGGGAACTGAGCGTCCGGGTACTTGTCCTTGACGCTGGCGAGCGCCACGTCTCGCATCCCGTCGCGGTCGAAGGCGAGCGCGATCTCTCGCGTCTCGACCTTGTGCTTCGCGGGGTCGAAGAGCTCGTACTTCATGCGGGCCTCCCAGAGAGCCAGACGTCCACCAACGCCTCGAGCTGAATGAAGGAATCCCCGCAGCCGGGCCGCTCACTGACGATGACGCGCTGCCATCCGGCGGCGAGGTAGCGGCGGCGAAGCTCCGTGGCGACGGCCACGTCGGGCTTGACCGGAAGCGGGACGACGACGTAGCCGGGGTCGGCGTCCATCGCGCTCCCGAGCATCCCCTCGACGAAGAGCTCGAGACTGTCGACGAGCGCGGTCTGCTCGGCGGTGAGGGGTGCGGGGGTGAAGGGAGAGCGCGCCATCAGTTCACCGCTCCGAGGTTCTTCAGCGCGTCAGGGACGAGCGAGGCGACGCGGTCAGCGTCCCAGCCGGAGGGGATCTCGACCTTCACGTCGCGGCCCCACGAACGCCGATAGCCGCCGTCGTCGACGTCGGCCTGGTCCATCTCCTCCGCGGTGCACCGGCAGTTCGGTCCCAGGGGAGGGAGGTACTTCCGGGCGCCCGGGTCGTCCTTCCGGAACACCATGCCGTCGAGCGCGAGATGGCTCGGGCGCGTGCGCGAATCGTTGATCGCGTCATAGAGCCAGAAGGGGGAGCGCTTGATCCACTCCCGGCTGAACATCTCCGCGTAGCGCCCGCCCGCCGTCGCCGCGGCGTTCGCGTTGCGGAAGACGAGGTCGGCGTACCACGGCGACCACTCCTCGCCCGTGAAGATGCGCACGCCCTGGTCCGCCCCGAACTGGTCGAGGAGCGACTGTGCCTTCGGCATCCACTGCGCGAGCGTCTCGCCCTGCGCGACCGCGTCGAAGAGCGAGCCGTAGATCTTCTGGACGAACTTCGTGTGCCAGACGTCCGCGAGCCGACCGGCCTGTCCCTTCAACTCGTCCGTCAGCGCGGCGAAGGTCTTCGAGTCGAGGATCTTCCGTTTCTTCCAGAGCGCGAGCGTGTCCTTCAGGGGCGGGACGACGACGTGCTCGGCAGGCGCGCCGAGGATCGCCTCCGTCCAGTCGTCGGACGTCAGGCCCGCGGCGAGAAACTCGACGAGGGAGCCGGTGGCCTCGTCCGCGCCGACCGCGGCGGAGGCGCCGAGGAACGCGAGGCCCGCGGGGAGCGGAGGAGGAGCGAGGGCGAGATGCACGGCGCTCACCGGCCGCTCCTATCGTCACGGGCCTGCTCCAGGCCGTGCCCGGTCGACGCGACGAGGACCGAGGTGAGCCGGTCCGCAAGCTCCTTCCCGTCGGGGCGGGTCCTCGCGCGCTGCACGACGCGGGTCAGCGCCTGGAAGGGGTTCGCGCCGTCGTTCAGAGCGTCGGCGAAGATCGCGCGGTACGGCCCGAGGAGCTCCTCCGCGATTCCTGTCGGCGCGCCGTCGGCGCCGAGGACAGGCGGCTTTCCGCCCGGGCCGAGCATCGGGAAGCGGACGACGTTCTCTCCGAGCTTCCCGCCGGACGTCGGCTCGGCTGCGGCAACGGGGGCCGCGAGCTGACGGCGGGTGAGGACGCGCTCGCCCGGGCGGGCCTGGCGGTAGCCGACGCGCTTCAGGAGCTCGGATTCGGGCGGCTCGGCCCCGGCGCTCACGATCAGGTTCGCGATCCGCCCTTCGGCCTCGCGGTCGATCTCCCTCGTCTGGTGCAGCGTGGGGACCGGCGTGTTCACCGCTGCGACCACCTCGCCGTAGTTCCTGACGACCATCGGCCGGACCCACTTCGCTGCGAAGTCGACCGCCGCGCGCCGTAACTGCTGGGCGACGAGCCATTCGGCGACGCCCTGGGCCGCGACGTCGGAGGTCTTCGCGCCAGCGCCCTCGCGCGCGCCGAGAGCCTGCTCATGCCCGAGGAGGCACGCGGCGAAGGCCCGAAGGCAGAACTCCTGCGCCCGCTCGAGGGAATCGGGCTGGGCCGCCGACATCACCGAGAGGAACTTCGCCTCGATGCCCTCCATCGGGCGGATGAGCGCTCCGGAGGAACCGAGCTTCGCGGCGACCTTCTCGGCCTCGGCGGCACCGTCCTTCAGGTTCGCGGCGTATCCGACGTCGAGGTAGGGGAGCGCGTAACGCTCGTTCAGCCGAGCCCACCAGCGGAGCCCGAACTGGTAGACGCACCAGGCCGTCCCGATCTGCCAGAGGAGCCCGCGCTGGTCGAGGGGATAGACGCCGCCGCCGTCCTCGAAGAGGAGCAGGCTCCCGGTCTCGACGAACGGCGCGACCGGCACCGCCGTCCCGCCGCGGGCCTTCTGGAAGAAGCTGAACTCGAACGTCTTCGGGTCGAGGCGGAAGCGGTAGCCGGGGATCTCCTCGAAGGAGACGGCCCGCTCGAGGCCGCCGGGTCCGCTGCCAGCCTCGACTCGGAATGCGGCCGCGCCGAAGCCCGTGTGCTCGCGCCGTGCGAAGACGCGCAGCGCGTCCGGCATGAAGGGCCCGAGCTGGTCGGCGACGTAGGCCGCAACCTCGCGCCCGATGCGCGCCTCCGGCGTGAGGATCGTCTCGTCTCGCGCCGCGAGCGGCATCGGTGCGAACTCCCACTCGGCCGACTCGATCGCCTCGCGGGACCTCCGGATCTGCGGGCCGGCGGCGCGCCCAGGCATCTCGTGGTAGAGCGCGAGGAGGTTCCGCGGATCCCCGCGACGCGCCTCGACCCGGTAGCGGAACCAAGCCTCCGGCGTGTATTCCTTCGGGATCGGGACGATCTCCGTCGTGATGTCCGTCTCGCGTTCGACTCCGGACGGTCGAGCGATCGAAGTCGGAGCGGCGGGCTTTTCTGCGAGGTCGCGGAGGATCGTGTCGAGCTGGAGCGAGAGCCAGTCGCTCACGCCGACGGCCTCCGCGCGCCGCCGAGGGCGAACGGCGAAGGACCGCGCAGGGTCGGGCCGTCTGCCACGCCTCGAACCTGCGCGCCGGGAGGAGGAGGTTCTAGGGGGTCTGCACCGTTGACGGGGCAGAGGAGAGCCATGGGGCGCCCATAGGCGCCGGGGGGGATCGGAAGGCGGGAGAGGAGAGGGGAGGCCGGGGGGACGAGGGGCGGGAGACGGCAGGAGATGGCTAGAGACGGCAACGCCCGCCGTGGGGCGGGCGCTACGTCCGGGGCTTGCCCTGTCGCGTCAGGCGGGCTGCCAGTCCCACGCTCGCCGGTCGCGGCCGTACCACGCCTCGGCGGTCGCCTTGGCCTCCTCGAGCGAGCCGACGGACGCCTCCTCGGGGATCTCGACCGTCCCGTCGGGCAGGACACCCTCGACGCGGCCCCGGCCCGGCGCGTAGCGGACGGTCGCCCTGCCGCCCTCGACGGCGATCGTGCCGAGGATGACCGGCCGTCCGCCCCTGGGCCCGTTGGCGGCGCTCGAGGCCGCCTTACGCGGGGTGCGGATCGAGCCGAGGGTGCGGGCGGCGAGAGTCGATTTGCGGGTCGTCATGGCCCAGCCAACCTTGATCTGCAGCGTCGAGACCGCGGTCGTGATGTTGCAGCGCGGGCAGTCGCGGGTCGGGTGCGAGGAGATCAGGCCGCCCATTTCGTCTACGCGGGCGCCCTCGGGGACGATGTAGACGAGGAGCTTCTGCTCCTTCCCGTAGAGCCGCGAGGCGCTCTTCCGCGCGATCCCGACGGCGTCCCTCACGGTGGCGCCGACGCCCCAGCACTGAGGGCCGAGCGCGAGGAACTCGTGGCCGGCGGGCGGGGCGATCGAGGTGGTGGTCGTGGTGGGCTTCGTCATTTTGGCCTCCATACCTATAATGTAATCCTAGCGTTAGGATATGTCAAGCGTCCCTCACATCGCCCAGCGGGAGACCGTGACGCCGTCCGCCTCGGGGGCCGGCGGCGGGGGCGGGACGAGGGCGGACCTGCGCGCCTTCCGCTCCGGCCGCGGAGCCGTCGCCGTGGTACTTGCGGAGGAAGTACCTCCGGAGCGCCAGCTTCGCGTCGAGGCGCGCGTTATCGGTCTTCACTCGTCACCGCCGTTTCGAGGAGCACGCCCGTCACCTGGCCGATGCGCTCGAGGTGCGGCGCGATCTCGGAGAAGCGGACGGTTTCGATGCCGATGAGCACCCATGTCCTCGCCGGCGGCTCGAGCACGGAGACGGGGCGGAGTCGGTCCGGGTCCTCCTCGGCTTCGAGCTCTGCCGCCTCCACGACGGCGCGCAGCGCCTCGTCGTCCTGCTCCGCCATGGCCGAGAGCGGATCGTAGGTCGCGAGCAGCTTCATCGCTTCCTTCTCCGTGACGTCGAGGACGAGGACGGGAACCTCCATGTCGGGCGAGGTCTCCGCGCGGAGGTGCCCGTCGATCAGGGCCAGCTTCCCGTCCTCGCGTCGGCGCGCGAGGAGGGCGCCGGCGTAGCCGATCTCTTAGAGGGCCCGCCGCATGGCGACCCGCTGCTTCCGCCCATGCACTCGCCAGTTATTCTCGTTCGGAATGAGGTCGGCCGCGCGCACGCGCTCGAGGCCGACGACGCGATCGCGAATCTTCATCGTCTTCCTTTCACCATCCGAATCTCGGGATCTCTCCGGTCTCCGCCGGCACGGTGCGAACCGCGTTCGCGTCGAGCTCCGTCTGGGCGTTGCGTCCGTAATGGGCCTGGATCACGGCGTCGGCCCTGTTCGTGGAGCCGCCTTCGTTCAGGAGCCTCCGGCTCTCCACCTTCTGCAGCCGAGCCGCGATGTCCGCCTTCGACTCAACCTGAATCCGGCTGCTCGACGTCGTCTTCCAAGTCGGCGCGATGAGCTCGCCCGTGAGAACGGGATCGTCGGGGAGCGCGAGCGTGCACTCCTGGTCGGCGAGGGCCTCGCGGAACCGCCACCACGCTTGCGCGCGGAGGTTCAGGAAGCCGTAGGCCCCCGAGATGTCCCGCTCCGCGCTACCGGCTCCGGCGACGAACGGGACGACGCGCCTCTCGAGTTCACGCAGCCGCGAGACGACGCCCGAGCCCATGCCGATCGCGTCCACGACCGCGACGCCCCCGGCGTGGAGGAGCCCGCTCACGATGCCGGCCAGTTCCATGTCCGGGTACTTGTCGGCGAAACGGTGAACGTCGATCCCCGTGAAGATGTCGCCGCGGAGGTGCGCGATCGTCGCCGGGTCGCGGTCGAGGTTCCCGGTCCCGACGTCCACGCCGAGGATCGGCTCGAGGCCGGGCGCCACCATCCCCGCCCGCGCCCACGCTCGCCAGCGGTCGATCGCTCGCTCGACGTCGGCCAGGCGAATCACCGTGTTCCTGCCGCCCGTCGTCGCGAAGTTCCCGAGGACGTGATTCTGGTAGGCAGGGCTCTCCTCGCCCCAGAGGTCGAGCATGTCCTCGGCCCAGGCCGCGGAGATGCGCCCCGCCTCGATGGCCTCCTCCTTCGTGACGTGCTTCGGGAACCAACGCCGCACGCGGCCCGAGCAGATCTCGAAGAAGCGGCCGTCCGCGTCACCGCCCGAGGACTGCGCGAGCCAGCGAAGCTCGCGCCCGCCGGTCGCCGACGCCGCCGAGCCTTCGGCCGAATCCCAGGTCGTCGAGGGGATGAGCTTCGCCTCGTCGAAGACGTAGAGGAACTGCGCGGCGTGCCCGCCTTCGATGCGCGCCGACACCGCGGGGTTCGCGGCGATCGCGCTCCCGTGCCGGAGCTGGATCCCAAGCTTCAGCAGCTCGCGGTCCTCGCGCCATGGCTCCATGCCGAGGACGTCCCAGCGAATCCGCGAGACCCAGATGTGCACCTCGGGCCAGAGGTAGTCTTCGAGCTGCGCCCATGCGCCCGCGGTCGTCACGATCTTCCATGGAATGCCCGCGAGCTCGCGTGTGATCGCAAACCAGATGATGAGCAGGGCGAAGGTCGCGCTCTTCCCGTAGCCACGAGGCCCGCGGCTCGCGACCCGGAACTCCGTCACCAGCCGCTCCATGATGTCTTCCTGGTAGTCGGCGAGCGTGTAGCCCTCGGGCCAGCGGATGCACTCCTGGCAGAAGAGGACGGGCTCGGAGAAGTATCGCGAGGCGCGATCCGTCGCCGTGCTGACCGAGAGCGCGGCGCGCCCGAAGTCCAGCGCGAACGCTTCGGCGATCGGATCAGTTGGCATCCGGAGCCGCGGGGAGAGCCGCCATCTGCAGCGCGCCGAACTCGCGCGCGACGTCGGCAAGCGCGGCGGGATGACGGGCGAGGACGTCGAGAAGCCGTTGCCTGAACAGGCCCCACGACGGCGATGCGAGGAGCACCTGAATCGTGGTGTCGATCTTCCGGCCCTTCTCCGGGTAGAGGCCGAGGTGCTCGCTCAACTCCTGGCGCACGCGCAGACAGTTGGCGTAGTCTTTCCCCGTCAACGATTTCTGGTAGAGGTCGTTGAGCTGCTCGAGGGCCCGGCCGAACTCTTCGTCCCTGACGGTCTCCGCGAGACGCGCGAACCGTTCACGCGCGAGCGCTATGTAGGCTTCGGTCTGGCGGGTCTTCAGCCCCCACTTCTCCGCGGCGTGCCGCAGGATCATCGGTCGCGTCGCGCCCTGAATCAGGAAGCGGTAGACCTCCGTCACCCGCGTCTCGTGCTCGACCTTCGTCGCTTTCGCCACTCAGCGCCCCACGGTCGCGACGAGCGCCGGCGTCGGCGAGCTCGTCTCGAAGTCCTCCGCCATCTTCCTGCGGAGGCATGACGTAGGGGCATCGTCGAGATAGATCGTCTCCGCCGTCCAGAAGTGCCACGGGCGCCCGGCGGACCTCGTGCAGCGAGGGCAGGTGTAGGAGCGGAAATGGATCGTCTCGTTCGGCGTGATCTCGTCGGCGCGGTCCTTCCGTGGAATGCCCCGCGCGCCGCACCGCGGGTGCCTGGCGAAGCCCGAGCGCCGCGCCACTAGACCTCCTCGAGCGATGGCTGCTCGGGGCCAGGCGCCGGGGCCGAGGCGAAGAGGTCGAGGTCGGCGGGGCCGGGCGAGGCCGCGATCGTCGGCTCGAGGGGAAGGATCACGACGTCGGCGCCGGCCCGGATGCCGTAGATCTTCCGCACTCGCTGGTCGACGACCCGATCGTCGTCCGTCCATGTGATGCCCTTCAGCGCGTCCTCGGCCGCGCGCAGGAGCTTCGTCGCGTCGGGCTTCCCGGTGGGGAATGCGGGCGCGTCGGCGCGGAGGCTCGTGCCGTCACGCTTCGAGACGCGGAAATGCCCCTTCGGCCGGATGAACCGGAAGTCGATCGCGAGGAAGAGCGGCCCGTCGAGAGGCGCGCCTTTGAACGCCGCGCGAGCCGCGTCGGCGATGAGGGTCCTCCAGCTCTTCCCCTTCTCGCCGGTGTCGTCGACCATCGCAACGTGCGTCCTCCCGTCCTTCCCGTGGTAGGGGAAGCCGCGCTTCGAGCCTGCGGTCGATGGGACTCCGTCAACCGAGAATCGGATCGGGTCAGCGCTCACGTCGGAACTCCTTTCGCCCGAAGAGCGGGCGGTTTGCGTTGTAGCTGCGCAGGTAGAGGCCGAAAGTCTTCGCACGGAACGTCTGGAGAGCGACGAGCTTCGAGCGGAGAAGGCCGGCGGCGACGGCGAGGCCCCTCATGCCGCACCGCCGGGGGCGGAGGGAGGGGCACCGACGCCATGCTTCCGGCCCCACTCCTGAAGCGCGGCAGCCGCGAGCATCCCGACGATGAAGCCCGCGACCCCATGATGCAGGGCTTCGAGCGGATGGTCCGCAGCCGTGATGTTGACGAGGAAGATCGTCCCGAAAACGGCGAGTGCGAGCCTCATCTCCCTCCCCTCCACACTCCCCTGGGCACGGCGTAGGCGCAGACGGCGCCGGCGACGAGGGCGCGGGTCACGGCCGGGACTCCGGCGCTGGCAACGCCTCGCAGACGTAGTCGTACGTGATCTCAAGCCTGACCATGTAATGCAGGCCGCAGCCTTCGCAAAAGAGCACCAAGCACTCGCCGTCCTCCATGCAAAGGTCTCCGGGATAGACGGTCAGTTTGCACGCTGGACATGTTGGGTTACTGGCGATCGTTTGCGCGCTCACGGCTTCCCCTCCTTCGCCCTCGCCTCGGCCGCGCGGAGACGGGCGCCCCATATGCGGACGGCGATCGCGTCGGGGTGGACTGGCAGTCGCGCGGCGCGTGCGTGTGATGCACACATGACCTGCGGCGTAGCCCTGAGTCGGCATAAACAGCCGGGCTGCGCCCCCGGCCTCGCGGGCGCGGTCATCGGGGACCACCGACGATGTCGACCGGATGAACGCATCCAGTCCCGCCGCGATCGAACCAGACGAGGAAGTTTGCCGAGCCGCCGCTGTCCGCAACTGTCGCCATGCCAAGGCCACGCACTTCGACGCGCGCGCCGGCGGGGAGCTGGAGATGCCGATATTCTCCCGTACTCCTGAGCGCGTCGCTTGTCACGGGAGCGCCGATACTGCGGACGCGGATGCTCATGATCTTGAGATCCGGGTCGACGTCTCTCACGTCGAGCCAGTGCTGATACCGAGCCTTCCCGGCACTCGGAGCGTTCACGACCGTCTCGTGGCCGTAGCCGTCCACGCGGCAGGAGTAGCCACGGAGATTTACGGCCGTCTTCATTCGCTCCTCCTCGCGGCCCACTTGCCGCGCGTGCATGAGATCCCGTACGTGTCGTCTCCGACGCGCAGGTGGTAGTAGCCATCGGTCATCCGCTCCATGTGGACGACCGCCTCGAACACGAACTCATCGAGCACGAGCCCGGTCTCGGAGTCGAGCGCGTGCTCCGGGCCGAACATCCCGTCCTTGCGCTTCGGCGGCTCGTCGGCGGTGCAGCGGAAGAGGGGCGCGGTCACGGCTCGTCGTCCCCGGAGCTCCACGGCTCCATGTCCCTCTGCTGACACACCATCACCGAGACGCCCGGCGGCAGTGGCGTCCCGTCCGCAAGGTGCCGGATCACGGCCGCGGTCGCCTCGTCCATCTCGGTCACGATCGTTTCAGCCTCGGCGAGCGTCGGGAACGCCCTCTTCTCGCACTGCACGGCCTCCGGATCGTTGAGACACGGCAGATGCTTCGCCCAGCCGAAGTCGGGGCCACCGATGAGACGGCGGTAGTTCACTCCGGCCTTGCACTCGTCGTGCTGGATGCCGTTGAAGCTGACGCAGGAGTGCAGCTCGTGCTGGACCTGACGGTCGTGCTCTCTTGCCCTTGCGATCTTCGCGGCGAGGTCGTTCATCGCTTCTTCTCCTCTCCGGACGCGGCGGCGTCGAAGGCGGCGCGGGAAGCGGCGATGCGGTCGGCGATGGCTGCGCCGCCACAGTTGCATTTACCTCCGCCTGCACCACTTGCTCCGACTCCGGCACATCCGTGCTTATGAATGACGAGTGGGCCGACCGCGTACGGTTCCGGGTCCGATCCCATCTCCGCCGCCCTCATCTCCACCGCCGCCTCGGCGACGGCCAGGAGACGGGGGAGGTTGTTGCGGGCGAAGGCAGCGAGCTTCTGTGTACAAACGTCGTGGAGGTAGGCGTCCTCGTCGAACTTCACGGCGGCGCTTTCCCTCTCCAGCCGCTTCCCTTCCTCCACGATCTCGGCGAGCGTGCGCGGGGTCACGAGGCACCGCCGGGGGCGTAGCTGTCCGAATCGAACCCGGCCCACGGGGGCAATGGTACGGTTCGGCCCGCCAGCGCGTGCGTGCAGTCCGAAAGGAACTCGATTGCCCCGTCGCGCACGAACGAATGACAGCGCGCACCAACGGTCGTCACGAGCACGGACGGCGAGATCGTCGGTCGCGCCGCGTCGCCGTTGTAGCTCCAGCCCGTATCAACGCCGTGAGCGCAGCCACAACCGGGGCAGTGGAAGAAGTGCTTATCTCCGGAGTCGTGGATGACGACGCTCACCGTCCCCCTCCCTTCTCCCCCGCCCCGGCCTGCGCGGGGGCCGTGTCGCGCGGTTCGGTTTCGATAGGGGCCGCGTCTGCGCCAAGCCCGTCGTCACCGCACCGCACCTCCGCCTTCTCCCCGACCTGCGCGGAGAGGGAGCGGACACCCTGCTCCGTCAGTTCACCGCACGGTCCATCGTTGCCGCACCACTCGCACTCGACGCCGTCGGCGTGGCGCTCGACCTGATGCCAGAGTCCCGCCTCTTCGGCAGCGTCCTGCGCGTCTGCGCCGTCGATATCGCCGGGGTTCCCGCCATCCCACCAGAGCGGCAAGAGGGCGCGGCCGAAACTGGCGAGGGCCTCGCGTCCGGCCTCGGGGATGCCGTAGGGCGCGAGACATTCCACGAACCGAATCACGCAGCCGCAGATGTCGCACTTGTCGCCGGTGATCGAAACGTGCGTGCATCGCCCGTTCGCGTCGACGACCTCGGCGCCACAGTCGCTACCGGCCGTCAGCGCCGGGCGGGGGGGCTCCTCGGGCGCCGTCGCGGCGAGCCGGGCCTCGTAGATCTGCGAGTGCATCCAGTACTGCCACTCGGCAGAATCGAACGAGTAGTAACCCTCGGGTACGATGCTGCCGAACTCCTCACCCACGCGGCGAGCCACGCGCTCCCACGTCCACGGAGAGTCTGATACCGCGGCGAGGAGAGCGCGGAGAGCGAGCCGCATTCCGTCCACCGCATCGACAACGGCAGAGGACAGGTCATTCCACTCCTGTGCGTCGGCGTCGTCGAAGGGACCCCTCCACTTCGCCAACGCCTCCTCCGCTTGCTTCCTCGCCTCCTCCAGCGGGCTAGCCATTCAGCACCTCCACTGCCATCTGTTCGAGTGCGACCGCCTCTGCGGCGAAGGATTCCTCGTCGTATGCCTGCGCCGCTCCACGCTCCACCCGTGCCTCATTCGCGGCCTGCATCGCGACGATGCGAGCAAGACATGCGAACCCGGCGAGCTGATAGCGGACGATGCGGGCGAACTGGTAGGTATCGAGATGGACCGCCTCACCCACGCGGCACCTCCTCCTCCGGCCGCGTCCATTCCGGCGCCGTGTCGAGATCGAGCGCGGCGGATTCGAGCCACGCGGATTCGAGCCACGTGGATTGAGCCTTACGCGCGGCGTAGGGGTGGGCGTAGCAGGAGGCGTAGCGGGCGGCGTTGTGGGCGTAGGGGTAGGCTGTGTAGCGGGCGGCGTAGCGGGCGGGGGAGTGGGAGGCGGAGCGGGCGGCGTCATGGGCGGCGCTCATTTCTGCTACCGTGGCTGCGCCAAGAGCAAAACGGCGCGCAACGGCGATAGTGTTCCAACTGCACTCATCCTTGATGCCGGCCGTCTTGAGAGCCGCTTCCGCAAAATGACATGCAGCGAAACGCAGAAGGGCCGACGCATCCACGCGGGCGATGCACCTGCGTTCCCGCGCGGCCCACTTATCTCCGTCCGGGTGCCAGACGACCCCGCGATATTCGCAGCGACCCAAGATCGGACCATCGGCGTACGGGAGCGCATCCAGTATCGTCGGGCTACCGTGATAACCACGCACACACGGCTCCGGGTTGTCGATCCGCGGCTCCCAAACGCCGACGGCGGGCGGTACGTAATCACCGTACGCGCAGCCCCGCGAGTCCAGGAAGTGCCAGCCGTAGACGATGTCACCCACGGTCCACCTCGTCCTCCGGGGCGAGGGCGGCGCGGGTCGAGACGACGTATTTCCGCGCGATCTCGCCCTTCGGGTCCGTCTCCTCACAGACCTTGAGCGCGAGGCCGATCTTCTGTACGCGCGTGAGGCCGTCGAGCGTGAGGCGGCGGTCGAGCAGATCGTCGATCCGGTGGAGCTCCTGCTCAGCCTCGGTCGTCTTCGCCCCGGCCTGCGCGGAGAGGGCCGAGAGGACGGTGAGGAGTCGTGACGAGCACCCGTTAGATACTTCTCGTGCGACGCGAAGACGCGCTTTCTCGAACGACGATCGAGGGATAGCGCGCTCGTACTTCTCGACGATCCCATTGACGGCTGCTTTCGCCGCCTCCGCGAGCCTCTCCGCGCGGGCGCGCTCGGTCTGCATCGCTGCCAGTACGGCCGGCGCCACGCGCACGCACTCGTGGTAGTAGTGTCCGCAGGACTCACCGTCCTCGCCGTAACTTTCGTGCTCCGAGGCCGGGCAACCGCAGAGGCAGACGGCGTTGCACTCGCGAAGGACCGCCTCGCGCTCGGCCAGCGTCCGTTTCGTCCTCTCGTGCTCCTCGCGCTCGGCGGCGAGGGTCGACTCGGCGGCGACGAGCTTGCGTTGTGCATCGTCGAGAAGTTCGTTGGTCAGCTCTAGAGTGTCGGACCGGCGCCTGTCGGATTCGTCCCGCTCGCACTCCATCGCCTCAACACGCGCCGCGTGGTCCCTCTCCGCCTTCTCCCGCGCGGCCTCGGAGTCGCGGAGTTTGCCCGACAGCAGAGCCACGGGACCGCCGGCCACTTCCCACGGCGCGATCATCAGCCGGAGGTCGCTCGCCAGCGTGTCTCGCTGCCTCTTCGCCTCCTCCAGCCTCTCCTCGAGCTCCGCGTAGCTCGGCCCGAGCGTGGATTCGTTCTCGTCACACATCGTTCCTCCGTCAGGAGAGAGAGCCGCCCCCACCGAAAAGTCGGTAGCACCTTCGGCGCCCGAAGACGCCTTGCTGGGATCTCGTCACTGGCAAAGAGCGGGCGGCGTGTTTTCATGGTCACTGCCCGACGACGAACTCGACCGGGGCCTCGATGCCGAGGTCGCGGAGCAGGTCTTCGATCACCGGCCGGTACTCGTTCTCGGCGCATTCGCGAAAGCGTTCTCCGACGACGACGCGGATGACGCCGTTCGTCTCCCCGCTCTGGCGCGTCGGCTTGAACCAGGTCTCGAAGTCGCGCTCGTCGATCACGTCGCGGAGCCGCTCGAGGACGGCCGGCCAGTCGCCGCCACCTGCAGGCGCCGGCGGGAGCTGGGGACGCTGGGCCGCGCACGGCACCGGCGGATGCGCGCCGACGAGAGGTCGGGGAGGGGGCTCGCTGGCCGCCGAGCGGAATGGTCGGTCGTACCGTCCCTCCTCGACCTTCGTGAGGGAGTCGGGCCGGAGGAGGAAGTCCAGGGTCACCCAGGACTGCCCGAGGAGGTGAGGGAGAGCGGCGAGGCGGCGGACGGCAGCCGCCCATCGCTCGAGGTCGGGCACGGTCTTCAGCCGGGCGCGCGCCGCCTTCTCCCTGCCGGGGGGCAGGGCCTTCGCCTCCGGGAGGGCTCCTCGGTTCGCGTTCCAGCCTTCGAGGAGCTGGCGAGGGGAGGGCGCGCGAGCGCCCGGGGAAGCGGAGCTTCCGCTCCCCTCTCTCTCTGTTCCTGTTCCTGTTCCTGCTCCTGATTCCTCGAAGCCTTCGGGAAGGCTTCCGGGAAAGAGAGACCCCGGAAACCCGGAAGGCTTCCGGGCATCATTCCCGGAAGGCTCCGTGTCATCACTCCCGGAAGCCTTCGGGGAAGGCATCGGGGAAGGGTTCGGGGAAGGCTTCGGGGAAGCGGGAAGGGGTTTCGGCGTGCCGACCCGCGTCCTTCCGCGCCCGTCGACCCAGAGCGGCTCATCGAAGACGTCCGGATAGAGGCAGGATTCCCGCAGGGTACGGATCGCTTCGTCGCGCAGCTCGCACTCCGGGATCTCCGCGATCGCCTTCCGCCAAGCCTTGACGACGTTCGGACTCTCTGGAGGGTTGTAGTTCACCGCTCGAGGAATCCAAACGACACGGGAACTCCAATCTGCGCGCACCATTTCGCGTTTTTCGAGCTCGAAAAATGCAGAACGGAACGCGCGAAGGCTCCATCCGATCGCCTCGGCGAGGCCCGCCTCACCCTCGGAAAAGAGGCCAGGGGCGGCCGTCGTGTGGGGGCCGGTGAGGAGGTAGATCCAGAGGGTCTGCGCGTTCGGCCGGGGCTTCGAGAGGGACCGAAACTTTCCGTCGCCCCACATCCCCACGTCGATCTTCCGGTGGCGCGCCACGCTATGCCTTCCCCCTTCTCGAGCTGCGCCGCACGGCGGGCGGCTCCATGGTGATGAGGCTGTACGCGGCCATGAGGCGGCCTGTGACGCCGCGGCGGTTCCGCTCGACGTCAGACAGGTAGCCCGCCGAGAAAGCCAGCCTGCGGGCCATCTCGCGCAGGCCGATGCCCTTCTTCTCGCGAAGGGCCCGGAGGTGCCGCCCGTTCGGCGCGTGACGAAGGCTGCCGCACTGCGGGCAGCGGCGCATGACGATGAGGGATGGCTCAGGCACGTGTTCTCCTCCTCTCCTCCGCTTTCACTCGGCGGACGTGCCTGCGCCAGCCCTTCGGGAGCCGGCCGCCGAAGGCGCGCCGCATCTGCCAGGAGCGCTTGGCCGGGCGGGCCGCACAGGCGCGGGCCGCGCGGACGTAGTCGCGGAACGTGGCGCCGGCGGCGCGGGCAGCGGCCCTCACGTCGTTCAGAGACCGGGCGAGGCCGGCGGCCGCCTCGCTCACAGAGCGCAGGAATGCCGCCGTCTCGGCGCTCATTCGGAGGTCGATCTCGTTCCCGTGGGCCGTCATGAAGCCACCTCCTCGACGAGCCCCGGCTCGCCTTCAGGGTTCTCGCCGGGGAGGCCGAGCCCGCGCTGCCGGAGGTAGCTCTCGGCGAGGGCCTTCACCCGGTCGGTGTCGTCGCCGGCCGTCTCGAGAATCGACGCCTGCGGGTCGCGGATGCCGTCGGCCTGGGCCTTCTTCAGGCCGAGGACGTCGACGATCGACGGGTCGGCGCCCGTCTCTGAGACGAGGTAGTAGGCGACGACGGGATCCTTCTGGCCGTCGCGGAAGATGCGGCCGGTGTTCTGCTCGTGAACGGCAGGGGACCAGTCGAGCTCCCCGAAGACGACTGTGCGGCAGACGTGCTGGAGCCCGTCGAGGCCGGCGCCGGCGCGGAGCGACATCACGAGCAGAGGTGAGGTCCCCTCGATGAACGCCTTCTTCGAGGCCTCCTTCTGAGCGGGCGACTCGCTCCCCGTGTAGAGGACGGGGCCGAGGTCCTTCAACTGCTCGAGCCAGAGGTCATAGACCGCGCGGTGCCAGCCGAAGAGGACGACGCGCTCGCCGCTCTCGATCAGGAGGCGAACGAAGTCGGCGACGTAGGGGGCCTTCGCGATGCCCGTCGCCTGGCGGAGCATGTTGGAGAAGTGCTCGCTCGCCTCCCAGCGCGCGCCCTGCTCGAGAGGTGTCCTCGCGAGGATGATGCGGGCGAGTTCCTCCGCGGCGTGCCCGACCTTGTGGAGGGCCTCCGTGTCGGAGTCGACCATGTGGACGACCTTCGAGAGGGGAGGCAACTCGCGCCCGACGTCGGCGCGCGTGCGGCGGATCATCAGGCCCGCGTCGCGCAGGTAGGTGCCGAACGCCTTCGGCTCCTTCACGCGCTCCTTCCCCTGGTAGCCGACGCACCACTCGGTGACGAACTCGGAGCGAGTCCCGAGCGCGCCCGGGCGGAGGACCTCGGAGACGTTGAAATATTCCGAGCCCCAATTGAAGATCGGCGTCGCCGAGAGGCCGACGCGGAAGGTGGCGGCGCGAGCGATGGCGGCTGCGGCCTCGTACTTAGCGGACTCGCTGCGGCGAAGCTCCTGCACCTCGTCGAAGACGATCGTCTTCGCAAGGTTCGAGAGGACTGTCGACCAGCCCGCGAGCTTGTGGTAGTTCACGATCAGGACGTCGGGGATGGCGTCCTCCATGAGCCGGAGCTGCTTCTTCTGCCGACCGACGAGCCGGAGGTCGTACGGCTGGCCTTTCCGGATGACGTGCGTGCGGAGGTCGGGCGCGAAGCGGTGGATCTCGCTCTCCCATTGAAGCGGGAGGTGCGCGAGGGTCACGACGACGGCCGGGAGGGCCTCCGGCACGGTGAACATGGCGATCGCCTGCGCCGTCTTCCCGATGCCGACGTCGTCGGCGATCAGGATGCCGCCCGACTTCAGCCCGAGCTCGGCGCCGATGCGCTGGTAGTCGCGCGCGGGGATCGCCAGGTCGAAGGCCCGGGGAGGCGTGTAGCCGGAGAGGAGCGCCTCGACGATGGAGGTCCTCTCCCGATAGGCGGCCGAGCGCGAGGCCAGGAGATCGGGCGGCTCGACCGTCATCGGGAAGCGCTCGAGGAACCACTCGAGCTCCCGAGCGTTCTCGTCGGTGTCGGAGAGGAGGAACGTCCCGGTGTGGCTCTTCGCCAGTTTCCCGAAGACGCGCTTCAGGCGGATCGCGACGTGAGGCTCGGGCGTGACCTTCCACGCTCGCCTCTTCCCGTCGTAGACGACGGTGCCGAAGGTGCGGCTCACCGGATCCCCCGCAGCACCGGGACGAAGACGAGCGGCTTCCCGTTCAGGATCGGCGGGAGGTGCCGGTGCTTCAGTCGGGACGAGACGAGGATGAGTCCAGCGATGCGGTCGTGCTGGGCGTAGCGCATGAGCTGGAGGAGGACGTCCTTCAGCGAGCCGTCGACCTTGCACTCGACGCCGAGGCGCTCGTCCACGAAGAAGTCGACGACGTCGCGAGGGCCGAGGCGGAACTCCGGGTCGAATGGAAGACCGCAGGCCTCGAGCGCCGCCGCGATGCCGGCCTGAAGCTCCTTCTCGCCTTCGGTGAAGGCGAAACGGTAACGCCCGAGGTACCCGGCGACAAGGCACGCCAGCGTGCACGGGTCGCGGTCGGGAGTGCCCGCCGTCATGGGAGCTGCCTCTCGTAGAGGCGCGAGCGCACCTCGCCCGTGTCGGGCCAGCGGGAGACGACGCCGGTCCAGACGTAGCCCTTGGGCGGCGTCTGGCCGGGGAAGAGCCAGAGGAGGAGGAACGTCATGCGCAATCCTCAAGATCGAAGAGCGCCGGCATGGCGATCTCCTCCGCAGCGGCGCGGCAGTAGGAGACGCCATCCGTGAAGTAGGAGGGGTTCAGCTCGAATCCGATCCCGCGCCGCCGGAGCTTGACCGCGCAGTAGGGAACGGTCGCGAGACCGGCGAAGGGGTCGAGCACGGTCTCCCCGGGCATGGAGAACTGAGCGATCAGCCGGTCGACGATGTCGAATTGCAGGGGGCAGAGGTGCATCTCTCTGCCCTTCGCGGCCTGGGCCCCGTTCAGCGTCCTCATCCTGGCGATGTCGGTCCAGACGTCGGGATGCCAACTCGGGGGCTGGAGGAGCATGAAGGTGACGGGCAGCATCCCCTTCTCCTCGAGCGCCTCCCCGAGCTTCACGTGGTGCTCGAAGTCGTAGACGTTCTCGAGGTTGAACTTCCGGAAGAGCTGGAAGATGGCGTCGTGTGGCAGCTCGACGAGTTCCTCGGGGCGAATGAAGCGGTTCCCGCTCGAGCGCATGAACCCGTGGGCGTCGATCTGCCAACGGCTCCGCGAGTACGCCTCCTTCGACTTCACGACCGGATCGTCGGCGTAGCCGTCGCTCGCGTCCGTCGGCGGCTTCCGGAAGAGCAGGACGTACTCTGGCATTCCGGCCCCCATGCGCGACCCGTCCTTGCACTGTTCCGTCCAGCCGAGTCGGTAGGTCTGGTTGTTCTCCCGAACCACGTCGGTCACGACCGTCTTCCGCGCAAGGAACGCAAAGCCGTGCTTCCGGAAATGGGCGATCGTGTAGTCCGAGAACGGCGACACGGTCTGGAAGCCGAGGCCCGTGATCCCCCCTGGAACGATCCGGTCCTTCACGTGGACCGCGGCGACCCGGCCGGGCTTCAAGGCACGGAGGAGCGACGGCGTCAGGAAGCCGAGGTGCTCGAAGAAGTGCTCGTCATTGTCCGTGTGCCCGAGGTCGTTGTAGGAGGGCGTGTATTCGTACTGCGTTGAGAACGGGATCGACGTCACGATGAGGTCGACGCTGTTCTCTGGGAGGCGCTGCGCCTCCTCGATCGCGTCCGCGTTCACGAGCGTGTAGCCTTCGCCGCGGACCTCGACGCGCCGAACCCCGAGGGAACGCGTCAGACTCTCGGCCATGGCCGCTTTGGCGAGACCGTACTCTCGAATCAGCTCTGTCATTCGGTTCACCATCTCCACGTGCTGCGCCCACTTCCGCTCGAGCGTGCGGCGGATCTCGCGCTCGGCTTCGGTGTAGATGAGGTCGATCCGGACGCGCTCCGTCTGGAGGAAGCGGTGAATCCGGTGAACGGCCTGGATGAAGTCCTGGAACTTGAACCCGATGCCGAGGAAGACGGCGCGGGCGCAGTGCCGTTGGAAGTTGCAGCCGGAACCCAGCATGACCGGCTTCCCGGCCAGCTCGCGGATTCGTCCGTCAGAGAAGTCAATGATCGTCTGCTCGCGCTCGTCGAGGTCCTGTGCGCCGAAGACCGCCGCGACCCCGGGGATCGCGGCCTCGATGGCGTGGCGTTCCACTTCGAGGTCATGCCAGATCAGCCGATGCGCGTCGGGCTCTTCCGCTCGAATCTCCATGAGCCTCTCGAGCCGTGCGACGAGGCTGTCCCTCTTCTCCCGCGCGGCGTGCGAGACCCCGATCGCCGCGTTCCGAAAGAGACGGGCCTGTCCATCGCGTTCCTGTCCGGCGGCGGAGTGATCCGTCGGCACCTCGTGCCAGCGGACGTCGAGGTTGGGCAGGACGTAGCCGGCGTCGTCGAAGCCGAGATCCGAAGGCTTCTGGACGAAGAGTCCCCAGGACGCGACCCACAGCCAGAACTCTCGCTCTTTGTGGGGATGGAGAGTCAGGTGGTCGGCCTTCTCGGAGTTGCGACGGAAGAAGCGGGTCTTCGCCTCTCCGACGTCCATTATCCCGAGGTAGGCTGCGTAGGAGAGCAGCTCGATGTACTCGTTCGGCGAGGGCGTCGCCGTGGCGACGAAGCGGAACGGAACGCCGCCGGAGAAGCGATCGCCGCGCTTCCGACCTTCGGCAGGGCCGCGGCCGCCGTCGCCCGCGAAGAGCCTCATGAACTCACGGAAGGTCTTCGTCCCGCCGAAGCCGCGGAGGACGGCGGCCTCGTCGAGCGAGGAGACGGAGAAGCGGCGCGGGTCGAGCTTCCCATCCCGGACCGTCTCGTAGTTCGTGAGGTAGATTCCCTCCGGGTCTTCACATTCCTCGATGCGCCGGACGAAGCGGACCTTGATCCCGAGCATCGCGGCGTCCCGGAAGAACTCCTGGCGGACGCCCAGGGGGATCACGATCAGGGCCATCCCGCCCTCGCGCTCCCGGGTGAGCCGGACCGCCTCGAGCTGGATGACCGTCTTCCCGAGGCCGAAGGCGGCGAAGCACGCGCGGCGCCCACCTTCGACCATCCATCGGACGATCGCCGCTTGATGCGGCTTCAGGATGGGGTTCACGGCGAGCACGGGCCCGGCCTCGCCGTAGCTCGGAGCCATCCTCACCTTTGCCCTCAGGAAGGCGTGGTAGGCGTCGCTCATGCCGCCTCGACGCGCCGCGCGTCCTCGTAGACGTGCCGCTGGAGCCTGTCGAAGGTGAGGCGCAGGGCCTCTTCGACGTGAGGGAGGAGCGGCCGCGTCTCCGCCTCCATCGCCGAGAGGTAGGAAATCGAGAAGCCGGAGATTCGGGCCACTTCCTCGACGCGGACGCCGAGCGCGAGACGGAGCCTTCTGTAGTAGTCGGCCCTGCTCTTCGGCTGCTGGCCGGCACGGCAGCGCTTCACGCCCCGGCCCCCTTCGCCAGGTGCTGCGCCGCAGCCGTGAGCTCGCCGAGGATCGTCGGCTCGAGGCGCTCGCGCGCGACGTTGACAAACGCGCGGTCGAAGGAGGTCCTCTGCCGCCGGTGGGCGCCGAGGGCTTCCTGCACGCGCTGACGCAGCCGGGCGAGGTCGTGGATTCGGTCGTGGGCCGCGTCCCACTCGACGAGCGGGATCGTCCGGCCGGTCTCGCGCCGGTAGGTCGCGCCGTCGCGGAGGAAGCGCCGAAGGGAGGCCGACTCCTCGTCGATCGCGGCCAGGGCGCAGAGAGCCGCCTCGACAGACTCGCCGTCGGAGACGGCGGCGGGGATGACGATGACGAGGGGCGGAGGGAAGGCAGGGCGGGTCACGCTGCGACCGCCCCGTCGACCGGCTTCAGCCAGTCGCGCTCGGCGATGCCGCGGAAGCCGTCGGGGAAGGCGACGATGAGCGGGCAGCGGCAGCGGTCCTCGGAGATCTGAACGACGGTGCAGCGGCAGCCGAGGCGACGCGGGTAGAGGGAACCCGGTCCGTCCGGACGCTGCTCTCCGCCGCCGAAGATGAACGACCGGCCGACGACGTCGCTGAGAGCGTGCCTGCGGGCGGCGCGCCGACTCTCCTCGTGAGGGGACCGAAGCCAGGGCCACGGTGCGGGCGGAATGTTCATGACCGAACCCCCTGCCAGAGGCGGACCCATCCGCCGTTTCGAGAGGCGAAGACCGACGTCTTCCATTGCCCGGTCGAGCGGATCGTCCCGGCGAGGCGCTCGGCTCGGAAGGCGCAGCCGATCGTTCTCGGGTCGAGACCGACCGGGCTTCCGATCGCGCGGCGGACGTCGTCGCTCGAGAAGGGCTCGGGGGAGAGGGCGAGCGCGCGGATCGCGGCGCGCGCGATGTCGATGTACGGGCTCCGGTACTTCTCCGCCTTGGCCTGGAGCCCCTCGAGCTTCCGGTCGGACCGCTGCGTGCCGACGCCCGGCTGCGGCTGCGGGATCGGACGGTCGAAGAGACCGGGCTGAGCGTTAGCGCTCGCCATCGGGGGCCTCCTCCTCTTCGAGGTCGATGAAGCCGTTCGCGGATGCGGTACTCGGGGGGCCGGGCTCGGCGTTCGCGGCGCTCGAGGCCGCCACGTTCGAGGCTGCCTCGAAGCAGCTCGGGCAGAGCGGCGGCGTCTTCACTCCGCCCGCTTCGAGGCTGACGGTCTCGCCCGTGGCGCCGCAGAGGGAGCAGGGCGGGGCGGGCTCGTCCGTGGCAGGCTCCTGTGCGACCGGACTTGATGCGGTCGTCACCGGCGGCTTGGGCTCGTCTGAGGACGTGAAGAGGGCGGCCTGTCCGTCCTCGACGATGAAGCCGGACTCGACCTCGCGGGAGAGGCTCTCGATCTCCCGGGAGAGGTCCTTCACCTCTTCTCGGTAGGCGCGGTTCTCCTCGGCGTGCAGCGCAGCGTTCCGGTCGCGCTCGCGAACGAGGTGTGCGAGCTTGATCCCGCGTATACGCCGCTCCTCGGGGGAGAGCTCACGCGTGGGCATCTGGCACCCCCGGCGTCATCGGGGCGGCGGCGGGAGCCGGCGCGTCCTTCGGGAGCCCGCGGTGCAGGCCACCGGTCCGCGGGCTCGAGGATGCGGCCTTCTTCGCCTTGCGCCGGGCCTTCGGCTTCGAGGGCGGCTCGAGGATGCCGTCGAGCTCGGAGAGCGGGATGAGGCCGATCACGGCGCAGATGCCCCGGACTTCCTGGAGGAGCGCGGCGCGGTGGACGTTGGCGGCCTCCTTGGCGCGGGCGGCGTTCTCTTCGGCGTCAACGACGGCGCCTAGCGCCTTGGAGAGCATTTCGACGGCGGAGGCCTTCTGCGGGACCGGGATGAGCCAGACGCGCGTGCCGGTCTTCGGACAGGAGACGAACCGAGATGACGGTTTCCCGTCAGGGAACGGCTCGACGAGGACCGGGAGACCGTAGTGATCGTCCGCGCATGCAGAGCAGGTCTTGATCGAGGTCGTCTCACCGGTCGGTTCGGGGAGGGTGACTTCGGGGATGGTGAAGTCGGGGTCTTCCGCGTTTCCCACGGCTCACCCCCTGCGCCCCGAGACGATGGTTTCGTTGTAGGCCTTCACGCCCGGGTAGGAGAGCTCGGCCTTCAAGGCCTTCGCCTGCGAGTCGAGGAAGGACTGGTTCGGGACGATCGCGGCGAGAGGAGCCGTTCCGTCGGCGACCGCGCGCACGAGCGTCTTCAGGTCGACGACCATCGCCTTCCAGTTCTCGCGGAACGAGACGCCCTCGGCCTTCGTCTCCGACCTCACGACGACGAGGGGAGCCTCCACGGGGGCGGCGATCAGCTCCTCGGCGGACTGCGCGTCGCCAGCCTTCTCCGCCTGGAGAGCCAGCTCGAGGCGCTCGTCCTCGGCCTTCCTCTTAGCTTCCTCCTGAAGCCGACGCTGCTCCTCCTGGCGCCTGCGCTCCTGCTCGGCGTTGTAGGTCGCCATGAGGGGCTTGACGATCTTCTCGGCTTCGAGGAGAGGCCCGGCCAGCTTCGCCTTCACGGCGAGCGCGGCCTTGTGAGACCGGTGCGCGGCCTCGATCGACGGGTCGCAAAGCTGCTCGATCTCGCCGAGCGCCGTCTTGACGTTGACGAGGAATTCGCCGGCCGCGCGGAACTCGTCCGCCGTGCGGATGACGAGAGCCTGCGCCTCCGCCTTGATCGCGAGGGCCTTCCGCTCGAGCGCGCTCTGGCGTTCGGGTTCGGGCTCGACGAGGGAGATTCTCGGAACTGCGGACATCTCAGGTCTCCTTCCGGGCGCGTCGCCCGAAGCGTTCTTGGCAGTGGTAGACGCGGGCAGCGGCGCGGAAGTCGTCCACGTCGCGGCCGGCGCACTTCGTCTCGTGCTCATGCCAGCGATAGGTCCCGTCATTGCGGAGGTAGAGGGCGGCGCGGCGGAGCCCGTAGGTCGTCGCCCTGCCGGTCGTCTCTGCGTAGGCCACGGCTTCACCGGCGGACTGGACCGCGTGCCATGGCTCCGGCCCGCCGCTCTTCCAGTTGTTGACGACGAGGAGCGGACTCCCGTTCACTCTCCCGATGCCGTCGATTCGCGTCGCGAACCGGAGGACCTCGGAGCCGACGAGCAGCTCGGGCGCCTCCACCGGCTGCCAGTGCATCTCGATGGCGAACCGCTCCCAGGCCTCGACGTAGGGGAGGATCAGGGGCGCGAGGCTGTCCCGCTGGAGGTCGCCCTCGATGAGGTACTGGATGGCGAGGTGGACCGCCACGCCGCGCTCCCGCGCCTCCACGCTGTAGAAGCTGTCGTCGAGCAGCCGAGCGGCCTTCAGGATCGACGTGATCCCCGGAATGACTTCGCCGTCGAGCGTGTAGAGGTGCGGCTCCTCCTCGAAGGTCAAGCGGCCAGAGAAGGGGATCCGGTCCGGCAGGGCCGACACGTTCCCGGCCTCACGCGGCGCTCGGGGCGGCGGGCGTGGCCGGCTTCTTCTCCTCGCTGTCGGGCACCGGCTCGAGGGAGTCCAGGACGAAGCCGCCGCCGCTGCCGACGTGGTAGGTGATGCGGACGGGCGCCTCGAGCTCCTTCGCAGCGGAGGCGTCCTCGGAGAGCTTCCCGTACCGGGTCAGGAACGACCGGCCGTCCGCGGAGTCGACGGACCAGATCTTCCCCTTCCCGTCGACCTTCTCGCGGACGTCCTTCACGAGGACGACCTCCTCGGGCCCGCGCTTCGGATCGGCCGGAGGCTGGGCCGGGGGCTCGGTCTTCTTCGCTTCGCTCGCACGCTGCGGCTTCGGTGCGGACGGCGCGCCGTCTCCGTTCAGCGCGTCGGTCTCGCTCGGCCGGAGTTCCTCGGGGAGGTCCTCGATGTCCTGCGTGAAGATGTCGGAGGCGGCCGTGACGCGGAGGGTCACCGCAACCTCGGCCCGCTTCGCCGCCATCTTCAGGACGGTGTTCGCGAGGTCCGCCGGGTTCGTCCGAATCTGCTTCACCTGATAGGTGCTGTTGTTCCGCGCCTTCTTCCACTCGACGCGACGCCGGTCTTCGGGGGTCTCGTCGAACTCCTGCTGACAGATCGCCTCGCGCCAGCGGTACTTCTTCTCGTCGGTGCTGCACTCCCCGACGGCCGAGCCGAGCTCGATACCGGAACCCATGCTGCGGGCGACGGCGGTCACGCGGTAGCGGATGGCGTCGCTCGTCGAGAGGTCCTCGACGCGCGGGTCGACGGCGATCCGGAACGTCGAGAGGAGCTTCTCGGCACCGGGCTTCCAGAGGGACGGCTTCGGCGTGCCGGGGATCGTCCCGAAATGCGTCCCCTCCTTCATCACGGCCTGCATGACCTCTTGGATCAGGTTCACCTGGGCGCGAATGGCGACGGCGCTGAGGGGAGCGCTGTCGATCACTGCGAGGGCGGTTTCGTTCATGCGCGTTCTCCCGCCCCGGGGTTCCTGCCCGGGGCTTTCTTTCGTGCGAGGAGGTGGACGAAGAGGTTCGTGAAGGACCAGCACGCGAGCGCGAGAGCGGCCAGGATCACAAGCTGCGTCTTCACTGGAGCTTTACTCCCAGCTTCGCCGCGAGTGCCTCATCGAAGACCTGCGCCGCGCGCTTCAGGTGATTCGCGATGCTCGCGAGGATCAGGCGGTCGACGTCCTCGAGCGGGAGCAGGACGGTCGGAACGCCGTTGAGGTGCGCCTGCACCGTGCGGATCGGCACGCCGAGCGCCTCGGCGCGCCAGACGACCGACATGCGGCCTTCGACGACGGCGAAGCCGTAGAAGGAGGGCTCGCTCATGATGGGGTCCGCGCGAGCGCCTTCAGGAGGCGGAACACCCCGCGGTCCTTCCGCCCGCTCGCGCGCTCGATCCAGAGGCCGGTCCCGGGCCAGAAGTCGGCAAACGGGGGCGCGCCGACGATGAGATGCGCGCCGAGGTTCTTCGAGACGAACGGCACGCCGCGCTCTCGCAGGAAAGTCGAGGAGCTCGCGCGGTTCGAGGCTCGACGGATGGCCGACCCCGCGCGCAGCGCTTCGTAGACCTCGCCGATCTCGCTCACGCCGCACCCTGGGCTTCGGCCCGCGTGCGCTTCGCGGTCGCGAGAGCGTTCTCCGCAGCCACGAGCGCGACCTTCGCGTCGAGCAGGCGGCTCTCTTGGCGTGCCCGCCGGAGGAACCGCCAGAACGGGATCACGTAGAGGGCGAAGTCCTCGCGGCGCACGCGGTCCCGCGCGATCTGAACCGAAGCCAGGGCGAGAACCACGTCCGCGTCGAGCGGGGTCATCAGGGGCCTCATCGCCCGGTCCTCGCGCGGCGCTTCCGCTGCCGCTCCTCCGTGAAGGCGAAGAGCAGCCAGAGGAAGAGCACGATGAGCAGGCCGCCGATCAAGGCGCCGAGGAGCGAGAGGGTCTCGCGAACGAGGGCGATGTCGAGCGTCACACGGGCTCCTTGTCTCCGTCCGCGAGCAGCCGCGCGAGGTGCTCGCGGGAGCTCTCCGAGAGGAGGACGGCGATCGCGTGCGCGTAGTCCGGGCGCTTCGACGTCGCCCACACGACGCCGTTGCGCGAGACGACTTCGAAGCCGCGGCGTGCCGGGAGAGCGCGGAAGCTCGGCCCAGCGGGGGCCGGGACCGGGACGGGGGCGGGAGTCGGGTTCGCGCTCACGTCCGGGCTCCCCGCTCCTCCGCGCGGAAGGAGGTCATCCGCTCGATCCAGCGCTTCGCGTAGAGCGCGTCCGCCTCGGCCTCACCCTTCAAGCGGACCGGGCCGCTCTCGATCTCGGGCCAGCCGAACTCCGCGAGGGTCTTGAGCCCACGCAGCACGCGGCGCGTCAGGAACGGGCGGCGGAACGTGCGCGGAGGCGGAGCGGCGACGGGACGGGGGGCGCTCATGACCGGGCCTCGCTGGGCTCGTTCATGCCGTCGGCTTCGAGCCCGCTCTTCGCCGGCGCGTGCCCGCAGCAGCCGCCCGCCATGCACTTGTCGCAGAGGTCGCGCGAGCAGACGGCGCAGTAGTCCAGCGTGGCGAAGTCCGCCGGCTGACCGCACCGCTCGCAGCCGTGGGCGTCGGGGGGCCGCGTCGCGCTCACGCTGCACGCTCCTTCCACCGCAGCGCGGCCCGCTGGTCGGCGACCAAGGTGAGCCGGTCGCAGGCCCGGGCGTGCTGTGTGGCGCGCTTGACGTCGCCCGTGTGAACGAGGACCCACGCGGCCATCCGCGCGTGCCCGTCGATCGCGTCCTCGAGCGTTGAGGGGGTCCAGGCGAAGGTCTTCATGCCGCCACCTCGGCCTTCTTCGGGGGCGACCAACGGGCCGGGATGATCGGGTCGACGGCGGCGTTCCCGCACGGGCACCGGCCGCGGACGAGCTCGACGACGCGGCCGCAGCCCTCCTCGGGGCAGTAAGCGCGCGAGACGTGCGGAGGAAGCGATGCCCGGACCTCGAAGGTCGCGCGCATTCGCCGGACCTCCTCGCGCGCCCGGGCGAGCGCGGCGTCCTCCGGAGAGAGGTTGCGCGCCGGCCGAAGCAGGCGCACGATCAGGGCTGTCATTCGTTCCCCTTTCCGGCCGCCGGTGACACGGCGGCCTTCTTCTTTCGGGACATGAACCACTCGAACGCGGCGCGGCGAGCGGCCACGGCTGCGCCGTACAGCGCGCGGCAGCGCGGGTCCGCGCAGCGGGAAGGCTTCGTCTCCTTCACCGTCCGCCTCCGGCCGCGGCGCGCCGGCTGAGGTGCAGGGGGGCGAAGAGCTTCTCCGCCCACTTCCGGCTCAGCGAGTCCTCCCACTGCGCGATGCGGCGGCGAGTCGTGAACCAGCGGCCGCCGGGCGCCGGGACGAAAAGGACGTCGAGCCCGTAGTCGCGGACCTTCTGCGGGTCTCGCAGCCAGTCGCGCACCGTCTCCACCGAGGCCCGGAGGCGCGGGGCGAAGTCGGGGAGCCAGATCGGATCGTCGTCGTGCGCCCCGCCGACGCGCGCCTCGAGCGCGGCGAGCCTCTCCGCCAGGACGACGAGCGTCTCAGAGGAGGCGGGACCGCCCGCCGCCATCCCTCCGACGGCGGGCGGCTGAGGAGGCGGGACTGAAGGGACGGAGGCGAGGGAGGATGCGCGCCTACGCACGGAGCGCCTCCTTCGGGAAGAGCGCGATCTGCCGGAGCGCCGGCACGTTCAGCTCGGCACGAACACGCACCCGAACGGCGTCGGCGTACTGCGCCTCGAGCTCGTCCGCGTCGCGCCGCTCCATCGTCGCAACGAGGACACCGGCCAGCTCGCGAGAGAGCCTCTGCTTCCCGGTGAGCTGACGTCGGATGGAGGACTCGTCGAAGCCGGTCAGGACGACGAGGCCGGGGAGCATGCCGTGGCGGTAGACGTTCAGGTAGAGGAAGCGCCCGAACGCGAGCGTCTCCGGGGAGTCGCCGCTGGATTTCGGGCGCGACTTCGGGCGTGACACGGAGGCGAACAAGGCGGAGGTTTCGCTCATGAGCGTTACGCAGCCCCCGCAGCCACGCGGCCCACCATGCCGACCGACCCGAGAACGAAACGGACCTCCGTCCGGGAGAGGTACGGGCTCGCGATAGAGGGGGACTCCCGGGGAGGTGCCACGACAACCGCCCCCGGGAGCGCCCGCACGCGCTCCGCGAGGGCGTATTTCCACGTCTGCTCGCTTGGCTTCAGGACCCACGCGACGAGCGTTCCGTCGCGGTGGACGGTGACGTCGATCCCTTCTGCGGCGAGCCGGGAGCGAACGGACGCGGCGTCCACGTCAGGCCGCCCGCTCGTCTGCCGCAGGAAGGTGGAACAAGGCCCCCCGAAGCCCGTGCTCGCAGCGGTCGACGGCGTTCGGCTCAGAGGTCGAAGAGGCCGGGGAGGGCTCACGCCTCCCGGCGGCGGAGTCGCACGGATAGTCCGCCGCGCCATGGCTTGCTTCTGCCACCGTGGGATGGGGGGCCGGGTGCGTCTCGGTGATGGCCGCGATCTCGGCCAGGTGTCTTTCGCCCTGCCGGCCGAGCAGGAAGAGGAACGCCATTTCGAAGCCGGGCTCGAAGAGGAGCCGCTCGCAGAGGCGGACACGCTCCTTCAGCGCGGCTTCGGTCTCCTGCCACTCCTCGCGGTAGCCCTTGCTGTCGCAGTAGACGCAGGGCTCGCCGTCGAGCAGGCGCGCCCCGTTGCAGTCGGCGCAGGTGATGAAGAAGGGGGCCACGGGTTAGGCCGCTCTCAAAAGGAAGTGGGTCGCCGGAGCGATGGCCAGCCGCGGCCCGCGAAACCGGATCACGACGCCGGTCCCGGCTCCGGGCGACGGCGGCTGCGGAGGCCGGACGTCGGCCGGGCGCTGGAAGAGGAGGAGGTGGCCGAGCGGGCGGGCCACGGTCAGGCCGCCTTGCGCTCGCGCACAGGGAACAGCTCGCGGACGTCGGCGCCGAGAGCGTCGGCGATGCGGAGGGCGAGGTCGACGCTCGGGCAGGACTCCCCGCGCTCGATGCGGGCGATGTGCGAGGGGGTCGTCCCGACGGCCTTTGCCAGCGCGTACCCGGAGAGGCTCCGGGCCTGCCGCCTCTTCTCGATCGGGGTCTGCGTTCTCGGCTTCGGCTTCATGCCGAGAAATGTATGCCCTAAGAATGTATGAGTCAAGGAATATTTCCCGAATTCGGTAAGCCGTTGTCGGGTAGCGGCTTGGGGCATAAATTCCCAAATATGGAAATAGGCGAACGCCTCAAGCGGTTCCGCGAGGCGCGCCACCTCAGCGGTTATGCGCTGGCGAACGCCGCCAGCATGACCGCAACCCACGTGAAGGCCATCGAGGACGGCACGACGAAGAGCCCCACCGCCGGCACACTGACTCGTCTCGCGGAAGCTCTCGGTATCACGGTGGACGACCTGATCGGGGCTTCACCCATTCCCCCCGGCGAGAATCACGACGCCGGCCGCCCCGAGCACACCGTCGAGGTGCCGATCCGCGCCATCGCTTCCGGAGGCCCGCCGATCGACGCCGAGGAGCTCGAGGGCGAGACGTACCAGCTCCTCCGCCACCTCTACCGCGACGGCCGGTACGTCATCCGGATCGTGGGCGACTCGATGTACCCACACTTCTGGTCCGGCGACCTGCTCCTCGTCGAGCCCGCCTCCAGGGTGAAAGACGGTCAGGTCGCGATCGTGAAGGTGAACCGCGAGAGCACGGTGAAGCGGGTCTTCAAGAGGAAGAAGGGCGGCTGGATTCTGAAGGGCGACAACCCGATGTTCCCGCCGATCGAGGTCGACGCCGAGGAGGTCGAGGTCGTCGGGAGGGTGCTGAAGATCGTCGACGGCGAGCGGCCGTAGACTTCCCCCTCCGGAGGTGCCAATGCTCCTCACACTCGTTCTCCTCGCCCAGACGGCGAGTGCGACGCCCGCGCCCGAGCCGACGCCCACTCCCGACAAGCGCATCGAGATCGCCGCCGCGGCTATCGTGGACGACGCCGGAGCGTCGTTCGTCGAGCGGATCGACTGGACGGAGGACACGGCAGCCCGGGCGCCCTCAGCCCCGGAACTCCGCATCTACATGGCTCCGAAGCCGTGGCACCGCTCGCCGCGGAGCCTCAAGCGCGACGTCGTCGAGAGAGTCGTCAAACTGGACTGGAGATCCTGTAGCTGGGCAGAGCGATACTCCGGAGTCGTCTTCGCTCGCGTCTACGTCGGGGAGACGTATCTCGGCCGGATCGAGATCCGCGACACCGGCGACCAGGGGCGGGTTGACGGGTTCCATCCCGGCCCCGCCTGGGCGGACCAGTAGCCCGTGCCCCCCCTCCCCCACCTCGAAGGAGTAGCCTTCCGCGATGCGTCTCGCCGCTCTGCTCGAGCGGACTCCCTCCGGCTGGCGCGGCTGGGTTCCGGCCATACCGGGGCTCGAGGTCGAAGGGCCGACCTCGGCCGCCGTCGAGGAGGACCTCGCCCGCGCGCTCGAGCGCCACCTGCGTGAACGCTGGGCGGCCGGGACGTTCGAGGCACCGCCGGACCTGCGATGCTTCAACGTCGAGATCCGCCTGCGCCCGCGGCACGACGAAAGGCGGCCGCTCGAACGGCAGGGCGAGGAGGAGAAGAGGCGGACGCTCCGGAAGCTCGACGCGGTCCTAGCCGACGGCGCGCGCCTCCCGTCCGGACTCCTGAACGCCGTATTCGAGTACCGACGCGAGGTGCGAGACGAGCTACCGGACGATCCGCTCCCCGAGGAGCCGGCGCCGCGCGAGGACGAGCTCCCGCCGAACGTCGTCGTCTTCGTCCCGCGCGAGCGCTGACGTGGGCCTGCACTTTCAGGACGGGCTCGCCTGGGACGCGAAGGCGAAGCAGTGGCGCATCCGCGTGCAGATCGGAAAGAAGCCGCGGAAGGGAAGCGCCCCGAACAAGGAAGCCGCGGAGCGGTTCCGCGACGCCCTTCGGCTCGAGAGGACGGCGCGGCGGCTCGGGGTGCCGCTCCCGAAGATCGCTCCGCTCCCGCCGTCGCTCGCCCAGGCCTTCGCCAGGTACGCCGCCGAACTACGTCAGTACCGGAAGAGCCCTCGGAGCATCGCCCAAGTCGAGAGCGTGGCCGATCTCTGGAAGCGGGCCCTCGGTCCGGCCCAGCCTGCGAGCCTGACCCGCGAGGACTTCGGTCGGTTCGTCGAATGGGCGGGGCTCCACACGCGCTCGCAGGGGGCGCAGACGCGCGCGGCCGTGACGATCGCGAAGACCGCCATGAGGATCGTTGGCCTCCCCACGCCGGAAACGCCAAAGGTGAAGGTGCCACGCCGGAGCCGGCCGACGTCGACCGCGACGAGCGTCCGGGCCTTCCTCGCGGCGCTCGAGCCGGGGAGCGTCGCGCGCGTCGCGGCCGAGCTCGTCCTCCGCACGGCCTGCCGGGAGGTCGAGGCGCGCGAACTGACGATCGGAGACGTGGACCTCGACGCCGGGCAGATCGTGTTCGGTCGGCGGAAGGGGGCGCAGCCCGGGCGGGAGAACGCCCCGATCTCCTCCGGCCTCCGGGCGCACCTCGGGCCGTGGCTCGCCGGCCCGTGCCGCGGAGTGGCGTCGTCCGAGCCGCTCCTCGCCGTGTGGAGCCGCCGCGCGGGGCAGCCGAAGGCGCGGCACGCCCTGACGCCCTGGACGCTCCAGAAGGCGCTCGGGGCGGCGGGAGAGGCGGCTGGCCTCGGGCGGACCGTGCGCGGCCTGGGCTGGCTGCGGAATCAGGCGTTGACGCTCGCCGGCGAGACGGGGGCCACCGTCGAGGTTCTCCGCCGAGCTGCGGGGCACACGTCCTCTGCGGTCACGGAAAGGCACTACGACCAGAGCCGGCGATGGGCGGCGCGCGAGGCGCTCGCGGAGGCCGTCGGGAGCGTGCTCGACGCGCCTGCTGTACCCGGTATCAGTGGGCAGGGCAGAGGGGAGAGCCGGGTACAGCCAGGGACGACAGGGGACCCACGGGAGGGCGAAGGGGCGGCGCCCGAGAGCCGGACTTACGCCTCCGGAGACGAGGGGGGTTAGGCGGCCCGGTTCGCCCCTTTCCGATTTCTCTCTCTCATGCAGGTTCGACAGTAGCGCCGAGGGATCCCACGGGCCCCACCCCACCGATAGGTGTTCTCCTCCGTGAAGGGATGACCATTCGCGCACTCGGTCTTCTTCAGGTTCATGAGGGCGCGCGTTCTCGACGATCGAAGGAGGTTCACGTGATGCGTCACGGGTTCCAGGTGGAGCGGGTTGCAGCACGGCGGGACGCTGCAAAGGTGGTCCATGTCGAGGTCGGGCGGCACGGGTCCGTTCGCCGCCTGATAAGCCCACCGATGGAGGCGGAACATCTTCCCGCCGATGCTCGCGAGGCCGTAGCCGTGGACGTCTCGCGCGCCATCCCAAAGCCAGCACCCGGAAGCGGAAACGGTGATGCGCGCAGCGATGTGAGGCGGAAGGACCGAGCCGGGGGAGAGGGCTTCGTTCATGGCCCGGAACCTTGGGCGACTTACGCCTACTGTCAAGGTGAAATAGTGTTCACAACTTGTTCGTAATCAGTAGGTCCCCAGTTCAAGTCTGGGCTTCGGCTCCACCTAACCACAAACACCACAATTAGATGCGCCGGGTACACTGGGATTTAGTGAAACCGGCGCATCCCATTCTTGCCCCGGAAGTTACCTTCTCTGTAACTGAGCCCTTGCGCGTCCGCGATTCTGTGCTACATTATTCGCATGAAGTTCATCAACGGCATCGCGCAGGACGGGGAGAAATGGCGCGTCCGTCTCAGCGTTCGCAACCGCGTGGTGAAGGGGACCTTCCTCTCGAGACAGGACGCTGAGATGTTTCGTCGGGATGCGAAGGATTTCTCGGCGCGCACGCGGCTCATTGGAGTCATGGGGCCGTCGTTCGTTTACTTCGCCAGGGATACCGAAAACGGGATGCTGAAGATCGGAATTTCCAGGGATCCCGTGAAGAGGATCGCTTCTCTGTCGACCGGGTCGGGACGAAAGCTCGAGTTGATGATGACGATCCCAGGCGGGAGAGTCCTCGAATGGTTGCTCCACAAGCAGCTATTGCCCTCCAGAGGCGTCGGAGAATGGTTCCGCCCGACGGAGGAAACCTTGGCGCTGCTCGAAAGGGTAAGATTCTTCGCGTATGCCGAAGATCTCCGCCCGAACCCAAAGACAGGCCGGTCGACCGCCGCTCTCCGGACGGTCAGGGGAAGGAGCGGCCCCTCATCTGACGCTGCGCTTGCCCGAAGTGCTTTCGACGCGCCTAGAAAAGACGGCGCGCCGCCGGAAGGAATCGCGGTCGGAGATCGTTCGGGGAGCGCTGGACAAGCACCTAGACAGGTGACCTCGTGACCCTCTCCCCCTCCGACCTCGACCGGCTCGAGGAGCTCGCGAAGGCGGCGACGTCGGGGAAGCGCGAGTTCGAGCCGCTCCCCTCTCCCGAGATGTCCGATCAAGCTTCTCTTGTCACCTTCGAGGACGGGACGCTCCTCATCGAGACGGAGAGCGGCGCCTACCCCTTGGAGATGTCCGACGCTCTCTTCGTCGCGGCCTGCGACCGGGAGACGATCCTCTCCCTCGTCTCCATGGCCCGCCGCGCGCCGAGGTGGATCCCCGTCGAGGAGCGGCTGCCGGAATCCGGAGCCGAGGTTATCGTGGAAGCCTTCGGCGCGAGGCGCAGGGCCCTCCTCGTCGCGGCCGTCTACTGCGGCGAGCGAGGGTGGCGCGGGGACTGCGACGGCCCGATCGACGGTGTAGCGAGGTGGACGCCGCTCCCTGAGCCGCCGGAGCCGCGATGATCCCCCTCCTCGCCTCGCTCTACGGCCTCGACACCGAGACGATCGAGCTCGGCCCGAACTGCTACGTCCACACCTCGAAGCCGCTGGCGCCGATCCCCGGCGTCCACGTCGAGTCCATGCAGTTCGACATCACTCGTTCCGGGCGCCTGACCGTGACCGGCACCGTGAAGGTGAAGGGCGGCTACGCGCGCCTCCAGCGGCTCGGGATTGTTGGGCGCATGTCCCGCGGGATGCGGAAGCACGTCAGGCGCGTGAAGGCGGGGAGGAGGAGAGGATGAAGAAGAAGAAGGCAACGGATACGCGCAAGGTCGTAGAGAACGCTGTCTTCGCCCTGAACCGGGCGATCGGGGATGCCAGCGACGCCGGCTTCGACGTGTTTCTCGGGATGGCGCTCGCCCCGGGCAAGTGGTTGTTCGGGGGTGGACGCATCGGCGCGGTCAACTTCATTGCATCGTGCAAGGTGGAGCGGCAGGTTCACTACCCGCCAGAAGGTGTCACATTCGACACTGGGGCTCGCGTAGTCGAGACGATAGACGGCAAGAGGGGATATGTGCGGACGGGCCGTGCGCTGCCAAAGCGGCCCGTAAAACGGCCGGCGAAGATCAGGAGGCCCAGGCCATGACCCCCTCCAACATCCAGAAGATCCGCACCGCCGTCGCGCTCCTCCGCACGCACGGCGAGAACGCGGCGGCCGACGGGCTGCTCGACGTAGTGGAGCCGGGGGTTCTGGGCATCGTGAAAGAGGCGGTGACGACGGGCGGCGTCAACAGCCGCCGGGTCGCCTCGTCCGTCGCGATGGACCGCGAAGACGAGAGCGTGCCAGTGCTGGGCGGCGCGTCGCGCCCGCTGCCGGGCGCGCTCTGCCCCCACAGGTACATCTCGACTCGCTCCGGAATAGCCACGGATCGCGCCGAGGTCATCTGTGCGGAGTGCGGCACCGTGCTAGGAATCGTCGTCGCGCACGGAAACGTGCCATAGGCCCCGTAGGGGTCTTCCTCCCGCGAGGCCTACGGCTCGGCCGTTTCCGGCGCCGCCCCGGGCCGGCTCTCGCCAGGGCCAGCGCCGGGCTCGGCCGGCGCGCTCTCCTTCATCATCTCCTTCAGCGTCTCCTCGCGGCCGTCGAAGAACCCGGACTGACGATTGAACGACTCGATGAGCTGCTCCCGCCGAGCCCTCACGGACTTCTCCTGAAGGTCGAGCTGGGCGAGCTGCACGTTGAAGGACTGCGCCATCTCCTCGCGCTGCTTGCCGAGGAGCGTGAGCTTGGCCGCGATGTCGGTGGGTGTCATGGTCCCTCCTAAGAAATGAGCCCGTGCGCGCGGCAGCGGGCGAGAAGTGCGTTTAGCTGAGTGATGGCGGTGGCCGCGTCTGTCGCGTCGGCGACGGCTGCGCCGCGGGAGCCGACGACCTGATTCCCGTTGCAGTAGAACGCGGACCCCGCGGAGACGAGCCCCCCGGCCGTGATATTCGTGCCCGCGGTCATGTAGGTCGTGGCGGTGACGTACTGCGTCGAGGCGACGTGCCCGGTGACGGCGATATCCCCGGACTCCAGCAGTCCCATGATCGCGACCTTCCCGCCCCCGATCGTCCCGTCGGTCGAGCATTCGACCGTCGCGCCATAGCCGCTCTTCTGCGCCGTGAGGCCGACGACGTTGCGCGCCCCCGCGCTCGCGTAGGTCCCACCGATCCACGTCGAGCCGTTGACGAACCCGAAGCTCGACGTTCGGCCCGCGCCCCCCGGCGGAATCCAGATGCCGTTACTGTCGAGCGTGACATTCCCCGCGAGGACCGTCAGGCTCGTTCCGTCCCACAGGAACTTGTCCTTCAACGAGAGGCGGCCCGACCCGTCCACATAGAACGCGGTCGTCGTCCCGCCGTAGATCGCGGCCCCGACGTAGATCTTGTTCGAGGCGGGCGTCGCGCTCGAATGAAGGTAGATGCCGCCCGAGTAGAGGTCGGCCGCTCCGATCGTCCAGCCACCGATCTGTCCTGAGGCTGCGGTGATCGCTCCGGTGAGCGCGAGCGCGCTCCCGTCCCACGTCAGCTTGTTCCCCGCAGCGTCCCCGAGCGAGAACTTCTTCGCCCCCGCCACGTCGCCGAGCCAGAAGCCGGTCCCGGTGTCGTACGCCGTCTGCCCCGCGCGGATGCAGGCTCCGGACCCGGCGGCAAGCTCCGTCGCTCCGATCGTCCAGCCGCCGATCGCGCCGCTCGCGGCGGTCACGGCTCCGGTGAAACTGGCGTTCCCCGCGGCATCGATGCTCACCTTCGTCGTCGCGTTGTGGCCGATGCGGACGCCGTTCGTGGGGTCCACCTTCACCCATGCCGCGGTCGGCACGCCAGCGGCGAAGCCGTACTCGTTCGTGGCGTACCCGTAGAGGCCGTTCAGGTTGCCGATCGCCCAGCGTGGCGACCAGTCGTTGAACGTCGCGCTGTTCCGCACGTTGCCGACGATCGTTGGGCCGTACTCGGTCGCGGCTTTCGTCCCGCGCACGGAGTAGAGGTCGATAAAGCCGTTCCCCGTCGTCCCGGTGTCGACGATCGCGCTTCCCGCCGGCCAGTCATTCGCTCCCGTGCCGTCGAGGTTGCGGACGACGACGTAGGCGTAGGGTCCGGTCCCTGTCGGGCCGGAGGTCACGCTCATGAACTCCACCTGCTGCGCGCCCCCCGGCGCGGCCTTCAGGTAGAGGATGTTGCCCGCAGCGATGCTGTTGTGCTCGACGTAGAGCGTGGTCGCCGCAGCCGCCAGAGCCGCCGTGAGCTTCGTCGTCGGCGCGACGAGGACGTTCCCTCCAATCGTGGCGATGGTGTTCTGGGCGACGAGCGTCTCCACGCGCAGCTCGGCCGCGTAGAGAGAACGCCAGCGGGTCGCGTTCGCGCCGAGGTCGTAGGTCCACGTCGTGCCCGGGAGGGTGTGGCCGCTGGTGTCGATCACCAGCCTCGTCGCAGCGGCCGTCGCGTCGTAGATGGAGAAGTGCTCTTGCGTGACACCAACAATCCCGGCTGTGAGCCGGTAGACGCGCGCCCCCGTACTAAGCGTGTTCTGCACGGCGATGACGGCCGTCACCGGATCGTTGGCTCGAGAAAGGAAACCGCCGACACCCGTACCGTCAACGATCATTCGGTAGCCGGCGGGCACGCTCGTCGTCCCGACGCTGACGTTGCCACCGAGAGGGTTGATCGCTATGTCTCTTGCGGCGGTCGCATAGCGGGCCTGCATCCACACCGGATACGGAGCCGCGCTGTCCACGCCGAACGCTAGCTCTTCCCCGGCATTGTTGATGATGAACGGGGCGAAGGCGTTTGGCGCTAGCGAGGGTGCTACGTTGGTGGCGTAGTAGCTGGTCAATCGCCCGGCCGGGCTCGGCGTCCCGACGCCGACGTTTCCGGTGGCCGCCTCGACGGCCATCCACGTTCGGGCCGCTCCGCTTTCGGTGCCCTGCCCCGTGCGGAAGTAGACCTTCCCCGCCGCGTGCGTCTTCAGGTCGAAGTAGATGTCCCCGGTATTGAATGGGATGATTCGGACACCCTTCTGCGCGCCCGTCGCGAGGGTGACGTCGTCGCCGATCAGGAAACCCTTCGAGAAGGCCGTGTCGTAGAGGTGGACCATCGCCGAGGCGGCGGGCGACGCGGTCCCGAGCGTGAGCCGCTTGTTCGTCTCATCCCACATCAGCGCCGCCGTGTGGGTCAGCTTCCCGGCCACCGTGTCCCACACCGCGATCTCGCCGCTCGCCGGAGCGGGCGTCGCGGGCGTCTCGACGACGACGGTCGCGGGAGGGGTCGGGACGCTCGAGGAGTGCGCCGCCTCAGAGAGCGTCACGCCCGCGGAAAGGTTCAGCGCCAGCGAGCGCAGCCGGAGGATCGCGACGTAGCCGTCGCCCGCGTAGTCGATGTTCGTCTGGTTCCCGAGAGCGTCGAAGGTAGCCGTCTGCGTCTCGAAGACCTTCGGCTTCAGGCTCACCTTCCACGTCGGGTCCGCAGCGAAGCGCGAATCGCCCGAGGGCGAGGAGGGATACTCGGTGTAGCCCGGCGTGTCCCACGTCGCCGCGGTGCCCGCGGGCCAGACGCGGATGAGCACGTCCTTGACCCACTGGAACGTCGGAAGCTGCCAGGAGAACCCCAGGTAGACGGTCGTCACCTTCGAGGTCGGCGTAACTGCGGTGATTTCGCTTTCGGGCGTCGCGCGCGTCGGGACGACGAGGTCGGGAGGCGTGTCGAAGTAGCCGTAGTCGGGGAGCGCGCCGCCGGTGGACCCGGGCGGCGTCCAGGTCGTCGTGTCGTACCGCCGGAGCGCGAGGTTCACGCGGTCGCCGTTGTAAGCGAAGCGGGTGACGAGGAAGTCGACGCCCGAGAGCCCGAGGCTCGTCAGGTTGCAAGTGACGCGCGAGCCGACCTGGAGATGGAGGTTCGTCGCGGTGACCTCGCACTCGAGCTCCTGCTCAGACCAGATGTCCTTCGCGATCCGCCAGAGGGCGCGAATCGCCATGGCCTCGGTCTGGAGCCCGTGGAGCTTGTAGACGGCCGCGTCGCGGATCGGCGCGCCCGCCTCGACCTCCGGGTGCCGAACCTCGACGGTGCGGATGGCCCAATCGCTCGCCGGGTCGACCCACTCGGCGCGGAAGCGGTTCGGCCGGTCGACGAGGCCGGCGCCGCCGCCGAACGTCATGCGCGGCTGCGTGCCATCGACGATGTCGTCGTCATTGATGATCGCCGCGACGTCCGCGACGGGCGCCGAGAAGTCGAGGTAGTAGACGCCTCCGTCCTCGCGCCAGGAGAGGCCGAAGTGGAGCTTCAACGTGTCGAGCCACTGCTCGGCGCCCGAGGCCGCCGTCATCCAGAGGTTGAAGGTGTACCGCTTCGCGCCGTCGACGAGCTCGTCGAAGTAGTCGGCGGCCGCGATGACGCTCGCCCACGAGATGACGGTCGGCGAGAGGTCGCCGTACTGAGGAAACGTCCGGAGGTCCGCAGCCGCGAGAGCCGGGTTCGTGGAGTAGGCGCACTTCAGGGGGTCCGGGTACTCGCCCGCCCCCCAGGCTCCGAGCCGCGGGTCAAACAGAAGCCGGCCACGGAAGATTCCGGCGGGGCTCCACGGCTTCGAGTTCTTCGTCTCGATATAGGCCGCGGCGAGGCCGATCGTGCCTCCGAGGTGCCCCGTGGGCGTCGTGAGCGTACCGAGCGTCGTCTCGATCGCTCGGAAGTCGGACGTCGTCGCGCCCTCCCAGCTCTCGATCGCGTCGATCGGCCCCTCGGAAATGATCGCGAGGTACTTCCCGAAGCGCATCCCCGAGTAGGAGTCCTGGGAAGCCATCGCGAGGTCTGGCGAGAGGCGACACCGGCCGAAGAGGATCGGGACGCGATGCGTCGGGCCGACGAGGGCGCTCGCGGTGACGGCGTTGCTGCCGCCGCCGAGCGAGCGGTCTCCGCCGGGGGTCGGCGCGACCGGGCCGCTCGGGAGAGGCGGGTCCGTCCAGCCCGGGTATTTCCGCGGCCCGACGGGCGTCTCCGTGCGGTCGGGCTTCGGCGTCGCACCGCCACGGCCGGCGCCGGGACGAGGGTTCACGGGCGTCGTCGGGCCCCGGCTGCTCATTCCTCGCCCACGACTTCGATGACGGGGACGGTGAGCCCGCCGTAACGCAGGTTCCCGAAGTTCTGGATCGCCAGCTCGTCGGTGTCGAAGCGCACGGCGAAGGCACGCTGGCCCGTGAAGTCCATCGTGAGGACGTCGCCCGCGGTGAGCGGGAGACGCTGCACCGTGAGCGCTGCGTCTGACGTGTTGTCATCGTACGTGGCGGTCGCGATCGGGATCGTCGCGGAGGTCTCCCACCATGTCGCGGTCGGGCCGAGCTTCGAGGAGAAGACCTTCCATCCCGTCGCCCACGCGGGCGGACTCGCGGGGCGCGCCGTCGTGATCGCCGTTGCCCCCGCCACGGTGATGTTGCTCGAGACGGTCCCGAGGATGCCGTCCCCGGCCGCTCCGACCCAACAGCACTTCACGTTCCACGTTCCGGCGGGCTTGCTCCCGGCGTTTGGCTGCGAGAGCGTCGGCGCTCCGGGGGCGTCGAAGGTGTGCTGGTCGCGAGCATTCGCGCCGGCCAAGGCGGCGAAGGTTCCGAGCCGGACGAGGCCGTTGACCTTCACCGTGACCGCCGTCGCGTTCCGGCTCGGTAGGTTGAACACCGTCTGGCCCGCCGTCGCGATGCCGACCCGGGCGTCGACGTAGCTGCGCACGGCGTCGAAGTCGAAGACGACGAACGGCAGGGCCTTCCCCTTCCGGTCGCAGAAGAAGGCGTAGAGCGCGTTGGCTTTCGTCGCCGCGTTCTCCGTGCGGGACCAGTCGAGGGATCCGAGGGTGTGGCGCGGATAGGGCCAGACGATGCGACGCTTCTCCACGCCGCTCCGCGCGGTGGTGACTTCGGTTCGAAAGGCCACGCCCGAGGTGAACCCCACGCGCGGGGCATCGGCGGGAGAGATCCAGGGGAAGGTCGCGAGCGGCATTACTCAGCCCTCCGCGTGAGCCGGATCGTCGCGGTGTCGTAGAACTGGTTCGCCACGTTCCACTCCCAGGTGATCTCGACCTCTTCGCCGGGCATGGCGCGCTGGCCGCCGAAGCGCGCCTGGTTCGAGAGAGCGACACATGCCTCGTAGGTCCGCTCCGGAGCAGTGCCTCCGCCGCAGGTCGTCGCGGCGCCCGGGTAGCCGCACTGCTGGCCCTTGAAGCGGCAATAGGTGCAGAGGCCGGAGCCGTACTCGCGGGACGGCAGGCGGCCCGTCTTCACGTCGGACCCGGGGCCGAGCGTGATCGTCGCCTCGAGCGGGGTCCACGAGGCCGTCTCGAGCCGGTAGATCCGCACGGCGCGAACGGCGGCGGGGGCGGACGAGACGACGGCCGGGTCGAACCACGCCTCGTAGAGGACGACCTCGGGATGCCGCTCGTCCTCCGCCAGGGCCGCGAGGAGCGTCGGCCAGTAGTCGTCGCCGCAGCCGATCCGGAGACTGCTCGAGCCGGCCGCGACGCCCGATGCGTCGGAGCTGATTCCCTCGACCGTCAGGACGGCGCGCTCGAACGTGTTCCCGCCGTAGACGATCGGGTCCTTCCAGTCGCAGAGCCGATGCACCGTCGGGAACCGGATCTCCACGAGCCAAGCCGTCTCGGTGACGACGTCGCTCCGGTGCGCCTCGACGTAGGGGTCGAGCGCCATGTCAGGCCACCCTCGGCGTCATCTGTCCGGCGAAGCGCCGGGAGTAGGTGACGACAGCGGTTGCGGTCGTGCGCGCGGGAGTCACGGTCTCCGCGTAGTTCTCGGTCTTCGGGCCGGTGCCGGACCCGGACTCCGCGCCGGTCCCGCCGATCCCGTTCAGCTTCGAGATCGCCCGGTCGAGCGCTTCGGCGAAGCTGTTCAGCCGGGACGTCGAGCGGTCAACGCTCGCGGAGAAGCTCGCATCGCTCCCCGTGAGAGCCGCGCCCGCCGTCGCCGTGGCCCCGGTGAAGATCCCGGCCGCGGTATCCATCGCCGCCCGAAGGGGCGCGAGGGAGTCGAGCGCGCCCTGCCCGAGGCGCTCGATCGCCTTCCGCATTTCCTCGTCGAGGGCGCCGAGCGTGTGGGAGAGCTGGCCGATCTGCGTCGCGGCGTCGGAGACGTTCGTCGAGATGAGCCCGGTAGCGGTCTTCAGGGTCGTCTCAAGCTGGGTAGCGAGGGCCTTGGCCTGCGCGTCGAGGGCGTCGAGGGCCTCGTTCGCGAGTCCCTTCGCCCGGTCGAGCTGCTCCTGCGCCCACGCGATCGCCGCAGCCCGGTCCTTGTCGTCCTTCCCGAAGGTGCCGACGTAGCGGCTCGTCAGGCTCTGGATCTCCTGCGTGATTGCCTGGATTTCGGCGGGCGAGGTTGCGAGCTTGAGCTGGTCCTGGAGCTCCTTCACCCGCTGCGTGACGGCCCCGGCCTGGCCCCGCGCGTCCATCTCGCCGACGCCGAGCTCCCAGACCTGGGAGTCGATCGACTTGTTGACGCCGGAGCGGACCGAGGCGATGTCGGCGATGAAGGCCTTCAGCTTGCCGTAGACGTCCTCTCCGGCCGCGGCCACGTCCTCGATCGCGGTGATCTGCTCGAGGCCCGACTTCGTCGCGGCGGCGCCGACCTTCGTCTGGATGTCGACGAGCCCGTTGCCCCAGGCTTCGAGCGGGTTCGTCCGCTCGAGTTCGGCCGCGGCGACGTCCTTCCCCATGTTCCAGAGGTTCCCGGTCAGTCCGGTGAGCCGGTCGAGGAGGGCCTTCCCGCGCGTCACCCGCTCGACGAGGACGGCGAACATCCGCTCGATCGCGGCGGCCGCATCGGTCGAGGCCGTCTCGATCTCGGCCGGCGTCTTCGCGTTCTGGAGCTTGCCCCATGTCCCGTTGACGATCGACCAGTCGGCCGTCGTCTGGCCGCTCTCGCTGAGCGGGTTCAGGAAGGCGCGCATCCTCTCGCGCAGCCCCTGGAAGCCGGCGGAGAGCTTCTGGCCGAGCGCGTCGAGCTGCTGGAGGTAGGAAACGACGGACTGCCAGAACTGGTCGGAGGCGGCCTGTGCCTCCTGGGCCTTCTTCATCTGCTCGTCGCCGGAGTAGAGGGAGAGGGCGTCCCACTGCGCGGCGAGGTCCTGGGCGGCATTCCCGAAGGCCGCAGCCTGCCCCTTCGCGGTCTCGTCGGACCAGCCCTTCGTCAGCTCGCCGTAGGTCTTCCCCATCTCGGCGCCAAGGTCGCGGATGCCGACGACGACGCCGACGACGCCCTGGAGGTAGGCGAGGAGCTTCTCGGGATCGTCGGTCGAGATTCGCCCGGCGATCTCGCCGATCTTCGCGGCCGTGAAGCCGAGACCGGCGAGCATCTTCGGGATCGGGGCCTCGGCGTCGAAAAGCTTCTTCTCGGCCCAGAAGCCGAGCTCGTCCATGCCCGGCATCCCGTAGTTGATTCCCGGGATGCCGCCCTGGCGGTCGCGCTGGCCCGCCGGGAGGTAGCCCTTCTGACCGAACGCGGCGCTCAGGCCGATGCGCGGAAGAAGGCTCTTCAGGAGGAAGTCGGCGTCCTTCTGGATGTCCTCCTCGGAGCCGGCCGAGATCTTGAAGTTCGCTCCCGAGAGCGCCTCCTTCAGAGCCTTCTGGTAGCTCGCGATGAGGGAGGACGCCTGGTCCTTCGCGCCGACGCGGAAGATGTCGGCGAAGCCTGCGGCCTGGCCCTGGAGGATCGACTGGCCGGACCGCTCGAAGGCCGTCGTCGGGGCTTCCACGGTGCCGGTCCAGTAGCCGGGCCTCTCCTCGCCGTTCCTCTTCGTCCAGGGCTGGACGAAGTCCCAGCGCGTCGCGCCGGCCATCGCGCCGAGGGAGCCGGACATGGAGCGCTCGGTGTTCTTGTTGAAGACGCCCCCGATGATCGCGCCGATGAGGGCGCCGATGATCGTGCCGATGATCGGGACGACGGAGCCGGCCGCTGCGCCGAGGCCGAGCGCCGAGCCGACGCCCGAGATGACGCCGGCCGTCGAGCCGAGGGCGAGGCCCCCGACCGCGCCGAGCGCGCCGCCCCACTGGTTCCCGGCGCCGCCCGACCCGATGCCGGACCCGAGACCGAAGCCGGTCCCCGCCGCGCCGACGTACCCGAGCGCCTTCCCCCACCATCCCCCGGACTTCGACCCGGAGCCGGGCGCGCCCATGATCCGGCCCCACTGGTCCGTCGAGGTCACGCCGGGAGTACCCGACCCGGAGGCGTTCCCCATGTCAATCTGCGTCCGGATCCACCGCTGCAGGAGGTCGCTCATGAAGCGGGAGGCGGTCTGGAGGATCGACTGCCACAGGTTCTTGAAGACGTCCTTCAGCGAGTCGAGGCGCCCGGAGAGGACGTTGAAGAAGAGGTCGTCGAAGGAGCGAGTCATCGCCGACCAGACGCCGTTGACGGCGGAGGCGGCGGACTCGGCGGCCGTCGGGATCGTCGCCATGATCCCGTAGATCGCGCCCATCGCCCCCTCGCCGTAGGTCTTCCCGAAGCGCACCATCGCGTCTCCGGTTTCCTTCAGCGCGTCGCGCGCGTTCAGGAGCCCGAGAGAGACGCGCCGCTTGATGTCCTCGGCCATGGCCCGCCAGTCGCCCTGCACCGTCGCGAGGCGGAGGTGATTCTCGCGCGTCAGCTTCTCGGTCTCGGCGGCCTCGGCGGTCCCGATCGCGCGGATCGTCGCGACGATCTGCCCGATGGCTCCGTCCCCCTTCGGGTTCGCCATGGCTCCGACGAGGGCGTTGTTCAGGTCCTCGCGGAGCTTCCGGTACTTCTCCCGGAGCCCGATGAACTGCGACTCGGCATCGCGCCCTTCGGATTCGAGCGTCGTCTGTATCGCCTGCGTCTCGACATCCCGGTACTTGTTCCAGGCCGCGCGGGCCCACTCTGCGAGCTCGGCCCCGCGCCGCTCGAGGGCGAGGCGGATCTGCGCCGTGATGCCCTTTATCTTCTCGACTGCGGCGGAGTCCGTCGCGGCGACCTGAGCCCGCTCGTTCTGGAGCGCGGCGACGGTGTCGGCCGCCTTCGAGGAGATCGCCGCGACTTCCTTCGCGCCCCCCTCGAGCCAGACCTGCGCGATCGACTCGCTCTCCTTCGTCAGCTCGAGCTTCTGCTTCGCGAGCTCGTTCCGGTAGTCGCGGAACGCCTTCGCCTGCTCGGCCTGCCAGAGGTCCGCTCGGGCTCCGACCTGCTGGAGGATCGCCTTCTTCTCCTCCTCCGTGCCGGCCTCCCGCATGTCGGCCTTGAGCTTCGACATGTCGCCGAGGTAGTCGGTCTTCGACTTCGTGAGGGCGGCGGAGAGGCCCGTCTGCCCGAGCGCCTGGATCTGCCCGTTGATCTTCAGGATCGCGTCGGAATACTTCTCGAGCACGGCGGGATCGGCCGCTTCCTTGTTCGCCTCGAACGCCTGCTTCCCGGCAGGCCCGAGCTCGCGCAGCCGCTTGATCGCTTCGTCGGCGGAGATCGACTGCGAGCGGAACGCCACCGCGACGGATTCGATGTTCCGGGCGAGCTCGGTCTGGCCGCGGGAGGCGGCGCTCCACTGAGCGGCGCCGAGCGTCGAGCTGATCTGCGACGACTGCGACTCGGCGAGGACCTGGCTGTCCGTTCGCACGTCGTACCAGGCCTTTTGCCCCTGCACGCGCGAGTCGAACATCACGCCGAGCTTGTCGCCGATCTCCTTCGCGACCTGATTCGAGAGGTAGACGAGGTCCGCTCCGACGGCGGCCATGCCGAGCGTCGAGCCGACTGCGGCCGAGCCGAGGAGCGAGGTGCCGACGCCAGCGACAGCACCGGCGGCCGCGCCCGCGCCGGCCCCGCCTCCGGCGCTCAGCCCACGCGCCGCCGCGCTCGCGATCATCGCGGCCTTCGCCGCCGCCTCGACCGCTCCGAATGCCTTCGCGACGAGGTAGAGGCCGACGGCCCACTCGCCCACGGAATCGCTCACCTTCGTCAGGAGGACGACGATCGCCGTCAGGACGTCGAGCACCGGAGCGAAGAGGGCGACCGCCTTCGCGCCCGCGCCGAGGAAGGAAGCGAGAAACGTGATGCTGACGGCCGCCAGGGGAGTGAGCTTCGCGAGGATCTGAGCGAGCGCCTCGCCAAACTCGCGGACGCGCGCGACGAGATCCTGATTGAACTGCGCCGTCAGGTTCCCCTTCGAGTCGCGCCCGATGCTGACGAACTGGTCGGTGATCGCACCGAGCGTTCCCTTCAGGCGTTCGTAGAGCGGCTGGAGGCCGACGCCGAGCACCTGTTCAATCGCATCCTTCAGGTTCGAGACGCGCCCCGTCATGCTCTCGGCTGCCGCCTGCGCGGCCCGGGCGTAGGACTCCGTCTTCTGACGGATGAAGTCCATCATGTCGCCCTGCTTCTTGTGCGCCTCGATCTGGTCCTTCGTGATCTGGAGCGTCTGAAGGAGCCGACCGCGCATGACGTCGCCGTTGAAGAACTGCCGGATCTCGATGGCGAGCTGAGCCATGGGGATCGACGCGGCCGCCGCGACCTGCGTGAGCCGCTGCGTCGCTTCCGCGGTGTCGGAAAGCGCGATGCCCGCGCGGGTCATCGGGCCGACGCCGACGGTGAAGGCGTCGACCATCTCGGAGTAGGTCGCCGTCGTCGTGAGGGCAGCGATTCGGAGCCGCTCCTGCACGACGGCGGTCGACTGGAGAGACGCCTGCCACTTCTCCTCGCCCTGGAGGACCTCGCCGGTCGCGCTCCGGTAGGTGTGGAGCGCGCCGACGATTCCCGCGATGCTGTTCCGCGAGTCCTCGATCATGGCGTTGAACTGAATCCCCGTCTGCACGAGCTTCGTCAGACCGGCGAACCCGACGGTCACGCCGGCGAGCGCGCCGAGGTCGCGGAGGAGCCCCTTCAGCTTCGAGGAGAGACCGGTGATGACGCTCGACGCCTTGTCGTCGGCCCGAAGGGAGATCTCTTCGACGAAGCTCACGTCTCAGTCCTCCGATGGAGTCCCTTCGGAGCGCTCCTCCCTGCGCTCGTCGTAGATCTCGAGCACCTCGTTCTCCGCGACCTGGAAGAGCGCGAGGACGTTCGGTGTGGCATCGATGCGGAGCCAGCGAGCCGCCACATCCATAGCGACGAGGTCGATCGCGAAAGCCCCTCCGAATCCGGCGCGAAGCTGTCGACCGGCGGCACGGACGAGCGAGAGAGCGGCCCAGGCGTCAGGGGAGAGAACGCCCGCGATGCGCTCGAGCTCGAGCTCCCGCGCGCAGCGGCCGCGCGTCTCGCGACACGGCCCCTCATCCTCGTCGGCCCCCCGGACCCCAAGGTCCATCCGAGCGAGGAAGCGGCAGTCGTCGCAGGGCGGGCGGCCGTCGGCGCGATAGTCAATCCGTACCGCCCTCTTCAGTTTCCCTTCTCGACCTCGAAGCCCTTGCCCTCTACCTTCCTGGCCTCCTTCGCCATGGAGAGGACGTACTCGGAGAGGCCGATGGTCCGCTTGATGACGGCCCGGGCGTCGCCGGGCTTCTTGTCGCGGAGCGGCTCCTCGCCGGTGTCGGTCCGCCACGAGATGATCGCGAGCCGCGCGACCTCGGCGCCGAACTCGACGTCGTCGGCGACCGGACCGTCCGGGCCCTTCTTCGCACCGACGTTGCGGGCGGCTTCCTGGTAGAGCTGATCGGAGATGGCCACGATCTCGAGCGTGTGGCCGTGTTTCGTTTTGAATTCCATGTGCCCTCCTTCAGTGGGAGGGGCGGACGACGTCCTTCGGTCCCGGGAGGGACAGGACGTCGAGACGCCGCCGCCCTCCCGGTTCAGTACTTCGTTCCTTCGATGCCGTTCTTGATGACGAACTTGATCTGGCTTCCCTCGACGGTGTCCTTCGACGCCGTGAAGGGGAGCGAGAGCGCGAGGCTCTTCGGGGTCGACGCCTTCGGGTAGGAAACCTGCAGCTTCACGCGCGGGAGGACGAGCTGGAGGCTCCTGACCGCGGAGATGGTCCATGTGAAATCGAAGGCGACGAGCGTGCCGGCGATCGCCTTGTCGAGGAACGTCGCGGGGTCGTCGAACCAGACGTCGACGTTGCCGGTCACGCGCTGGATCCCAGCGGAGACGCCGATGCGCTCGCCGGCCGAGTCGAGACTCCGAAGGTCCCGATCGACGTCGTTCGCGATGTTGACCTGGAGGCGCGTGATCCGGCCGACCGGGGCGCCGTCCATTTTGATGTTCGCGGCGGTCAGGAGCCGGTGATGCAGCTCGGTCCCGCCGGTCCAGTCGTCGGGCGTCGTGAAGTTCGAGACCGAGGCGAGGGCGTTGACCTTCTTCCCGACGACGCCGCACTGCACCTGGAAGAAGCCCTTGTTCCGGATCTCGAAGCCCTTCGTATCGAAGGTGCAGCCGGGCAGGATCTTGAACTTCGGCGTGTCGAGGGCGAGGTAGGTCTCGATCGTGTAGGAGGGGAGAGCGCCCGCGATGGTCTTCGCCGTGTGGACGAAGTCCGGCGTCGTGCCCGTCGAGGCGAGCGAGCGCGTGATCGCCTTCGCGAAGATCGGCGCGCTCTCGAGCGTCAGGTTGTGGCGGAACGAGCCGCCGGCGTCGATGTCGCCGTCGACCGCGTCCTTCGAGTTGGCGTCGCCGCTGAACGAGTCGCTCTGGAGCTGCTCGACCGAGCCGTCCAGCTCCTCGCCGACGATCGCGATCTTGCGCCCGGCCGTCGCCGCGGCCAGCGTGCCCCAGGCCGTCTCGGCCCCGAGCGTGATGTAGGAAAGAGATCCGGGGGGGATGTTCGCCATGGCGGCGCGCTCCTTTCGGTTCGGAGCACGCTGCGTTGCGGTGGCTCGTCGGGTTCTCTGTGGATTCCGTGGCGGCGGGAGGACGCTGCGTAGCGGTGCCTCTCGTCACCGTGGCTTCGTGTCAGACCTGCCGGAGCACCTCATCCGGTTTCCCGGCGATGTGGACTTCGACCTTCGGCACGCCGCCGAGGCCGTCGAAATGCAGGGTCAGGCTCCCGCGGAAGTGCCGCGCGAGGAGCTTCTCGATCAGATCGATGATCGCCTTCACGCCGCCGCCTTCTGGATGACGAGGGACACTGAGAGGACTGCGGCGGCGCCATCGGTCTCGTACTCTTCGACTTCGCCGCTCGAGACTTCCCAGGTCCAGAGCGGCGGGATCGCCGAGCGCTGCCCGTCGACCCGGGCATCGACCCGGCCGAGGATCTCGAACACGCTCGCGACTGCGTCCGGTCCACCGCGCCCGTTTCGGTCGACGATGTAGACCTCGAAGAGGTGGAGCCTGTGCCGGTACGAGCTCCCGAGCTCCTCGTCCTCGTAATCGTGGAACTCGCTGTAGCGGACGCCGATCGCCGGGAGGTTCCCGTTCGCGTCGCGGTTGACGAGGGTCCGAAGGGACGTCGAGGGGAGCACCTCGGCCACGCCGCAGTTGTCGGTTCCGGCGATGAGCGAGACGAGCTCGGCCTGCGCGAGCGAGCGGGGATCGCTCATCCGCGCGCTCCGGAGTCAGGCGTCCCGCCGGTGGGGGGCGTCGGGGACGTGTCAGATCCGCCGGCGTTCACGTACCACATGAGGTAGCGCTTCGAGAGGTCGCGCGCCCACTCGGGGCGCCATTCGAGGAAGCCGTACTTCCGGAGCGTCACGCTCCTGACGGCGGCGGCGATACGCTCGGCGCCTCGCGTGCCGCGGGCGTAGGTGCTCCGCGCGGCCGTCCGGTTGCTCCCCCACCCGGTTTTCGAGCGGCTCCGGATCCGGGCTCCCGTCACCATGCGGCTCTTCCGATAGATCCCAGGCCCGTCCTCTCCGCCCATGACGAAGCGGCTCCCCGGGTAGCGCGCCTGGATCGCTTCCTTCCCACGCGGGAAGGCACGGACTTCGGTCTGCGAGAGGGGCGGGCTCAGTGGGATCAGGAGCCAGCGCTTTTTCGGGCGGATCGTCATTCCGCGGTTCAGGGCGCGGCCATAGGGGACGTTCGTGCCGATGTCGGTCCCGGTCGCGTCCGCCTTGTAGGCGATCGAATTGCTCAGGCGGCGCGTGTCGAGGAGCGCCTGTCCGCCGGCGCGATAGGCCCGCGCCCAACTCGACGGGGCCGGCCAGTGTCCGATGTTCGTCCGCAGGCCCCGCGTGACGAGGGTCATCGCGCGGTGCCCGAGGGCGGCGTAGGCCTCCTGCCGCCGCTGCCCGCGCTTCACCATCGCGTCGAGCTTCTGCACCATGGCGGCGCTCCCGCCGGAGTAGCTCGCGCGGAGGATGAGCGCGTCGTGGCTCTGCACGCCTACTCCCCTCCGAGCGGCCCGAAGACCTCGGGCTCGGAGTAGACCCGGATCTCGCCGGGGCTGTCGCTGCTGCCGGAGGGCGAGACGGGGAGGAGGGGCGTCGGACCCATGATCTTCTCGAGCCAGCGGATATGCGCCTTCACGAGGATGTCGAGCGCGTCGGGGACGTCGTTCTCTTTTCGGCCCCGGAGCCGCAGCTTCGCGAAGTCGATCGCGATGGGCTCGAGGACGGCGAGGAGCCACGGGTCGGTGATGCCGGTCCCGGTCGGGAGGTAGCGCGCGACGTCGGAGGAGACCGCCCGGCGGACGGCGTCGAGGACCTCGGCGTCGATCGACCGGTTGTCGGCCGTCGCAGAGATCGCGCCCGAGGAGAGGATGGGATCGAAGACGATCTCGTCCGCCCCCTCGGTCCCGGTGCCGCTCGACAGGGTCCAGCCGGTCTCGGTCAGCACGGCGTTGACGTAGACCTTCACCGTCGTCGCCTGGAGGAACGGGGTCAGGAAACGGTCCTTCACGCCGTCGGCATTCCCGAGCGCGCGCGGGCGGAGCGGGTCGTTCGTGAGCTGCGCCTGCGCGTCGCGCGGAAGGCCGACGATGAGAGAGGCGCGGGAGAGGAGGAGCGCCGTCACGAGTAGACCTCGGAGGGCTCCGCTTCGACGGCCGCGAGCGTCAGGATGACCGACGGCTCGCCGTCCGTTGCGGCCGAGAAGTCGACGGCCTGCGTGAGGATCTCGCCGTCAGGCGTCGCGCCGAAGCTCACGTGCCCGCCGGGGAGGACGAGGGAGCAGCGATCGTGCTGCCTGCCGATCCGGACCTCGCTGCCGCGAGCTCCGAAGACGTAGGACCAGGCCGACTCCTTCCGCCGCGTGCAGGTCACGGGACGAGCCTCCTGACTCCGCGGAAGTCGGAGCGGTAGGCGATCCGGTCCAGCTTCACGAAGGCCGAGGGGCAGTCTCCATTCGTATTCGAGCCGCCGCCGTTCGCGCCCATGACGAGCCCACCGCCGAGGCAGAGCGTGACGTGCCGGATGTGCGAGGGCTGCCCGTAGAACGCGAGGTCGCCGAGGCGCGCGTCCTCGATCGGGACCGGCTTCGCCATGTCCCACAGGGCCGCCGCGGTGCGGTCCGGAGCCGTGGCCTGGAGAATGCCGAGCCGGACGAGGCAGATCTGCACGAGGCCCGAGCAGTCGACGCCGGTCCCGGCCGTCACGCCCTTCGGGGGATCGTTCGGAGGCCAGTGGTCGAGCGCGTCCTTCGGCGCGCCGGCACCCCAGCAGTAGCGCGTACCGACCCACCGAAGGAGGTCGACGATCCGTTCGTCGAGGACGTCGAGCTTGAGCCGCGTCATGGCGTCACCCCCGATTCCTCGAGCCGCTGCGTCAGCGCGTCGAACTCGTGCCTCAGCTCTTCATGGTCCTGGAGCAGGCGCGCGTAGTCGTTCCGGAGCTGCCCGTTCAGTTCCTTCTCGGAGAGGTACTTCTCGCGCCACTCGTTCACTTCCCTGCGGAGGGAGCCGATCTCGGCCTTGAGCGCAGCCGTCTCCGCGTGAAGCTCATTGCGCAGCGTCGTCGCGAAGTCCTCGCGGCTCCGGCGCCAGCCGAAGGCGCGGTCGAGGAGCTTCCCGAGGAAGACGAAGACCGACCCCGCCGCGGCGACGAGGGCCGCGTCGCGCGCCATATCGCTCACGCCTCCTCCCGGACGGGAGGCTTCCCCATCTTCACGTAGGCGAGGCTCTGGGCGAGCGCGAGGACGATGTCTACGCTGGCGGGGCCGTAGTGCCCGGTCGCGACCGCGCGGCAGAGGCCGACGACCGACCATGTCGCCGCCGCCGCGAGCGCGCACTGGCGCCGAAGGCGCGGCATGTCGCGGAGCACGGCGAGGAGCTGGACGGCTCCGCCGAGGGCGAAGAGGAGGCGGACCGCCGCTTCGAGGAACGGGTCCGGCAGGGCGCCGATGGCCGGGACGACGTCGAAGATCGACAGGTCGGCGCCCGTGGCGAGCGCCGACCAGAGGATGGCGGAGAGAGCCGAGACGATCTCGGAAAGGTCGGTCTCACGGCGGAGGAGGAGACGAATCAGTTGGGACACGATCCGCCTCCTCTCGGTCTGCCAGCGGCCATCCGGGCCGGCGAACTCTGAGCCGACTGCATGCACGTCAGGCCCCGGCCGAGGCCGTCGGCGGCTTCTCGAGAGCGACGTCGGAAAGCCAGAAGTCGAGCCGGTCGAGGAGAGCGCGGGAGATGAGCCCGACGCCGAACGCGATCGCCGCCGTCGCCTCGGGGCTCTGCACGACCGGGACGAAGGTCGAGAGGTAGCCGAGGATCACCGCCGCGCCGCCCTTCAGGAAGCTCTTCTGGCGGCGCGCCCACGTCGCCCAGCTCCATCCCACCGAGGAGCCGGCGGGGCTGACGGACGGGTTCAGCGGCGCGGGCTCGGTGCCCGCTCGGATGAGCTCGTTCGGCGGTTCGGCCGGAGGCTGCGCGCTCACGTCGTCAGCCTCTACGTGCGAGGGTCCGGGAGGGCCGCGACCTCCGCGTCGAGCGCGAGGATCTCGGCGAGCGTCCAGCGCTCCTTCGCCGGCTGGCCCTCGATCAGGGCGCGGATCTTCGGCACGCCGACTTTGATTGCGCCGACGACGAAGGGGAGCCAGGCGGCCGGGCAGAGGATCGTCGCGCCGGCGGCGAGGAGCCCGGGGAGGAGGTCGAGCCAGACGCCCGCGGCCGCGGAATGGACCTCGGTGATCGGTGCAGCCGCCATGGCGAGGGCCGTCGTCTGTTGCTCGACGGTGGGCGAGAGGACCTCGACGACGACGACCGTCGGGTTGAGCCGCTTGAAGTCGGCCGCCCATTCCTTCGGCGTGCCGACGGGCATCGTGACGCAGAGGGTCATGCGGCACCTCCGACCCTCGGAGGCCAACTCCACTGCCCGGGTTCCGTGCCTTCGCGGGCGCTCGTCACCCAGAGCGTGTCGTGACCGTCGAGGAAGGCCTGGCCATTGACGCCGGCGACGCCGGGACCGTACTCGTCCGGCCAGATTCGAACGATGATGAGCGGGACGATGTCGCCTTCGGTCGAGGCGTTCCCCGTTTCGTTGCCGCTCCGCCAGTTCTGGTTGATGCGCGCGGCGTCGTTCGCGGAGAGCTTGTAGTGAACGATCCTGCCGATCGTCGGGGTCATACGGCACCTCCGGGCGGGAACGCGGTATCGATGAATGCTCGGATCGCCGCCGCCCGCTCGGGCTTCATGGCGTTCAGCTCGACGGCGAGCGTGAGGAAGGCTCGCCCGGAGGCCACGAGCGGCCGCAGGACGTCCATGGGCGCCGCCCCGACGGATGCCGCCTTCCACGTGGCGAGAGCGTGGGCCGACGCCTGGAGGCCCGCCTTGACGTCGAGCAGTACCGCCCGATGGGCGGCGTGAACTTCCGGCGTCTCGGTCCCGACTCGCGCGTCATGCGCGGCGCTCGCCTGGAGGTAGGCCGTCTTCATCTCCGAGACGATGTCGGCGACCGTGTCCTGCGCCTCGACGACCGGAGCCGCGACCACGGCGCCCGTCGACGTCGTGACGGTTCCGGACGAGCAGCCGAAGGCGGCGGCCAGGAAGAGCACGCCGAGGACGAGAAGAAGGGCGGGCAGGGCCAGAAGGCCCCGCCCGCGCAGCAGGAGAAACCGGCGGGGAGAGAGCCGCCGGGGGGAGGTCGCGTTCACGCCGGCAGCCCCTTCAGCTTGCGCTGGGCCGCGACGTAGCTCCGGAGGGTCTGGGTCACGTAGAGCTCGGGCCTGAACCGGCCGGTGCCGAAGTCGGGGAAGACGCGCGGGCAGATGCCCCAGAGGACGAGCGCGTACATCAGCACGGGCTCGACCGCTGCGTAGTCGACGGGGAGCACGCTGTAGTACGCCTCGCGGAGCGCGAGCTCCTCGGGCGTGGCGCCGAGCGAACCGTCAACGTGCCGGCCCTGCTTCGCGTAGATGAGCGCTTCCTGGGCGCTCGAGGCGAACGGCAGCACGTCGGCGGGCGGGTCGAGCGGAGCGATCCCGAGGGCCTGACTCGTGTGGAGCGGGCGCCAGTGGTGCCCCTCGCCGAAGAGCGCGTAGGAGCGCCACTCGGACGGGATGAAGCCGTGCCCCTCGGGAACCGGAACGCTGGCGCAGAAGGCGTCGAGGCGCGCGGCGGTCTCCTCCGCGGTGTGCCCGTCGGCGAGGTACTGCTCGACGGCCCCGCGGTCGGGGTAGGCGTTGGCCTTCCAGCCGAATCCGGCGTGAAGGATCTCGTTCACGGTCTCGTAGGTCATGGGCTTTCCCTCCTATCGAGCTGAATCAGGGAAGCGTCTGATAGGTGACGTACACCGTCGCGGCAAAGGCGGTCACCGTCGAGAGGTTCGTGGTCGTCTTGACGAAGTGCGAATTGATGGGGGTGGCCGTCTTGTAGAAGAGAGCGCCGTCGAGGTTCGTCGCGCCGCGCTCGGCCGTCGCGTCGCCATAGAGGGCAACGGCCTTCCCGTCGGAGGCGACGATCCAGTCGACGTATCCGGTGCCGACGGTCCCGAGGGAAACGGTGAGCGCGTTCGCGCTCGTGTCGGCAGCCGTCACGTCCACGTAGGTCGAGGTCACGCGCGAATTGGCGGGCAGGGTGCCGATGGCGATGTCTCCCGTCAGATTCGCGCCGAGTGCAGCAACCGCAGCGTTCGTAATCGCGTACTTGATGACGCCGAACAGCGGCGCCGTGCTCGTCGCATTCGCGATCGAAGAAGTCCACGGGCCGGGGTCGGTTGGCAGGTCCATGAAGACGGCGGAAAGGGTGCCGCTCGAGCGCGCGGTGACGTTTGCGCGGAGGAACGGGAACGCGGTCCCGCGGTATGCCTCGCCGGTCGACGTCGGGTTCGTGACCGTCGCGAGCGTGATCCAGGGACCGGCCGAGGCCATGGCCCCCTGAACGACGACGGTCGCCGAGGAGGTCGACGCGGAGTAGACGTGGACCTGCGCTCCCGGCACGGTGCCGAAGGCGAGCGGGATCCCCGCGCCCGTCGTGATGACGGCGTTCCGGTTCGTCCAGGTCGTCGCCGTCGCAGTGGGCGCGACGAGGCTGACGATGACGATGAGCGCGACGGCGAGCGCCGCCAGGCGGATGCGGTTCGGCTTCATGCGGTCTCCTTCGGACCCGGCTCGGGGGCCGGCTTGGGCGGCTTCGGAGCCGCGGTCTCGGTCAGGCAATGCGCGACGTCGGGCAGGTACGCGCCGAGCTCCTCCTCCGTGACGGTGTCGGTCGGAGGCGAGAACGACCGCGTCCCTGCGGCGTCGGAGAGGGTGAAGGGCTTCGTCACGCGGAAGGTCTTCATTCGAACCTCAGAGGCAGGGTGCCGGGCCCCCTCTCACACGGAGACCCGGCATCCCCGCTGTCATCAGACGTCGAGCTTCGTGTCGAGCCAGAGGTAGGCGGCGTTGCTCTTCGTGACGATCGGCTGCCAGGAGTCCGTCCACTTCAGGACGTTCGCCCCGGTGCCGACGCGGTCGTCGCGGTAGGGGAGGAGGTCCGGGAACCCTTCGCGGAAGCAGGAGATCGCGAACCGCGGCGCCACGATGGCGCCCTGCCCCGTGCAGTAGAGGCCGGCGAAGTCGCCCCAGATCTGCGTCGGGTCGTCCTCGCTGTCGAGCTCGACGGTCTTCGCCGCGTTCCCGACCGCGATCGCGATCTGGAAGAGCGCGGCGAGGAAGTCGCGCGTGACCGGGACGGCGCGGCCGGTGCCGGTGTTCGCGGTGTTCGCGTAGGAGCGGATCTGGGCGTTCACCATGAGGGTCGCCTCGGTGTCGCCGCCCATCGCGAAGAGGTCCGGGTCCTGGAGGGTCTTCAGGAAGATCGCGCGCCGCGCCGCCCAGAAGGCGTTGACCGGCTGGGAGCTCGCGTGCGACCACTGCGTCGTGGTGGCGAGCGTCTCGGAGAAGCCCGCGGCGTACTTCGTCGCGTCGAGCGCGACGGCGGCGTAGTCGGCCTCTTCCTCGGCCGCGAGCGAGGCCTGCGCGCGGTCGAGCTTGTAGGCCTCGATGTTGAGGTTCAGCGCGGCGGACGCGGCGCTCACTTCGCGGTTCTCCGTGAGGACCTCGATGCCCTTGACCTTCGTCGTCACCTCGCCGAACTTGATCCGCACGTCCATGCGGCGGACCGTCTGGCCGACGTTGAGGGTCGAGCCCTCGGGCTCCACGAAGAAGCCCTCCTTCCCGTAGATCGGGTAGTAGCCCTTCTCGTCCGGGCCGGAGGAGAACTTCGGGAAGATCTGCGTCCCGATCATGGCCTGCTGCGGTCCCACGCTCACGGCCATCGGGACGGGGAAGCGCTTCGGCGGCGAGAAGCTCGGGAGACCGGCGAGCGCGGCCTCGGCCTTCTTCATGAGGTCGAGGTGACCGGCGATCTCGGGGATCTTCGAGAGCCGCTCGGTCACCCACTTGACGTAGTCGGGGTCCTGGACGCGGAAGCCGGCGTTCGGCCGACGGAAGTACCCGAGGTGACCGTTCGGGAGCTTCATCGACTGGCCCGGCTGGAAGGTGGTCTTCTTCATGCTCTGCTCCTGCCGCCTACCGGATCCACCGGACGAGGTAGGACTTGCCGACGACGGTCGCGGCCTCGACGGCCTGCGCCCGCGTGAAGGCGGTCGGCACGACGGGATCGGTCTCCTTCACGAGCCGACCATCGGCGCCGAGCTTCAGGTAGTTCTTCTTCGCCCACGCCTCGCCGGCGATGGCGGGGGACTCGCCGGCGAACTCGTAGACGGTGATGGGGGCGTCGATGGCAGCGCCCTCCGGCGCGAAGCCGGTGCCGAGCAGGCCTGCGGCTCCGAGGATGGCCTTGCCGGCGTCGTCCATCTCCACAACCGCGTTGTCGGGGATGAGCACGGCGGCCACCATGCCGAAGCGGGCGCCGTTGTGGTTCACGCGGCCCGGCATGTCAGTTCTCCTCTCCGGCGGCGAGGCCGCCGGCGTCCACGATCGCGATGGCCTGGGAGACCGTGCAGCCGAGGGCCGCGACGGTCTGCGCGATCTCGTGCGTGTACTCGGGGGCGGTGTCGAAGCCGTGGAACTGGCCGGCGCCGACGAAGCCGGGGGAGCCGCCCCTCTCGAAGATCGGCTCCACGGGAGCGACGGCCTTCATCGCGGCGAGCTCGGCCTCGAAACCGACGGGGTCCGCCTCGATGCCGGGGCGGAGGAACTTCGCATGGGCCCGGGGGACCTTGCCGAGCCCGATGGCCCGCTCGAGGAGCCCGTCGACCTTCGCCTTCTTCTCGGCGGCGGCCGTGGCCTCGGCGATCGCCTTCGCGTTCGCGGCGGCCATCTCCTTGAAGACGGTCGCCGTCGACTCGGCGACGATCTTCTGGACGTCGCCCAGCGTCACGCCGGGCGCCGGCGGGGGCGGCGTCTCGACCTTCGGCTCGGGCTTGGGGGCGGGCGGCGCGGCGGCAGGTGCCGCGAGCTCCGCGAGCCTCCGGTTGAGGTCGTCCTCGCTCGCGTTCTCCGCGAGACCGAGGAGCTTCAGGTTTTCGGGAGTCACCTTCATGTGCTCCTCCTTTCGTGTGCTCGCCGGAACTGGCGAGGAAGTGGAGGTCGAGAGAGAAGAAGCCTCGCCGCCGGTCGCGGCACGCTGAGTCCCCTCCGGGGAGGCTGCGGGCACGGCGGCGAGACTGGTCGGGATGACGAGACCTTCAGGGCCCGGGCGGAAGCCGAGGCCGTAGACCTTGCGGAGGTGCGACATCTCGACGACCTTGCCGAGCCCCTTCAGGCGCGGGAGGTTCGTGAGGGAGAGCTCCTTCGGCTGCACCGCGCGGAGGAAGCCGTCGCCGTCGATCCAGGCGCCGAAGCCGAGCGAGCGGCTCTTCCAGCGTTTTCCCGGATTGCAGGCCGCCCGGTACATCTCCTCGTCGGCGAGGTCGCAGAGCTGCCAGAAGGAGCCGTTCTCCTCGTAGCACTCGAGCACGTCACCGGGGCTCTCGGTCCCGCGGCCCGTGAAGCCGTGGTCGAAGAGGAGCGGGAAGAAGGCCGAGCGGATCAGCTCGTTCCCATTGACGACGCACATCGCGACGTCCTCGGGCATGACGCGCAGCGTCTCGCCCCATCCGATGTCGTGCTCGCCGAGGAGGAGCGAGCGCATCGCGCAGGGGAACTGAGCGTCCGGGTACTTGTCCTTGACGCTGGCGAGCGCCACGTCTCGCATCCCGTCGCGGTCGAAGGCGAGCGCGATCTCTCGCGTCTCGACCTTGTGCTTCGCGGGGTCGAAGAGCTCGTACTTCATGCGGGCCTCCCAGAGAGCCAGACGTCCACCAACGCCTCGAGCTGAATGAAGGAATCCCCGCAGCCGGGCCGCTCACTGACGATGACGCGCTGCCATCCGGCGGCGAGGTAGCGGCGGCGAAGCTCCGTGGCGACGGCCACGTCGGGCTTGACCGGAAGCGGGACGACGACGTAGCCGGGGTCGGCGTCCATCGCGCTCCCGAGCATCCCCTCGACGAAGAGCTCGAGACTGTCGACGAGCGCGGTCTGCTCGGCGGTGAGGGGTGCGGGGGTGAAGGGAGAGCGCGCCATCAGTTCACCGCTCCGAGGTTCTTCAGCGCGTCAGGGACGAGCGAGGCGACGCGGTCAGCGTCCCAGCCGGAGGGGATCTCGACCTTCACGTCGCGGCCCCACGAACGCCGATAGCCGCCGTCGTCGACGTCGGCCTGGTCCATCTCCTCCGCGGTGCACCGGCAGTTCGGTCCCAGGGGAGGGAGGTACTTCCGGGCGCCCGGGTCGTCCTTCCGGAACACCATGCCGTCGAGCGCGAGATGGCTCGGGCGCGTGCGCGAATCGTTGATCGCGTCATAGAGCCAGAAGGGGGAGCGCTTGATCCACTCCCGGCTGAACATCTCCGCGTAGCGCCCGCCCGCCGTCGCCGCGGCGTTCGCGTTGCGGAAGACGAGGTCGGCGTACCACGGCGACCACTCCTCGCCCGTGAAGATGCGCACGCCCTGGTCCGCCCCGAACTGGTCGAGGAGCGACTGTGCCTTCGGCATCCACTGCGCGAGCGTCTCGCCCTGCGCGACCGCGTCGAAGAGCGAGCCGTAGATCTTCTGGACGAACTTCGTGTGCCAGACGTCCGCGAGCCGACCGGCCTGTCCCTTCAACTCGTCCGTCAGCGCGGCGAAGGTCTTCGAGTCGAGGATCTTCCGTTTCTTCCAGAGCGCGAGCGTGTCCTTCAGGGGCGGGACGACGACGTGCTCGGCAGGCGCGCCGAGGATCGCCTCCGTCCAGTCGTCGGACGTCAGGCCCGCGGCGAGAAACTCGACGAGGGAGCCGGTGGCCTCGTCCGCGCCGACCGCGGCGGAGGCGCCGAGGAACGCGAGGCCCGCGGGGAGCGGAGGAGGAGCGAGGGCGAGATGCACGGCGCTCACCGGCCGCTCCTATCGTCACGGGCCTGCTCCAGGCCGTGCCCGGTCGACGCGACGAGGACCGAGGTGAGCCGGTCCGCAAGCTCCTTCCCGTCGGGGCGGGTCCTCGCGCGCTGCACGACGCGGGTCAGCGCCTGGAAGGGGTTCGCGCCGTCGTTCAGAGCGTCGGCGAAGATCGCGCGGTACGGCCCGAGGAGCTCCTCCGCGATTCCTGTCGGCGCGCCGTCGGCGCCGAGGACAGGCGGCTTTCCGCCCGGGCCGAGCATCGGGAAGCGGACGACGTTCTCTCCGAGCTTCCCGCCGGACGTCGGCTCGGCTGCGGCAACGGGGGCCGCGAGCTGACGGCGGGTGAGGACGCGCTCGCCCGGGCGGGCCTGGCGGTAGCCGACGCGCTTCAGGAGCTCGGATTCGGGCGGCTCGGCCCCGGCGCTCACGATCAGGTTCGCGATCCGCCCTTCGGCCTCGCGGTCGATCTCCCTCGTCTGGTGCAGCGTGGGGACCGGCGTGTTCACCGCTGCGACCACCTCGCCGTAGTTCCTGACGACCATCGGCCGGACCCACTTCGCTGCGAAGTCGACCGCCGCGCGCCGTAACTGCTGGGCGACGAGCCATTCGGCGACGCCCTGGGCCGCGACGTCGGAGGTCTTCGCGCCAGCGCCCTCGCGCGCGCCGAGAGCCTGCTCATGCCCGAGGAGGCACGCGGCGAAGGCCCGAAGGCAGAACTCCTGCGCCCGCTCGAGGGAATCGGGCTGGGCCGCCGACATCACCGAGAGGAACTTCGCCTCGATGCCCTCCATCGGGCGGATGAGCGCTCCGGAGGAACCGAGCTTCGCGGCGACCTTCTCGGCCTCGGCGGCACCGTCCTTCAGGTTCGCGGCGTATCCGACGTCGAGGTAGGGGAGCGCGTAACGCTCGTTCAGCCGAGCCCACCAGCGGAGCCCGAACTGGTAGACGCACCAGGCCGTCCCGATCTGCCAGAGGAGCCCGCGCTGGTCGAGGGGATAGACGCCGCCGCCGTCCTCGAAGAGGAGCAGGCTCCCGGTCTCGACGAACGGCGCGACCGGCACCGCCGTCCCGCCGCGGGCCTTCTGGAAGAAGCTGAACTCGAACGTCTTCGGGTCGAGGCGGAAGCGGTAGCCGGGGATCTCCTCGAAGGAGACGGCCCGCTCGAGGCCGCCGGGTCCGCTGCCAGCCTCGACTCGGAATGCGGCCGCGCCGAAGCCCGTGTGCTCGCGCCGTGCGAAGACGCGCAGCGCGTCCGGCATGAAGGGCCCGAGCTGGTCGGCGACGTAGGCCGCAACCTCGCGCCCGATGCGCGCCTCCGGCGTGAGGATCGTCTCGTCTCGCGCCGCGAGCGGCATCGGTGCGAACTCCCACTCGGCCGACTCGATCGCCTCGCGGGACCTCCGGATCTGCGGGCCGGCGGCGCGCCCAGGCATCTCGTGGTAGAGCGCGAGGAGGTTCCGCGGATCCCCGCGACGCGCCTCGACCCGGTAGCGGAACCAAGCCTCCGGCGTGTATTCCTTCGGGATCGGGACGATCTCCGTCGTGATGTCCGTCTCGCGTTCGACTCCGGACGGTCGAGCGATCGAAGTCGGAGCGGCGGGCTTTTCTGCGAGGTCGCGGAGGATCGTGTCGAGCTGGAGCGAGAGCCAGTCGCTCACGCCGACGGCCTCCGCGCGCCGCCGAGGGCGAACGGCGAAGGACCGCGCAGGGTCGGGCCGTCTGCCACGCCTCGAACCTGCGCGCCGGGAGGAGGAGGTTCTAGGGGGTCTGCACCGTTGACGGGGCAGAGGAGAGCCATGGGGCGCCCATAGGCGCCGGGGGGGATCGGAAGGCGGGAGAGGAGAGGGGAGGCCGGGGGGACGAGGGGCGGGAGACGGCAGGAGATGGCTAGAGACGGCAACGCCCGCCGTGGGGCGGGCGCTACGTCCGGGGCTTGCCCTGTCGCGTCAGGCGGGCTGCCAGTCCCACGCTCGCCGGTCGCGGCCGTACCACGCCTCGGCGGTCGCCTTGGCCTCCTCGAGCGAGCCGACGGACGCCTCCTCGGGGATCTCGACCGTCCCGTCGGGCAGGACACCCTCGACGCGGCCCCGGCCCGGCGCGTAGCGGACGGTCGCCCTGCCGCCCTCGACGGCGATCGTGCCGAGGATGACCGGCCGTCCGCCCCTGGGCCCGTTGGCGGCGCTCGAGGCCGCCTTACGCGGGGTGCGGATCGAGCCGAGGGTGCGGGCGGCGAGAGTCGATTTGCGGGTCGTCATGGCCCAGCCAACCTTGATCTGCAGCGTCGAGACCGCGGTCGTGATGTTGCAGCGCGGGCAGTCGCGGGTCGGGTGCGAGGAGATCAGGCCGCCCATTTCGTCTACGCGGGCGCCCTCGGGGACGATGTAGACGAGGAGCTTCTGCTCCTTCCCGTAGAGCCGCGAGGCGCTCTTCCGCGCGATCCCGACGGCGTCCCTCACGGTGGCGCCGACGCCCCAGCACTGAGGGCCGAGCGCGAGGAACTCGTGGCCGGCGGGCGGGGCGATCGAGGTGGTGGTCGTGGTGGGCTTCGTCATTTTGGCCTCCATACCTATAATGTAATCCTAGCGTTAGGATATGTCAAGCGTCCCTCACATCGCCCAGCGGGAGACCGTGACGCCGTCCGCCTCGGGGGCCGGCGGCGGGGGCGGGACGAGGGCGGACCTGCGCGCCTTCCGCTCCGGCCGCGGAGCCGTCGCCGTGGTACTTGCGGAGGAAGTACCTCCGGAGCGCCAGCTTCGCGTCGAGGCGCGCGTTATCGGTCTTCACTCGTCACCGCCGTTTCGAGGAGCACGCCCGTCACCTGGCCGATGCGCTCGAGGTGCGGCGCGATCTCGGAGAAGCGGACGGTTTCGATGCCGATGAGCACCCATGTCCTCGCCGGCGGCTCGAGCACGGAGACGGGGCGGAGTCGGTCCGGGTCCTCCTCGGCTTCGAGCTCTGCCGCCTCCACGACGGCGCGCAGCGCCTCGTCGTCCTGCTCCGCCATGGCCGAGAGCGGATCGTAGGTCGCGAGCAGCTTCATCGCTTCCTTCTCCGTGACGTCGAGGACGAGGACGGGAACCTCCATGTCGGGCGAGGTCTCCGCGCGGAGGTGCCCGTCGATCAGGGCCAGCTTCCCGTCCTCGCGTCGGCGCGCGAGGAGGGCGCCGGCGTAGCCGATCTCTTAGAGGGCCCGCCGCATGGCGACCCGCTGCTTCCGCCCATGCACTCGCCAGTTATTCTCGTTCGGAATGAGGTCGGCCGCGCGCACGCGCTCGAGGCCGACGACGCGATCGCGAATCTTCATCGTCTTCCTTTCACCATCCGAATCTCGGGATCTCTCCGGTCTCCGCCGGCACGGTGCGAACCGCGTTCGCGTCGAGCTCCGTCTGGGCGTTGCGTCCGTAATGGGCCTGGATCACGGCGTCGGCCCTGTTCGTGGAGCCGCCTTCGTTCAGGAGCCTCCGGCTCTCCACCTTCTGCAGCCGAGCCGCGATGTCCGCCTTCGACTCAACCTGAATCCGGCTGCTCGACGTCGTCTTCCAAGTCGGCGCGATGAGCTCGCCCGTGAGAACGGGATCGTCGGGGAGCGCGAGCGTGCACTCCTGGTCGGCGAGGGCCTCGCGGAACCGCCACCACGCTTGCGCGCGGAGGTTCAGGAAGCCGTAGGCCCCCGAGATGTCCCGCTCCGCGCTACCGGCTCCGGCGACGAACGGGACGACGCGCCTCTCGAGTTCACGCAGCCGCGAGACGACGCCCGAGCCCATGCCGATCGCGTCCACGACCGCGACGCCCCCGGCGTGGAGGAGCCCGCTCACGATGCCGGCCAGTTCCATGTCCGGGTACTTGTCGGCGAAACGGTGAACGTCGATCCCCGTGAAGATGTCGCCGCGGAGGTGCGCGATCGTCGCCGGGTCGCGGTCGAGGTTCCCGGTCCCGACGTCCACGCCGAGGATCGGCTCGAGGCCGGGCGCCACCATCCCCGCCCGCGCCCACGCTCGCCAGCGGTCGATCGCTCGCTCGACGTCGGCCAGGCGAATCACCGTGTTCCTGCCGCCCGTCGTCGCGAAGTTCCCGAGGACGTGATTCTGGTAGGCAGGGCTCTCCTCGCCCCAGAGGTCGAGCATGTCCTCGGCCCAGGCCGCGGAGATGCGCCCCGCCTCGATGGCCTCCTCCTTCGTGACGTGCTTCGGGAACCAACGCCGCACGCGGCCCGAGCAGATCTCGAAGAAGCGGCCGTCCGCGTCACCGCCCGAGGACTGCGCGAGCCAGCGAAGCTCGCGCCCGCCGGTCGCCGACGCCGCCGAGCCTTCGGCCGAATCCCAGGTCGTCGAGGGGATGAGCTTCGCCTCGTCGAAGACGTAGAGGAACTGCGCGGCGTGCCCGCCTTCGATGCGCGCCGACACCGCGGGGTTCGCGGCGATCGCGCTCCCGTGCCGGAGCTGGATCCCAAGCTTCAGCAGCTCGCGGTCCTCGCGCCATGGCTCCATGCCGAGGACGTCCCAGCGAATCCGCGAGACCCAGATGTGCACCTCGGGCCAGAGGTAGTCTTCGAGCTGCGCCCATGCGCCCGCGGTCGTCACGATCTTCCATGGAATGCCCGCGAGCTCGCGTGTGATCGCAAACCAGATGATGAGCAGGGCGAAGGTCGCGCTCTTCCCGTAGCCACGAGGCCCGCGGCTCGCGACCCGGAACTCCGTCACCAGCCGCTCCATGATGTCTTCCTGGTAGTCGGCGAGCGTGTAGCCCTCGGGCCAGCGGATGCACTCCTGGCAGAAGAGGACGGGCTCGGAGAAGTATCGCGAGGCGCGATCCGTCGCCGTGCTGACCGAGAGCGCGGCGCGCCCGAAGTCCAGCGCGAACGCTTCGGCGATCGGATCAGTTGGCATCCGGAGCCGCGGGGAGAGCCGCCATCTGCAGCGCGCCGAACTCGCGCGCGACGTCGGCAAGCGCGGCGGGATGACGGGCGAGGACGTCGAGAAGCCGTTGCCTGAACAGGCCCCACGACGGCGATGCGAGGAGCACCTGAATCGTGGTGTCGATCTTCCGGCCCTTCTCCGGGTAGAGGCCGAGGTGCTCGCTCAACTCCTGGCGCACGCGCAGACAGTTGGCGTAGTCTTTCCCCGTCAACGATTTCTGGTAGAGGTCGTTGAGCTGCTCGAGGGCCCGGCCGAACTCTTCGTCCCTGACGGTCTCCGCGAGACGCGCGAACCGTTCACGCGCGAGCGCTATGTAGGCTTCGGTCTGGCGGGTCTTCAGCCCCCACTTCTCCGCGGCGTGCCGCAGGATCATCGGTCGCGTCGCGCCCTGAATCAGGAAGCGGTAGACCTCCGTCACCCGCGTCTCGTGCTCGACCTTCGTCGCTTTCGCCACTCAGCGCCCCACGGTCGCGACGAGCGCCGGCGTCGGCGAGCTCGTCTCGAAGTCCTCCGCCATCTTCCTGCGGAGGCATGACGTAGGGGCATCGTCGAGATAGATCGTCTCCGCCGTCCAGAAGTGCCACGGGCGCCCGGCGGACCTCGTGCAGCGAGGGCAGGTGTAGGAGCGGAAATGGATCGTCTCGTTCGGCGTGATCTCGTCGGCGCGGTCCTTCCGTGGAATGCCCCGCGCGCCGCACCGCGGGTGCCTGGCGAAGCCCGAGCGCCGCGCCACTAGACCTCCTCGAGCGATGGCTGCTCGGGGCCAGGCGCCGGGGCCGAGGCGAAGAGGTCGAGGTCGGCGGGGCCGGGCGAGGCCGCGATCGTCGGCTCGAGGGGAAGGATCACGACGTCGGCGCCGGCCCGGATGCCGTAGATCTTCCGCACTCGCTGGTCGACGACCCGATCGTCGTCCGTCCATGTGATGCCCTTCAGCGCGTCCTCGGCCGCGCGCAGGAGCTTCGTCGCGTCGGGCTTCCCGGTGGGGAATGCGGGCGCGTCGGCGCGGAGGCTCGTGCCGTCACGCTTCGAGACGCGGAAATGCCCCTTCGGCCGGATGAACCGGAAGTCGATCGCGAGGAAGAGCGGCCCGTCGAGAGGCGCGCCTTTGAACGCCGCGCGAGCCGCGTCGGCGATGAGGGTCCTCCAGCTCTTCCCCTTCTCGCCGGTGTCGTCGACCATCGCAACGTGCGTCCTCCCGTCCTTCCCGTGGTAGGGGAAGCCGCGCTTCGAGCCTGCGGTCGATGGGACTCCGTCAACCGAGAATCGGATCGGGTCAGCGCTCACGTCGGAACTCCTTTCGCCCGAAGAGCGGGCGGTTTGCGTTGTAGCTGCGCAGGTAGAGGCCGAAAGTCTTCGCACGGAACGTCTGGAGAGCGACGAGCTTCGAGCGGAGAAGGCCGGCGGCGACGGCGAGGCCCCTCATGCCGCACCGCCGGGGGCGGAGGGAGGGGCACCGACGCCATGCTTCCGGCCCCACTCCTGAAGCGCGGCAGCCGCGAGCATCCCGACGATGAAGCCCGCGACCCCATGATGCAGGGCTTCGAGCGGATGGTCCGCAGCCGTGATGTTGACGAGGAAGATCGTCCCGAAAACGGCGAGTGCGAGCCTCATCTCCCTCCCCTCCACACTCCCCTGGGCACGGCGTAGGCGCAGACGGCGCCGGCGACGAGGGCGCGGGTCACGGCCGGGACTCCGGCGCTGGCAACGCCTCGCAGACGTAGTCGTACGTGATCTCAAGCCTGACCATGTAATGCAGGCCGCAGCCTTCGCAAAAGAGCACCAAGCACTCGCCGTCCTCCATGCAAAGGTCTCCGGGATAGACGGTCAGTTTGCACGCTGGACATGTTGGGTTACTGGCGATCGTTTGCGCGCTCACGGCTTCCCCTCCTTCGCCCTCGCCTCGGCCGCGCGGAGACGGGCGCCCCATATGCGGACGGCGATCGCGTCGGGGTGGACTGGCAGTCGCGCGGCGCGTGCGTGTGATGCACACATGACCTGCGGCGTAGCCCTGAGTCGGCATAAACAGCCGGGCTGCGCCCCCGGCCTCGCGGGCGCGGTCATCGGGGACCACCGACGATGTCGACCGGATGAACGCATCCAGTCCCGCCGCGATCGAACCAGACGAGGAAGTTTGCCGAGCCGCCGCTGTCCGCAACTGTCGCCATGCCAAGGCCACGCACTTCGACGCGCGCGCCGGCGGGGAGCTGGAGATGCCGATATTCTCCCGTACTCCTGAGCGCGTCGCTTGTCACGGGAGCGCCGATACTGCGGACGCGGATGCTCATGATCTTGAGATCCGGGTCGACGTCTCTCACGTCGAGCCAGTGCTGATACCGAGCCTTCCCGGCACTCGGAGCGTTCACGACCGTCTCGTGGCCGTAGCCGTCCACGCGGCAGGAGTAGCCACGGAGATTTACGGCCGTCTTCATTCGCTCCTCCTCGCGGCCCACTTGCCGCGCGTGCATGAGATCCCGTACGTGTCGTCTCCGACGCGCAGGTGGTAGTAGCCATCGGTCATCCGCTCCATGTGGACGACCGCCTCGAACACGAACTCATCGAGCACGAGCCCGGTCTCGGAGTCGAGCGCGTGCTCCGGGCCGAACATCCCGTCCTTGCGCTTCGGCGGCTCGTCGGCGGTGCAGCGGAAGAGGGGCGCGGTCACGGCTCGTCGTCCCCGGAGCTCCACGGCTCCATGTCCCTCTGCTGACACACCATCACCGAGACGCCCGGCGGCAGTGGCGTCCCGTCCGCAAGGTGCCGGATCACGGCCGCGGTCGCCTCGTCCATCTCGGTCACGATCGTTTCAGCCTCGGCGAGCGTCGGGAACGCCCTCTTCTCGCACTGCACGGCCTCCGGATCGTTGAGACACGGCAGATGCTTCGCCCAGCCGAAGTCGGGGCCACCGATGAGACGGCGGTAGTTCACTCCGGCCTTGCACTCGTCGTGCTGGATGCCGTTGAAGCTGACGCAGGAGTGCAGCTCGTGCTGGACCTGACGGTCGTGCTCTCTTGCCCTTGCGATCTTCGCGGCGAGGTCGTTCATCGCTTCTTCTCCTCTCCGGACGCGGCGGCGTCGAAGGCGGCGCGGGAAGCGGCGATGCGGTCGGCGATGGCTGCGCCGCCACAGTTGCATTTACCTCCGCCTGCACCACTTGCTCCGACTCCGGCACATCCGTGCTTATGAATGACGAGTGGGCCGACCGCGTACGGTTCCGGGTCCGATCCCATCTCCGCCGCCCTCATCTCCACCGCCGCCTCGGCGACGGCCAGGAGACGGGGGAGGTTGTTGCGGGCGAAGGCAGCGAGCTTCTGTGTACAAACGTCGTGGAGGTAGGCGTCCTCGTCGAACTTCACGGCGGCGCTTTCCCTCTCCAGCCGCTTCCCTTCCTCCACGATCTCGGCGAGCGTGCGCGGGGTCACGAGGCACCGCCGGGGGCGTAGCTGTCCGAATCGAACCCGGCCCACGGGGGCAATGGTACGGTTCGGCCCGCCAGCGCGTGCGTGCAGTCCGAAAGGAACTCGATTGCCCCGTCGCGCACGAACGAATGACAGCGCGCACCAACGGTCGTCACGAGCACGGACGGCGAGATCGTCGGTCGCGCCGCGTCGCCGTTGTAGCTCCAGCCCGTATCAACGCCGTGAGCGCAGCCACAACCGGGGCAGTGGAAGAAGTGCTTATCTCCGGAGTCGTGGATGACGACGCTCACCGTCCCCCTCCCTTCTCCCCCGCCCCGGCCTGCGCGGGGGCCGTGTCGCGCGGTTCGGTTTCGATAGGGGCCGCGTCTGCGCCAAGCCCGTCGTCACCGCACCGCACCTCCGCCTTCTCCCCGACCTGCGCGGAGAGGGAGCGGACACCCTGCTCCGTCAGTTCACCGCACGGTCCATCGTTGCCGCACCACTCGCACTCGACGCCGTCGGCGTGGCGCTCGACCTGATGCCAGAGTCCCGCCTCTTCGGCAGCGTCCTGCGCGTCTGCGCCGTCGATATCGCCGGGGTTCCCGCCATCCCACCAGAGCGGCAAGAGGGCGCGGCCGAAACTGGCGAGGGCCTCGCGTCCGGCCTCGGGGATGCCGTAGGGCGCGAGACATTCCACGAACCGAATCACGCAGCCGCAGATGTCGCACTTGTCGCCGGTGATCGAAACGTGCGTGCATCGCCCGTTCGCGTCGACGACCTCGGCGCCACAGTCGCTACCGGCCGTCAGCGCCGGGCGGGGGGGCTCCTCGGGCGCCGTCGCGGCGAGCCGGGCCTCGTAGATCTGCGAGTGCATCCAGTACTGCCACTCGGCAGAATCGAACGAGTAGTAACCCTCGGGTACGATGCTGCCGAACTCCTCACCCACGCGGCGAGCCACGCGCTCCCACGTCCACGGAGAGTCTGATACCGCGGCGAGGAGAGCGCGGAGAGCGAGCCGCATTCCGTCCACCGCATCGACAACGGCAGAGGACAGGTCATTCCACTCCTGTGCGTCGGCGTCGTCGAAGGGACCCCTCCACTTCGCCAACGCCTCCTCCGCTTGCTTCCTCGCCTCCTCCAGCGGGCTAGCCATTCAGCACCTCCACTGCCATCTGTTCGAGTGCGACCGCCTCTGCGGCGAAGGATTCCTCGTCGTATGCCTGCGCCGCTCCACGCTCCACCCGTGCCTCATTCGCGGCCTGCATCGCGACGATGCGAGCAAGACATGCGAACCCGGCGAGCTGATAGCGGACGATGCGGGCGAACTGGTAGGTATCGAGATGGACCGCCTCACCCACGCGGCACCTCCTCCTCCGGCCGCGTCCATTCCGGCGCCGTGTCGAGATCGAGCGCGGCGGATTCGAGCCACGCGGATTCGAGCCACGTGGATTGAGCCTTACGCGCGGCGTAGGGGTGGGCGTAGCAGGAGGCGTAGCGGGCGGCGTTGTGGGCGTAGGGGTAGGCTGTGTAGCGGGCGGCGTAGCGGGCGGGGGAGTGGGAGGCGGAGCGGGCGGCGTCATGGGCGGCGCTCATTTCTGCTACCGTGGCTGCGCCAAGAGCAAAACGGCGCGCAACGGCGATAGTGTTCCAACTGCACTCATCCTTGATGCCGGCCGTCTTGAGAGCCGCTTCCGCAAAATGACATGCAGCGAAACGCAGAAGGGCCGACGCATCCACGCGGGCGATGCACCTGCGTTCCCGCGCGGCCCACTTATCTCCGTCCGGGTGCCAGACGACCCCGCGATATTCGCAGCGACCCAAGATCGGACCATCGGCGTACGGGAGCGCATCCAGTATCGTCGGGCTACCGTGATAACCACGCACACACGGCTCCGGGTTGTCGATCCGCGGCTCCCAAACGCCGACGGCGGGCGGTACGTAATCACCGTACGCGCAGCCCCGCGAGTCCAGGAAGTGCCAGCCGTAGACGATGTCACCCACGGTCCACCTCGTCCTCCGGGGCGAGGGCGGCGCGGGTCGAGACGACGTATTTCCGCGCGATCTCGCCCTTCGGGTCCGTCTCCTCACAGACCTTGAGCGCGAGGCCGATCTTCTGTACGCGCGTGAGGCCGTCGAGCGTGAGGCGGCGGTCGAGCAGATCGTCGATCCGGTGGAGCTCCTGCTCAGCCTCGGTCGTCTTCGCCCCGGCCTGCGCGGAGAGGGCCGAGAGGACGGTGAGGAGTCGTGACGAGCACCCGTTAGATACTTCTCGTGCGACGCGAAGACGCGCTTTCTCGAACGACGATCGAGGGATAGCGCGCTCGTACTTCTCGACGATCCCATTGACGGCTGCTTTCGCCGCCTCCGCGAGCCTCTCCGCGCGGGCGCGCTCGGTCTGCATCGCTGCCAGTACGGCCGGCGCCACGCGCACGCACTCGTGGTAGTAGTGTCCGCAGGACTCACCGTCCTCGCCGTAACTTTCGTGCTCCGAGGCCGGGCAACCGCAGAGGCAGACGGCGTTGCACTCGCGAAGGACCGCCTCGCGCTCGGCCAGCGTCCGTTTCGTCCTCTCGTGCTCCTCGCGCTCGGCGGCGAGGGTCGACTCGGCGGCGACGAGCTTGCGTTGTGCATCGTCGAGAAGTTCGTTGGTCAGCTCTAGAGTGTCGGACCGGCGCCTGTCGGATTCGTCCCGCTCGCACTCCATCGCCTCAACACGCGCCGCGTGGTCCCTCTCCGCCTTCTCCCGCGCGGCCTCGGAGTCGCGGAGTTTGCCCGACAGCAGAGCCACGGGACCGCCGGCCACTTCCCACGGCGCGATCATCAGCCGGAGGTCGCTCGCCAGCGTGTCTCGCTGCCTCTTCGCCTCCTCCAGCCTCTCCTCGAGCTCCGCGTAGCTCGGCCCGAGCGTGGATTCGTTCTCGTCACACATCGTTCCTCCGTCAGGAGAGAGAGCCGCCCCCACCGAAAAGTCGGTAGCACCTTCGGCGCCCGAAGACGCCTTGCTGGGATCTCGTCACTGGCAAAGAGCGGGCGGCGTGTTTTCATGGTCACTGCCCGACGACGAACTCGACCGGGGCCTCGATGCCGAGGTCGCGGAGCAGGTCTTCGATCACCGGCCGGTACTCGTTCTCGGCGCATTCGCGAAAGCGTTCTCCGACGACGACGCGGATGACGCCGTTCGTCTCCCCGCTCTGGCGCGTCGGCTTGAACCAGGTCTCGAAGTCGCGCTCGTCGATCACGTCGCGGAGCCGCTCGAGGACGGCCGGCCAGTCGCCGCCACCTGCAGGCGCCGGCGGGAGCTGGGGACGCTGGGCCGCGCACGGCACCGGCGGATGCGCGCCGACGAGAGGTCGGGGAGGGGGCTCGCTGGCCGCCGAGCGGAATGGTCGGTCGTACCGTCCCTCCTCGACCTTCGTGAGGGAGTCGGGCCGGAGGAGGAAGTCCAGGGTCACCCAGGACTGCCCGAGGAGGTGAGGGAGAGCGGCGAGGCGGCGGACGGCAGCCGCCCATCGCTCGAGGTCGGGCACGGTCTTCAGCCGGGCGCGCGCCGCCTTCTCCCTGCCGGGGGGCAGGGCCTTCGCCTCCGGGAGGGCTCCTCGGTTCGCGTTCCAGCCTTCGAGGAGCTGGCGAGGGGAGGGCGCGCGAGCGCCCGGGGAAGCGGAGCTTCCGCTCCCCTCTCTCTCTGTTCCTGTTCCTGTTCCTGCTCCTGATTCCTCGAAGCCTTCGGGAAGGCTTCCGGGAAAGAGAGACCCCGGAAACCCGGAAGGCTTCCGGGCATCATTCCCGGAAGGCTCCGTGTCATCACTCCCGGAAGCCTTCGGGGAAGGCATCGGGGAAGGGTTCGGGGAAGGCTTCGGGGAAGCGGGAAGGGGTTTCGGCGTGCCGACCCGCGTCCTTCCGCGCCCGTCGACCCAGAGCGGCTCATCGAAGACGTCCGGATAGAGGCAGGATTCCCGCAGGGTACGGATCGCTTCGTCGCGCAGCTCGCACTCCGGGATCTCCGCGATCGCCTTCCGCCAAGCCTTGACGACGTTCGGACTCTCTGGAGGGTTGTAGTTCACCGCTCGAGGAATCCAAACGACACGGGAACTCCAATCTGCGCGCACCATTTCGCGTTTTTCGAGCTCGAAAAATGCAGAACGGAACGCGCGAAGGCTCCATCCGATCGCCTCGGCGAGGCCCGCCTCACCCTCGGAAAAGAGGCCAGGGGCGGCCGTCGTGTGGGGGCCGGTGAGGAGGTAGATCCAGAGGGTCTGCGCGTTCGGCCGGGGCTTCGAGAGGGACCGAAACTTTCCGTCGCCCCACATCCCCACGTCGATCTTCCGGTGGCGCGCCACGCTATGCCTTCCCCCTTCTCGAGCTGCGCCGCACGGCGGGCGGCTCCATGGTGATGAGGCTGTACGCGGCCATGAGGCGGCCTGTGACGCCGCGGCGGTTCCGCTCGACGTCAGACAGGTAGCCCGCCGAGAAAGCCAGCCTGCGGGCCATCTCGCGCAGGCCGATGCCCTTCTTCTCGCGAAGGGCCCGGAGGTGCCGCCCGTTCGGCGCGTGACGAAGGCTGCCGCACTGCGGGCAGCGGCGCATGACGATGAGGGATGGCTCAGGCACGTGTTCTCCTCCTCTCCTCCGCTTTCACTCGGCGGACGTGCCTGCGCCAGCCCTTCGGGAGCCGGCCGCCGAAGGCGCGCCGCATCTGCCAGGAGCGCTTGGCCGGGCGGGCCGCACAGGCGCGGGCCGCGCGGACGTAGTCGCGGAACGTGGCGCCGGCGGCGCGGGCAGCGGCCCTCACGTCGTTCAGAGACCGGGCGAGGCCGGCGGCCGCCTCGCTCACAGAGCGCAGGAATGCCGCCGTCTCGGCGCTCATTCGGAGGTCGATCTCGTTCCCGTGGGCCGTCATGAAGCCACCTCCTCGACGAGCCCCGGCTCGCCTTCAGGGTTCTCGCCGGGGAGGCCGAGCCCGCGCTGCCGGAGGTAGCTCTCGGCGAGGGCCTTCACCCGGTCGGTGTCGTCGCCGGCCGTCTCGAGAATCGACGCCTGCGGGTCGCGGATGCCGTCGGCCTGGGCCTTCTTCAGGCCGAGGACGTCGACGATCGACGGGTCGGCGCCCGTCTCTGAGACGAGGTAGTAGGCGACGACGGGATCCTTCTGGCCGTCGCGGAAGATGCGGCCGGTGTTCTGCTCGTGAACGGCAGGGGACCAGTCGAGCTCCCCGAAGACGACTGTGCGGCAGACGTGCTGGAGCCCGTCGAGGCCGGCGCCGGCGCGGAGCGACATCACGAGCAGAGGTGAGGTCCCCTCGATGAACGCCTTCTTCGAGGCCTCCTTCTGAGCGGGCGACTCGCTCCCCGTGTAGAGGACGGGGCCGAGGTCCTTCAACTGCTCGAGCCAGAGGTCATAGACCGCGCGGTGCCAGCCGAAGAGGACGACGCGCTCGCCGCTCTCGATCAGGAGGCGAACGAAGTCGGCGACGTAGGGGGCCTTCGCGATGCCCGTCGCCTGGCGGAGCATGTTGGAGAAGTGCTCGCTCGCCTCCCAGCGCGCGCCCTGCTCGAGAGGTGTCCTCGCGAGGATGATGCGGGCGAGTTCCTCCGCGGCGTGCCCGACCTTGTGGAGGGCCTCCGTGTCGGAGTCGACCATGTGGACGACCTTCGAGAGGGGAGGCAACTCGCGCCCGACGTCGGCGCGCGTGCGGCGGATCATCAGGCCCGCGTCGCGCAGGTAGGTGCCGAACGCCTTCGGCTCCTTCACGCGCTCCTTCCCCTGGTAGCCGACGCACCACTCGGTGACGAACTCGGAGCGAGTCCCGAGCGCGCCCGGGCGGAGGACCTCGGAGACGTTGAAATATTCCGAGCCCCAATTGAAGATCGGCGTCGCCGAGAGGCCGACGCGGAAGGTGGCGGCGCGAGCGATGGCGGCTGCGGCCTCGTACTTAGCGGACTCGCTGCGGCGAAGCTCCTGCACCTCGTCGAAGACGATCGTCTTCGCAAGGTTCGAGAGGACTGTCGACCAGCCCGCGAGCTTGTGGTAGTTCACGATCAGGACGTCGGGGATGGCGTCCTCCATGAGCCGGAGCTGCTTCTTCTGCCGACCGACGAGCCGGAGGTCGTACGGCTGGCCTTTCCGGATGACGTGCGTGCGGAGGTCGGGCGCGAAGCGGTGGATCTCGCTCTCCCATTGAAGCGGGAGGTGCGCGAGGGTCACGACGACGGCCGGGAGGGCCTCCGGCACGGTGAACATGGCGATCGCCTGCGCCGTCTTCCCGATGCCGACGTCGTCGGCGATCAGGATGCCGCCCGACTTCAGCCCGAGCTCGGCGCCGATGCGCTGGTAGTCGCGCGCGGGGATCGCCAGGTCGAAGGCCCGGGGAGGCGTGTAGCCGGAGAGGAGCGCCTCGACGATGGAGGTCCTCTCCCGATAGGCGGCCGAGCGCGAGGCCAGGAGATCGGGCGGCTCGACCGTCATCGGGAAGCGCTCGAGGAACCACTCGAGCTCCCGAGCGTTCTCGTCGGTGTCGGAGAGGAGGAACGTCCCGGTGTGGCTCTTCGCCAGTTTCCCGAAGACGCGCTTCAGGCGGATCGCGACGTGAGGCTCGGGCGTGACCTTCCACGCTCGCCTCTTCCCGTCGTAGACGACGGTGCCGAAGGTGCGGCTCACCGGATCCCCCGCAGCACCGGGACGAAGACGAGCGGCTTCCCGTTCAGGATCGGCGGGAGGTGCCGGTGCTTCAGTCGGGACGAGACGAGGATGAGTCCAGCGATGCGGTCGTGCTGGGCGTAGCGCATGAGCTGGAGGAGGACGTCCTTCAGCGAGCCGTCGACCTTGCACTCGACGCCGAGGCGCTCGTCCACGAAGAAGTCGACGACGTCGCGAGGGCCGAGGCGGAACTCCGGGTCGAATGGAAGACCGCAGGCCTCGAGCGCCGCCGCGATGCCGGCCTGAAGCTCCTTCTCGCCTTCGGTGAAGGCGAAACGGTAACGCCCGAGGTACCCGGCGACAAGGCACGCCAGCGTGCACGGGTCGCGGTCGGGAGTGCCCGCCGTCATGGGAGCTGCCTCTCGTAGAGGCGCGAGCGCACCTCGCCCGTGTCGGGCCAGCGGGAGACGACGCCGGTCCAGACGTAGCCCTTGGGCGGCGTCTGGCCGGGGAAGAGCCAGAGGAGGAGGAACGTCATGCGCAATCCTCAAGATCGAAGAGCGCCGGCATGGCGATCTCCTCCGCAGCGGCGCGGCAGTAGGAGACGCCATCCGTGAAGTAGGAGGGGTTCAGCTCGAATCCGATCCCGCGCCGCCGGAGCTTGACCGCGCAGTAGGGAACGGTCGCGAGACCGGCGAAGGGGTCGAGCACGGTCTCCCCGGGCATGGAGAACTGAGCGATCAGCCGGTCGACGATGTCGAATTGCAGGGGGCAGAGGTGCATCTCTCTGCCCTTCGCGGCCTGGGCCCCGTTCAGCGTCCTCATCCTGGCGATGTCGGTCCAGACGTCGGGATGCCAACTCGGGGGCTGGAGGAGCATGAAGGTGACGGGCAGCATCCCCTTCTCCTCGAGCGCCTCCCCGAGCTTCACGTGGTGCTCGAAGTCGTAGACGTTCTCGAGGTTGAACTTCCGGAAGAGCTGGAAGATGGCGTCGTGTGGCAGCTCGACGAGTTCCTCGGGGCGAATGAAGCGGTTCCCGCTCGAGCGCATGAACCCGTGGGCGTCGATCTGCCAACGGCTCCGCGAGTACGCCTCCTTCGACTTCACGACCGGATCGTCGGCGTAGCCGTCGCTCGCGTCCGTCGGCGGCTTCCGGAAGAGCAGGACGTACTCTGGCATTCCGGCCCCCATGCGCGACCCGTCCTTGCACTGTTCCGTCCAGCCGAGTCGGTAGGTCTGGTTGTTCTCCCGAACCACGTCGGTCACGACCGTCTTCCGCGCAAGGAACGCAAAGCCGTGCTTCCGGAAATGGGCGATCGTGTAGTCCGAGAACGGCGACACGGTCTGGAAGCCGAGGCCCGTGATCCCCCCTGGAACGATCCGGTCCTTCACGTGGACCGCGGCGACCCGGCCGGGCTTCAAGGCACGGAGGAGCGACGGCGTCAGGAAGCCGAGGTGCTCGAAGAAGTGCTCGTCATTGTCCGTGTGCCCGAGGTCGTTGTAGGAGGGCGTGTATTCGTACTGCGTTGAGAACGGGATCGACGTCACGATGAGGTCGACGCTGTTCTCTGGGAGGCGCTGCGCCTCCTCGATCGCGTCCGCGTTCACGAGCGTGTAGCCTTCGCCGCGGACCTCGACGCGCCGAACCCCGAGGGAACGCGTCAGACTCTCGGCCATGGCCGCTTTGGCGAGACCGTACTCTCGAATCAGCTCTGTCATTCGGTTCACCATCTCCACGTGCTGCGCCCACTTCCGCTCGAGCGTGCGGCGGATCTCGCGCTCGGCTTCGGTGTAGATGAGGTCGATCCGGACGCGCTCCGTCTGGAGGAAGCGGTGAATCCGGTGAACGGCCTGGATGAAGTCCTGGAACTTGAACCCGATGCCGAGGAAGACGGCGCGGGCGCAGTGCCGTTGGAAGTTGCAGCCGGAACCCAGCATGACCGGCTTCCCGGCCAGCTCGCGGATTCGTCCGTCAGAGAAGTCAATGATCGTCTGCTCGCGCTCGTCGAGGTCCTGTGCGCCGAAGACCGCCGCGACCCCGGGGATCGCGGCCTCGATGGCGTGGCGTTCCACTTCGAGGTCATGCCAGATCAGCCGATGCGCGTCGGGCTCTTCCGCTCGAATCTCCATGAGCCTCTCGAGCCGTGCGACGAGGCTGTCCCTCTTCTCCCGCGCGGCGTGCGAGACCCCGATCGCCGCGTTCCGAAAGAGACGGGCCTGTCCATCGCGTTCCTGTCCGGCGGCGGAGTGATCCGTCGGCACCTCGTGCCAGCGGACGTCGAGGTTGGGCAGGACGTAGCCGGCGTCGTCGAAGCCGAGATCCGAAGGCTTCTGGACGAAGAGTCCCCAGGACGCGACCCACAGCCAGAACTCTCGCTCTTTGTGGGGATGGAGAGTCAGGTGGTCGGCCTTCTCGGAGTTGCGACGGAAGAAGCGGGTCTTCGCCTCTCCGACGTCCATTATCCCGAGGTAGGCTGCGTAGGAGAGCAGCTCGATGTACTCGTTCGGCGAGGGCGTCGCCGTGGCGACGAAGCGGAACGGAACGCCGCCGGAGAAGCGATCGCCGCGCTTCCGACCTTCGGCAGGGCCGCGGCCGCCGTCGCCCGCGAAGAGCCTCATGAACTCACGGAAGGTCTTCGTCCCGCCGAAGCCGCGGAGGACGGCGGCCTCGTCGAGCGAGGAGACGGAGAAGCGGCGCGGGTCGAGCTTCCCATCCCGGACCGTCTCGTAGTTCGTGAGGTAGATTCCCTCCGGGTCTTCACATTCCTCGATGCGCCGGACGAAGCGGACCTTGATCCCGAGCATCGCGGCGTCCCGGAAGAACTCCTGGCGGACGCCCAGGGGGATCACGATCAGGGCCATCCCGCCCTCGCGCTCCCGGGTGAGCCGGACCGCCTCGAGCTGGATGACCGTCTTCCCGAGGCCGAAGGCGGCGAAGCACGCGCGGCGCCCACCTTCGACCATCCATCGGACGATCGCCGCTTGATGCGGCTTCAGGATGGGGTTCACGGCGAGCACGGGCCCGGCCTCGCCGTAGCTCGGAGCCATCCTCACCTTTGCCCTCAGGAAGGCGTGGTAGGCGTCGCTCATGCCGCCTCGACGCGCCGCGCGTCCTCGTAGACGTGCCGCTGGAGCCTGTCGAAGGTGAGGCGCAGGGCCTCTTCGACGTGAGGGAGGAGCGGCCGCGTCTCCGCCTCCATCGCCGAGAGGTAGGAAATCGAGAAGCCGGAGATTCGGGCCACTTCCTCGACGCGGACGCCGAGCGCGAGACGGAGCCTTCTGTAGTAGTCGGCCCTGCTCTTCGGCTGCTGGCCGGCACGGCAGCGCTTCACGCCCCGGCCCCCTTCGCCAGGTGCTGCGCCGCAGCCGTGAGCTCGCCGAGGATCGTCGGCTCGAGGCGCTCGCGCGCGACGTTGACAAACGCGCGGTCGAAGGAGGTCCTCTGCCGCCGGTGGGCGCCGAGGGCTTCCTGCACGCGCTGACGCAGCCGGGCGAGGTCGTGGATTCGGTCGTGGGCCGCGTCCCACTCGACGAGCGGGATCGTCCGGCCGGTCTCGCGCCGGTAGGTCGCGCCGTCGCGGAGGAAGCGCCGAAGGGAGGCCGACTCCTCGTCGATCGCGGCCAGGGCGCAGAGAGCCGCCTCGACAGACTCGCCGTCGGAGACGGCGGCGGGGATGACGATGACGAGGGGCGGAGGGAAGGCAGGGCGGGTCACGCTGCGACCGCCCCGTCGACCGGCTTCAGCCAGTCGCGCTCGGCGATGCCGCGGAAGCCGTCGGGGAAGGCGACGATGAGCGGGCAGCGGCAGCGGTCCTCGGAGATCTGAACGACGGTGCAGCGGCAGCCGAGGCGACGCGGGTAGAGGGAACCCGGTCCGTCCGGACGCTGCTCTCCGCCGCCGAAGATGAACGACCGGCCGACGACGTCGCTGAGAGCGTGCCTGCGGGCGGCGCGCCGACTCTCCTCGTGAGGGGACCGAAGCCAGGGCCACGGTGCGGGCGGAATGTTCATGACCGAACCCCCTGCCAGAGGCGGACCCATCCGCCGTTTCGAGAGGCGAAGACCGACGTCTTCCATTGCCCGGTCGAGCGGATCGTCCCGGCGAGGCGCTCGGCTCGGAAGGCGCAGCCGATCGTTCTCGGGTCGAGACCGACCGGGCTTCCGATCGCGCGGCGGACGTCGTCGCTCGAGAAGGGCTCGGGGGAGAGGGCGAGCGCGCGGATCGCGGCGCGCGCGATGTCGATGTACGGGCTCCGGTACTTCTCCGCCTTGGCCTGGAGCCCCTCGAGCTTCCGGTCGGACCGCTGCGTGCCGACGCCCGGCTGCGGCTGCGGGATCGGACGGTCGAAGAGACCGGGCTGAGCGTTAGCGCTCGCCATCGGGGGCCTCCTCCTCTTCGAGGTCGATGAAGCCGTTCGCGGATGCGGTACTCGGGGGGCCGGGCTCGGCGTTCGCGGCGCTCGAGGCCGCCACGTTCGAGGCTGCCTCGAAGCAGCTCGGGCAGAGCGGCGGCGTCTTCACTCCGCCCGCTTCGAGGCTGACGGTCTCGCCCGTGGCGCCGCAGAGGGAGCAGGGCGGGGCGGGCTCGTCCGTGGCAGGCTCCTGTGCGACCGGACTTGATGCGGTCGTCACCGGCGGCTTGGGCTCGTCTGAGGACGTGAAGAGGGCGGCCTGTCCGTCCTCGACGATGAAGCCGGACTCGACCTCGCGGGAGAGGCTCTCGATCTCCCGGGAGAGGTCCTTCACCTCTTCTCGGTAGGCGCGGTTCTCCTCGGCGTGCAGCGCAGCGTTCCGGTCGCGCTCGCGAACGAGGTGTGCGAGCTTGATCCCGCGTATACGCCGCTCCTCGGGGGAGAGCTCACGCGTGGGCATCTGGCACCCCCGGCGTCATCGGGGCGGCGGCGGGAGCCGGCGCGTCCTTCGGGAGCCCGCGGTGCAGGCCACCGGTCCGCGGGCTCGAGGATGCGGCCTTCTTCGCCTTGCGCCGGGCCTTCGGCTTCGAGGGCGGCTCGAGGATGCCGTCGAGCTCGGAGAGCGGGATGAGGCCGATCACGGCGCAGATGCCCCGGACTTCCTGGAGGAGCGCGGCGCGGTGGACGTTGGCGGCCTCCTTGGCGCGGGCGGCGTTCTCTTCGGCGTCAACGACGGCGCCTAGCGCCTTGGAGAGCATTTCGACGGCGGAGGCCTTCTGCGGGACCGGGATGAGCCAGACGCGCGTGCCGGTCTTCGGACAGGAGACGAACCGAGATGACGGTTTCCCGTCAGGGAACGGCTCGACGAGGACCGGGAGACCGTAGTGATCGTCCGCGCATGCAGAGCAGGTCTTGATCGAGGTCGTCTCACCGGTCGGTTCGGGGAGGGTGACTTCGGGGATGGTGAAGTCGGGGTCTTCCGCGTTTCCCACGGCTCACCCCCTGCGCCCCGAGACGATGGTTTCGTTGTAGGCCTTCACGCCCGGGTAGGAGAGCTCGGCCTTCAAGGCCTTCGCCTGCGAGTCGAGGAAGGACTGGTTCGGGACGATCGCGGCGAGAGGAGCCGTTCCGTCGGCGACCGCGCGCACGAGCGTCTTCAGGTCGACGACCATCGCCTTCCAGTTCTCGCGGAACGAGACGCCCTCGGCCTTCGTCTCCGACCTCACGACGACGAGGGGAGCCTCCACGGGGGCGGCGATCAGCTCCTCGGCGGACTGCGCGTCGCCAGCCTTCTCCGCCTGGAGAGCCAGCTCGAGGCGCTCGTCCTCGGCCTTCCTCTTAGCTTCCTCCTGAAGCCGACGCTGCTCCTCCTGGCGCCTGCGCTCCTGCTCGGCGTTGTAGGTCGCCATGAGGGGCTTGACGATCTTCTCGGCTTCGAGGAGAGGCCCGGCCAGCTTCGCCTTCACGGCGAGCGCGGCCTTGTGAGACCGGTGCGCGGCCTCGATCGACGGGTCGCAAAGCTGCTCGATCTCGCCGAGCGCCGTCTTGACGTTGACGAGGAATTCGCCGGCCGCGCGGAACTCGTCCGCCGTGCGGATGACGAGAGCCTGCGCCTCCGCCTTGATCGCGAGGGCCTTCCGCTCGAGCGCGCTCTGGCGTTCGGGTTCGGGCTCGACGAGGGAGATTCTCGGAACTGCGGACATCTCAGGTCTCCTTCCGGGCGCGTCGCCCGAAGCGTTCTTGGCAGTGGTAGACGCGGGCAGCGGCGCGGAAGTCGTCCACGTCGCGGCCGGCGCACTTCGTCTCGTGCTCATGCCAGCGATAGGTCCCGTCATTGCGGAGGTAGAGGGCGGCGCGGCGGAGCCCGTAGGTCGTCGCCCTGCCGGTCGTCTCTGCGTAGGCCACGGCTTCACCGGCGGACTGGACCGCGTGCCATGGCTCCGGCCCGCCGCTCTTCCAGTTGTTGACGACGAGGAGCGGACTCCCGTTCACTCTCCCGATGCCGTCGATTCGCGTCGCGAACCGGAGGACCTCGGAGCCGACGAGCAGCTCGGGCGCCTCCACCGGCTGCCAGTGCATCTCGATGGCGAACCGCTCCCAGGCCTCGACGTAGGGGAGGATCAGGGGCGCGAGGCTGTCCCGCTGGAGGTCGCCCTCGATGAGGTACTGGATGGCGAGGTGGACCGCCACGCCGCGCTCCCGCGCCTCCACGCTGTAGAAGCTGTCGTCGAGCAGCCGAGCGGCCTTCAGGATCGACGTGATCCCCGGAATGACTTCGCCGTCGAGCGTGTAGAGGTGCGGCTCCTCCTCGAAGGTCAAGCGGCCAGAGAAGGGGATCCGGTCCGGCAGGGCCGACACGTTCCCGGCCTCACGCGGCGCTCGGGGCGGCGGGCGTGGCCGGCTTCTTCTCCTCGCTGTCGGGCACCGGCTCGAGGGAGTCCAGGACGAAGCCGCCGCCGCTGCCGACGTGGTAGGTGATGCGGACGGGCGCCTCGAGCTCCTTCGCAGCGGAGGCGTCCTCGGAGAGCTTCCCGTACCGGGTCAGGAACGACCGGCCGTCCGCGGAGTCGACGGACCAGATCTTCCCCTTCCCGTCGACCTTCTCGCGGACGTCCTTCACGAGGACGACCTCCTCGGGCCCGCGCTTCGGATCGGCCGGAGGCTGGGCCGGGGGCTCGGTCTTCTTCGCTTCGCTCGCACGCTGCGGCTTCGGTGCGGACGGCGCGCCGTCTCCGTTCAGCGCGTCGGTCTCGCTCGGCCGGAGTTCCTCGGGGAGGTCCTCGATGTCCTGCGTGAAGATGTCGGAGGCGGCCGTGACGCGGAGGGTCACCGCAACCTCGGCCCGCTTCGCCGCCATCTTCAGGACGGTGTTCGCGAGGTCCGCCGGGTTCGTCCGAATCTGCTTCACCTGATAGGTGCTGTTGTTCCGCGCCTTCTTCCACTCGACGCGACGCCGGTCTTCGGGGGTCTCGTCGAACTCCTGCTGACAGATCGCCTCGCGCCAGCGGTACTTCTTCTCGTCGGTGCTGCACTCCCCGACGGCCGAGCCGAGCTCGATACCGGAACCCATGCTGCGGGCGACGGCGGTCACGCGGTAGCGGATGGCGTCGCTCGTCGAGAGGTCCTCGACGCGCGGGTCGACGGCGATCCGGAACGTCGAGAGGAGCTTCTCGGCACCGGGCTTCCAGAGGGACGGCTTCGGCGTGCCGGGGATCGTCCCGAAATGCGTCCCCTCCTTCATCACGGCCTGCATGACCTCTTGGATCAGGTTCACCTGGGCGCGAATGGCGACGGCGCTGAGGGGAGCGCTGTCGATCACTGCGAGGGCGGTTTCGTTCATGCGCGTTCTCCCGCCCCGGGGTTCCTGCCCGGGGCTTTCTTTCGTGCGAGGAGGTGGACGAAGAGGTTCGTGAAGGACCAGCACGCGAGCGCGAGAGCGGCCAGGATCACAAGCTGCGTCTTCACTGGAGCTTTACTCCCAGCTTCGCCGCGAGTGCCTCATCGAAGACCTGCGCCGCGCGCTTCAGGTGATTCGCGATGCTCGCGAGGATCAGGCGGTCGACGTCCTCGAGCGGGAGCAGGACGGTCGGAACGCCGTTGAGGTGCGCCTGCACCGTGCGGATCGGCACGCCGAGCGCCTCGGCGCGCCAGACGACCGACATGCGGCCTTCGACGACGGCGAAGCCGTAGAAGGAGGGCTCGCTCATGATGGGGTCCGCGCGAGCGCCTTCAGGAGGCGGAACACCCCGCGGTCCTTCCGCCCGCTCGCGCGCTCGATCCAGAGGCCGGTCCCGGGCCAGAAGTCGGCAAACGGGGGCGCGCCGACGATGAGATGCGCGCCGAGGTTCTTCGAGACGAACGGCACGCCGCGCTCTCGCAGGAAAGTCGAGGAGCTCGCGCGGTTCGAGGCTCGACGGATGGCCGACCCCGCGCGCAGCGCTTCGTAGACCTCGCCGATCTCGCTCACGCCGCACCCTGGGCTTCGGCCCGCGTGCGCTTCGCGGTCGCGAGAGCGTTCTCCGCAGCCACGAGCGCGACCTTCGCGTCGAGCAGGCGGCTCTCTTGGCGTGCCCGCCGGAGGAACCGCCAGAACGGGATCACGTAGAGGGCGAAGTCCTCGCGGCGCACGCGGTCCCGCGCGATCTGAACCGAAGCCAGGGCGAGAACCACGTCCGCGTCGAGCGGGGTCATCAGGGGCCTCATCGCCCGGTCCTCGCGCGGCGCTTCCGCTGCCGCTCCTCCGTGAAGGCGAAGAGCAGCCAGAGGAAGAGCACGATGAGCAGGCCGCCGATCAAGGCGCCGAGGAGCGAGAGGGTCTCGCGAACGAGGGCGATGTCGAGCGTCACACGGGCTCCTTGTCTCCGTCCGCGAGCAGCCGCGCGAGGTGCTCGCGGGAGCTCTCCGAGAGGAGGACGGCGATCGCGTGCGCGTAGTCCGGGCGCTTCGACGTCGCCCACACGACGCCGTTGCGCGAGACGACTTCGAAGCCGCGGCGTGCCGGGAGAGCGCGGAAGCTCGGCCCAGCGGGGGCCGGGACCGGGACGGGGGCGGGAGTCGGGTTCGCGCTCACGTCCGGGCTCCCCGCTCCTCCGCGCGGAAGGAGGTCATCCGCTCGATCCAGCGCTTCGCGTAGAGCGCGTCCGCCTCGGCCTCACCCTTCAAGCGGACCGGGCCGCTCTCGATCTCGGGCCAGCCGAACTCCGCGAGGGTCTTGAGCCCACGCAGCACGCGGCGCGTCAGGAACGGGCGGCGGAACGTGCGCGGAGGCGGAGCGGCGACGGGACGGGGGGCGCTCATGACCGGGCCTCGCTGGGCTCGTTCATGCCGTCGGCTTCGAGCCCGCTCTTCGCCGGCGCGTGCCCGCAGCAGCCGCCCGCCATGCACTTGTCGCAGAGGTCGCGCGAGCAGACGGCGCAGTAGTCCAGCGTGGCGAAGTCCGCCGGCTGACCGCACCGCTCGCAGCCGTGGGCGTCGGGGGGCCGCGTCGCGCTCACGCTGCACGCTCCTTCCACCGCAGCGCGGCCCGCTGGTCGGCGACCAAGGTGAGCCGGTCGCAGGCCCGGGCGTGCTGTGTGGCGCGCTTGACGTCGCCCGTGTGAACGAGGACCCACGCGGCCATCCGCGCGTGCCCGTCGATCGCGTCCTCGAGCGTTGAGGGGGTCCAGGCGAAGGTCTTCATGCCGCCACCTCGGCCTTCTTCGGGGGCGACCAACGGGCCGGGATGATCGGGTCGACGGCGGCGTTCCCGCACGGGCACCGGCCGCGGACGAGCTCGACGACGCGGCCGCAGCCCTCCTCGGGGCAGTAAGCGCGCGAGACGTGCGGAGGAAGCGATGCCCGGACCTCGAAGGTCGCGCGCATTCGCCGGACCTCCTCGCGCGCCCGGGCGAGCGCGGCGTCCTCCGGAGAGAGGTTGCGCGCCGGCCGAAGCAGGCGCACGATCAGGGCTGTCATTCGTTCCCCTTTCCGGCCGCCGGTGACACGGCGGCCTTCTTCTTTCGGGACATGAACCACTCGAACGCGGCGCGGCGAGCGGCCACGGCTGCGCCGTACAGCGCGCGGCAGCGCGGGTCCGCGCAGCGGGAAGGCTTCGTCTCCTTCACCGTCCGCCTCCGGCCGCGGCGCGCCGGCTGAGGTGCAGGGGGGCGAAGAGCTTCTCCGCCCACTTCCGGCTCAGCGAGTCCTCCCACTGCGCGATGCGGCGGCGAGTCGTGAACCAGCGGCCGCCGGGCGCCGGGACGAAAAGGACGTCGAGCCCGTAGTCGCGGACCTTCTGCGGGTCTCGCAGCCAGTCGCGCACCGTCTCCACCGAGGCCCGGAGGCGCGGGGCGAAGTCGGGGAGCCAGATCGGATCGTCGTCGTGCGCCCCGCCGACGCGCGCCTCGAGCGCGGCGAGCCTCTCCGCCAGGACGACGAGCGTCTCAGAGGAGGCGGGACCGCCCGCCGCCATCCCTCCGACGGCGGGCGGCTGAGGAGGCGGGACTGAAGGGACGGAGGCGAGGGAGGATGCGCGCCTACGCACGGAGCGCCTCCTTCGGGAAGAGCGCGATCTGCCGGAGCGCCGGCACGTTCAGCTCGGCACGAACACGCACCCGAACGGCGTCGGCGTACTGCGCCTCGAGCTCGTCCGCGTCGCGCCGCTCCATCGTCGCAACGAGGACACCGGCCAGCTCGCGAGAGAGCCTCTGCTTCCCGGTGAGCTGACGTCGGATGGAGGACTCGTCGAAGCCGGTCAGGACGACGAGGCCGGGGAGCATGCCGTGGCGGTAGACGTTCAGGTAGAGGAAGCGCCCGAACGCGAGCGTCTCCGGGGAGTCGCCGCTGGATTTCGGGCGCGACTTCGGGCGTGACACGGAGGCGAACAAGGCGGAGGTTTCGCTCATGAGCGTTACGCAGCCCCCGCAGCCACGCGGCCCACCATGCCGACCGACCCGAGAACGAAACGGACCTCCGTCCGGGAGAGGTACGGGCTCGCGATAGAGGGGGACTCCCGGGGAGGTGCCACGACAACCGCCCCCGGGAGCGCCCGCACGCGCTCCGCGAGGGCGTATTTCCACGTCTGCTCGCTTGGCTTCAGGACCCACGCGACGAGCGTTCCGTCGCGGTGGACGGTGACGTCGATCCCTTCTGCGGCGAGCCGGGAGCGAACGGACGCGGCGTCCACGTCAGGCCGCCCGCTCGTCTGCCGCAGGAAGGTGGAACAAGGCCCCCCGAAGCCCGTGCTCGCAGCGGTCGACGGCGTTCGGCTCAGAGGTCGAAGAGGCCGGGGAGGGCTCACGCCTCCCGGCGGCGGAGTCGCACGGATAGTCCGCCGCGCCATGGCTTGCTTCTGCCACCGTGGGATGGGGGGCCGGGTGCGTCTCGGTGATGGCCGCGATCTCGGCCAGGTGTCTTTCGCCCTGCCGGCCGAGCAGGAAGAGGAACGCCATTTCGAAGCCGGGCTCGAAGAGGAGCCGCTCGCAGAGGCGGACACGCTCCTTCAGCGCGGCTTCGGTCTCCTGCCACTCCTCGCGGTAGCCCTTGCTGTCGCAGTAGACGCAGGGCTCGCCGTCGAGCAGGCGCGCCCCGTTGCAGTCGGCGCAGGTGATGAAGAAGGGGGCCACGGGTTAGGCCGCTCTCAAAAGGAAGTGGGTCGCCGGAGCGATGGCCAGCCGCGGCCCGCGAAACCGGATCACGACGCCGGTCCCGGCTCCGGGCGACGGCGGCTGCGGAGGCCGGACGTCGGCCGGGCGCTGGAAGAGGAGGAGGTGGCCGAGCGGGCGGGCCACGGTCAGGCCGCCTTGCGCTCGCGCACAGGGAACAGCTCGCGGACGTCGGCGCCGAGAGCGTCGGCGATGCGGAGGGCGAGGTCGACGCTCGGGCAGGACTCCCCGCGCTCGATGCGGGCGATGTGCGAGGGGGTCGTCCCGACGGCCTTTGCCAGCGCGTACCCGGAGAGGCTCCGGGCCTGCCGCCTCTTCTCGATCGGGGTCTGCGTTCTCGGCTTCGGCTTCATGCCGAGAAATGTATGCCCTAAGAATGTATGAGTCAAGGAATATTTCCCGAATTCGGTAAGCCGTTGTCGGGTAGCGGCTTGGGGCATAAATTCCCAAATATGGAAATAGGCGAACGCCTCAAGCGGTTCCGCGAGGCGCGCCACCTCAGCGGTTATGCGCTGGCGAACGCCGCCAGCATGACCGCAACCCACGTGAAGGCCATCGAGGACGGCACGACGAAGAGCCCCACCGCCGGCACACTGACTCGTCTCGCGGAAGCTCTCGGTATCACGGTGGACGACCTGATCGGGGCTTCACCCATTCCCCCCGGCGAGAATCACGACGCCGGCCGCCCCGAGCACACCGTCGAGGTGCCGATCCGCGCCATCGCTTCCGGAGGCCCGCCGATCGACGCCGAGGAGCTCGAGGGCGAGACGTACCAGCTCCTCCGCCACCTCTACCGCGACGGCCGGTACGTCATCCGGATCGTGGGCGACTCGATGTACCCACACTTCTGGTCCGGCGACCTGCTCCTCGTCGAGCCCGCCTCCAGGGTGAAAGACGGTCAGGTCGCGATCGTGAAGGTGAACCGCGAGAGCACGGTGAAGCGGGTCTTCAAGAGGAAGAAGGGCGGCTGGATTCTGAAGGGCGACAACCCGATGTTCCCGCCGATCGAGGTCGACGCCGAGGAGGTCGAGGTCGTCGGGAGGGTGCTGAAGATCGTCGACGGCGAGCGGCCGTAGACTTCCCCCTCCGGAGGTGCCAATGCTCCTCACACTCGTTCTCCTCGCCCAGACGGCGAGTGCGACGCCCGCGCCCGAGCCGACGCCCACTCCCGACAAGCGCATCGAGATCGCCGCCGCGGCTATCGTGGACGACGCCGGAGCGTCGTTCGTCGAGCGGATCGACTGGACGGAGGACACGGCAGCCCGGGCGCCCTCAGCCCCGGAACTCCGCATCTACATGGCTCCGAAGCCGTGGCACCGCTCGCCGCGGAGCCTCAAGCGCGACGTCGTCGAGAGAGTCGTCAAACTGGACTGGAGATCCTGTAGCTGGGCAGAGCGATACTCCGGAGTCGTCTTCGCTCGCGTCTACGTCGGGGAGACGTATCTCGGCCGGATCGAGATCCGCGACACCGGCGACCAGGGGCGGGTTGACGGGTTCCATCCCGGCCCCGCCTGGGCGGACCAGTAGCCCGTGCCCCCCCTCCCCCACCTCGAAGGAGTAGCCTTCCGCGATGCGTCTCGCCGCTCTGCTCGAGCGGACTCCCTCCGGCTGGCGCGGCTGGGTTCCGGCCATACCGGGGCTCGAGGTCGAAGGGCCGACCTCGGCCGCCGTCGAGGAGGACCTCGCCCGCGCGCTCGAGCGCCACCTGCGTGAACGCTGGGCGGCCGGGACGTTCGAGGCACCGCCGGACCTGCGATGCTTCAACGTCGAGATCCGCCTGCGCCCGCGGCACGACGAAAGGCGGCCGCTCGAACGGCAGGGCGAGGAGGAGAAGAGGCGGACGCTCCGGAAGCTCGACGCGGTCCTAGCCGACGGCGCGCGCCTCCCGTCCGGACTCCTGAACGCCGTATTCGAGTACCGACGCGAGGTGCGAGACGAGCTACCGGACGATCCGCTCCCCGAGGAGCCGGCGCCGCGCGAGGACGAGCTCCCGCCGAACGTCGTCGTCTTCGTCCCGCGCGAGCGCTGACGTGGGCCTGCACTTTCAGGACGGGCTCGCCTGGGACGCGAAGGCGAAGCAGTGGCGCATCCGCGTGCAGATCGGAAAGAAGCCGCGGAAGGGAAGCGCCCCGAACAAGGAAGCCGCGGAGCGGTTCCGCGACGCCCTTCGGCTCGAGAGGACGGCGCGGCGGCTCGGGGTGCCGCTCCCGAAGATCGCTCCGCTCCCGCCGTCGCTCGCCCAGGCCTTCGCCAGGTACGCCGCCGAACTACGTCAGTACCGGAAGAGCCCTCGGAGCATCGCCCAAGTCGAGAGCGTGGCCGATCTCTGGAAGCGGGCCCTCGGTCCGGCCCAGCCTGCGAGCCTGACCCGCGAGGACTTCGGTCGGTTCGTCGAATGGGCGGGGCTCCACACGCGCTCGCAGGGGGCGCAGACGCGCGCGGCCGTGACGATCGCGAAGACCGCCATGAGGATCGTTGGCCTCCCCACGCCGGAAACGCCAAAGGTGAAGGTGCCACGCCGGAGCCGGCCGACGTCGACCGCGACGAGCGTCCGGGCCTTCCTCGCGGCGCTCGAGCCGGGGAGCGTCGCGCGCGTCGCGGCCGAGCTCGTCCTCCGCACGGCCTGCCGGGAGGTCGAGGCGCGCGAACTGACGATCGGAGACGTGGACCTCGACGCCGGGCAGATCGTGTTCGGTCGGCGGAAGGGGGCGCAGCCCGGGCGGGAGAACGCCCCGATCTCCTCCGGCCTCCGGGCGCACCTCGGGCCGTGGCTCGCCGGCCCGTGCCGCGGAGTGGCGTCGTCCGAGCCGCTCCTCGCCGTGTGGAGCCGCCGCGCGGGGCAGCCGAAGGCGCGGCACGCCCTGACGCCCTGGACGCTCCAGAAGGCGCTCGGGGCGGCGGGAGAGGCGGCTGGCCTCGGGCGGACCGTGCGCGGCCTGGGCTGGCTGCGGAATCAGGCGTTGACGCTCGCCGGCGAGACGGGGGCCACCGTCGAGGTTCTCCGCCGAGCTGCGGGGCACACGTCCTCTGCGGTCACGGAAAGGCACTACGACCAGAGCCGGCGATGGGCGGCGCGCGAGGCGCTCGCGGAGGCCGTCGGGAGCGTGCTCGACGCGCCTGCTGTACCCGGTATCAGTGGGCAGGGCAGAGGGGAGAGCCGGGTACAGCCAGGGACGACAGGGGACCCACGGGAGGGCGAAGGGGCGGCGCCCGAGAGCCGGACTTACGCCTCCGGAGACGAGGGGGGTTAGGCGGCCCGGTTCGCCCCTTTCCGATTTCTCTCTCTCATGCAGGTTCGACAGTAGCGCCGAGGGATCCCACGGGCCCCACCCCACCGATAGGTGTTCTCCTCCGTGAAGGGATGACCATTCGCGCACTCGGTCTTCTTCAGGTTCATGAGGGCGCGCGTTCTCGACGATCGAAGGAGGTTCACGTGATGCGTCACGGGTTCCAGGTGGAGCGGGTTGCAGCACGGCGGGACGCTGCAAAGGTGGTCCATGTCGAGGTCGGGCGGCACGGGTCCGTTCGCCGCCTGATAAGCCCACCGATGGAGGCGGAACATCTTCCCGCCGATGCTCGCGAGGCCGTAGCCGTGGACGTCTCGCGCGCCATCCCAAAGCCAGCACCCGGAAGCGGAAACGGTGATGCGCGCAGCGATGTGAGGCGGAAGGACCGAGCCGGGGGAGAGGGCTTCGTTCATGGCCCGGAACCTTGGGCGACTTACGCCTACTGTCAAGGTGAAATAGTGTTCACAACTTGTTCGTAATCAGTAGGTCCCCAGTTCAAGTCTGGGCTTCGGCTCCACCTAACCACAAACACCACAATTAGATGCGCCGGGTACACTGGGATTTAGTGAAACCGGCGCATCCCATTCTTGCCCCGGAAGTTACCTTCTCTGTAACTGAGCCCTTGCGCGTCCGCGATTCTGTGCTACATTATTCGCATGAAGTTCATCAACGGCATCGCGCAGGACGGGGAGAAATGGCGCGTCCGTCTCAGCGTTCGCAACCGCGTGGTGAAGGGGACCTTCCTCTCGAGACAGGACGCTGAGATGTTTCGTCGGGATGCGAAGGATTTCTCGGCGCGCACGCGGCTCATTGGAGTCATGGGGCCGTCGTTCGTTTACTTCGCCAGGGATACCGAAAACGGGATGCTGAAGATCGGAATTTCCAGGGATCCCGTGAAGAGGATCGCTTCTCTGTCGACCGGGTCGGGACGAAAGCTCGAGTTGATGATGACGATCCCAGGCGGGAGAGTCCTCGAATGGTTGCTCCACAAGCAGCTATTGCCCTCCAGAGGCGTCGGAGAATGGTTCCGCCCGACGGAGGAAACCTTGGCGCTGCTCGAAAGGGTAAGATTCTTCGCGTATGCCGAAGATCTCCGCCCGAACCCAAAGACAGGCCGGTCGACCGCCGCTCTCCGGACGGTCAGGGGAAGGAGCGGCCCCTCATCTGACGCTGCGCTTGCCCGAAGTGCTTTCGACGCGCCTAGAAAAGACGGCGCGCCGCCGGAAGGAATCGCGGTCGGAGATCGTTCGGGGAGCGCTGGACAAGCACCTAGACAGGTGACCTCGTGACCCTCTCCCCCTCCGACCTCGACCGGCTCGAGGAGCTCGCGAAGGCGGCGACGTCGGGGAAGCGCGAGTTCGAGCCGCTCCCCTCTCCCGAGATGTCCGATCAAGCTTCTCTTGTCACCTTCGAGGACGGGACGCTCCTCATCGAGACGGAGAGCGGCGCCTACCCCTTGGAGATGTCCGACGCTCTCTTCGTCGCGGCCTGCGACCGGGAGACGATCCTCTCCCTCGTCTCCATGGCCCGCCGCGCGCCGAGGTGGATCCCCGTCGAGGAGCGGCTGCCGGAATCCGGAGCCGAGGTTATCGTGGAAGCCTTCGGCGCGAGGCGCAGGGCCCTCCTCGTCGCGGCCGTCTACTGCGGCGAGCGAGGGTGGCGCGGGGACTGCGACGGCCCGATCGACGGTGTAGCGAGGTGGACGCCGCTCCCTGAGCCGCCGGAGCCGCGATGATCCCCCTCCTCGCCTCGCTCTACGGCCTCGACACCGAGACGATCGAGCTCGGCCCGAACTGCTACGTCCACACCTCGAAGCCGCTGGCGCCGATCCCCGGCGTCCACGTCGAGTCCATGCAGTTCGACATCACTCGTTCCGGGCGCCTGACCGTGACCGGCACCGTGAAGGTGAAGGGCGGCTACGCGCGCCTCCAGCGGCTCGGGATTGTTGGGCGCATGTCCCGCGGGATGCGGAAGCACGTCAGGCGCGTGAAGGCGGGGAGGAGGAGAGGATGAAGAAGAAGAAGGCAACGGATACGCGCAAGGTCGTAGAGAACGCTGTCTTCGCCCTGAACCGGGCGATCGGGGATGCCAGCGACGCCGGCTTCGACGTGTTTCTCGGGATGGCGCTCGCCCCGGGCAAGTGGTTGTTCGGGGGTGGACGCATCGGCGCGGTCAACTTCATTGCATCGTGCAAGGTGGAGCGGCAGGTTCACTACCCGCCAGAAGGTGTCACATTCGACACTGGGGCTCGCGTAGTCGAGACGATAGACGGCAAGAGGGGATATGTGCGGACGGGCCGTGCGCTGCCAAAGCGGCCCGTAAAACGGCCGGCGAAGATCAGGAGGCCCAGGCCATGACCCCCTCCAACATCCAGAAGATCCGCACCGCCGTCGCGCTCCTCCGCACGCACGGCGAGAACGCGGCGGCCGACGGGCTGCTCGACGTAGTGGAGCCGGGGGTTCTGGGCATCGTGAAAGAGGCGGTGACGACGGGCGGCGTCAACAGCCGCCGGGTCGCCTCGTCCGTCGCGATGGACCGCGAAGACGAGAGCGTGCCAGTGCTGGGCGGCGCGTCGCGCCCGCTGCCGGGCGCGCTCTGCCCCCACAGGTACATCTCGACTCGCTCCGGAATAGCCACGGATCGCGCCGAGGTCATCTGTGCGGAGTGCGGCACCGTGCTAGGAATCGTCGTCGCGCACGGAAACGTGCCATAGGCCCCGTAGGGGTCTTCCTCCCGCGAGGCCTACGGCTCGGCCGTTTCCGGCGCCGCCCCGGGCCGGCTCTCGCCAGGGCCAGCGCCGGGCTCGGCCGGCGCGCTCTCCTTCATCATCTCCTTCAGCGTCTCCTCGCGGCCGTCGAAGAACCCGGACTGACGATTGAACGACTCGATGAGCTGCTCCCGCCGAGCCCTCACGGACTTCTCCTGAAGGTCGAGCTGGGCGAGCTGCACGTTGAAGGACTGCGCCATCTCCTCGCGCTGCTTGCCGAGGAGCGTGAGCTTGGCCGCGATGTCGGTGGGTGTCATGGTCCCTCCTAAGAAATGAGCCCGTGCGCGCGGCAGCGGGCGAGAAGTGCGTTTAGCTGAGTGATGGCGGTGGCCGCGTCTGTCGCGTCGGCGACGGCTGCGCCGCGGGAGCCGACGACCTGATTCCCGTTGCAGTAGAACGCGGACCCCGCGGAGACGAGCCCCCCGGCCGTGATATTCGTGCCCGCGGTCATGTAGGTCGTGGCGGTGACGTACTGCGTCGAGGCGACGTGCCCGGTGACGGCGATATCCCCGGACTCCAGCAGTCCCATGATCGCGACCTTCCCGCCCCCGATCGTCCCGTCGGTCGAGCATTCGACCGTCGCGCCATAGCCGCTCTTCTGCGCCGTGAGGCCGACGACGTTGCGCGCCCCCGCGCTCGCGTAGGTCCCACCGATCCACGTCGAGCCGTTGACGAACCCGAAGCTCGACGTTCGGCCCGCGCCCCCCGGCGGAATCCAGATGCCGTTACTGTCGAGCGTGACATTCCCCGCGAGGACCGTCAGGCTCGTTCCGTCCCACAGGAACTTGTCCTTCAACGAGAGGCGGCCCGACCCGTCCACATAGAACGCGGTCGTCGTCCCGCCGTAGATCGCGGCCCCGACGTAGATCTTGTTCGAGGCGGGCGTCGCGCTCGAATGAAGGTAGATGCCGCCCGAGTAGAGGTCGGCCGCTCCGATCGTCCAGCCACCGATCTGTCCTGAGGCTGCGGTGATCGCTCCGGTGAGCGCGAGCGCGCTCCCGTCCCACGTCAGCTTGTTCCCCGCAGCGTCCCCGAGCGAGAACTTCTTCGCCCCCGCCACGTCGCCGAGCCAGAAGCCGGTCCCGGTGTCGTACGCCGTCTGCCCCGCGCGGATGCAGGCTCCGGACCCGGCGGCAAGCTCCGTCGCTCCGATCGTCCAGCCGCCGATCGCGCCGCTCGCGGCGGTCACGGCTCCGGTGAAACTGGCGTTCCCCGCGGCATCGATGCTCACCTTCGTCGTCGCGTTGTGGCCGATGCGGACGCCGTTCGTGGGGTCCACCTTCACCCATGCCGCGGTCGGCACGCCAGCGGCGAAGCCGTACTCGTTCGTGGCGTACCCGTAGAGGCCGTTCAGGTTGCCGATCGCCCAGCGTGGCGACCAGTCGTTGAACGTCGCGCTGTTCCGCACGTTGCCGACGATCGTTGGGCCGTACTCGGTCGCGGCTTTCGTCCCGCGCACGGAGTAGAGGTCGATAAAGCCGTTCCCCGTCGTCCCGGTGTCGACGATCGCGCTTCCCGCCGGCCAGTCATTCGCTCCCGTGCCGTCGAGGTTGCGGACGACGACGTAGGCGTAGGGTCCGGTCCCTGTCGGGCCGGAGGTCACGCTCATGAACTCCACCTGCTGCGCGCCCCCCGGCGCGGCCTTCAGGTAGAGGATGTTGCCCGCAGCGATGCTGTTGTGCTCGACGTAGAGCGTGGTCGCCGCAGCCGCCAGAGCCGCCGTGAGCTTCGTCGTCGGCGCGACGAGGACGTTCCCTCCAATCGTGGCGATGGTGTTCTGGGCGACGAGCGTCTCCACGCGCAGCTCGGCCGCGTAGAGAGAACGCCAGCGGGTCGCGTTCGCGCCGAGGTCGTAGGTCCACGTCGTGCCCGGGAGGGTGTGGCCGCTGGTGTCGATCACCAGCCTCGTCGCAGCGGCCGTCGCGTCGTAGATGGAGAAGTGCTCTTGCGTGACACCAACAATCCCGGCTGTGAGCCGGTAGACGCGCGCCCCCGTACTAAGCGTGTTCTGCACGGCGATGACGGCCGTCACCGGATCGTTGGCTCGAGAAAGGAAACCGCCGACACCCGTACCGTCAACGATCATTCGGTAGCCGGCGGGCACGCTCGTCGTCCCGACGCTGACGTTGCCACCGAGAGGGTTGATCGCTATGTCTCTTGCGGCGGTCGCATAGCGGGCCTGCATCCACACCGGATACGGAGCCGCGCTGTCCACGCCGAACGCTAGCTCTTCCCCGGCATTGTTGATGATGAACGGGGCGAAGGCGTTTGGCGCTAGCGAGGGTGCTACGTTGGTGGCGTAGTAGCTGGTCAATCGCCCGGCCGGGCTCGGCGTCCCGACGCCGACGTTTCCGGTGGCCGCCTCGACGGCCATCCACGTTCGGGCCGCTCCGCTTTCGGTGCCCTGCCCCGTGCGGAAGTAGACCTTCCCCGCCGCGTGCGTCTTCAGGTCGAAGTAGATGTCCCCGGTATTGAATGGGATGATTCGGACACCCTTCTGCGCGCCCGTCGCGAGGGTGACGTCGTCGCCGATCAGGAAACCCTTCGAGAAGGCCGTGTCGTAGAGGTGGACCATCGCCGAGGCGGCGGGCGACGCGGTCCCGAGCGTGAGCCGCTTGTTCGTCTCATCCCACATCAGCGCCGCCGTGTGGGTCAGCTTCCCGGCCACCGTGTCCCACACCGCGATCTCGCCGCTCGCCGGAGCGGGCGTCGCGGGCGTCTCGACGACGACGGTCGCGGGAGGGGTCGGGACGCTCGAGGAGTGCGCCGCCTCAGAGAGCGTCACGCCCGCGGAAAGGTTCAGCGCCAGCGAGCGCAGCCGGAGGATCGCGACGTAGCCGTCGCCCGCGTAGTCGATGTTCGTCTGGTTCCCGAGAGCGTCGAAGGTAGCCGTCTGCGTCTCGAAGACCTTCGGCTTCAGGCTCACCTTCCACGTCGGGTCCGCAGCGAAGCGCGAATCGCCCGAGGGCGAGGAGGGATACTCGGTGTAGCCCGGCGTGTCCCACGTCGCCGCGGTGCCCGCGGGCCAGACGCGGATGAGCACGTCCTTGACCCACTGGAACGTCGGAAGCTGCCAGGAGAACCCCAGGTAGACGGTCGTCACCTTCGAGGTCGGCGTAACTGCGGTGATTTCGCTTTCGGGCGTCGCGCGCGTCGGGACGACGAGGTCGGGAGGCGTGTCGAAGTAGCCGTAGTCGGGGAGCGCGCCGCCGGTGGACCCGGGCGGCGTCCAGGTCGTCGTGTCGTACCGCCGGAGCGCGAGGTTCACGCGGTCGCCGTTGTAAGCGAAGCGGGTGACGAGGAAGTCGACGCCCGAGAGCCCGAGGCTCGTCAGGTTGCAAGTGACGCGCGAGCCGACCTGGAGATGGAGGTTCGTCGCGGTGACCTCGCACTCGAGCTCCTGCTCAGACCAGATGTCCTTCGCGATCCGCCAGAGGGCGCGAATCGCCATGGCCTCGGTCTGGAGCCCGTGGAGCTTGTAGACGGCCGCGTCGCGGATCGGCGCGCCCGCCTCGACCTCCGGGTGCCGAACCTCGACGGTGCGGATGGCCCAATCGCTCGCCGGGTCGACCCACTCGGCGCGGAAGCGGTTCGGCCGGTCGACGAGGCCGGCGCCGCCGCCGAACGTCATGCGCGGCTGCGTGCCATCGACGATGTCGTCGTCATTGATGATCGCCGCGACGTCCGCGACGGGCGCCGAGAAGTCGAGGTAGTAGACGCCTCCGTCCTCGCGCCAGGAGAGGCCGAAGTGGAGCTTCAACGTGTCGAGCCACTGCTCGGCGCCCGAGGCCGCCGTCATCCAGAGGTTGAAGGTGTACCGCTTCGCGCCGTCGACGAGCTCGTCGAAGTAGTCGGCGGCCGCGATGACGCTCGCCCACGAGATGACGGTCGGCGAGAGGTCGCCGTACTGAGGAAACGTCCGGAGGTCCGCAGCCGCGAGAGCCGGGTTCGTGGAGTAGGCGCACTTCAGGGGGTCCGGGTACTCGCCCGCCCCCCAGGCTCCGAGCCGCGGGTCAAACAGAAGCCGGCCACGGAAGATTCCGGCGGGGCTCCACGGCTTCGAGTTCTTCGTCTCGATATAGGCCGCGGCGAGGCCGATCGTGCCTCCGAGGTGCCCCGTGGGCGTCGTGAGCGTACCGAGCGTCGTCTCGATCGCTCGGAAGTCGGACGTCGTCGCGCCCTCCCAGCTCTCGATCGCGTCGATCGGCCCCTCGGAAATGATCGCGAGGTACTTCCCGAAGCGCATCCCCGAGTAGGAGTCCTGGGAAGCCATCGCGAGGTCTGGCGAGAGGCGACACCGGCCGAAGAGGATCGGGACGCGATGCGTCGGGCCGACGAGGGCGCTCGCGGTGACGGCGTTGCTGCCGCCGCCGAGCGAGCGGTCTCCGCCGGGGGTCGGCGCGACCGGGCCGCTCGGGAGAGGCGGGTCCGTCCAGCCCGGGTATTTCCGCGGCCCGACGGGCGTCTCCGTGCGGTCGGGCTTCGGCGTCGCACCGCCACGGCCGGCGCCGGGACGAGGGTTCACGGGCGTCGTCGGGCCCCGGCTGCTCATTCCTCGCCCACGACTTCGATGACGGGGACGGTGAGCCCGCCGTAACGCAGGTTCCCGAAGTTCTGGATCGCCAGCTCGTCGGTGTCGAAGCGCACGGCGAAGGCACGCTGGCCCGTGAAGTCCATCGTGAGGACGTCGCCCGCGGTGAGCGGGAGACGCTGCACCGTGAGCGCTGCGTCTGACGTGTTGTCATCGTACGTGGCGGTCGCGATCGGGATCGTCGCGGAGGTCTCCCACCATGTCGCGGTCGGGCCGAGCTTCGAGGAGAAGACCTTCCATCCCGTCGCCCACGCGGGCGGACTCGCGGGGCGCGCCGTCGTGATCGCCGTTGCCCCCGCCACGGTGATGTTGCTCGAGACGGTCCCGAGGATGCCGTCCCCGGCCGCTCCGACCCAACAGCACTTCACGTTCCACGTTCCGGCGGGCTTGCTCCCGGCGTTTGGCTGCGAGAGCGTCGGCGCTCCGGGGGCGTCGAAGGTGTGCTGGTCGCGAGCATTCGCGCCGGCCAAGGCGGCGAAGGTTCCGAGCCGGACGAGGCCGTTGACCTTCACCGTGACCGCCGTCGCGTTCCGGCTCGGTAGGTTGAACACCGTCTGGCCCGCCGTCGCGATGCCGACCCGGGCGTCGACGTAGCTGCGCACGGCGTCGAAGTCGAAGACGACGAACGGCAGGGCCTTCCCCTTCCGGTCGCAGAAGAAGGCGTAGAGCGCGTTGGCTTTCGTCGCCGCGTTCTCCGTGCGGGACCAGTCGAGGGATCCGAGGGTGTGGCGCGGATAGGGCCAGACGATGCGACGCTTCTCCACGCCGCTCCGCGCGGTGGTGACTTCGGTTCGAAAGGCCACGCCCGAGGTGAACCCCACGCGCGGGGCATCGGCGGGAGAGATCCAGGGGAAGGTCGCGAGCGGCATTACTCAGCCCTCCGCGTGAGCCGGATCGTCGCGGTGTCGTAGAACTGGTTCGCCACGTTCCACTCCCAGGTGATCTCGACCTCTTCGCCGGGCATGGCGCGCTGGCCGCCGAAGCGCGCCTGGTTCGAGAGAGCGACACATGCCTCGTAGGTCCGCTCCGGAGCAGTGCCTCCGCCGCAGGTCGTCGCGGCGCCCGGGTAGCCGCACTGCTGGCCCTTGAAGCGGCAATAGGTGCAGAGGCCGGAGCCGTACTCGCGGGACGGCAGGCGGCCCGTCTTCACGTCGGACCCGGGGCCGAGCGTGATCGTCGCCTCGAGCGGGGTCCACGAGGCCGTCTCGAGCCGGTAGATCCGCACGGCGCGAACGGCGGCGGGGGCGGACGAGACGACGGCCGGGTCGAACCACGCCTCGTAGAGGACGACCTCGGGATGCCGCTCGTCCTCCGCCAGGGCCGCGAGGAGCGTCGGCCAGTAGTCGTCGCCGCAGCCGATCCGGAGACTGCTCGAGCCGGCCGCGACGCCCGATGCGTCGGAGCTGATTCCCTCGACCGTCAGGACGGCGCGCTCGAACGTGTTCCCGCCGTAGACGATCGGGTCCTTCCAGTCGCAGAGCCGATGCACCGTCGGGAACCGGATCTCCACGAGCCAAGCCGTCTCGGTGACGACGTCGCTCCGGTGCGCCTCGACGTAGGGGTCGAGCGCCATGTCAGGCCACCCTCGGCGTCATCTGTCCGGCGAAGCGCCGGGAGTAGGTGACGACAGCGGTTGCGGTCGTGCGCGCGGGAGTCACGGTCTCCGCGTAGTTCTCGGTCTTCGGGCCGGTGCCGGACCCGGACTCCGCGCCGGTCCCGCCGATCCCGTTCAGCTTCGAGATCGCCCGGTCGAGCGCTTCGGCGAAGCTGTTCAGCCGGGACGTCGAGCGGTCAACGCTCGCGGAGAAGCTCGCATCGCTCCCCGTGAGAGCCGCGCCCGCCGTCGCCGTGGCCCCGGTGAAGATCCCGGCCGCGGTATCCATCGCCGCCCGAAGGGGCGCGAGGGAGTCGAGCGCGCCCTGCCCGAGGCGCTCGATCGCCTTCCGCATTTCCTCGTCGAGGGCGCCGAGCGTGTGGGAGAGCTGGCCGATCTGCGTCGCGGCGTCGGAGACGTTCGTCGAGATGAGCCCGGTAGCGGTCTTCAGGGTCGTCTCAAGCTGGGTAGCGAGGGCCTTGGCCTGCGCGTCGAGGGCGTCGAGGGCCTCGTTCGCGAGTCCCTTCGCCCGGTCGAGCTGCTCCTGCGCCCACGCGATCGCCGCAGCCCGGTCCTTGTCGTCCTTCCCGAAGGTGCCGACGTAGCGGCTCGTCAGGCTCTGGATCTCCTGCGTGATTGCCTGGATTTCGGCGGGCGAGGTTGCGAGCTTGAGCTGGTCCTGGAGCTCCTTCACCCGCTGCGTGACGGCCCCGGCCTGGCCCCGCGCGTCCATCTCGCCGACGCCGAGCTCCCAGACCTGGGAGTCGATCGACTTGTTGACGCCGGAGCGGACCGAGGCGATGTCGGCGATGAAGGCCTTCAGCTTGCCGTAGACGTCCTCTCCGGCCGCGGCCACGTCCTCGATCGCGGTGATCTGCTCGAGGCCCGACTTCGTCGCGGCGGCGCCGACCTTCGTCTGGATGTCGACGAGCCCGTTGCCCCAGGCTTCGAGCGGGTTCGTCCGCTCGAGTTCGGCCGCGGCGACGTCCTTCCCCATGTTCCAGAG
>JAHFTW010000007.1 GCA_023269235.1 Thermoplasmata archaeon
ACCGCGACCGCCGCCTCCGCCCTCGCGGCGCTCGCCGCGTTCGGGGCCGGCGCTCGTGTCGGGCTCGGGGGCGTCGAAGACGCCGGCGGCGTCCTTCTCGGCCATCGTGACGGCGAAGCGCTCCAGGAGCGCCTTGCGCTGGACCTCGACGACCTGCTTGTTGCCCTCGACGGCCATGTCGAGGGCCTCGTCGAACTGGGCGGGGGTGAGGTGGCCGTCCATCTGGAGCAGCACGATCTCGCCCGAGGTGTGGTTGACGGCGATGGGCAAGTCGGCGTTGCCGTAGTTGTCCTCCATCTGGTCCAGGTCGAGGATGACGCGGTCGTTGGCCTTCCCCGCCGCGACGGCGGAGACGAGGCCCTTCATCGGGATGCCCGCGTCGGCGAGGGCGACGGCGGCGCACACCAAGGCGGCGCAGCGGGTGCCGGCGTTGGCCTCGAGGACGTCGACGTGGATGTCGACGGCGCCGCGGGGGAAGCGCTCGGTCAGGACGACGTTCTCGAACGCGTCCGCGATGACCTTGCCGATCTCCTGGCTGCGGCGGTCGGGGCCGGGACGCTTGCGGTCGGAGGTCGAGAAGGCGGCCATGTTGTAGCGCACCTGGACGACGGCCTTGTCCGACTCCTGGAAGCGGCGCGGGTTCAGCTCGCGGGGCCCGTAGACGCCGCAGATGACCTTGTTCGCGCCCCACTCGAGGTAGGCGGAGCCATCGGCGCGGTGCAGGACGCCGGCCTTGATGGTGATGGGACGGATCTCGGTGGTCTTGCGGCCATCGAGGCGGATGCCTTTCTTGTTGACGAGTTCTTTCGTTGGGTCAGGGACGCCCATGGTTACTCCTCCTGGGGGCCGTCGCCGGCCGGTTCTTGGGATTCGCTCATGCCCTCGGCCGACTCCGCGGCGGGGGCGTTCTTCTCGATGCTCAGGTCAGCGTCCACGCCGCCGGGGCGCGCGGCCTCCAGCATGGCGGAGATGCGCTCAGTGAGGCCGGGGCTGTTGGCGTGCTCGCAGATGGCCTCGATGGCCTTGCGGGCCAGGAGGACCTCGGCGGGGGCGCCGTTGAGCCAGATGCGGCCGTTCTGGCCGACGCTCATCCAGCACTCGACGTAGCCCTTCAGCAGGTTCAGCATGGCGCCGTTCTTGCCGATGATGCGGGCCACCTTCGTGACGGGCACCTCGAGGAGCTCGCCGCCCTCCAGCTTGGAGAGGTTGCGGTCCTTCAGGGTGACCTGGAGTTTCTTCTGCTCGTCCACGAAGAGGACCTTGCACCAGATGGCGTCGCCGACCTTCAGGTAGGCGGTGGTCTCGCCGAAGTCCACGCGCCACGGGACCTCCGAGACGTGCATGGGGGCTGGCCAGGGCGCGCGGATGTCCACCAGCCAGTTGCCGGTGTTGGCCTCGGTGACGATGCCGACGACCATGTCGCCGGGGCGGGGCTCGTAGGCCCCCGTCATCGCGAGGACGTGGACGCGCTCGCCGACTTCCTGGAGGACGCCGGCGGTGATGGCGACCAGTTTGTCGCCGACTTTCTTGGTGCCGTTGCCGGGAATGGCGCGGGCGTCGCCCACGATGTCGCCGGGAAGGACCACTTTGCGTTGGTTGGTTGTCATGATGTTACCTTGGGAGTGTGTGTTGGGTGAGGTGGGGAAGGGTTGGCTCACTTGCCGAGGAGCTTGACGGTGACCTTGCCGTGCGTCATCGCGTTGAGGCGGTCGTACACTTCGGTCTGCATGCCGGCCGGCATTTCGAGGACGACAATGAGGGAGCCGTCGGGCTGCCACTCTTCGCTCTTGAGCTCGCCCATCGAGCGGACTGCGCCGGAAGCGTGGCCGGTGTACTCCATGGGGACGCGGACGGCGACCTTGACGACGTCGAAGGCGATGGGCAGGAGCGGCCGGAGTTTCTTCATGGCTTCCTCGACCTGCTCGTCCACGCGGCGCAGGGGGTCCACTTTGAACTTGGCCTCCTCCAGAGCGCGCTCGATGCGGTCGCGCGGGTGGGGCGTCTTGGTCTGCGGGTTCCACGCGTTGCGCAGGATGGTCTCGAGGAGTTTCTTGTGCTTCGCCTCGCCGAGTTTCTTGCGCTGCTCGGCGGTGAGTTGGACCTCGCCCTCGGCGAGGATGCGGCGCGCGACGCGGACGAACTCGTCGGTCTCGAAGCCCTTCAGAAGGTCCTCGCGGCTCGCCTTCTTGCCTTCGGTCCAGTGCGTGAAGACATTGTCCACGGCGCACAGCTTGGTGATCTCGGCGTCGGGCACGGCCTCGCCTTTGCGCAGGCGCTCGGCCAGGGTGATGGCCCCGTCGGGGTCCACGAGGATCTCGAAGTGGTGATGGAAGCGCTGCAGGCGAGCGACGACCGCCTTGTCGAGGCTGACCATCAGGCCATCCCCTTCACGGCAGCCTTGACGTCGGCGTCGCTGAGGCGGCGGAATCCGGAGGCGCCGCCCACGGGGGCCTCGACGACGGCGATCTCAAGCGCGTCGGCGTTGAACTTGCCCTCCGTGCCGGCGTGCAGCGCCTTGAGGCCGAGCTGGACGGCGGCGTCGAGGCCGAGGCCGTCTTTGTACTCCTTCTCCAGGAGCTCAAGAGCGGGGCCGCGGCCTCCCCCGACGGCGCTGGCGCGGTACTCGACGAGGGCGCCCGAGGGGTCGGTCTCGAAGAGGCGGGCGCCCGACTTGTCCACGCCGGCGACGAGGAGGGCGGTGCCGAAGGGGCGGCCGCCGCCGGTCTGCGTGTAGGCCTGCTTGACATCGCAGATGCGCTTGGCCAGCAGGTCGATGGGGATGGCCTCGTCGAAGCTGACGCGGTTGATCTGCGCCTCGACGCGGGCGCGGTCCACGAGGGAGCGCGCGTCGGCGACGAGGCCCGAGGTGGCGCAGGCGACGTGGGCGTCGATGGCGAAGATCTTCTCGATGCTGGCGGGGACGATGAGCTTGGAGTTGACGCGCTTGTCCACGAGGAGGGCGACGAACGACTTGCCGCGCACGGCGACGGCGGTGGTGCCGCGCTTGACGGCCTCGCGGGCATACTCGACCTGGTAGAGACGGCCGTCGGGCGAGAACTGCGTGATGGCGCGGTCGTAGTTGGCTTGGTTGCTCGGCTGCATAGTCCACCACTTGGGTGAACCAGGAAGGCGTCCCAATCCCGCAGCGACAAGGTGCTGCGTGGGGGGAGGCCACGGGGGGCCCAAAGGCCGACCGTTTCCCGGGTTCTTGACAGGTCTCGGACAAAGACCCGGATTAAAAATGAGGGGGTCGCGGCCCCATGAGGTCGCCTCCAGGAGGGAGACCACCGGCAACCCTATCACCCGGAACGGACAGGCCATCTTCGTGAGCAAGCTGGTGCTGGTCGACGGCTACGTTGACGAGCCCTCCGCGTTCGGCGTTCCGCCCTACATCAGCCCGCACGCCCGCTACGCCGCCGGAGCTGCACTTTCCCAAGGCGCCGAGGTCGAGTACCACACGATTGACTCCCTGCGCGAGAACCGTCGGGAACTCACCGGCGACGCGTTGCTCATCCTCGCCTCCTGCGTCGTGCCCGGGAAGTACCTGCGCGGCACGCCCATCACGCACGACGAGACGGTCTCGTTGTTCCGCGACTTCAAGGGCGACCGCATCCTCACCGGCGCCAACGCGGCCTTCGGGTTCGCCGACGACGGCGGAGGCCACGCCACCACGCGCGCGAATCCTCTCAAGGACCACGTGGATCATTTCATCACCCGCGACGGCGACGCCGCCGTGGCCGACCTCTTCGCCGGCAAGACCGTCGTCAACCGTTTCCGCACCGCGCAGGAATGGACGCGGCACGCCCACGCCGGAGCCCCCATTGTCGCGCAGCACCCGGACATGAAGGCCGGCATCCTCATGGCCGAGCTGGACACCTTCCTCGGCTGCGTCCACTACGTCTCCGGCGGCTGCGGCTTCTGCAAGGACGCCAAGACGAAGCCCTGGTACCGCGACGAGGAGGACATCATCGAGGAGGTCCGCCTGCTCCACGAGCTCGGCGTGCGCCACTTCCGCCTCGGCGGCCAGTCCTGCTTCTGGACCTACAAGGCCATCGGCGTCGGTCTCACCGACGAGCCGAAGCCCAACGTCGCCGCCACCGAGAAGCTTCTCGTCGGCGTCGCGGAGGCCGCGCCCAAGCGCGAGGTCCTGCACATTGACAACGCCAACCCGGCCGTGCTCGCGGTGCACCCCGATGAGAGTCGCGCCATCGCCCGCCTCCTCGTCCAGCACGGCACCGACGGCAACATCGCCGCCTTCGGCCTCGAGTCCGTGGACCCCGCCGTCTACAAGGCGAACAACCTCAACGCGACGCCGGAGCAGACGATGGACGCCATCCGCATCCTCAACGAGGAGTCGGGTATGCGCGGCCCCCGTGGGCTCCCCTACTGCCTCCCCGGCGTCAACTTGCTCTACGGCCTGCCCGGCGAGACGGCGGCGACGTACGAGATGAACTGGAAGTGGCTGATGGACCTTAAGAAGTCCGGCCTCCGCATCCGGCGCCTCAACATCCGCCAGCTCCTGCCCATTCGCGGCCAGAAAGAGACCGTGGCGCCCGAGCTGCGCAAGACCTTCATCGTGCACAAGCAGAACGTCCGCGAGCACTTCGACCGCGCCATCCTGCAGCAGGTCGTCCCCGTCGGGACCGTCATGAAGTCGGTCTATCTCGAGAAGGTCGAGCCGAGCCTCACCTACGGTCGCCAGATTGCCACCTACGCCCTCCTCGTCGGCATCCCGTACGAGACGGAGATCAACCGCTTCGTGGACATCCTCGTCACCGACCACGGCTACCGCAGCATCACCGGCATCCCCGTCCCGTTCCACGTCCCGACGGCCTCGATGAAGCAGCTCGAGTGCCTGCCCGGCATCGGCAAGAAGCGCGCCGTGAACCTGAAGGTCAAGCGCCCCAAGAGCCTCGCAGAGTTCAGCGCCATCGTCCAGGACGACGCCATCATGGCGGTCCTCGCACCCCACCTGACGTTCTAGGTTTGCAGGCGACCACCAAAGTCCCCTTATACCGAGAAGGGCAGGTCTCCTCCGTCATGCGTGCGCGCCGCATCGGGTGCATGGCGGCCCTCGGGCTGCTGGTCCTTTCGACCCTCGTGTCCGGCCACCCCGGCCTGGGCTCCGTCGACGCCAACCCCGCTGCAGCGCCGCTCAGGCTCCCGTTGGAGCGCATCCAGGCCGCCCCGCAGACCCTCCTCACCCCGGAGCAGGCGGCAGCCCTGCCGCCCACGATCCAGGCCGGCATCGGCCCCGGCTCCGCCTTGCAAGTCGGTGTCGGCGGGACCCAGTTCATCTGCACCGCGAGCTTCCTCCTGCGCGACCCCGTCACGGCCACGTACTATCTCGCCACGGCCGGGCATTGCCTAGTGCGCAACGAGGAGGACCCCGCCGTCTACAACGGCCATGACAACCCCGACAAAGTGGACAACCGCGTGGACGTCTGCGTCGCCGGCTGCCTCGACAATGCGCTCGGCCTCGGCACCTACGTCACGTTCGCGGCGTCCGGGGACTACCACCCCGTCGCCTTCGCCCAGTCCGGCGGCGTCGGGGAGGACTTCGGCCTCGTCCAGCTGCCCGCGAGCGCGCATGACCTGCTGCGGCCCGCGATGCCACAATGGGGCGGACCCACCGGCTACGACCCGTCCGCCACCGCCCCCTACGCGGTCCACTACGGCCACGGAACCTACTGCTGCCCGACCGTTGGCGGGGTGGCCTCCCGCACCCCAGTGGACCAAGGCCGCATCGGGTTGTTCCAGGGCGTCAGCGGGGACGGCTCCTTCACGGTCCTCGGCTCCTCCAGCGGCGGCGACTCCGGCTCGGGCGTCAACTTGGCCCAGGCAGACCCCGCCAACGTCGCGCGCGGCACCTTCGCCCTCGGAACGTTGACGCACGGCGAGTACGTTGCGACCCCCGCAACGCCGCTGCCGTTCTTCCTCGGCACCACGCTCGCGAAAAGTTTCTCCATGATTGCCGGGGCCGGCTTCGCGCTAGAACTCGTCGCCGAGGGCGACCCGCTCCCGACCGCGCCCACCGCGCAGGCGGCCAGCATCACCATCCAGTCCCCGGCCGACGGCGCCCGCCTCGCGAAAGGAAGCGTCGTCACCATCCACGGCCTCGCCGGGCAAGGCGAACGTTCCCCTCCCGATGGCTCCGAGGTCCAGGTCGCCATCGACGACCCCACGTTCGCGATGGAGAGCCGCATCCCGGTCACCGGCCTAGCCGCATGGAACGCCACGTGGTACCTCAGCGGGGAGCCCACAGGGGCCCACACCATCTTCGCGCGTCTCGCCGCCGGCGGCCACTCCCTCGCCGAGGGCAACCGCACCGTGAGCATCACCTCCAGCGCGACGAGCGGCCCTTCGCCCTCTTCGTCGCCGAAACCCGGCTCGGGCTCCGGCAGCACCGGACCCAAAGGCGCTGCGGCGTCGGGCACGCTGGCCGCATCGGGGAAGGGCGCCTCCGGTGGCTCCACTGGCACGGCCAGCAAGGGGACGCCGGGGTTCGACGGGGTGCTCGCCACGACCTCGGTCGTCATCGCGCTCGCCGTCGCGGCCCGTCGCCGCGCCCGCTGATTCGGCGCCCTCAAGAGGCCGTCGCCCATGCGCCGCGCGTGGACACGCGCGGCCGGCAAGGACTGGCCTTGGCCGCCGGTTCGGGCGTGCTGTACGGCGCCATCAACGTCCTCGTCAAGCGCATCGACGCGCACCCGTTCGCGATGGGCGCCATCGCCTACCTGGCCTCGTGCCTCGTCCTGTCTCCGTTCTTGCGTGGTCTGCGCATCGCTCCCGCCGACCGCGTCAAGGTGCTGACGATGGGCCTCGTGGGCGGGGGCCTGGCGCCCGCCTTCCTCTTCCTGGGCCTGCGCGAGGCGAGCGCCGTGGACACCAGCCTCCTGCTGACGATGGAGATGGTCGCCACCGCGGTGCTCGCGACGCTGTTTCTAAGCGAACGGTTCCGTGGGTCCGACCTCCTCGGCCTTCTCTGCCTGCTTGCCGCCGCGGCCGCCATCGCGCTCGCCGCCGGCCGCGGCGGGACGGCCACGACGCCGCGCGGCGCCCTCTTGGTCCTTGCCGCGGCCGTGGCCTGGGGCGTGGACAACACGGTGAGCGCGCGGCTCGTCGGCGCGTACCGTCCGCCGCAGCTCATCGCCGTGAAGGGGCTTCTCGGGGGCCTCGCCAGCCTGACCGCCCTCTTCGTCGTGCGCGCCCCCCTTCCATCGCCGACCGACGGCCTCGCCCTCGCCGCCATCGGCGTGGTGTCGGTCGGCGTGAGCTCGCTGCTGTTCTACCACGCTCTGGGGCGTGTCGGCGCGGCCCGCACGAGCGCCATGAACATCGCCACCACGGCGCTCGTCGGGGCCTTCGGCGGCGCTCTCCTCCTGCACGAAGTCCTGGGCCCCCTGCACGCGGTGGCCGTGAGCCTGGTCCTGGCCGGCGCCTTCCTGTTGGCGCGGTCGAAGCCTTCATGAACGGGCCCTTCGTGGTCGCGTCGTGGCCAAGAAGAACCAGGGACCGGGCATCCAGTCGGCGGCCGGCCTCATCCGCTACTACGACTCCGAGGAGGAGTCCAACATCAAGATGTCCCCGTCGCTGGTCCTGGCCATCTCGGCCTTGATCGGCGTCGGCGCCATCTGCCTGCGCGTCTTCTGGAAACTCTGAGCCTCGCGTCAGAGGAGCAGGCGGCGCAGCCGCGCCGCGTCCCCCACCAACCGGTCAGCGCCAGCTTGGGTGAGCGTCGCCGCGTCCTGCATTCCCCACAGCACGCCGATGGCCGCAGACCCCGCGGCCTTGGCGGCCTTCATGTCGAAGAGCGTGTCCCCGATCATCACGACGTCGCCGGGCGCCAGGCCCATCAGGCGACAGGCTTCGTGGATGGGGGCCGGGTCCGGCTTGAGCGGCCGCACGTCGTCGTCCCCCACCACCGCGTCGAAGAGCTCCCTTAGCCCGAGGTCGGACAGAAGCGTCTCGGTCTCTGCCTGGCCTTTGCTCGTGACGATGCCCTGGGGGACCCGCAAGCCGCGCAGCTCGCGCACCAGACCCTCAAGTCCGGGATAGAGTCGCACGGTGACCCAGCCGGACTCGTTGTAGGCCGCGCGGTAGCGGTGCGTCATCGCCTCGACGACCGCCGCGTCGGAGCACTTCGTGGCGAGGATGTCGCGCAGCGGATGCCCAATGAGGGCGTCCAGCTCCGCCTTCGTGAAGGTCGGTTGGCCGCGCTCCGCGAGCACCGTGTTCATGGTCTCGCGAATCGAGAGCCGCGAATCCAGCAGCGTGCCGTCGAGGTCCCACAGCACGGCCCGCACGGTCGCCACGGCGGCGCGCACGGTCCCTGCTTTTAAGAGACGGCGACGTGCCCAACGCGTGGCTCCGTCCGCACCCGGCAAACGCGCCCAAGTGCTCGACGGCAAGGCCCTCGCGGCGCGCCTGGAGACCGGCCTGAAGGCCGAGGTCGCCGACCTGAAACGGCGGTTCGGGAAAGCGCCCGGCCTCACGGTCATCCTCGTCGGCGACGACCCGGCCAGCGCGGTCTACGTCAAGCGCAAGGTCGAGGCGTGCGGCCGCGTCGGCATCGTCAGCCGCGAGGTGCGCCTGCCCGCCACCGTGTCGGAGGACGAGCTCGTCGGGCTCGTCGAGGGCCTCAACCGCGACGCCGACGTCAACGGCATCCTCGTCCAGGTCCCGCTGCCGCCGCACATCCACAAGGCGCGCGTCCTGCATGCCGTCCAGCCTTACAAGGACGTGGACGCGTTCCACCCTGAGTCGGTCGGCCACGCCCTCATCGGCGACGAGACGATGGCCCCCTGCACGCCCCAGGGCGTCCTGCTTCTGCTCGACGCGGCCGGTGTCCAACTTGCGGGCGCCGAGGTCGTCGTCATCAACCACAGCAACCTCATCGGCAAGCCGCTCGCGGCTCTGCTCATCAACCGCGACGCCACCGTGACGGTCTGCCACAAGCAGACGAAGGACCTGAAGGCGCACACGCGCCGCGCCGACGTCGTCGTCACCGCGACCGGCGTCCCCGGCCTGCTCACCGGCGACCACCTGCGCGACGGCGCCGTCGTCGTGGACGTCGGCATCACCCGCGGCGCGGACGGCAAGCTCCACGGCGACTGCGACGACTCCGTGTGGTCGAAGGCCTCCTGGGTCACGCCTGTCCCGGGCGGCGTCGGCCCGATGACCATCGCCGTCCTGCTGCAAAACACGGTCCGCTCCTTCAAGCGGAAAATGGGCATCCTGCCCGCGCCCTTGTAGGGCGAAGCAAGGCGAAGGGCGGAGCTCAGACCTCGACGGCGCGCGGCGCCACCGCGCCCCACGACCAGCCGGCCAGGCTTGCCGGCTCCTCGATGGGCTCGGCGGCCTCGTGGCGGGGCATCCACTCGGTCGGGATGGCCCCGTCCATGCCGCGCAGGTCGCCGCGCTCGAGGCGGCGCACAACCACACCCTTTCCCTGGCGCATGTCGCGCATGCCTCCTGCTGCCGTCTTGGACCCATATGAGGACTCCGGCGCATGCCTTGAACGATGGAGCCAACCCTGGCCTCGGGCGCGGCCTCCCCCGTCAGAAACTACTTATCAAACGGCCTTTGTCGAACGGACCGATGCTCCGCCGGACGCTCGTCCTCGTCTCCCTCGCCGCCCTCCTCCTGGCCGGCTGCTCCTCCGCGCCCCCTGCGGGCACGCTGGTCAACACCAACTACACCATCAGCACGGCCGAAGGCATGGTCAAGCTCACCTACACACCCTTCAGCCCCGGCGGCAACCCCACCGGCGTCGTCCCCATCATCGGTCCCATGACCCAGTGCGTCCAGGGCGTCCTCATCGGCCAGATCCCTCCGCCGGCGGCCTACCCCCCCAACGCCCCCGTGCAGCCCTGCACCCCCGCCTCCACCAACGTGCTCCTGATGGCGACCCTGCCCAACCCCGGCAGCAGCCGGTACAACGCCTACTTCGTCGGCGGCACGGCCGGCGAGGCCTCCATTGGCGAGCTTGCTGACAGCGGCGCCGGCGCCTACATGGTCAACAAGACCTTCGACAGCGACCTCAACAACCAGCACGCCGGCGTCGAGGTCCGCCTCAACGGCTACGTCGTCGCCACCTCCCCCGCCACCGGCGGCGACCAGGCCCTCGCCATCGCCCCCGTCTCCGGCATCGCCGCCGTCGGCGCCTTCGAGGGCCCCAAGCTTACCCTGAAGCTCTCCGGCCTCGCCGACAACGGCACCTTCGTCGGCCGCCTCTACACGAAGGACGACAAGGGTGTCCTTGCGGTGGCCGAGGCGTTCCCCGTCAAGAACGGCGAGGTCGTCTTCATGGCGAAGAAGGACGTCGCCCTCTACGCGGAGTTCCACATCCACGTCGGCGACTCCAGCCTGAACCTCTACAAGGCCACCGTCACGCCGGCCAAGTAGGGCCACCCCCCGTCGGGCCCGGCAACACCCTCTTATATGGGGTGTTTGTCGGCGAATCGCTCACGCCGTGGGCCGGGGCTTGAACCCCCCGCAGTCCGGACACGCTTGGCGGCTGGCCCGGACCCCCCATCGGCGAGGTCTTCGGAGGGCGGCCCAAGAAACCGGCCCTCCACCCACCTACAGGAGGAATCACCATCCCGACCGGAATCAACGCGGCCCGCAAGCTGCAGAAGAACCGCCAGAACGCGCGCTGGAGCGACCGCTACTACGCCCGCCGGACCCTTCGCCTGAAGGAGAAGTCGGACCCGCTGGGAGGCATCCCGCAGGCCCGCGGCATCGTGACCGAGAAGGTCGGCATCGAGGCCAAGCAGCCCAACTCGGGCATCCGCAAGTGCGTCAAGGTCCAGCTCATCCGCAACGGCCGCCAGATCACGGCCTTCGCGGTCGGCGACGGCGCCATCAACTACATCGACGAGCACGACGAGGTCATGGTCGAGGGCATCGGCGGCCGCATGGGCCGCTCCTACGGCGACATCCCCGGCGTGCGCTACAAGGTCATCAAGGTCAACAACGTCTCGCTCGACATGCTCGTCAAGGGCAAGGCCGAGAAGCCGGTGCGGTGATTGCCATGAGCGACGAAACCACCATCCAGGACGACGCCCAGCTCGCCACCCTCGCCGCCCAGGCCACCCCGCCCGCCGCGAAGAAGGTCGACCTGCCCGAGACCCCGGTCTTCGGCAAGTACTCCAGCGTCAAGATCGACATCACGGACGTCGGCCTGGCGCGCTACATCCACCTCGAGGCCGTCGGCCCGATGCACCACAGCGCCCGCCACGGCAACAAGCGCTTCGCCAAGTCGAAGGTCCACGTCGTCGAGCGCCTCATCAACGACCTGATGCGCTCCGAGACCTACCAGGGCAAGAAGTCGAAAGCCTACAAGGCCGTCGAGCAGGCGTTCGAGCGCGTCGCCGAGAAAGCCAAGGAGAACCCGGTCCAGGTGTTCATCACGGCCATCGTCAACGCCGCGCCCCGTGAGGAAGTCACGCGCCTGCGCTACGGCGGCATCAACGTCCCCAAGGCCGTCGACGTCGCCCCCATGCGCCGCCTCGACGTCGCCCTCCGGCACATCGCCATGGGCGCCACCACGGCCTCCTTCAAGAGCACCAAGCCCATCGCCCAGTGCCTCGCCGAGGAGATCCTCAAGGCCTCCAAGAACGACCCTCAGTCGTTCGCCGTCGGCAAGCGCGACGAAGTCGAGCGCATCGCGAAGTCGGCCCGCTAGGCCCACCGCGCGTCGCACGCATCCCTTCCCCCTTCCCCTCCCTTCTTCCTCATCCCTTTCCCCACCATCCAACGCATCCCGGGGGCGTCCGAACGCTTATATGGGCGTCCAAGTCCCCGCAGGATGCACGACCGGCCTCGGCCGGACCCCCGGTGACTCTCCATGTCGCACACCAAGAAGGTCGGATCCACGGGCCGCTTCGGCCCCCGCTACGGTGCCCTGCACCGCCGCACGGTCGCCAACGTCGAGAAGGTCCAGAAGGCCGCCCACCCCTGCATGAAGTGCGGCGCCGTCTCCGTCTACCGCGACGGCACCGCCCTCTGGAGCTGCCAGAAGTGCGGCTACACCTTCGCCGGCGGGGCCTACGCGCCCAAGACCGGCGCCGGCCTCGGGGCCGAGAAGGCCCTGCGCGCCGTCCAGGACAAGCTGGCCGTCCCGGCCTCCGAGCAGTAGGCGATTGACATGGCCTACAAGTGCGGCGTCTGCAAGAAGCGCGTGGAGTTCAACGCGCAGAACCTGGGCATCCGCTGCCCCTTCTGCGGCTCCAAGATCTTCTACAAGGAGCGCCCCACCGTCGCCAAGACGCTGAAGGCCGAGTAGGCCCGCGTCCTCCAAGAGCGACCATGCACAGCGCGACGCTGCGGCTCGCGGCCCGTGATGCCGCCACCGCCGACGCGGTGCGCCACGCCCTCCAAGTCGAGTTGCGCGACGGCCCGCCCGGCGTCACGACGAAGCTGCGCCTCGAGGGAGCAGAGGTGGTCGCCGACGTCGTCGCCGACGACCTTTCCGGCCTGCGCGCGGCCCTCACCGGGCTCGCGCGGCTCGGCGGCGCCGCGCTGGGCGCGCTGGCCAGGTAAGATACTTCTACGACCCGACTAATGGTCTGCCTATGCGGTGGTTGGTTGTCGCAGCAGCGCTAGCATTGGTCCTGTCCGGGTGCGCCTCCACGAAGGATGGCATCGCGTCCTCGTCGGCCTCCGGGTCTTCCGTGAGCAAGGCCGCCGCCTCAAGCGGTGCGGCCGCGTCCTCCAGCAAAGCCGCGACCTCGGGCACGGCAGCGGTGGCCGCCAACTCCACCAACCACGCCCCGGTTGTCAACAGCTTCACCGGGAAGGTCACGGGCCTCAACGCAACGTTTTCCCTTAACGCGACGGACGCCGACAAGGACCCCCTCACCTTCACGCTCAGTTTCGGAGACGGCTCCGTGAACAAGACGGGCAGCCTGCCTTCGGGCAATCTGACGTACGCGTTTGCAAAAGCCGGCAACTACACTGCAAAACTCGTCGTCAGCGACGGGAAGTTGACGGCGAACAAGACGGTCCTGATGGTGGTAACCGCGCCGGCGGCCGCTGCGGCAGCCGGGGCTTTGGACCCGAACTGCCAGCGCCCCACGGCGGTCTCCATCCCGGGCGGGTATTACTCGGATGACCGGGGTAGCCCCGGGGCGGGATTTGTCACCGGCGGCGGAAACTGGGTGTACAAGGAGACCAACGGCATCAAGGGCCTTCAGATCACGCAGAACCCGGGGACTGCCCCAGCCCCCCTTGGCGGCTCCTCGGACGTGGACACCCTTGCCGTGAAGTTCAACTGCCAGAACGGCGACGAACTGGTTTTCTAGGTCGCTCCGACACCGTCGCCAGAAAGCTTAAACCGTCCAGAGCAAGGGCGGGGTCCATGAAAGCCCTCGTTAGCCTCGCCCTGGTCGGCGCCCTGCTCCTTGCCGGCTGCGCCAGCAAGACCGACAACGCCTCGACCGGCAGTGGGACGAACGCCACCTCGAACACCTCCGGCTCCAAGGCCACCGCCTCCGGCGCTTCGTCCTCGGGAGCCGCCTCCACGAGCGCCACGGCGTCGGCCAACAGCCCCCCCGTCATCACGGCGTTCAGCGCCAACCGGACGATCGGGAAAGCTCCGCTCGCCATCTCCTTCAAGCTCAACGCGACGGATGCCAACGGCGACGCGCTCACTTACGTGCTCAGCTTCGGAGACGGCTCGGCCAACAAGACTGGAAGCCTGCCTAGCGCGAACCTGACGTACACGTACGCGACGAAGGGCAACTACACCGCCCGCCTCGTGGTAAGCGATGGCCGCGCGAGCGCGAACGCCACGACCACGGTCCAAGCACAGGCCGTTGGCGTCAGCGGTCCTGCCGCCATCCCTGCCGACCAGGTCATCACGGGCACCCTCCGATGCGTGCCGGACCTCTTCCTCGGCTACAACGACGCGGTGCCTGGCTCGTCCGCGGACACGACGTTCACGGTCGTCGCCGGCCTGACGAAGCTCACGGTCACCCTTTCCTACTCGGACCCGGGCGGTCAAGGCCTGGTGGACCTCGACGAGGTCGTCACCGACGCGGCCGGGGCGGCCACGACGTCCAACGAGGCCGGCCCGGAGCCGGCCCTCGAGTTCCTTGCCCCTGCGGCAGGCGCATGGCATGAGCTGGTCCAGTGCTTCAGCGGCGCCGGCCAGGCCAGCTACACTGTGACCGTCCATTTCGAGTGACGGTGCAGTCGCTCGCAACGGCTCCAGGGAAGGCTTAAGCCGGAACGGGCGAAAGCACACGCATGAAGGTCCTCCTCAGCCTCGCCCTGGTCGGCGCCCTGCTCCTCGCCGGGTGCTCCGGCAGTTCAACCAGCGGCACGCCTTCGTCCACGGGCACGACCCCCAGCTCCGCGGCCCCGACCACCAAGGCGACTGGCTCCGCGAGCACCAGCGGGGGGGCCCCGACGAGCACCTCCGCACCGGCCGCCAACCAGGCGCCCACCATCCTGATCTTCACGGCGAACCGGACCGTCGGCGCCGCGCCCCTCAAAGTGCAGTTCCGGCTGAACGCGACGGACGCCGACAAGGACAACCTCAGCTTCGTCCTGAGCTTTGGCGACGGCACCTCCAACGCGACGGGGCGCCTGCCGACGGCCGACCTGGTCCACACCTTCACGGTGAAGGGGAACTTCACGGCGCGCCTCGTGGTCTCCGATGGGGTCGCGAGCGCGAACCGCACGGTGGCCATCGCGGCCACGGCGCCTTCGGCAGTCGCCCCCATGACGGGTTCGGGCCAGACCGTGCACGGGTCGTGGACGACCGGCGTCACGGGCTGTTTTGCCCCTTGGGACAACTGGGCCTTTGGGACCCCAGCCAACGGCGTGGACGTCTTCGAGTTCGCCATCACACCGGCCACCGTGGGCCAGCCCTTCGTCGCTGCGATCACCCCGACCGGGACCGCCCTGTTCTCGGGCGTCAACTTCTTCGACGGCGCCACGCCGGCGGCGAGCGTGGGGTCATTTGACGACCTGAGCGGCGCGAACCGGGTCGAGGCCACCGTGCCTGTCGGCGCGGTCCACGCGATCGCGTACACGTGCGGGCAGGGCGGCGCCTTGGACTACGTCGCGGGCTGAGTCCCCTTCACGCCCCTTAAGAGGCGGAACAGGGTCGCGGCGGCCATGAACCCCGTGGCCCAGGCCCTCCTGGAGTGCGGCGCGGTCAAGTTCGGCGACTTCACCCTCACCTCGGGGGCGAAATCGAAGTACTACGTGGACGTCAAGATGGCCGCCACGGACCCGAAGACGCTGCGCCTGGTCGCCAAGGGCATGGCCGAGCTCGCCCGCCGGCATGGGCCCTTCGACGCCGTCGCCGGGATGGAGTTGGGCGCGGTCCCCCTCGCCACCGCCGTCAGCCTCGAGGCGAATCTTCCGCTTCTCATCATCCGCAAGGGCGAGCGCAAGCATGGCACGGGCAAGCGCATCGAGGGACGCGACCCGAAGGGCTGGCGCGTCTTCGTCGTCGAGGACGTCACCACCTCGGGCGGCTCCACCGTCGAGGCCGTCAAGGTCCTGCGCGACGCGGGCGCCACGGTCGGCCACGCCTCCGTCGTCGTGGACCGCGAGTCCGGCGGCGCTGCGGCGCTCGCCGATGTCCAGGTCACCCTTCACCCGCTCGCCCGCGTGAGCGAGCTGCTCGCGACGCCGCAGGCCCGCGCCGCGGGGGTCGCGTAGATGGCGCGGGACGCGCCGGAGGAGCGCAGCGATTCCTGGGACCTCTACGTCAAGCCCAAGGCGAAACCCGAGCCGAAGGCGGCGCCGGCCCCGACCTCCACCAACGACGGCACCGACCTCACCATCACCCCGAAGGCGCCGCGCCCGACCGCCGCGGCCCCGTCCGGGTCCATCGTCGGCGGAGCCGAGGAGCTCCCAGGCAATGCGCGCCCCAAGCCGAAGGCCGCCGCCGGAAGCGAGGAGGCGTCCTACCGTGCCCAACGCCCCGGTGGCGTCGAGGAGGACGCCGAGGTGTGGGACTCCAAGAAAGGCTGGACCCGCCCGAGCGGCCAGCTCGTCGAAGGCGACGAGGGCTACGTCAAGCCCGCCGGGGAGATGGACGTCAACCAGGAGGACGACGACACCGAGCTCATCGTCGCCCCCAAGAAGCGCCCCGAGCCGCCCGCTGGCCCAGGCGCCGCACGCGGCCCCGTGAAGGCGCGCACCCGGGACGGCATCGTCCAGGTCGCAGACGGGACCGAAGGGCGCGACTTCCAGGAGTACGTCAAGCCCCTCCTCGCGCAGGCCCCCGTCGCCCCCGCGGCGCCCGTGTTCAGCCCGCCCGGCGGCAAGGCGACGAGCAGCATCACGGAACGCCTCGCCGACGCCTCCGCGCCGCCGGTCCCCCGCGCCGACCCGAAGCAGGTCCACGTCGAAGCCCTCCCCAAGGGCGCGCTCAACGTCCTCCTCGTCGGCTCCGGCGCCCGCGAGCACGCCATGGCGCTCGCCATCCGGCGCAGCCAGCGTGCGCATCTCTACGGCATCATGCGCCACCGCAACCCCGGCCTCGTCAAATCCTGCACGGGCTTCAAGCTCCTGCCCGAGACGGACGTCGCCGGCATCGTCGCGTGGGCCAAGATGCAGAAGATCCACCTCGCCGTGCTTGGCCCCGAGTCCGCGCTCGCCGCGGGCCTCGGCGACGCGCTGCGCGCCGCCGGCGTCGCGGTCGCGAGCCCGAGCCAGGCCGCCGCGCGCATCGAGACCGACAAGACGTTCATGCGCACGCTGATGCGCAAGCACCAGCTTGAGGGCCAGCTCGGCTTCCAGGCGTTCACCCAGATGGGCCCCGCGCTGGAGTTCCTCGACCGGCACGGCCCCGAGTTCGCCATCAAGCCCGTCGGCCTCACCGGCGGCAAGGGCGTGCAGGTGTTCGGCGACCACTTCGGGGACCTCGAGGGCGCCAAGCAGTACGTGCGCTCCGTCTTCGCCGGCAAGGTCGGCGGCGGCGCCGTGCAGTTCGAGGAGCTCGCGCGCGGCGAGGAGTTCTCGCTCATGGCGTTCACGGACGGCACCACCGTCTTGCCGATGCCCGCCGTCCAGGACCACAAGCGCCTGCACGAGGGCGACACCGGCCCGAACACGGGCGGCATGGGGTCCTACGCGCAGGCCGACGGCCTCCTGCCGTTCCTGTCACGCGAGGAATACGACGAGGCCGTCGCCATCGTCCAGTCCCTCGTGGACGCCTTGCGCGCCGACGGCACGCCGTACGTGGGCACCATCTACGGCCAGTTCATGCTCACCGCCTCCGGCCCGCGCGTCATCGAGGTCAACGCCCGCTTCGGCGACCCCGAGGCGATGAACGTCCTGCAGGTCCTGGAGTCCGACTACGTCGCCCTCCTCGAGGCGATGGCGACCGGCACGCTTGCGAGCCAGATCGTCCGCTTCCGCCCGGCCGCCACCGTCGTGAAGTACGTCGTCCCGCGCGGCTACGGCGAGTCCACGCCGGAGGGCGGCCAGCACATCCAGGTGGACGAGTTCAACGTCAAGCGCACCCACGGCGCGGTGTTCTACGCCTCCGTCGAGCAGCAGATGTCGGGCGCGCTCACGACGCTCGCGAGCCGCACGCTCGCGGTCCTCGGCGAGGGCGCGAGCCTGGAGGAGGCCAACGCGGTGTGCGAGGCAAGCCTCAAGCACGTGCACGGCAGCGGCCTCCACGTGCGCCACGACATCGCGAGTCCCCAACTGCTGCAGAAACGCGTCGAGAACATGGCCCGCGTGAGGGGCTAAGATGGGCGAGGAGACCGCCATCTTCTTCGTCGGCACCGCCGGCGCGGGGAAGTCCACGCTCGTCGCGGCCTATGACCGTTGGGCCAAGCAGCAGGGCATCACGACCATCCTCGTCAACCTCGACCCCGGCGCCGAGGCGCTGCCGTACACGCCCGATGTGGACGTGCGCGACTGGGTGAAGATCTCGGAGATCATGGAGGAGAACGGCCTCGGCCCCAACGGCGCCCAAATCGCGGCCGCCGACATGATCGCCCTCAACCTCGACGAGATCAAGAGCGAGATCGGCAGCTTCCGCGCCGACCAGATCCTCATCGACACGCCCGGCCAGATCGAGCTGTTCGTGTTCCGCACCTCCGGCAAGCACATCGTCGAGTCCCTGAACCCCGGTCGCAGCGTCGTCGCCTACCTCATGGACCCGTTCCTTGCGCGCACCTCGACCGGCTTCGCGAGCCAGCTCATGCTCGGGGCCACGACGTTCTTCCGCTTCCAGGAGCCCATGGTGTTCCTGCTCTCCAAGTCGGACCGCGTCGATGCGACGTCGCTCGAGACCATCCTGTCCTGGTCGAGCGATCCGACGGCCCTCGAGCACGACATCCTTTCCGAGTCCCCGAGCATGAGCCGCGAGTTCGCGACGCAGGTCTCGCGCCTGATGGAATCCATGGGCATCGAGAACCTTCTCATCCCGGTCTCCTCGCTCGATGGCAAGGGGATGGATGAGCTGTACTCCATGGTGCAGGGCGCCGTCGGCCAGTCGGAGGACGCCACCCCGGAGTCGGACACCTTCCTCGCCGGCGACCAGGAGTCCACGAGCGACCCGGGCGACGACCTGGGGCGGAACTGATGGCCGACGCCCCCGCGCGCTCGGTCTCGGGGCGAAAGCTGGTCCTCCCGCTCTTCCTCGTCATCGCCCTCGCGGCCGTGGTCGTGGGCGTGTACAAGTCGCAGGAGCAGGCTGGCCCGCCCCTGCGCTTCGAGCGCGTCGGCGTCCTGGCCGGCAACACCACGGCCCCCGCCAACGCGACGGCGCTGCCGTTCAAGCCGGTCCACGACGCCTACTTCCTCGAGGACCACCTGGTGACGGCGGCGCAGAAGGGCAACAGCACCGAGTCCATCCGTCTGCGCGTCGAGACCATGCAGGACACCCTGCGCGGACTCACGGGCCACGGCGCGCCTTGGCTGGTCGTCTGGAACAGCGCCGTCGTCCGCGTCACCTTGGACGCGGCGTGAGGAACTCCCCTGCGGCCGTGCGCATCTCGGCGATGAGCGCCTTGGCGCGCGCCTCCTCCCCGGTGGCGCGGATGATGATGCGCCCTCGTTCCGGGTACGAGCCCAGCACGACGTCCGGGTAGGCCTTCTCCAGCCGTGCCAGCGTCTCGAACCAGCGCGACTCCTCGCTGTACAGGGCCAGCTCTTCGGAGTGGATGGGCCGGTCCGCCCCGAGCCGCGGGCGCACCGACTGGTCGAACATCGCCTTGAACTCGTGCGGGACGCCGGGGAGCGTGAAGAGCACGGTCGGGCGCGGCCCCGCGGTGACGATGGCGCCGAGCGCGGTGCCCAGGTCGTTGGGCATCGCCTGCGCGCCCTTGGGAAGCCGCGTCATTTTGAGCAGCCCCTCGTTGGGCTCGTGGGACTTGAAGTAGCCCCGCTCGAAGCCCAGGCGGGTGCGTTCGCGCATCCATGCGACGTGCTCCGGCTCCGCGACCAGGGGGACACCAAGCGCCCGCGCGATGCCCTCCATCGTGCGGTCGTCCGGGGTCGGGCCCAGGCCGCCCGAGGTCACGACGAAGTCGAGGTCAAGCTCGTGCAGGAACCGGCGGACGCTGCGCTCGATGTCGGGGAGGTCGTCGCTGCACACCTCGACGCGCGCCAGCTTGACGCCGAGCGGCTTGACCTGCGTCGCCAGCCAGTGCGCGTTCGACTCCTGCACATGGCCCCCCAGCACCTCGTCGGCGATGACGAGGACCCCAATCCGCTTCACAGCGGGTCCATCGCGCCAGGGGCTTGAAGCCCTTCGCTCACCGGGCGGAGAGCTGGGGCCGGAACCGCACGGCCACGGCGACGAGGCCGCCCGCCACCGCGAGCAGCACGATGACGCCGAGACCCGCGCCACCCGCGTCGAATCCGAACACGACGGCGTCCCCTGCGATGACCAGGGCAGAGGCCAGGATGACCGTCCGCTCGCGCTGCCAAAGGGCCGCGGCGAGGATGCCGCCGAAGAACAGGCCGACGACCAGCTCGGCAAACTCGGAGCGCAGGCTCAAGGCGTCGCCCAGGAGCAGGACCAGGGGCGCGACCAAGGCGACGATGGAGGCCCCGAGGGCGAGCGGCCGCCACGGCGCGTTGCGCGCGCCGAACCAGATGAGAAGGGCCATGCCCGCGAGCACGGCCATCCACGCAAGCTGGAGGTTGGTGGCCAGCTCGTCGAAGATGAACGCGTCCCGCCGGCCTGCAAGGCTCAGGGTGCGGTAGGAGGCGATGGCGAAGAGGGCGACGGCGAGGGACGGCGCGGCGGAGCGGGCGCGCACCAGGAACGGCAGCACGCCGAACGCGACGGCGGCCAGCGGCGCGATGACGGGGAGCGTGACGAAGGCGGCGTCGTATCCGGCCGCCTGGGGCGCGGCGAACAGGCCTGCCCCCAACGCGACGCAACCAGCCACAAGCAGGACCTCCTCAATCCCTTGCCCGAGTTTGACCAGCCGCGGTAGGGCGATGCCGAACGCCGCGAGCAGGACGCCGAGGGGGGCCAGTAGCAAGCTGGCGAGGTCGCGCCGCAGGTCCGTCACCGTGACGACGGTGATCAAGGCCGCCCCGACCAGCGCGCCGCCGAGAGCGAACAGGGCCAGGGCGCCGTTGCCGAGGCTGTCCGGACCTTGCGTCGCGCCGTTCGCGAATCGGGTCTCCAAGGTCGCGAGGGCTCCGGGGGCGAGGAGCCCCTCCTGGTTCCAGGACCGGGCTGCCTCCAGCAGGCGGCGGTCGTCGGGGGAGGCCATGCCATGCTATCGGCGCCCTCCTTGAAGGGGCTTGCGCAGACCGCAACCCGTTTGGGGGATGGACCGGATGGGGCGCCATGCAGAGCAAGGTCAACCTCTTCGGCCACCCCCTCCACGCCATCCTCGTGGACTTCCCCATCGTGCTCTACCCGGCCCTCGTCGGCCTCGACCTGCTTTGGCGCCTGTACGGCAACGAGGCGTTCTGGGTCGTCGGCTTCTGGCTCGCCGCCGCCGGGGCCGTCTCCGCCCTCGCCGCCATCGTCACCGGCACCGTGGACCTCGCCTTCATCCCGGACGCGTCGCGGGCGCACAAGACGGCGCTCTGGCACTTCCTCCTCGGCTGCGCCATCCTGGCCCTCTACGGCGGCTCCGTCGTGGTCCGGCTTCCGCTCAACAGCGTCTCCACCGCGTCCCTCTCCGCGACGGCGGGCGTCGCCCTCGACGTCGTTGGCCTTCTCTTCGTCGTCGTTCAGGGCTACCTGGGCGGCGAGCTGGTCGGCCGCCACCACATCGGCGTCCGCAGCATGGACGAAGGCGCGGATCCCGTTGTCCTCTCCCGTCACTAGGCGGCGTCCAGCGTCAACGCAGAAGCCGCAGCGCGCGCCCCAGGCCTCGTGGGTGTTGCGCCATCCAAGAGAGGGCCCCGAGCGTGGGACGGCCACCCCCGGCGCGCAGGACCGAGGCCGGGATGGTCTCGCCCGCGAACGGCGCGAAGAGCGCGTCCACGACCGCGTCGTCGAGGCGCGCCAGCCGGACCGTCACGTCGCGTAGCCGTTCGTAGCCGCGTTGGTAGGCGCGCCTCCATCGCCGCTCGTAAGGGCGCAACGCGGCGGCATCGGTCCGCCCCGCGAGGACGGCCTTCGCGGCGGCCTCGCCGGCCCATTCGCCAGACACAAGGCCGACCTCCAGGCCGCCCTGCCCCGCCGCCCCGCCGGCGGCCAGCAGGCCGTCGCCAACGAGGTCCCCCGGCAAGGTGTAGACTGGGTCGGGCGCCGCGCCAAGCAGCGTCGCGCCCGCGGCCGCGCCGGGGCGCTCCAGCCCTAGGTTGGCGCGCGCCCGCGCGATGGCCTCGGCCGCCGAGCTGCCGGAGAAGCTCCAGTGCGCCCACGCCCCGCCCGCGACCGGGTTCCACTGCGTGCGGCCGCCGCGGGCATGCGAGCCGACGCGCAGCTCGATGGCGCCGGCGGGCTCCCCCGCGCCGGCGACGCGATGGGCGGCGCCCCACACGACGCTCTCCGGGTGGCGCAGCGTCGCGATGCGGGTGCGCGCCTGGCTCGTGGCGCCGTCGCAGAACACGAGCAGGTCGGGCTGGAGGTCGAGCCCAGCGCCCACCAGGCGGCGGCCTTCCAGTCGGAGCGGCCCCGTGCCAAGGAGGGCCTGGGCCCCGGCGCGCTCGGCCTCGGCCAGAAGGTGCCGGTCGAAGCGGGTGCGGTCCAGGATGCGGGCGGGCGCCTCGACAGCGACCCGGTGGCCGCCGGGGCTCACGACATGGACCGTGCGCGTGCGGCAGCGGATGGCCGCATCCGGGACTCTCGCCGTGCTCGCCATGAGGTGGTCGAAGGCGACCATGGCGAGCGGCTCGGGCACGCCGACGTCGGGGCGCGCCTCGAGCAGCCAGGTGTCGGCCCCGGCGCGGGCGGCAGCCCACGCGGCGCGCAGGCCGGCCGGGCTCGCGCCGACGACGGCGACCTGCGGCGTCCTCACGCCGGCGCCCCGAGGCCGAGCGCCTTCTCCTCAAGGCGGATGCGGCGGCGCAGCGCGAGGGCGTTGAGGACGGCCACGACCGCGGCGGTGCGCCACAGGCCGAAGGCGAGCGGGAGGCCGGCAAGCTCGAGGCTGACGCCGAGGTAGATGGGGTGGCGAAGGAAGCGGTAGGGCCCCGTCGTCACGAGCGGGGCGTCGGGGAGGACGAAGACGCGCGTGCTCCAACGGCCGCGCAGCGCGGCCATGCTGCCGTAACGCAGGGCCGCGCCAAGCGCGAAGAGCAGCATCCCAAGGCCGGTCCACCAGCCGAAGCCGACGCCGGCCAGGGAGCCTTCGGCGAGGCAGGCCGCGAACCAGGCCGCGTGCACGGCGACGATGAGGCCCATGCCGTCGTCGCGCACGAAGCGCGCCCCGTTGGCGAGCAAGCCACGCGCTGTGCGGCGCGCGTACACGATCTCGGCGGCGCGCTGGAGGCCGACGCCGACGAGCAGCTCGAGCAGAACGTTGGGGGCGGTCGGGACGAGCGTCATGCACGCACCAGGGCAAGCTCGCTCGCGAAGCCCGGGCCGAGGGCTCCCAATAGGGCGGTGGAACGTGGGACCAGGAGGCCCGCGTCGGCGGCCTCCTTGAGCGCGAAAAGGACGGTGGGGCTGCTCATGTTGCCGAACTTGCGCAGGGCGTCGTGCGTGGGGGCGAGGTCGAAGGCGGCGAGGCCGAGGGCGGACTCGTACGCGTCCACGACCTTGGCGCCGCCGGGGTGGAGGATGACACGGTCAGCGGGCCGACCTCCGTTGCTGGCGGCAAGGAACTCCGCGACGAGGCCCGCCATCGTCGAGCGCACGATGTCGGGGATCTTGGGCGACAGCACGACGTCGAGGTTGTGGTCCTCGACGTCCCAGCCCATGACGCGCTCCGTGTCCGGGAAAAGGTGCGAGCGTCCGGCGAGATGATGGAGGCCCTTGGCGCCCGTCTGGTCGCCGCTCACGACGAGGCCGGCGGCGCCGTCCCCGAACAGGGCCGCGGCGATGACGGCCTTCTTGTCGGCGGGGCCGCCGCCCCCGATGGCCTTCTCGATGTCGAAGAGGAGCGAGCAGAGCTCCATGCAGACGAGGAGATAGTGGCCGTCGGGGTTCCCCTTGGCCAGGTCGGCGGCGCGGTTGAGGCCGCCCACGCCGCCGGCACAGCCGAGGCCCCAGACCGGGACGCGGGCCAGGTCCGAGCGCAGCGGCATGCGGTTCATCAGGCGGGCGTCGAGGCTCGGCGTGGCGAGGCCGGTGGTGGAGACGAGGACGATGCCGTCGAGGTCCTCCGGGGCGAGCCTGGCGTTGGCGAGGGCGCCCCGCGCGGCCTGCTCGACCAGCTCCAGGCCGACATCCTGGAACACGCTGGCGCGGTCCTTGTGGCCATGCTTCTCAAGGTACCATTCGACCGGCATCGCGAGGTTGCGGCCGTCGATGCGGGCGTTGTCGAACACCGCCAGGATGTCTTTCGTCCCCGGCCGGTCGGGCAAGACCGCCTGGGCCACCGCGCGCAGCTCCGCTTGCGGGAGGCGGTTGGGGGGCAAGGCGGTGGCGACGGGGCCAAGCAGAGGCAACGCGCACGCCACGGCCTGCCCGACTTGGTGTTTTCCCCCCGGGCATGGCGGAAGGACGCGCGGCAGGGCAACACGCCTAAGCCTGGGCCAAGCCTTGGCGGCGCATGGCCGACAACGCGACCGTCCCGGGTCCGGCAGAGGCGGGCCCCACATGGACGGGCTTCCTGCACGGCGCCACGGATTTTGGGGTGTTCCTGGGTTTGGTGTTGGCGGGATACCTGGTCGGGACGCTCCTGCGACGGGCCGCCATCCGGCTTGGCCGCTCGCGGCCCACGAGCGGGCGCCTTCTCTTCGGCAAGACCGCCATCGTCCTGTTCACCTTGATGGGGATGGCCGCAGGGCTGCGCCTCGCTTTCGGCGTGGACCTCGGCTCGCTGGCCACGACGCTCGGCATCGTCTCCATCGCGCTCGGCTTCGGGTTGCAGAACACGGTGGCGAACCTGGCGGCAGGCGTCGGGCTGAGCCTGGACAAGCCCTTCGAGGTGGGCGACCGCATCCGCGTCGGCGAGACCTGGGGCGACGTGACCTCCGTGGGCCTTCGCAGCACGCGCATCACGACCACGGGCGGCGAGCACGTCATCATCCCGAACTCGGTCCTGGACACCCGAGAGGTCTGGAACAACACCCGGCACGGCGACGAGCGCCTGCGCCTCGCCATCCCGGTCAGCATCACCTTCGATTCCAGCATCGCGCTGGCCGAGCAGGCATGCCTTCGCGTGGCGCGCGCCGTCGAGGACGTCCTGGCATATCCGCCCCCGCGCGTGACCGTGCGCCAGTTCGGAGACTCGTCGGTGGACCTCCAGCTTCGGGTGTGGCTGCGCAATGCCCGCCTCAAGCCGCTCGTGCTCGACCGGCTCCTGCGGGGCATCAAGGACGCCTTCGACCAGGACGGGGTCCATTTCCCGTTCCCGCAGCGCATCCTGACCTACGCCCGGGACCTCCCCGCGGCCGCTCCCACGCCCAGCCACCTGGACGAGTCCGTGCAGCACCCGCCGGTCATCCTCGTCGTGGCCCACAGCATGGCGGGCGCGCACGCGTTCGCCGGCGCGGCAGCCTTGTTCGCGCAGCGTGTGCGCGCCGGCTTGCTGGTCCTCCACGTCGGGTCGCCCTACCAGGATGCCGAGATGCAACGAGGCAGCGCGGAAGCGCTCGTCAACGTCTACGTCGAGGCCGCGGCCGCCTTGGATGTGCCGGCCAGGGGCCGCCTTGACGTCGGCTTCCTGCCGGACGCGGTGGCCGCGGCCGCGAAACAGGAGGGCGCCGTCGTGGTCGTGTTCGGGCAGAGCCGAAGCGCCACGCCGGGGTTCTTCGGGCGGCGGGAACTGCAGGCCATCAAGGAGAAGTGCCCCGTCCCTTTGTTGGCCATGGAACGCGAGCAGCTGCTGCGCGCCGAGGTCGTGGATTTCTGGAAGGAGAAGCTGCACGAGGTCGCGGGCGGGACCTAGCGGCCGAAGCGCGAAGGGGCATGCGGGGTGGAGGTCTCGGGCCGATGCCTGAACCGGCCGGCGAAGCCTTATGGAGAAGCCCTGAGTCGGCGACGCATGGCAGAGACGCTGGTGTTCGACGCGGCCGGATTCGTGGCCGAGCAGGTCGCGGCGGTCAAGAAGCAGGTCGGGTCGCGCACGGCGGTCATCGCGGTCTCCGGCGGCGTGGACTCCACCATCGCGGCCGCCATCGTGCACACGGCCATCGGAAAGCAGCTCCATGCCGTGTACGTGGACACCGGCTTCATGCGCAAGGGCGAATCCGAGGCCGTCGAGGCGATGTACAAGCGGATGGGCCTCAACCTCACCGTCGTCCACGCCGGCCCCGAGTACTTCGAGGCCTTGGGCTCCACGACGGAGCCAGAGGCGAAGCGCAAGATCATCGGCGAGAAGTTCATCCGCATCTTCGAGCGCGAGTCGAAGAAGACCGGCGCCACCGTGCTCGTGCAGGGCACCATCGCCCCCGACTGGATCGAGTCGGGCGGCGGCAAGCGCGACACCATCAAGTCGCACCACAACGTCGGCGGCCTCCCCAAGGACATGAAGCTCGAGTTGTGCGAGCCGCTCTATCATCTCTACAAGGACGAGGTCCGGGCCGTCGCCCGCCACCTCAAGGTCGAGGTCGCCGAGCGCCAGCCGTTCCCCGGCCCCGGCCTTGCCGTCCGCGTGATTGGCAACCTCACCCCCGAGCGCGTCCAGCTTGCCCGCGAGGCGTGCGACGTCGTCGAGCGCGAGATCGAGGCCGCCGTCGCCGCCGGCAAGATGGCGAAGCCGTGGCAATACTTCGCGGTCCTCACCAACACCCCCTCCGTCGGCGTCCAGGGCGACCTGCGCGCCTACGGCGAGACCGTCGCGGTGCGCGCCATCGACTCCCTCGACGCCATGACCGGCACCGCCGTCCACGTCCCCTACGAGGTCCTAGGCCGCATCGCGCGCGGCATCACGAATCATCCCAAGATGAAGGACAAGGTCAACCGCGTCGTGTACGACATCACCGACAAACCCCCGGCGACAGTCGAGTGGGAGTGAGCGAAGCGGACGCCCTGAGACGGTCGACGGCCGGATGCACCGAGGCGAGCCCGAGCGTAGCGATGGGATTGCTGGACGTCGCGGCGACAGTCGAGTGGGAGTAAGCCCGATTCCCGGCGGGCGGACCTGAAACGACGGTCCGCCTATTCCTCAGGCTTAAAGCCCGCCTTCCTTTGGGCGGGCCAAAGGGAGTCCCGTCATGTTCAAGGCGAAACTCAAGGCCGAAGTCCTGAAGACCATCCTCGACGCGGTCGCGACGCTCGTGGACGAGGCCAAGATCCACGTCACCCCCGAGGGCCTCAGCCTGAAGGCCGTGGACCCCGCCCACGTCGCCATGGTGGACCTGTCTCTCGGCAAGAAGGCGTTCGCCGAGTACAAGGCGACCGACCTCGACATGGGCGTGGACCTGGACAAGCTGAAGGACATCCTCAAGCTCGCCGGCTCCCAAGACCTCATCGACATCGAGTACAAGGAGGACGCGCACAAGCTCGTCTTCAAGCTCGGCCACATCACGCGCCGCATGAGCCTCGTGGACACCGCCAACATGGGCGACCCCAAGGTCCCCAACCTCAGCCTCCCCAACCAGGTCGTCGTGCTGGCCTCCGAGCTGCAGCAGGGCATCAAGGCCTCGGAGGCCGTCTCCGACCACATCGCGCTCGTCGCCGACGGCAAGGCGTTCGAGCTCGTCGCCGAGGGCGACACCGACCAGGCCCATCTCCGCCTCGAGGGCTCCGAGCTCATCAAGATCCAGGCCCCGCAAAAATCGCGCAGCCTCTTCTCGCTCGACTACTTCTCCACCATGAGCAAAGTCGTCAAGGCGACCGACGCCGTGACCCTCAACCTCGGCACCGACTTCCCCGTGAAGATCGAGTTCGACATCGCCGACGGCAACGGCCACATCATCTACCTTCTCGCGCCCCGCATCGAATCGGAGTAATCGCCATGCGCGGGCTGCTTCTCCTGGCCGCCGTGACGCTCATGGCCGGCTGCGCGTCGTCGCCTACTGAAAGTGGCCTAGCGGATGGGCACTATGCGCGCTACTATTGGGGCCGCAGCGTGGAGCAGTGCAACAACGGTGCTTGCACCTACAATTCCAACCATGAGACGTTCGAGTCCCACTTGGCGTGCGATGTGGAGCCCAAGCTTTCCTGGGAGGCCAGCGGCTGGAAGCACGGTTCGCTGAGCGTCAGCGTTCTTGACCATGGCGGGCAGCAGGCTGCGTCCCACCAAGTAACGTCGAGCGGAAACGGGTCGGAGTTGGCGCATGGCGCGGCAGGCGGTTGGACGCTCCAGGGTTTCACCCAAGACGCCAACGGCCAGGTCGAAATTCGCCTCACCTGCGGCTAGCTGCGTGCCCCCTGCCCCGCACGTCTCAAGTAGCAGGCAGGAAATCGTGGTGCATGGTGGATGCCCGCCTCGCCGTCGCCCTGCTCTCCGTCGCCGCCCTCGCCGGGTGCGCGGCAGGCCCGTACGGAGCCTACCACGGCGCCATGGGGAACGTCGCCACGGTCTCCGGCAACGGGTACAGCAGCGGGACGCAGACCAAGACCCTGCAGTGCAGCACCGACGGACAGATCGCCTTCGGCTCGCAGGGCACCGGGATGCTCACCGTCAAGGTGAAGGACAGTTCTCAGGCCGTGCTCTACTCCCAGACGGTCACCTCCAGCCAGCAAGGAAGCGCCCAGACGCTCTCCGGCCAGGCGGGCACCTGGACGCTCACGGTCTCCACGGGGCTCGGCTACAGCGGCGCGTACGGCCTCTCGCTCAGCTGCTGACGGCCGTGCCGTCCTGCGCGTCCGGCCGTGGAAGGTTCGACCAAGCCGCGCCAACCTTCAAGACGGGAGCCTGGGCTTGCAGGGGCATGCGCTGGACCGTCGTCGTCGCCCTTGCCTCGTTCGCGCTCCTGTCGGGATGCCTCCAGGGCCTGCAAGGCGTCGAGAAGGTCACCAACCAGGTGGACCAGTTCGCGTACGGCGGCTCCTTCGCAGGCAAGTCCGCGACCAAGACGTTCACGTGGCAGACCACCGGGAAGGTCGCCGCCGTCAACTGGGGCACCGCCAATGCGGAGGCGGGCTCCGTCCGCGTCCGCGTGGCCGACTCCGCCGGCGCGACCGTCTACGACGGCACCCTCCGCGCCGGCAGCCCCAGCGTGACCCTCGCTGAAGGAGTGACCGGCACAGGGGCCAGCACCTACTCCACGGCCGGCCAGTCCGGGGCGTGGACCATCATCATCGACCTCGACGGCTACAGTGGCCTCTTGGGCCTCTCCGTCCAGGCGAAGGGCCACGCCTACGACACCTCGGCGAGCGCCTCCGACACCCCGCCGTCCTGAAGTAGCGGCCAAGTCTGGACTGGCCGTGGCGGACCTGGTCCGGCTGGCGCATTACCCCTTCCTGCCGGAGGTGCGGGAGGCGGTGCGCGCCTCGGGCGTCCAGGTCGAGGAGCTCCTCACGTCGCCGTTCTACTCCGGCATCCGCGCGCGCGCCGTGCAGCGCGTCGAGGGCGCCCTCGGCGACGGCTGGGCCCCGGTCCTCGTCCTCGACGAGCGCGCGGCGTTGATGGAGCTCCTCTCCATCCCGCCGGCGCGCATGCTCGCGGTCCAGCTCGCCGAGAAGCCGCTGCTGCAGCGCCTCGCGGCCGCGGAGGCGCGCGCCGTGGGCGAGGCGCTCGCGCGGCGCGGCACGCCGCCGCAGGACCTCACGGAGGCCGCCGCCGCGCTCGGCGTCGCGTGCGAGCCCGTCGAGGACGGCTGGCGGCTGCACATCAGCAGCTACCTGGCGCACGCGCCGGCGATGGTGGAGTGGAAGCTCGTCCTGCGCACGGTCGCGGCGGGTCACGTCACGCTCGACCAAGCAGACATGGCGCGTCTTCTCCAGGAAGCGCTGCAGCGCCGGACACTTGCCGAGCTGGAGGCCGCCGCCAAGACGCCGCTTCCTGACGCGGTCAAGGCAGCCCTGGCGCCGCTGGCCGACGCCCTCAAGCCGAAGCTGGAGGAGGCCAAGCAGTCGTGGTCGAGCGGCGATTTCGGTCCAGTGCGGCCAGAACTTTTCCCACCCTGCATCCACGAGATCTTCGAGTCGCTCAAGCGCAACGAGAACGTGCCGCACCATGGCCGTTTCGCGTTCGCGACGTTCCTGCACACAGTGGGCTGGTCGAGCGAGCAGATCCTCGACTACCTCGCCACGACGCCGAACTTCGACCGCGACAAGTCGCGCTACCAGATCGAGCACGTCACCGGGGAGAAATCGGTGTCCGCGTACACCCCGCCCGGCTGCGCGACGATGCAGACCAACGGCGTCTGCCCGCTTGACAAACGGGACGGCCTCTGCTTCAAGATCAAGCACCCGCTGTCGTACTACCGCGCCAAACTACGCTCCAACCCGCAGGCCGCGGCACCGATGCCTGCGGCCCCCGCCTCCGAGGTGAAGGCGTGAGCCAGTCCCCCGCGGCTCCAGCGCCGCCGCAGCCCGCGCCTCCCAAGCCGCCGCAGCCGACGGAGTTCCCTCCCGCCGTCAAGCAGACCGTCATCTGGCTGCAGAACCAGTTCACGAAGGCCTACAAGGAGGTCCCGCCGCCGATGCCGGACCGGTTCACGCGCCGCGAGTTCGGCTACATCCTGTGGCCCGACCGCCCCGGCCCGCCTCCGTTCGTGCGCCACCGCTCCTTCGAGTCCGCGGAGGCCCTCCAGCGTTTTCTCGCCCGCGGCGCGCCGCATTCGCTCTACTACTCCACGGCATACTACCGTCGCCCCGCCGAGCTCAAGATGCTCGACAAGCAATGGCTCGGCGCGGAACTCATCTTCGACCTGGACGCCGATCACCTCGCCGACGTCGAGAAGGCGAAGGCGGAGGGGCACGAGCTGCCGCTCGACGAGCAGTTGCGCCAGGTCAAGGTCCAGTTCAAGCGCCTGCTCGACGAGTTCCTGTTCGGCGATTTCGGCCTCGGCGAGAAGGATGTCTGGATCACCTTCTCCGGCGGGCGCGGCTACCACGCCCACGTCGTCGAGGAGCGCCTCATGCAGCTCGAAGCCAAGGGACGCCGCGAGGTCGTGGACTACATCACCGGCAAGTTCCCCGTCAAGCGCGGCGAGGAGGAGCCCGACTTGTCCTCCATCCTCCGGACCGCGTCCATCCCCGTCCAGAAGTTCGGGAAGCAGGTGAAGTCGATCGAGCAGGTGTCGGCGCCCGCCGCGGACAGCCCCGGATGGCCAGGACGGCTCACGCGCACGGTTCTCACGCTTCTCGAGCGCAACGTGGACGAGTCGGAGGACGCCGCCGCGAAAAAATGGTTGAGGACACTGCCCAGCGTCGGGGAAAAACGGGCCGAGGAGTTCCTGAAGATCTGGCGCCAAGGGGACCTTCGCACGCGGCTCAACGGCGGGTACAGCAACCGGTCGTGGAACCCCAACGTGTCGCAGCTGTTCGGGGAGTACCGGAACGCGGGCGTCCTGGCCGGTGCGTCGAGCACGCTCGTCCTAGTGTACCAGGAGGCGGCCCGGCACATGGGCCTCCCGTTTGCAAAGGGCGAGACCGACGAGCCCGTCACAGCCGACACGAAGCGCCTCATTCGTCTCCCCGGCAGCCTGCACGGCAAGTCCGGCCTGCGCGTCATCACCCTCACCCGCAGCTCGCTCGACGAGTTCGACCCCCTGCGCGACGCCGTCGCCTTCGGCTCCGACCCCGTCCGCATCACCCCGCGCAAGGACCAGGAGGCGACCTTGGGCGGCGAGCGCGTGGCCGTCAAGGCCGGGGAGCCCGTCGAGGTCCCGGAGCGCCACGCCGTCTTCTGGCTGGCCCGCATGGGGGGAACGATTGCCCCGCCCCAGGGAAAATCGACGTAGCGGGCGGGGGGCCCGGGCGAAGCCTGGACTCCCCAGGTGATGATCGACCTTTCTGAAGGTCGCCGCCAACCGTTAAGGCTTGGACGGCGCTGGACGGGGTGTGGCGGAGGTCCCGGACACAGTCTCCTACGAGATGCTCCAGGACCTGCTCCGTTCCGAGCGGCGCAGCAACAAGCTCGTCGTCGTCATGCCCCGGTTCTGGATCCAGGCCCGCGAGTTCCTGCAGACCATCACGGAGGCCTTCAAGGCCGAGCAGGCCAAGGACCCCTTCGGGCGCCCCGTCATGCTCCTCACCGACCAGGTGAAGAACGCCCGGCACGCCGCCGAGTCCCTGTGGGCCTTGCGCGAGCGCAAGATCGCCATGCTGGCGCTTGCCGCGACGAAGGACTCCAAGCGTCCCGAGGGCATCACGCCCGACGAGGCGCAGCTCTTCCAGCAGATGGTGACGATGCTGGAGGCCGGCCGCGTCGCAACGTTCGGCGACCTGCTGCCGCCGCGCACCCTCGCCCCCGCCCCGCTCGCCGTGCCCGGCCCAGCCGCTGCGCCGCCCCCCATCCAGATGCCCATCCTGGACAAACCCGGCGGCCCCGCGGCCCCGTTCGCCCCGCACGCAGCGCCACCTTCCACGTCCGGCGCGCCCGTCCAGGTGCCCGCTGACACGCCCGCCGCCGCGCGCGCCGACCTGGTCACCATTCGCGCCCTCGGGGACATCCCGCCCTTCGTCGGCCCCGACATGCAGACCTACCTGCTCAAGGCCGGCGACATCGCCACGGTGCCCCCCACCATCGCGCAGCTTCTCGTGCGCCGCAACAAGGCCAGCATCATCCCGGCGGCGTAGGCCTAAATCCAAGGCCCGCGTGGGCAACCTGTGCCTGGCGACCGCACCCCGTTCCGCAAGGTGGAGTTCACCGACGACGAGGCCGCCGCCGCGTACCACAACAGCCACGACCTGCGCGCGATGTACACGCGGGAGAACACGGAGCGCCGCCGCGCCGGCGCCCACACGCTGCGCCGCCACCTCACCGGCGCGCAGGACAAGGCGCTCACCGCCCGCATGACGAAGCTGCGCGACGCCTTCGTCGTCGCCAACAACGACGACATCGTCCTCGCCTTCTGCCAGGAGCTCATCGCGGCCGGCAAGGAGGCCGAGCTGGCCCCCGCGCTCGTCGAGGCCGCCAAACGCTCCACCATTTCCCGCCGGGTTTGAACGAAGCGGCGACAAGTCTTATCTAGCGCTGGGCAGCCGTCCGCTCGATGCGGCAGGCCATCGTCGTCGTCGTCGCCCTCTTGGTCCTGGTCGGATTGGCGGGCTGCGCGCAAGGAAACTCCCCGACGGACTCGTCCAGCGACGCCCCTGGCGTCGAGGTCAAGTCCACCGCCACGACCGGCATCATCAAGGGCGTCGTCGTGGACTCCGGCATCCGGCCCCTCGTCAAGGCCGTCGTCACCATCAAGGCCGGGGGCAAGATCCTCACCAACATGACGAACAACAGCGGCGGCTTCGGCTTCGCCAACCTGGACCCCGGCACCTACTTCGTCTCCGCGAGCAAGGCCGGCTTCCTCACGGGCCAGACGAGCGCCGAGGTCAAGGCGAACGACGACTCCCCGCCCTCCGTCCGCCTCGTCCTCGAGCCCGACCGCGCCTACAGCAAGCCCTACTACTCCGTCCAGAAGCAGGCCGGCTACATCGAGTGCACCACGAGCGTCATCGCCACCTGCGGCGCCCCCAACGTCGTCTCCAATGTCCTGCTGTGCCCGGCCTTCAACATCTGCCTCGGCAACATCACGGACGACCGCTTCGGGATCGACTTCTACTACGAGCCGAACGCCAGCATGATCCAGAGCGAGATGTTCTGGGACACCTCGCAGGCGCTCAGCCCCGAGCTCACCCTCTCCATGGAGAATATCTCCGAGTGCGTGGCCCCTGGCGACTCCTACAATGAGGGCGTCACCGGCACGTCGCCCATCTTCAACATCGCGGACGCCAAGGAGATCGCGGCCGGCACCATCGGCGGCCGGTGCTCCATCTTCCACAGCGTCTTCTCCGGCGGCGTCGGAGGCACCCCGGCCGGCGTCACCGCGCAGCAGAAGTTCGAGATCATCAGCCACTCGTTCTACGGCTACAACGCGCCCGAGGGATGGCGCTTCTCCAAAGACGGCAACCCGCCCACTCCGGCGTGACGCGACGCGTCCCCAAAGGCGGAAGCAAGCCTTATGTCGGGTCCGCTCCGGTCCCTTCCGATGCGAAGCGCAAAGCCCCTCGTGGCGGCCGCCCTCCTGTTCGCCGCCCTCTTGGCCGGTTGCGCCACCAAAGGGACCGAGGCAAGCTCCACAAGCGACCCCGGCATCGACGTCAAGTCCACCGCCACAACGGGCGTCATCAAGGGCGTCGTCGTGGACGCCGCCATCAAGCCGCTCGTCAAGGCCCTCGTCACGATCAAGGCGGGCGGAAAGACCCTGACCAACTCCACCAACGCGAACGGCGGCTTCGGTTTCTCTGGCCTTGAGCCGGGCACTTACTTCGTCTCCGCCAGCAAGCTCGGCTTCGCCGCCGGCCAGACCTCGGTCGAGGTCAAGGCCAACGACGACAATCCGCCCACCATCCGCATCGCCCTGGAGGCCGAGAAGGGGTTCGTCAAGCCGTACGCTGTGGGGGAGAAATTCTCAGGGTACATCGAGTGCGGCGTCGGGACCATCGTCATTCTCGTCGCGGTCTGCGCCGTCCCGAACATCGCCGGGGACATCACGGACGACACGTTCTCGCACTTCATCACGCTCGACGCGGGCGTCCCCTCCTGGATCACCGGCGAGCTGGTCTGGCAGTCCTCGCAGGCGCTGGGGGGCAGCCTGAAGATCGCCGTGCGCTCCTCCACGCTCGACGCCTGGAACCAGGGAAGCTACATCGCCGGCGTGAACTCGAGCACCGGGCCCTCGCCGCTCAAGTACGCCGCCTCGAAGGCGGACATCGACAAGGCCGGCCTCGGCAACAACAGCATCGGGTTGGAGCTGGATGTCTTCACCTCCAACGGCGTGTGCGATCCCGTGGCCAACGTCTGCGTCGCAGGCGCCACGCTCCAGCAGAAGTTCGACCTCATCACGCACATGTTCTACGGGTTCCGCCCTCTCGCGGACTACCGGTTCACCAAGGACGGCGAGCCGAAGCCGCCGCAGTAGCTACAGGTCGAGCACGACGCGCAGCGCCCAATGGGCGCCGTCGCGCGCGAAGCGGACGCCGTGGTAGGTGACCGCCTTCACCTCGATGCCGCGTCCGTGCCGAGCGGGCTCGTGCAGGAGCCCGTTGCCGTGCCCGGTGGCGGTCCAGGTCGCCCCCTCTTGCGCCACGACGACGCCGCCGCCGAGCCACACCAGGTCCTCGGACTGCTGGAGCCACACCAGCTCCGCGAGGAACGCGACGGCAAGCGCCTCCAGGTCCGGGGCCTCGACGCGCACGGCCATCTCCCGATCGGGCGTCAGCTCGTGCGGGTCGCGGCCGGCGAGCAGCTCGCTGAGCGCGAGCGCCGCTTCGGCGAGCGCCTCGCCGGCGGTCGGCGCCTCTGTCTCGATGGCGACATCGGCGGTGTGGTCCACGAGTCGTCTCATCCTGGCACCAGGACCGCGCTCGCGAGCTGGACGAAGTCGAAGACGAAGTGCGCGGCGATGACGACCCACAAGCTGGCGCCGCGCTTCACGAGGAGGCCGAAGCCGAGGCCGAGAAGCCCGGGGATGACGAGCTGCAAGACGGTCCCGTAGCCGATGTGGGCAAGGGCGAAGAGCGCGGCCTGGCCCCACACGCCGACCCAACGCTGGAGGACACCGCGGAAGAGGATCTCCTCGCCGACGGCCGCGGTGAGGCTCAGCACAAGGGCGAGCCGGAGGGTCATCGCCTTGGCGAGCTCGTCGGCGACCGGGTTGGTCGGCATCCAGCCCAGGCGGTCGAGCAGGAGGCCCAGAAGGACGATGGCCGCGATGGCCGCGAGGCCGAGGCCGGTGCCTTTGAGGAGGGAGCGCGCCGGGGTGTGCAGTCGCAGGTAGGCCAGAGTGCCCACGACGGATTTGCGGCGCGTGGCGAGGAGCCAGGCGACCGGGATGACGCCCATGAGCACGAACGTGACGAGGGCGTTGAGCAGGATGGCCTGGCCGTCGAGGGGGCCGGTCGTGGGCGAGGTGCCGGCAAGGGCCTGCGCGATGGCGACGACAAGGCTCAGGACCGCGAAGAGGCCGAGGATGGCAAGGTCCAGGCCGAGGAGGATGTTGGCGGCGACGGCGAGGGGGCCTTTGCGGGCCTCGTCCGGCGCGACCGGGGGCGCCGGCGGCGCTTGGGGCAACCACGCCCCCGTCGCCGGGTGAAAGGGCCTGGGCGTGCTGGCGGCGCCCGCGTCCGGCACGTCAGCCCCACCGATGCCACGCGGGGTGACCTTCCTTGACGGCGACGAAGGTGCCGTCGCAGGTGGCGGTGACCTTCCCTTCGCAGAACACGCCGCAGTGGATGGTGGCGCGGTCTTCGGAGATTGCCGTGATGAACGCCTGCAGCAGGAGCGGCTTGCCCGCCGGCGTCGGGCGGCGCAGACGAACATGGAAGTCGGCCGTGACGGTGCATTGGGGCTCGGTCCAGCCCCATTTGTGCATGAGCCCCGTCGCGGCGGCCCAGTTGCTGTGGCAGTCGAGCAGGGTGCCGAGGATGCCGCCGTTGACCACGCCGGGGAACGCCTGGTGGTGGGCGGCGGGCGTGAACTCCATGACGAAGCGGGCCGGCGGCGGCGTGGCGGGGCCGCCGGGGACGCCAGGGGCCGGGCCGGGCGTGGGCTCCCCGATGCGCTGGAGGTCGCCCTCCCAGTGGCTCTTGATGCGCAAGCCCTGCGCGTTGGCGGGGCCGCAGCCGAAGCAGATGCTCTTGGGCGCGAACCGGTCCTGGTCGGACTGCATGACGCCCTCGCATGGCCGGGGACGCTTTGGGCGTTTGCCTTGCGTCCCTGGGGTCCGGTCAGTGCAGGAGCGCTGGCCGCCCCTCGCCGGGGGCGTAGAGCGACCAGCCGCGCAGGAACCCGACTGATGTCAGGGAGGCACGCGAATCCTCAGGCTTGGCGTCAGCGTTGTGGGCGCACTTGTCCGTGCACCCGTCCGCGAAGGCGACGTAGAACGTCCCGTCGGGGGCGACGGAGCCGTCGATGAAGTCGAGGAGGTTGCGGCTCGGGTCGCCGCCGCCGCCCTGCCAGATCCCGCCGACCTGAACGGGGTCGTCGGCGGGCGTGGCGCGGTACGAGGTGAAGGTCGGGGAGACCGCGTCGGCGTCCTCGGTCGTGACGATGTAGAGGCCCCACGTCGCGTTGGCGGGGACGTTCGTCGGGGAGCCCGACGCGCTCGTGCCGAGGAAGGCGATGGCGAGGCGGCCGTCCGAGCCGGTGGCGAGCGCGCTGAAGCTCGTCGCGTCCACGCCGGGCGGGTTGACCTGGAAGACGCCGTCCCAGGTGGCGCCCAGGTCGTGGCTGCGGGCGAGGACCTGGTGGAACGCCGCGTCCTGGAAGAGGAAGTACATCGTGCCGTCGGGCGTGAAGGCGACTTCGGGGTCGAGGCTCGTCGGGTTCGGGCTCGCGGGGCCCGGCGTGAAGCTCCAGGTCAAGCCGGAGTCGCGCGTGGAGACGAGATACGGCTGCGGGCAGCTCGGGCCGGTGCGGCCGAAGACCACGGTGCCGTCGGGGGCCGAGGTCGGGTGGCCGTTCTGGCCGGAGCCGCAGCCGGTCGAGGGGCCGCCGCCTTCCTGCGCGGGCACGACGTTGACGACGGTGTTGCGGTCCCACACCCAAGTCGCGCCGCCGTCGTAGCTGACGCCGCAGTTGGTGGTCGCGATGCCGTTGTAGCACATGTACGCCACCGTGGGCCACTGCGCGCCGGCGAGCGGGTTGGCGCCCGGGCCCGGGACGCCGGTGGCGAACTTCTGGTGGTCGTAGGCGCCGCGGCCGCACTCGGGCATGGGGTTCGCGACCCAGGTCGCGCCGTCGTCGTCGGAGGTGTAGATGCGCGAGCAGGCGAGCGTGACCGTCATGGGGACGTCATAGACGCGGTCCGTGAGCGTGTCCACCCAGAGCATCGGGTCGGAGTTGCCGAGCGGGTCGTCGTACACGACCTTCCAGGTCGCCCCGGCGTCGTGGCTCGCGACGACAGCGCTTCCGGAGCTGACGAACAGCGCGCCGCTCGAGGTGATGCCGAGGTTGGGCTCCGCACCATCGTGGCCGATGGGGACGAAGCCGGCCTTGCCGAGTGCGAGGACGGGGGCGTCCACGAGGGTCCCGTCGCGGTACGACTGGATCCCCTCGGGCAGTCCGGCGGTAGTCGTGGACGCAGAGTGGGTCGTCGAGGAGGGTTGCGCGCATCCCGCGGCAAGAAGAAGGGCGATCAGCAGGAGCGCGGTTCGCATCGGGCGGGGCGTCCTCGGTGAGGCCAAAGCCGTTTCGGTGGCCGCAACGGCCATGCGGGGCGGACGGCTCGGCCGCGCATGGATGCCGCCGCCCGCTCCCGCCTCCTCCGGTGGTACCGGGCGAAGCGGCGCGACTTGCCCTGGCGCCGCACGAAGGACGCGTACGCCATCCTGGTGAGCGAGGTCATGCTCCAGCAGACGCGCGTGGAGGTCGTCGTCCCGTTCTACGAGCGCTGGCTGCGCCGCTTCCCAAACCTCGCCGCTCTTGCCGAGGCCCGGGAAGAGGAGGTGCTCGCCGCGTGGGCGGGCCTCGGCTACTACCGTCGCGCCCGCAACCTGCACGCCGCTGCCCAAGCCGTGGTCGCGCAGCACAAGGGCAAACTCCCCGCCACGGCGGAGGCGTTGCGGATGCTCCCGGGCATCGGCGCCTACACGGCGGGCGCGGTCGCCTCCATCGCGTTCGGCGAGCGCGTTCCCTGCGTGGACGGCAACGTCGTGCGCGTCGCCTCCCGCATCCTCGGGCTTCGGCAGCCCGACTCCGCAGCCCTGCGCCGCCGCATCGAGGACGCCGCGACCGCGTGGGTGTCCGCCAGGTCGCCGGGGGACTGGAACCAGGCCGTGATGGAGCTGGGCGCCACCGTCTGCTCGCCCCGCAACCCGCGCTGCGGGGAGTGCCCGGTCGCCGCCGCTTGCGTCGCGAAGGCGAAGGGGTGGCAGGACACTATCCCTGCCAAAACGAAGGCGAAGACGGCGGTCGCCGCGACGGCGATGCGCTTCGCGCGCATCGAGCAAGCCGGCCGGGTCCTGCTCGTGCGCAACCCCGAGACGGGCCTCCTCGCCGGGATGTGGATGCTCCCGGGCGGCGCCTCCACCACGCCGCTGGCCCGGCTCGTGCGCGAGCAGGCGGGCGTCCGCGTCCGCTTGGGCCCGGTCGAGCGCGAGGCCCGCCACCTCTTCTCGCACCGGACGTGGGCGATGGAGCTGCGCCGCGCCACCCTCCTCGACGTGGACCATGCCCAGCCTGGACGACGGACGTGGTGGTGCCCTGTCGCCGACCTGGACGGGGCCGCCCTTCCCGCCGCGATGCGCGTCCTGCTCGCCGACCTGGACGGACCGACGCGTGGCAGGAAACGCAGGGCCCGCTCGAAACCTGCCCCATCAGCCTCATAACCGCCCGCCGGCCTCGAATCCCCAATGCGCGTTCTTCTGGTCGTCTCGTTCCTGTCGTTCTTGCTCTTGGCCGGCTGTGCTGGCCCCAGCAGCTCCAAAGTCAGCTCCAGCACCGACCCCTCGGGGCACCATGGCCCCATCGCGCCCTGCGCGAACGGCTGCGGTGAGAACCGGACGCGTGTCACCCTCACGACCTTCACGGGAGCCCCCGCCGGAAACATCGCCATCCAGGTCGGGAACATCGGCTTCGACGTGCCCGTCCCTGCCGGTGGCGCGGAGAAGGTCCATTGGACGCTCCAGACGACGGGCTTGACAAGCGCTGCCGTCAGCACCGTGGAGGGACCGGGTTGCACGGCGCCGAACCTCCTGAACGCCGTCGCGCAGACCGGCACGAGTGAAATCTCCGGCTTTTGCGCAGATCTCCCCGAAGGAACACACCAGTTCTCCCTTGCCACGCCGGCCCCCGCCGCCGGTTTCACGGTCACGGTGTACGGCGACATTCTTGCTTAGCGCAGCCGACGGCAAACCTTAGCAGGAGCCGCCCACGTGGGTGCCCTGTGAGGGTGGTCCGCCTCCTGGTCCTGGCCGCGTTGCTGGCCGTCGCGCCGGTCGCCGCCGTGCCCGCCACCTCGCCGGTCGTCCTCCTTCACCATCCCTTCGACCAGGTGGACCCCTTCGGCGTCCCCTTCGGCTCCGGCGACACCTTCTCGTCGCGCTACGGTGCCGTCGCCGCGCAGACGGGACGCTTCGACTTTCCCGTCTTCGTCGCGGACGGCCTCGGCCCCATCCAGCAGCTGCCCGACCCGAAGCGCCCGTTCGAGGGGACCTTGGAGGCGTACGCGGCGGCCGCCCAGGAACGGGCCGGCCACGAAGCCCCGGTCGCCTTGGCCCTGAAGGCGAGCGACGATGGCGGTCGCGCCACGGTCATGGTGCGTTCCCATGCGTCCGGCGTCGTCCAGGACCCGCAGGGCCAGCCCATCCACCTCTGGCTTGCTGTCGTCGAGGACGCCATCCACTACCAGCCGCCTGCGCCGGTCTCCAACGGCGTCACCGACCACCGCTTCACCGTGCGCTCTCTCGTGGACGAGGGCGCCGTCCCCCTCACGTCGTGGGACCGGACGTTCACGCTTGCATTGCCGGGCGGCTGGGCGCGGGAGCACCTCTCCGTCGCGGCCTGGCTCCAGGCGGGCCCGGTCGCGGGGCGCTTCCAGCCGAGCGAGGTCGTCCAAGTGGTCTCGGCGCCCTTGGATGGCGTCGAACGCCTCCAGTCCGGAAAGGGGGTCCTCCTCGAAGGCTACTCGGCGACCTGGTGCGCTCCGTGCCTGTACGGCGACCTTGCTCTCGAACGGCTTGCCATCCAGTCCGGCGCCGCGCAGCCGCTCGTCCCGGTGGGCGCGACGTACTGGAAGGCCCCGAGCCAGCCGGTCCTGATTCTCGGGCTCGCCGTGGTGGCCGGAGGCGTCGGCTTCGTGGCCGCGCGGAGGCGACCATGAGCATCCCTGACCTGGGCCAGCTCAGCCTCTGGGCCGCCTTCGTCCTCGGCGCCGCAGGGACCGCCGCGTCGGCGCTGGAACTGCGCGGCCGGCTCGCGGGATGGGCGACGCCTCTCTGGATCGCCGCCGCAGCCGCGGTCGCCGCCGGCTTCGCCACGCTCGTCGTTTTGTTCCAGATCGGCGACCTCTCGACCGCGACGGTCTTCTTCTACACTCGGACCGATTTTGACTGGCCCTGGAAGCTCGCCGGCGTCTGGTCCGGCCGCCAAGGCTCGCTGCTGCTCTGGACGACCCTGCTGTCGCTCGTCGTCGCCACCGTCGCATGGCTCGACGCGCGCCGCGTCGTGACGGACGAGGCGGAGGCGCGCGGCCGGCGCTGGACCCGCTTCTTCCTCGGCCTCGCACTCACCGCGTTCCTCGCCGCCGTCGCTGGCCAGGACACGTTCGCCGCCACCAGCCCGGCCCTGCTGGCGGGACGCCCGCTCGGCAACGGCCTCAACCCGACCCTGCGCAGCGGATTCATCCTCATCCACCCCCCGATGATGTTCACGGCGTACGCCCTCGCCACCGTCCCCGCGGCGGCGGTGCTCGCGCATCTCGCCTCGGGCACGGACCGCTGGAGCCGCATCGCCCTTGGCCCAAGCCGGCTGGGATGGATGCTCTTCACCGTCGCGATCTCCCTCGGCGCGTTGTGGGCCTACACGACCCTGGGCTTCGGCGGCTACTGGGCGTGGGATCCCGTCGAGGTCGCCAACCTGCTGCCCTGGCTCGCGCTCACGCTCTACCTGCACGTCCAGCTGCGCCACCGCGACTCCGGCGCCTACCCCGTCGCCGGGCCGTTGCTCGGGCTTCTGCCACTCCTGCTCTCGCTCTTCTCCACCATCTCGACCCGCAGCGGCCTCTGGGTGAGCGTCCATGCCTTCACGGACCCGACGGACACGTTCGAGCCCGACGCCGCCCGGCGCCTCCTCAACATCCTCGTCGTCGAGCCCAGCCTGGCCTTCTACACGGCGGTCCTTCTCGGCGGCCTGTTCCTGTTCCTGGCGCTCTGGTGCCATCGCCTCGCGCGCTCCACCGGCCGCCTCCAGCGCGTCGCCCCCGTCCTCGTCGCCGGGCTGGCGGCGCTCGCGGCGTGGGCCGCCGCCGACCCCGCGAGCCTCCTTGCCGGGGCGTTCCAGCTCGCGCATGATGCGACGGGAGGCCAGACGGCCTATGGCCTGCTCGCCCTCGTGTTCGGCGTTTTCTTGCTGGGCGCCGCGCCCGCGCTCGCCGGGCCCTCGGAGGCGCGCAAGGCGAAGGGCATGGCCGCGTTCGCGGGCTACTCGGTCCTCGTCCTCACGCTCGCGCTTCTGGTCCTCGTCCTCTTCCACCTCGCCGCCGTGAACGGGTGGAGCACGGCGTTCTACGAGGCGCGCTTCCCTTGGCTGAGCCTCCCCGTCGTCCTCGGGCTCGTCGTGTTCCAGGCGCACGCCCTCCTCGGTCGGCGCGGGCTTTGGCTTGCGGCCGGCACTCTCGTCGCCGCCCTCGCCGCGTGGCGCATCGGCGGCCCCCTCTGGCTCCTGCTCCTGCCCTGCCTGGTCCTCCTCGCCGTCGGCCTGGCCCGCACCCGGGCCGCGCTGGGCGGGACGGGCGGCCGCGACGGCCTCGCCCGCTCCTTCCTTCTTCTTGCTTCGCTCGCGGACCTCCTGTTCTGGAGCAACCCGCCCGCCGACGCCGGCTTCACGGTCCCTTGGACTCTCCAAGTCCTGCTTCTCCTCGCGAGCGTGGCCGCCGTGCTGCTGGCTTGCCGCGCCGTCGCGGCCCAGAAGCAGACCGGACCTGCCGCCCTTCTGTCCGGCATCCTCGGCGGCTTCCTTGTCGCCCCGGCGCTCGCGCTCGCCGCGTTCCTTCTCCTGCGCCGCTCGGTGGCCGAGCCGGCGAAGGCCAACGTCGCGCGGGCGCGGATGCTGCAAGCGAGCCTCTACGCGGTCCACCTCGCCGTCGCGCTCGTCCTCGCGGGCTACGCGGCGAGCACGTACGCCAAGCACGAAGAGCGCGCCGAGGTGACGGCCACGCACGGCCTCGACGTCGGAGGGTTCCACCTCGCGTACCTTGGCACAGGCACCACGGGGCCGGCCGGCGCGGGCGCCGACAAGATCCGGCCCGCATTCGCGTGGTCCACCCATGACGACTCCGGGCGCCTCGCCGGCATCCTGGATTGGGAAGACCAGGTGCAAGCGCACCTGCCGCGCCCCGCCATCGCGCGCACCTGGACCACCGACGTCTACGTCGAGGTCGAGGCGGTGCACGCGGCGGCGGGAGGTCCGTGCGCCCCGGACCATCCGGACGGCTACTGGATCCAGGCCTACCAGGGGCAGGTGCCGTCGCGCGTCTGCACCGGGGCCGCGGTGGACGCGGTCAAGGTGCGCGCCGTCACGCTGCCCGGCCTCGGATTGCTGTGGGGCGGCGTGGCCCTCGCGGTGCTCGCGATGGGCCTCCGGCTTGCGTTGGCGCGGCCCGCCTCGGCTCCGGCCTAGGCCTGGTTCGCGGGGCAGGCCGGGTTGTCGGAGGGGCCGACCTCGTGCGTGCAGTAGGAGAGCCGGAACTCCTGGCTCAACCCGCTCTGCAGCGTGGTGTCCACGCGGTACTCGCCGGACGGGACGTTCTGGGCGCGCGTGCTGGTGGGCTGGGAAGGCACGACGGGGAGGAACGCGTTCGCGCTCATCGTGATGGTCTCGCCGTCGGGCGTCGTGAGGGTGAGGCGCACTTGGCTCGCGGGTTGCGGGTTGGGCAGCTCGAGGAGGAGACTGAGGTTGCCGTGCGCCTTGGCGAGTTTGAACGTCTGCGTGTTGGTGGCGCCCATCGCGAGCGAGCCGGCGACCTGTCCCGCTTCCTGCGGCGGAAGGACGGGCTTCGCCTTGGCCGTCGTGTTGCCGGCGGTGCCCTGGAGGTGGACCGCGCCGCTGCGGGCGTCCACGCGGACGATGGAGCTCTGCGTCACGCCCTGCTGGACCGCGCTCAGGGCGACGATCCACTCCGTGCGGTTGCCGGTGTCGGCCCGGGTGAGGACGATGGTGCCCTGCTCCGCGATGGTCTGCAGTTTGGCGAAGCTGGGCTCCTTGAGGGCGGCGAGGCTTGCGGCCTGGTCCGAGTCCACCGTGAAGTTGCCGACGTCGGGGAGGGACGTGCTGCCGGAGTAGGCGCCTTCCTCCCGGTACGTGACCTCCCCGGAGGGGGCGAGCACGATGCTGAGGCGCTGCTTGGAGGGGGAGACGAAGTCGAAGGCCCAGGCGCGGGCCTTGCCGTCGCCGAGGGTCTGGTCGCCGCCGGGGACGAGGGCGGCGTACTGCTTGGAGGCGGCGCGCGCCTTCTCGATGGCGGCGGTGGTGTTGCCGTTCGGGACGACCTCGAGGGCGCCGATGGCGACGAGGCGGGCGCGCTCGTCCCAACCCTGGCCGTTGTTGAGCGCCTTCTGCAGGAGAGCGCCAGCGGGGACGGTCTCGCCGGCGTTGCTGGTCAGCGAGGGCTCTCCGCATCCTGCAAGCAGCGAGGCAAGAAGGAGGATGGAGACGACCACGGCACCGCGCATGGCGTTTCCAGCCGGGTTCGCCCTCTTGAGGCTTTTGGCGCACGCCTTGGCCTGTCCGTTCCCCCTCAGGAGGTGTCCACCCCCGAGGGAACGCTTTTGGGGCAGAGCCCCCACGGCAGGACGTGGGCGCGCTCCACGGCATTCTCCTGGGGATGGCCCTGCTGGCCGGCCTTGCCGTCGCGCCCGCCGCCTCGGCCTGGAGCGAGGGGGACGCGCCATCCCTGGACCCGCGCGTCCTGTCTGCCGGCCATGCGCCCGCCATCGTGACGCCGCACACCCAGTGGACCGGCGTCCTTCGCCTCAAGCCAGGCTCCGATGTCGCCTCGGCCGCATACCAGGTGTGCCGCGTCGGAGTTGCCTGCTTCGCGCCACCCGCTCCCGCCCGTCGCGTGGACGCCACGACGTTCCGCTTCGACACGGCCAACTACACGGTCGCCGGCCCCGACGGCGCCCGCCCCGTGGACTATCTTGCAGGCTGGCGCCTGGGCGTGAAGTGGTTCCTCACCGACGCCGCCGGGAACACGACCGAGCTTCCGCGGGATGCCGGTTGTGGCACAACATCCGACGTCGGCTGCTTGGAGCGCAACTACATCGCCTTCGACATGCCGGCCGCGACCCGCGGAACCCCCGCCCCGACGACCCTATCGGCCCTCCTCGTCCTCGTGGGTGTCGTTCTCGCCTCAGCCCGGAGGCGGCATGGCTGACCTTCGTGGACCCACGCCGACGGGTGCGTATGACCGCCGCGTCGTCGGGATGTGGCTCGTCCTCGCGCTCCTCGTGGCCGCGCCCGCCGCGTTCTCGGCGTGGCAGGCCGCCCACGTCGAGCGCCTCGCCCCGGACTTTTCTCTCGTCTCGACCGGTCATGAGGGCGCGCGGTCCACCTCCATCCCAGAACCCATCCCGTTCAGTCTCTCGGACTACCGTGGGCACACCGTTGTCCTGGACCTCATGGCCGTCGCGTGCAAGGCGTGCCGCGAGGTGACCCGGGACACCCTCAAGCCCTTGTGGGCCGAGCTGGGCGCCCGCGACGACTTCGCCATCCTGAGCGTGGACACGTGGGCCGATCCGCAGACCGGCAACTCGTTCGGCGGCGAGACCAACGACTCGCTGCGCGCCCTTCAACAACAGGAAGGCACGCCATGGCGGCACGCGCTCGACACCGACCAGGTGTGGCTCAAGTACAGCGCGGTCACCTTGCCCCGCGTCGTCGTCGTGGACGGCGGCGGCCACATCGTCTTCGACCAGGTCGGGGTGCCGTCCCCCTCTGCCGTCCACCGGGTGGTCGTCGCCTCGCTTGCCTCCTCCGCGACGCCTGTGCCGTTCCTCACGCTCGGCCTCCCGGCGCTCGCCTTCGTCGCCGGCCTCGCCTCTGTCCTCTCGCCCTGCTCCATCGGCCTCGTGCCCGCCTACTTCGGGCTCCTCGTGCGCGAAGGGGGCGGCAACCGCTCCATCCTGCGCGCCGGCCTCGCCGTCACCCTCGGCGTCGTCGCGCTCTACGGCCTCGTCGCCATCGCCTTGGCCGCCTCCCCCGGCCTCGCAGGCGCGATTCCTTGGCTCGGCCCCGCAGTCGCCCTCGCCATGGTCGCCGCTGGCGCCGCGGCCCTCGCAGGCAAAGGCATCCCAGGCGCTGCGCGGCTCGCGAGCCGGCTTGGCAGCCGCCGCGGCTTGCTGATGTTCGGGGTCGCCTTCGGCCTCGCGGGCTTCGCCTGCACGGGGCCGCTGTTCCTCCCCATCCTGCTTGCCGGCTTCACGCAAGGCGTGGGCGACGGCGTGCTCCTCTTCGCGCTCTATGCCCTCGCGGTCGCGCTCGTCCTCGGCCTCGTCGCGTGGGCCGTGGCCGCCGGGGCCGAGACCCGCCTGCGCTCCGTCCTGCGCCACGCGGCCGCGGTCCAGCGCGTCGCCGGCGTCCTCCTCGTCGGCTCCGGCCTCTACCTGTTCTGGTACTTCCTGCGCTGATTGAAGGGACGCCCGGGGCGGCAAACCTTATTCCGGCGTCCTCGAACCCCCGGCCATGCGCTCCTGGATGGCCCTCGCCGCCGTCGCCTGCCTTTTGCTCGCCGGATGCACCGGCACCACCACGACCTCCTCGTCGGGCCCCGTCGGCCTCGACGGCCTGCCCGTGAAGCCCATCACCGACGTCTGGGCCGGCGTCCGCGCCGCCATGGCCGACGTCCCTTGCGAGGCCACCGTCGGCGCCGCGAACACCAGCACGGCGAACCTGAAGCTCCTTTCCAGCATCGCCATCCCCGACTCGCAGGACGGCATCCACGGCGAACTGGACATCCGCGGCGAGCTCGCCATCCACGCCCGCTACGGCTCCTCCGGCTTCGAGCTCTACGACATCCGCGACCCCCTCGCCCCCAAGCACCTCGGCAACTGGAGCAACACGGACGCAACCGGCGCCATCGTGGACGACGGCGCGCTCGACGTCAAGTTCAGCCCCGACAACGCCACCGTCCTCGTCGGCGTCGGGAACGCCATCCACCTCGTGGACGTCCGCGACCCCCTCAACCCGCACAAGGTCGGCGAGTGGCTCGCCTCCGAGGCGACCCCTAAGCTCGGCCCCGCCGCGACCCTGACCTACAACTCGCACATGCTCTACACCAAGCGCATCGCGGACCAGGACTGGGTCTTCCTCGCCCCCAACGCCAACTCCGGCGTCTGGATCCTCAAGATGACCGGCGGCCCCGACGCCCCGAAGCTCACGTTCGTCACCGAGACGCTCCCCGTCGAGGGCGGCCCCATCGGCCCGCACGACATGTACGTCCAGAAGGACGGGCTCGACGGCAACTGGTACCTGTACAGCGCCGACGGCTTCCACGGCTGGACCGCCTTCAACGTCAACAACCCCGCCATGCCCCTCCCCGCGGGCGGCGTCATCAACCCCGTCGAGGCCGCGTACACGCACACGATGCAGGCGGCCACCATCAACGGCAAGCGCATCGTCGCCACCATCGCCGAGATCGGAGCCGACTTCCTGCGCGTCTACGACGCCACCGTCATGGCCGCGCCCATCCTGCTTGGCGTCTGGCAGGCCGAGACCACGGCGGCCGGCGCGACGAGCCCCCAGCACAACTTCAACATCGTTGACGGCAAGCTGTACCTCTCCAACTACGGCCACGGCATGTACATCTTCGACCTCAAGGCGTTCACCGCCGGCCTCAGCCTCCCCGCCGTCGGCACGGTCACGCTCAAGCCCGTCGCCCACTGGGCCGTCGGCGGCGAGACCATCGACGAGAGCTTCAGCGGCTTCTGGGACACGCTCGTCCAGGACGGCGTCATCTACGTCAGCCACATCGAGGGCGGCCTCGTCGTCCTCGGCTACGGCTGCAACAAGGACCTGCCCAACCCGGCGCTTACCAGCGACGGATAACGGCAAAACGACCTCGCTTCGCAAGGTGCGCTTCTGAAAAGTGGGTCATCCAGGATTTGAACCTGGGGCCACTGGTCCCAAACCAGCGAGGTTACCAAACTACCCCAATGACCCGCACGGCGTGCGACTTCGGGCGGCGAGATAAGCCTGGGGGGCCGCTCAGGCGAGCGCGTCGGCGAGGCCGGTGCTGCGTAGGTGGCCGCCGGTTGGGGTCCGTTCGATGGTGAGCAGGCCGGCCTGCTCGAGCCGTTGTAGGTGGTAGGACGCGGTGGCCGGGCTCAGGCCCGCCTGCGCGGCCGCTTGACGGACGCTCAGGCCCGGCGCGGCCCGCACCGCGGCGAGGAGCTGGCGCGCGCCGGGGGCCTTGAGGAAGGGGGCGGCGTCCATGACCTGCCGGGCCTGTCCTTTGGCGAAGCAGCAGCGGTAGCCGTTGTGGTCGCGCAGGACCAAGAGTCCTGCGGCGGCCAGCTTGCGCACGTGGTGCTCGACCGTGTTGCGCGGGCGGCCGGTCAGGCGCACCAGGGCCTGCACGTGGATGCCGGGGTTGGCCTCGACGGCCTCGTACACCAAGCGGCGGACCGGGTGGTCGAGGAGGCGCGGGTCTTCGATGCGGCTGAACAGCGCGAACGCTCCGGTCCCTTTCAGGGTCGCCCAGGCGACGGCGAGCGCCACGGCGAGGCTTACAGCGCCGAGGCCAATGAGAACGGGCAGGGGCGGAACGGCCCAGGCGCCTTGGGAGACGATGGGGGTCGGGGGAGGCGCCCCGCCGGGAAGCGCGGCGGGAAGCGGGATGACGTCGCGGCTTGCGAGGACGGAGGCGTAGGTCGCGCCCCCGAGGTCCTTCCAAGCGCCGTCCGTGGTCCCGTGGCTGTAGCGGCTCGTCAGATACTCATCGAGGACGATGGTGTAACTCGGCGCCATTCCGGCCAGTGCTTCCGGCGTTGTCGCTAGGCGGACCTCGCGGCGTCCTGCCCACGCCTGCGACGACACCGCGGCGCATGCCTCCATGGAGCAGGTCGTGAGGAAGCCCCACGCCGTGAGGGGGCCGGGCTGCTTCGTGTAGCTTCCCCACCGCGCCGCAAGGGAGGCGACGGTCGGCATCGTGGGCGGCGCCTTTGATGCGGGAGGCGCCGCGTCGCTGAAGCTTCCGGTGCCGTTCGCGTACAGGTAGGTGACGCTCGGGCCCGCGAGGCTGGCGAGCATGGGGGGAAGGGTCTGCCCAAGCGGGTGCTCGGTGCGTTGGACGAGGCCGACCTTGAGGCTGGCGGCCCCGTCGGTGAGGCGCCAAGACCAGAGCATCTCGGTGCGCTCGTCGCCCCAGTCCGTGCGCCTTCCTTCGGCGGCATCGGTGTAGGCATCGGGGTGGGCGGCGAGGAAGTCGCGCATCCCGGGGGCGTTGGGGTCGTCGCGGGCGTGCGTCCAGGCAGCGGAGAGCGGGAAGGGGTGACCCGACCCGGTGTCGTCCATCCCCCAGGGTAGCCGGGGAGCGTACTGGAGAGAGGGTGCTGCATCGCTGGAGGGGTCGGTGAGGTCGGGAAGCGGCCGGTCCCCGGCTTGGAAACGCACAAGGCGGAGGGCGACGACGAAGTCGCCATCCTCTTCCACCCACTGTACCGGGTAGGCAAGGGTCGGCGAGAGCCACAGGTCAATCGAGCTCGCGTGCGTGCTGTCGCGCAGGATGACCGATCCGCCGGCGGTACCGATGGAGCGGAGCGCCATGGGGGCCGGTTGGTGGACGGGCCCGTTGCAGACCTCGTTCACCCGGATGGGGCCGGACAGGTCGAACTGGCGCGGGAGGGCGCCGGGGGCAAGTCCGCAGACGAGCCGGCCCAGACTGTTGCCGAAAAACGTGATGCGCGACGCGTAGGAGACCTCGCTCGGGCCGTATCCGGGAACGGGGACCGGTAGGAACCCGGGGTAGCTGGAGGCTTGCTGCTCTTCATGCTCGTGCCCGAGCGAGACGCCGTCTTGGCCGATGAGGTAGGTCCAACGCTGCAGCACCCGCTCCCCGTTGGACAGCACGGGCTCGTCGTAGGCGAGCGTGTTCACGGCGTGGAGGAGGCCGTCGTCGCCGCGACGGGTCGCAGGCTCGCCCCAGGCGAAGCGTGCGGCCTCCACGTCGGAGACCATGACGATGCCGTTCTCGGTGGAGCGGTAGCGGGTCAGGTTGTACTGCCCCTGGTCGCCGACGCGCATATGCTGCAGCGTGAATGGGCCGGACGGGGCCGTGCCCGCCGCGGCGAACCCGGCGACGGCGAGTCCAGCCACGAGAACGATGCCGGCGACGAGGAAGGGGATGCTACGCCGGAGGCGGGTCGGAGGGGTTGGGGTTGCCAACGGGGACAGGTTGTCCATGGACCACATAGGCCTTGCTCCGGCTTATGGGGAGATTGGGCTGCGCTTCGAACACCTGGGCCAGGCCTCGAACGGGGGCGTCTCCGTCCTCCTTTTTTACGCCCCGTCCATCCCTGCGGCGTGAGCACCTGGAGCGACCGGGACATCCAGCAGGCCGTGGCGGCGGGCCGCTTCAAGGCGGAGCCCTGGCACCCGGAGGACCTGACGCCCAACGGGCTCGACTTGCGCATCGGCCACGTCCTCGTCCCCAGCACGATGAAGGAGCCTGTCGCGTTCGGCACTGTCGTCGTGCCGCCCATGACGCGCTTCGTCCTTGGCACCTCCACGGTGCTCTCGCTTCCCACCGACGCCGTCGGCGCGCTGTGGATTCGCAGCAGTTGGTCCCGGCGTGGCGTGCTCGCGGCCTTCGGGCAGGTGGATGCCGGCTTCTCGGGCAACCTCACCGTCGGCTGCTTCAACGCCTCGCACGAGCCGTTGACCATCCCCGTCGGCGACCGCTTCTGCCAGATCGTTCTCTCGTCGCTTGCCTCGCCGTCGGAGAAGGCTTACGCCCAGCGCAGCGGCACCTACCAGAACCAGCGCGGCGTCACCTTGGCGAAGGACAAGGCATGAGCGCGGGGGCGCTGCCCAGCATCCCGGTGCGCTCCGGGAACCCATGCCGTGACCACGGTTGCAGTGCGTGCTGCCACGACACCGAGATGCTCCTGACCGAAGCCGACCTCGCCCGCCTACGGGCCACGACAGGGCGCGACGATTTCTGGTTCCAGGCCGACGACGGCTACCTCCAGCTCCGCACCCGGGACGGACCCGCGGCACCAGGCGCCCCCTCGCCGACGGCCAAGCCGTGCGCGCTCCTCGCCGCCGACGGCACCTGTTCCGTCTGGGAAGACCGTCCCGAGGGATGCCGCCTCTACCCTGCGGTGTGGGACAGCGAGCTGCGCAAGAGCCATTTTGACGTGGACTGCCCGCACACGGACGGTTTCCTTCTTCCGCAGACGACGCAGGACGCAGCCCGTCGCCTTGCCGCCCGCCTTGGGATTGAACGGGGGGTCCGGCTGGGTCGCGCGCCTTAAGCGGGGGAGGCCGCTCGCGTTGGCATGGCACAATGGACCGCCGACGCCGCCGTCGCGGCCTCGGTCCTCTTGGCCGGCATCAGCCTCAGCCTCGGCATCCTCGGGGCCATCGCCTGGCGCCGCCTGCGCGCGCCCCGTCTCGGCTTCGTGGCCTGCGCCTTCTTCGCGTTCGCCCTGGAGGGCGTCGTGCTCGCGTGGAACGCCTACGACCAGCGCACCGCCATCGCCGACGGCACCGTCGCGAACGCGTTGGTCATCCCGGGCCTTGGTCTCCTCATCGTCGCGCTTCTCTACGCTGCGGTCCTGAAGCGGTGAACGATGGGTCCGCAGGCGGAATCGGTGCTGGACCTTGCGACGCGGCGTCGCATCGTCGAGCACGTCCGCGCCAACCCAGGCTTGCATCTGCGTGCGCTCGCGGAGGCGCTCACGATGCCGGTCTCGACGCTCGAGTACCACACCTACCACCTCGTGCGCTTCGGCCACCTTTCGACGCGCGAGGAGGGCGCCTTCAAGGCGTTCTACCCGGCGGAGGGGCTGGACCGCCGCGACAAGGACATCCTGTACCTCGTGCGGCATGAGGCGCCGCGCCGCATCTGCGCGCACCTGCTGCTGAACCCAGGCGCCACGCCGGCGGACCTCAAGCCGGCGACTGGGCTTTCAGGGCCGACGCTGAGCTTTCACCTCAACAAACTGCGCAAGGCGGGGCTCCTGCGCGAGGAGCCAGCAGGCCGCACGAAACGGCTCTTCATCGAGGACGCGGAGCGCGTCGCGAGCGTGCTCGTGACCTACCGGCGCTCGTTCGTGGACGACGCGGTGGACCGCTTCAGCGACGCGTGGTTGGCGCTTGCGCCGCCCGAGCGGGTCGCGTCGAAGCCGGAGCCGCCGGCCTAGTCGTCGCGGCGGCGCGGGATGAAGAGGGCGACCGCGGCGAGGGCGCTGGCGGCGAGGCCGGCGACCAGGCCGACGAGGACCGTGGGTTGCACGATGGCGTCGAGGCCGCCAAGGGTCACGATGTGGGTGCTCCAGTGCGGGACGCTGATGAGGACCTGGACGCCGTTGGCGTCCTGGACGACCCAGTACTCGGGCTGGCCGTTGTCGTCGGCGGGGTTGAGGACGTCGGCGAGGCTGGAGGCCTTTTGGAAGAGGACCTCGGTCTGGCCGTCGGCGTGGACGTCGAAGTAGCGCAGGACGAGCCGGTCGGCGTCGGCGGCCGGAAGGAGGCTCTTGTTCACGGTGAACGAGAAGGTGCGGCCCTCGGTCAGGTTGGAGCTGAGGCGGATGCTGAGGGGGCTCGCTTTGCTCGCGACGTGGTCGGTGCCGTCCACCTTGACCGTGACGTTGTCGTAGGAAAAGATCTGCACGCCGGTCTGGCCGGCAGCGCGGGTGAGGGCCACCTCGGCTCCGACTTTGCGGCGGTCGGCGGCGTCCTTCACGGCGTCCTTGAGGTCCTTGATGGCGGCGGCGACGGGGCGGCAGAAGGCGGCCTCCTTGTGCTCCTGGCAGAACTTCGCGCGGCAGAACTCGGGGTTGCCCTTGGTGTCGCAGGCGGCGGGCTCCTTGGAGCCGTTGGCGGGGCTCGTCGGCTTGGCGCCGTCGCCGGGCTTGCTGGATTCAGGCGCCTTGGGGGGCTTGGAGGTGGAGTTGCCGGAGGTGGGGCAACGGGGGTCCTCGTTTTGCTCGCAGTAGCGCTTCAGGCAGGACTGGCGACCCTGCTCAGTGGATTCGTTGGCGCAGGGGCGGTCCGACGGCGGGGGGCTGGTGCCGTTGCCGGAGGGCGGGGGCGCAGGAGGGCTGCTGGAGGGCTCAGAGCCGGACGATGGCGAGCTCGTGGGCTCGGCGGCGGCCAGGCCCGTGAGGACGAGCAGGGAGGCGACGGCGAGACTGAGGGCGGTCAGACTCTTCATGGGGGAGACTTCGCCCTCCGGCCTTATAGCCCCGCTCGGACAGCCCTCGAACGGTCAGCCTCCTGGCGGCTCTCCTGGGCCTTCCCCAAGCCCCTTTAAAGCCCGCTTCGTCGGCGGGCTTGCCTTGGGGACCGTCGCCGATCAAATCAAGGAGATCGAGGCCGAGATCTTCAAGACCCAAAAGAACAAGGCCACCGAGTTCCACATCGGGAAGCTCAAGGCCAAGATCGCGGCCCTGCGTGCGGCGCAGGAGAAGCAGGCCTCGATGGGCGGCGGGGCCGGCCTCAGCTTCGCGGTCAAGAAGTCCGGCAACGCCACGGTCGGCCTCGTCGGCCTGCCCTCGGTGGGCAAGTCCACCATCCTCAACAAGCTCACCGGCCAGGAGACCTCCGCCGCCGCCGCGTACGAGTTCACGACGCTCACGGTCATCCCCGGCATGCTGAGCCACCGCGGCGCCGACATCCAGGTGCTTGACATGCCGGGCATCATCGCGGGCGCCCACCTCAACAAAGGCCGCGGCCGCGAGGTCATCGCCGCGGCGCGCAACTCGGACATGATCCTGCTCACGCTGGACTGCACGAAAGCGCACCAGCACCTGCCGATCATCATCCGCGAGTTGGAGCAGTCGGCCATCCGCATCAACCGACGCCCCAAGGACATCGCCGTCTACAACACCGACCGCGGCGGCGTGGACGTCCAGCTCACGAAGAAGCAGTCGCACCTCAACGCCGAGGAGATCGCGGAGATCATCAAGCAGTTCAAGGTCAACAACGCCAACGTCGTCATCCGCGACGACATCACGGCCGACGACCTCGTGGACCACCTCGCCGGCAACCGCGTCTACATCCCTGCCGTCGCCCTCGTCAACAAGGTGGACCTCGTCACCCCCGAGGCGTACAAGGAAGTCGAAGCGTGGCTCGCCAAGGAAGGCTTCCCCGCCATCGCGCTCGCCGCCGGCAAGGGCTACGGCATCGACAAGGCCAAGGACTTCATCTTCGAGAACCTGCACTTCATGCGCGTGCACCTCAAGCCGCGCGGGGGCGAGGCCGACATGGTGGAGCCGCTCATCGTCAAGCAGGACACCGACGTCGGGCAGATCTGCGACATGCTGCACCGCGAATTCCGCAAGAAGTTCCGCTACGCCATGGTGTGGGGCAAGTCCGCGAAGTTCCCCGGCCAGACGCTCGGCATCGAGCACAAGCTGAAGGACGGCGACATCCTGACCATCATCACGCGGACCGGCTGAGGAGGCGCTCCATGGTCGAGCCCGGCACCTGGACCCTCGACACGGCCACGGCCGCGCTCCCGGAGGTCCGCCGCCTGCTCAAGGAAGCCCGCGCCCTCGCAGCCGCACTGCGCGACCTGCAAGCGAACCTCAACGACCTGCGCATCGTGCACGGCGACCAAGTTCTCTCCCCCGCCGGCGCGGGCCACAGCGAGTTCGCGGTCCTGCTCGCGCAGTTCCAGGCCCAACGCGAATCCTACCTGGCCCTCGTCGGCGACTTTGGCCGCCTCGGCGTCGAGCTCAAGGACGTCGAGCAAGGCCTCGTGGACTTCCGCGGAATGGTCGGCACGCGGCAAGCCTACCTCTGCTGGAAGGACGGCGAGGCCGCCATCACCCACTGGCACGAGCTCGACGCCGGCTTCGGCGGACGCAAGCCGCTGCCGTAAGCGCGCACGGGAGGGCTTTTCTGCGGCTGATGGCAACCCTGCTCGTGCAGCGACGCACGGTGGCCGGGCTCCTCACGGGCTTGACGTTGGCCGCCTTCCTGCTGCGGCTGATCAAGCTCGACGCGCAGGCGCTGTGGACCGATGAGGCCTACTCCTTCCACGTGGCAGCGCGTCCCTTGGTCGCGCAGGTGCTCGCCGACCATGACCAGACGCCGCCGCTGTTCGTGCTGGCGCTGCACTTCTGGATGAAGGTGGCCGGCACGTCGCCCGCCGCCGTCCGTTTTCTCTCCGTCGTCGCGGGCACCCTGACCGTCCCGCTCGTCTTCGCGTTGGCCACTCGGTTCACGACGGAGCGCGGGGCGTGGCTCGCGTCCGGCCTGCTTGCGCTCTCCGTCTACCCCGTCATCATCTCCGAGGAGGCGCGCGCCTTCGCGTTCCTCATGGTCTTCTCGACCGCCTCGTTCCTGGCCCTGCTGCGTTGGCAGGAGCGCCCCACGTCGGGCCGGGCGGCGTGGTTCGTTGCCGCGACCGCGCTGACTCTCTACAGCCATATGTGGGGGCTCTTCATCATCGCCGCGCAGGGCCTCTACGTCCTCGTCTCCGTCCCCGCGCAGACCCACGGAAAATGGGCCGTCGTCCGCCTGCAGCTCCTCGCCGGCGCGCTCTTGCTGCCTTGGGCGTCATCCCTGCTCCAGGCCACGCGGAGGGTCGCGAGCGGGTTCTGGATCGAGACGCCAGGCCTGGACGACCTGTATTGGACGCGCGTCCACGTTCTCGGCGGGCCTGCGATGCACTACCTGCTGGTTGTCGTCCTCGCGCTCGCTGGGTGGGCCTTCGTGCGCCGCTGGCGCGCCGGCCGGCCCGACAAGAAGGAGCTGGCCCTCTGGCTTTGGCTCTTCGTTCCCATCGTCGTCCCGTTCGCAGCATCGTTCTGGGTGCCCTTCTACACGCCGAAGTACGTCATTCCCCTCGCGGTCCCTGCCGCGATTCTCGCCGCGCGCTCGCTCGCGCGGTGGCTCCCCTCCGCGCGCTCCTTCGGGACGGTCGCCGGCGTTCTCCTGCTTGTGCAAGCCGGGACGTTGGGCGCGCACTTCCTCGGCGACGGGGCCCTGGACAGCCGGCAGGACTGGCGCGGCACGATGGCGCTCGTGGAGGGGCAGGCGCTTGACAACGCGACGGCGCTGTTCAACAAGGGCTATTGCGACTCCACCAGCGACCGCGACCTCGCGTGCGCCTGGGAAATCGAGGCGTCCCGGCGCGACATCCGGTTGGTGCCGTTCTTCTTTGAGGACAAAGGAGTGACGCCGGCGGTCAACGCCACGAGCGTGCGCCAGGTCGACGCCATCGCGGCCAACGCGACGGAGCTCTGGCTGCTCTACTCCTACCCCAACGACCTCGACCACCTAGTCGGAGCGCGTCTTGTTGGGCTCGGCTGGACGGAGTCCGGGCACTGGGACTTCAAGAAGATCGAGGTGTGGCGCTACAGCCGCCCTGGCGCGTGACTACGCGCGGTGATAGTCGTCGGCGAGCCGTTCGATGTCGGCCTCGCTGCACTGGCCCGTCTGCATCTCCACGATGACGAGCGGGGCGGTGCCGGTGTTGGCGATGCGGTGGAGCACGCCGATGGGGACAAGGTGGTTCATGCCCGGGAGAAGCGGCTTGGCCGGGGTCGTGCCCTGGTCCTCGCCGCGGCCGCTCACGATGTGCCAGACCTCGCTCCGCTGGGCGTGGCGTTGCAAGCTCATGCGGGCCCCGGCGCGCACGACCATGACTTTTAGGGTCGCCTCTGGCGTGCGGTACCAGTCCACCCACAGGCCCCAGGGGCGGTCCTGGACCTTGTCGGTGCTCCCCAGGCCCAGTAGGCGAAGGGCGTCGAGCAGAGGGTCCACGCGCCGCCGACGCTGGCTCCGGTTTGAAAGCGTTCCCTGGGGGGTCCTGAACCGTCTAGGGCGCCGCCCGCCCGGCTTTTTACGGGGGAGGCGTCCAGGTCCCCATGCTCTCCGACACAATCCGGGTCATCGGCGTCCCCATGGACCTCGGCGCGGGCCGCCGCGGGGTGGACATGGGCCCCTCCGCGATGCGCGCCGCCAACCTGCACTCGCGCATCAAGGACCTGGGCTACAAGGTGCAGGACGGCGGCAACGTCTTCACCGTGGAGCCCGAGGAGCGCAAGCCCAAGGATGCGAAACTGAAGTACGTCGATGAGGTATTGGCGGCCTGCAAGGAATTGGCCGACCGCGTCGAGAAGGCCCAGAAGGAGGGCGCGACCCCGCTCGTCCTTGGCGGGGACCACTCCGTTGCCATCGGCACAAACGCGGGCCTGTCGCGCACCACGAAGCGGCGCGGCCTCATCTGGTTCGATGCCCATGCCGACTTCAACACGCACGAGTCGTCCCCCAGCGGCAACATCCACGGGATGCCGGTCTCCGCGATCCTCGGCATGGGCCATCCCCGGCTTGCCGACTTTGATCAGCCCGGGCCGAAGCTGGACCCTAAGAACGTCGTGTACGTCGGCCTGCGCTCGGTGGACCGCCAGGAGGCCGAGATCCTCACCGACAGCCGTGTCACCTACTACACGATGAAGGACATCGACCAGATTGGCATGGCGCGCGTCATGGAGGAGGCGCTGCAGAAGGTCTCGAAGGGCGTGGACCAGGTCCACCTCAGCTTCGACCTCGACGTCGTGGACCCGCGCTGGGCCCCGGGCACCGGCACGACGGTCCAGGGCGGCCTCACCTACCGCGAATCGCACCTCGCGATGGAGATGCTCTCCGACTCGGGCCTGCTCTCCAGCCTGGAGTTCGTCGAGGTCAACCCGCTGCTGGACCAGGGCAACACGACGGGCGACTTCGCGGTCGGCCTCATCTGCTCGGCCCTCGGGAAGGCCATCGTCCAGCCCGGCTCCGCCAAGCCGAAGCGCGGCTCCAGCTAAAACATGAAATAATATTCATGTAATCTGTTTTCCCTCTGTTGGACGACGAGCCCGTCGTTCTGACCTTCGGCTCCCGCGGGGGCGATTTGCCTCCTGGTCCCCCTCTGGGTCGTTCGAAGGCTTCATACCACCCCCCCGTGTGCGCGCAACACTTCCCGGGCCCGGAAGGGTTCAGGTGGACTTCTCATGGCTGACGCTCGCACGTCCCAGACCGCATCCAAGACCGCCGTCCGCACCGCCGTCTGGCTTGGCCTGTTCCTGCTCCTCGCCTTCGGCCTGCGCGCCTACTTCGGGGCCGAGACCGGCTTCGACGCCGCCACGGACCGCAACCTGTTCACCGGCAACGACCCGTACTACCACTTCCGCACCGTCGGCCACGTCGTCAGCACGGGACAGAACCTGAACTACGACACGGCCATCAACTACCCCGAGGGGAACATGAACCCCAACCCGCCCCTGTGGACCTGGACCACGGCCCCCGTCGCCGTCGGCCTCTCCCACCTCGGCGTCGCCGACCCCGTCGGCACCGCCCTCAACATCATGGTCTGCGTCTGGGGCGCCCTCATCGTCCTCCCCGTCTACATGATCGGCCGCGACCTGTGGGGCCGCCGCGCCGGCCTGTGGGGCGCCTTCCTCATCGCCGTCTCCGCGCCGCACATCCAGCGCTCCGTCTGGGGCTACGCGGACCACGACGCCATCTCGATGTTCTTCATCGTGCTGGCCTTCGCGTTCCTCGTCAAGGCGTTCAAGACCCTGCGCTCCGAGCGCTTCGTCTCCTCCTGGAGCGGCGCGGTCGTCCCCGGCCTCAAGGCCGCCGTCGCCGCCAACCGCAACAGCCTCGCCTACGCGGGCCTCGCCGGCATCGCCCTCACTGCCTGCGCCGACACATGGAAGGGCTACCCCTACGCGGTCGCCATCCTCGGCGTCGCCGCCGGCCTCCAGCTCGTCGTGGACCACCTGCGCAAGCGCGACGCCCTTGCCACGTTCCTGACGTACGCGCTCACCACCCTCGTCGCCGCGCTGCTGCCCTACCTCCTCGTGTACCACAGCTTCGGCAACTACCTCCCGCACACCGTCTACCCGACGCTGTACGTGCTCCTGGGCCTCATCGTGATGGGCCTCCTGCTCGTCCCGACGCGCGACCTTCCCAGCCTGCTGGTCTTCCCCAGCATCCTCGTGGCCGGCGCCCTTGCCCTCGCCGTCCTGCTCCTGCTGTTCCCCGCCACCGCGGCGGACCTGTTCAGTGGCCTCGGCTACTTCGCCCAGAGCAAGCTCTACAGCACCATCGCGGAGGCGCAGCGCCCCCGCCTCGGCGAGATCGCGGCCAACTTCAGCTTCTTCACCTTCCTGATCGGCTTCTGGGGCTTCGGCCACGCCGTCCGGAAGGCCTGGAAGGGCGACGCCGCCAACCTCTTCATGGCCTCCTGGGCCGCCGTCGCGCTCTACATGGCCTTCGCCGCCAGCCGCTTCATCTCGAACGCGGCGCCGCTCTTCGCGATCCTGGTCGGCTACGCCATGGCGCAGCTCATCGGCAAGCTCGGCCTCGACGACGTCAAGCGCAAGTTCGCCTCCCAGCACGGCCAGGGCCTCGTCGGCCGCAGCATCCGCTCGGTCTCCGCCAAGTCCATCGTCGGCGTCCTCCTGGTGGCCGCCTTCCTCGTCGCGCCCAACGTCTGGACCGGCGTGGACGCCGCCATGCCCACCGAGTACGAGGTCGAGCACGGCCTCCTGAAGTCCGGCTCCGGCGTCGTCAACCGCTTCGGCGCGTTCGGCATCGAGTTCGAGCTCAAGACCAACGGATGGGGCCCCGTCATGCAGACTCTCGCCGCGCAGGACACCGGCATGCCGCTCGAGTCCAAGCCCGCCTTCATCGGCTGGTGGGACTACGGCCACTGGGCCACCGGCCTGGGCGACCACCCCACCGTCGCGGACCCCTTCCAGAGCCACTACGAGCTGTCGGGCCGCTTCCTCGCCTCGGACTCCGAGGCGGAGGCCAACTCCTGGCTCCTCATCCACCTCCTGAACGGCGACGCCCAGCGCAACAACCTCGGCCTCAGCCTGTCGGCCCCCATCCTTGGCCTCCTGCAGCGTGAGGCGCCCGCCCTGGTCAACATGCCCCTTGGCTACGGCAACTACGACGCCGCCTACAAGGCCGTCCGCGACGCCAACGTCACCGGCGAGGCCGTCGCCACGCTGCTCGAGCACGTCGAGGCCACCACGGGCACGTCGGTCGGCTACCTCGGCGTGGACCGCCGCATGTTCCCCTACGACGACCCCAACACGGCCGGCGTGGACGCCCCCAGCATCTTCTACGCCCCCGTGTTCCTCGCGAACAAGAACCCCGACGACTACATGCAGACCCAGTTCAAGTCGGGCAGCACCACCATCACCATCCACCGCTACGCCGTGGACGCCAAGGGCAACTCGGTCGCCCTCGAGACCCCGACCTACACCGACCAGGCGGGCAACCGCTGGGTCGAGGTCAACGGCTACGCCTACCGCGAGGGCCAGACGCCCCGCCAGGGCTTCAGCGCCCAGACCGGCATCGCCCTCTTCGGCAACACGGAGTCCATGCTCGTCACGTCGAAGTTCTCCGACACCATGTTCGCGAAGGCCTTCGGCAGCATCGACGCGCGCGCCCCCGCGGGCCTCGGCCTCGCCCACTGGCGCCTTCTCGACCAGAGCACGCAGCCCTCCGGCCAGGCCGGCGTGGACATCCGCGACGTCGCCCTCCTCGCCTACTACTCGGGCGTGAAGGTCTCCGGCACCGTGCGCGACGCCGCCGGCGCCCCGCTCGCGGGCCTCCAGGTCAGCTTCGCCGACGGCTCCGGCGCCCGCCATGCCCTCGCCACGACCGGCGCCGACGGTGCTTACTCGGTCCTGGCGCCTTTCGCGGTGAAGGGTGACCTGAAGCTGCAGGTCCTCTCGGCCGGCAACGTCGTCTTCGAGGACAACCGCAGCAGCCTGCAGTTCACCCAGGCGGACGCGCGCTCCGGCGCCGCCCGCACCGGCGTGGACGTGGTGCTCAGCCCCGCGACCCTGACCGGCCACGTCTACCAGGACACCAACGGAAACGGCGCCTTCGACACGAGCGACACGGTCCTCGTGGGCGCCACCGTCCGCGCCGGCACCGCCTCGGCCTCCGGGACCCCCGGAAGCTACACCCTCGCCGGCATCACCCCGGGCTTCACCACCGTCAGCGCGACCCTCCCCGGCTACGCGAACGCCACGCAGCCTCTGGTCCTCAAGTCCGGCGAAGCGAGGACTTTGGATCTGGCCATGACCCCCATGCCCAGCCTCACCACCATCACGGTGCAGGACAAGGACGGCACCGGCATCGGCTCCGTCCCCGTCGTCGTGACGGGCCCCAGCCCGACCACCGTCGGCACGAACGGCCAGGGCGTCGCCACCGCGAGCCTGCTGCCGGGCAGCTACACGTTCAGCGTGAACGCCACGGCGGTCCTCGGCGGCCAGACGGTCCCGGTCGTCGCCCACGGGTCCCTCACCGTGCCCTTCGGCGGCCAGCCCATGGCCGTCGTCCTGCAGCGCGAGTGACGCGAGGTCCTGGCATGGCCAGCGACAAGGGCCTCATCGCCCGCCGGCTTCTCGGCATCGAGATGTCGGGCATCCGGAAGATGTTCGAGCTGGCCGGCAAGGACTCCGTCAACATGGGCCTTGGGGAGCCTGACTTCGAGCCGGCGCCGCACGTCCAGGACGCGCTCGACAAGGCGGTGCGTGGCGGCAAGAACCACTACGGCCCGACCCTCGGCCTGCCCGAGCTGCGCGCCGCGGTGGCGCACCGCATCCGCTCCTACCGCAAGGAGCAGGTGTCGGCGCAGAACATCATCATCACGGCCGGCGCGACGCAGGCGCTGATGACGCTCAATCACACCTTCGTGGACCATGGCGACGAGGTCCTCGTCCCGGACCCCGGCTTCGTGCTCTACCCGGTTCAGGCCCGCCTGTGCGGCGCGTTCCCCATCCCCTACAGCCTGACGGCGGAGAACAAGTACCAGCCCGACCTGGACGAGATCCAGGCCAAGCTCTCCCCCCGCACGAAGCTCATCCTCGTCAACACGCCGTCCAACCCGACGGGTGCCTGCATGGACAAGGCAACGGTGCGCGGCATCTGCGAGATCGCGGAGGATGCCGGCGTCATCGTCGTCGCCGACGAGGTGTACGACTTCCTCTCCTACGACGCACCGCACCAGTCGTTCCTGAGCCACATGGACAACGTGATTTGGGTCAACTCGTTCTCCAAGACGTACGCCATGACCGGGTGGCGCCTGGGCTGCATCGCGACCAAGCGCGAGTACGTCTCCGCCATCGAGAAGATGCACTACTACACGGTCGCCTGCCCGCCGACGCCGTTCCAGTGGGCCGGCGTGGCCGCCCTGGAGGGGCCCCAGGACCACGCGGAAGGGATGTTCCGGGAATTCAAGAAACGCCGCGACCGCATCACCAGCCGCATCCGCAAGATGCGCGGCATGAAGATGGTCAAGCCCGGCGGCGCCTTCTACGCCTTCCCGAAGTACGACTTCGACATCGAGTCGGAGATCTGGGCGCTTGAGCTCGCCAAGCGCGGCCTCATCTGCAGCCCCGGCAGCGCCTTCGGCGCTCTCGGCGAGGGCCACCTGCGCTTCAGCTACGCCCAGCCCGTCGCCAAGATCGACGCCGGCATGGACATCCTGGAAGAGATGTGCAATCAGCTCCCTTTGAAGGATTGAGCGGGCGACGCGGTTGGAAGAAAACGAAAACGCCCAGTTTACGCTAGGCCAACGAATTAGGAGGCAGTCGGGCCCTTACGCGGCGACGGGTTCCTCATCCGGCCCGAAGGCCCGGATTCGTCCTCGCCTCGCTGGGGTACCAGTCCCAGCTACGCTGCCACGGGTTCTTCCTCGGCACCGCGGCGCTGGGCGGCGACGCGCTCCGGGAAGTGGTTGAGGATGATGATGTCGCCAATCGCCGCGATCCAGCGGTAGGGGACGGCGACCTTGTGGCCCCCCTCGACGATTTTGGGGCTCGTGCGGGCGAGCAGGATGCTGCCGACGCGGCGGTTGGGGAGGTCCAGGACGACCTCTTCGACGACGCCGAGGTAGCGGCCCTGCGGCGTGTACACGGGCAGGTTGTAGAAGCTGGTGACCTCGGCGTCCAAGCGAATTCCCTCAACCGTTTCAAGGAGTCCGCGCTTAAGGGCTTTCTTCTTTAGGGAGGCCACGGGGGCCCGCCGCTTTACCAGAACTGGATGGACCCGGTCGCGGCGTACAAACCGGCCAGGAACCCAGTGATGGCTCCGCCATTCAGGAGGGGCAATCCTGCCTGGGGGCGACCCTTCAGGACGTAGCCCATGAGGACGCCGAAGCCGACCAGGGTTCCGATGGCGGCGCCGAGGGCTGGGCGGAGGCCCCAGCCGGGGAGGGCGAACTGGAGGGCGGAGACCACCAGGATGGTGGGCATGACCAGGTCGCCGAGGCCCATGAACATCGCCTCACGCTCGCCCTTGTTCTTCTCGCTGGCCTCCTTGAACTTGGAGGCCTCGGCGCGGAAGCGGTAGGGCAGCTTCTTGGGGATGACGAGGAGGACGGGGAGCCGGAGCTCAAGGACGGTGTCCGCGAGGCTCAGCATGTGCTTCGTCTTGTAGACGGCGATGAAGTCGTAGATCGCGAGGCTGGCGAGGAGGATGACGACCGGGACGAGGCCGAGGCTGATGCCCAGGAGGGAAGCGCTCGCGGCGGCGACGAGCACGCCGACGGAGTCGATGACGTACCATTCGGGGTGCTTGTAGAGGGCCAGGGCCGCCAGCAGGCCGAACGCGACGCCGGCGGCGGTGGCGACGGTGCTGGAGACATGGAACTCGACCAGGAGGACCGGCTGCACCACGTAGTAGAGCGTCCCGGCCACGGCGCCCAGGATGATGAGCTGGATGAGCCACTTTTTGCCTTTCTTGGCAATGTAGAGGATGACGAGCGTGAAGAGGACGAGGAGCAGGATGTAGCCGAACGAGTTCGTCGCGTCCTCCGGGTTCTCGAAGATCTGCAGGCCGGCGGCCTTGAACGGCGAGGCGAAGAGGACCGCGAGCGCCATGGAGGCCACGAAGGCGGCAAGCAACGCGGCGGTGGCGCGGTACTCGGGCCAGGACACCGGGAAGGCTTCCTGTCCCGGCGCAGGCGTCGGGGCGGGCGGGGCGGGCGAAGGGTCCTGCACGCCGCTGGGACCCCGGTCTTGCCCTAAGGGCTTGCGGAGTGCCGCTTGCGCGGGATTCTTAGCACTGCGGCCCGCTCGCTTGGCATGGAGTCGCGCCGAGTCATTGCCACGGCCTTGGCCATCGGCCTCGTGGCCCTGCTGGGATTCTACGGCGCCGCCAAGCTGCTGCGCGCCGGCTTCGAGGTGGCGGCGTTCCAGCGCTGGGGCTACCCGTCGGCGTTCCGTGTCATGGTCGGGTCCTTCGAGGTCGCCTGCGCCGTCGCCCTCCTTGTCCCGGCGGCGCGGTGGTGGGCCGCGCTCGCGGTCCTGCCGCTCATGGCCGGCGCGATGATGACGAACATCACCCACGCGGAGCTGGACAAATTGGGGCTTCCCATCGGGACGGCCCTGGCCGCGCTGGCGTTGCTGCTTCTGACGCCGATGCCCGCACGGGTCGGCGCGTGGACGGCTCGGCTGCGCGCTTAGCCCGTCACTTCCAGAGCTCGGTCTGGTCGCGGCGACTGCGACGGCGCTGGTTCTCCAGGAAACGGTAGACCGACGCGTGCTCAGCGCCGGAGAGGATCATGTCCACAGCCTGCTTGGCGGCGCTGATGTTCTCGAGGTCGCCCACGATGCCGACGGTGTGGCCGTAGATGGCGAGCAGGCAGCCGGTCTGCTCCTCGATGATGCGGCGCGTCTTGCCCTCGGAGCCGATCAGGCGGGCCGTGACGCGGCGGACGTGCGACTTGTCCTTCCCGACGTAGTCGTGGAAGTCGAGGAGCTCGAGGTAGTAGTCGTCCGAGAAGAGCTTCGATGCATGGTCGGGGCTGAAGCCGCGGCCGATGGCCCGCACCACGTCCTGGAGCTTGAGGAGCATGACCGGGTCGATGCCCTCGGTCTCGTTGTGGATGCCGACCTCGTTGTCGTTGGAGTCGACGTCGATGCGGATGCCGGAGCGCTCCATGAGCGCGCGCTTGGTCTCGCCGCCGGGGCCGATGAGCACGCCGATGCGGTCTTGGGGGATGCGAAGGAACACCGTCATGCGTCGTCCTCCTCGTCTTCGTCGTCCAGGTCGGGCTCGTCCGCCTCGTCCGGCTGCTTGCGCCGGCTGCGCTCGTGGATGAGCTGGGACGTGATGGCCTCGGGTTTGGCGTCCACGCCGAACTTGCGGAAGACGCGCACCATGTTCTTGATGTCGCGCTGGACGAACTCGTAGGCCATCGGGTGGTTCTTGATGACGGCCTGGCCGACGTCGATCATGCGCAGGCGCCAGGTGGCTTCGGGGCCGTCGGCGTTCTCGACGAGGACGTTGTACTCGGACCAGTCGCCGTGGATGAGGTCGGCGAGGTTGTAGGCCTTGACGTAGTCGGAGACCGCCTGCTCCCACAGCCGCGTCGCGTCGGTGGGCTCGACAAGCCGGAGCTGCGGCCAGGGGCCCTCGGGCTTGCCGAGGTACTCGACGACGAGGACGTTGGAGCTTGCCTTCACGGGCTCCGGCACGGCCACACCGGCCTCGCGCAGGCGCAGGAGGTTGCGGTACTCCTTCTGGCACCACGCGAAGACGAGGCCGCGCTTGTCGCTGGAGACGCCCTGGAAGCGCTCGTCGCCCTGGATGTACTGCAGGACGTGCTTGAAGCTCGCCGTGTTGATGCGGTAGATCTTGATGGCGAGGAACCCGCCGCCGGGCGTCGTGGCACGGAAGACGTTGGCCTCCTTGCCGGTGCTGATGGGGAAGTCCACCGAGCGCAGCATGCCGTGCACGAGCATCTTGTGCAGTGTCAGCAGCGTCGGGCGGTCGAAGACCTCGGCCTCGGTGCGGCGGTCGGTGTCCTTCGTCTTGGCGGGGAGTTGGGCGACGAGATGATCGGCGCGGCGGAAGGCCCACTCGTCGTTGGAGGCGATCTGGACCAGGTCGTCGATGTCAAGCAGCGGGTCCATCGTGCGCTCGTCGCCGCCGCGCGGGTCGGCGACGTTGGCCGATGCGTGGGCGGCGCGGTCGGCCGCGACCGTGGCGGGGCTTGGGGAGGCCTCGGGCAGGAGGGCGTTGCGGCTGTGTCGGGCGCCGCGCTTGGCCATGGACCTAGAACCCGACGTCGAGCAGCTCGGGAATCTTCTTCCGGCGGCTCAAGTTGATGGCCTGGGTGCGGACGTAGCGGTACTTCACGTCGGCCTTGGCGTTCTGGAAGTCCCAAGGCTTGACGATGACCAGGTCGCCGGGCTTGATCCACATGCGGCGCTTCATCTTGCCGGGGATGCGGGCCATGCGGGACTTGCCGTCCTCGCACATGACGCGCAGCTTGGAGGCGCCCATGAGCTGGTCCGCGATGGCGAACATCTCGCGGTTGCGGGGGTCGGGCAGGCGGTAGCGCCGCACGGCCTCCTCGGAGTCGCCTCCGGCGAGCTCGTCGGGCGAGGCCTCCATGGGCTCGTCGCCGCCTTCCGCCTCGTCCGGGACGAGGTCCACGGCGGGGTCCACGACGGGTTCGTCGTCGTCTGGTTTCAGCACGGTTCGTCCGACAAACCCCTGTTATATAAGAGGTGGCCGGGGCCGCCTCCTGGCTGGACGGGGGGCAGCCCCAAGCGTTCAAGGAGCCGCAGTGGCTGAGGCAATCGTGAGCCAAGCGGCGACCGTGGCCAGGACCCCTGAGGCGCCCCGTCCCCTCGTCGCCGCCGAGCCGCGCGCCCGCCTCGTGGCCTACACGCAGCGTCCGTTCGAGCTCGCCGTCGCCTCGGCGCGCACCTGCTACGCTTCCGAGTTCGAGTTCGTCGGCCGTCTCACCGCGAAGGGCGAGCGCTCGCGCACGACGCTCCAGGACGCCCTGCCGCAGTTCGGCGCCGAGCTGGAGACCATTGGCCGCCTCGACACGCCGCACGACCAGCGCATCCTCATCGTCGAGGCGATGACGCCGCGCATCCCCGACGACGTGGCCGCCGCCTTGCAGCTCTTCGCCGACGAGGCACGACGCCGCGCGGAGGGCAACAAGGGCCTTGCCCGCAGCATCTACGAGGCGGGCCACCACACGCCGTTCCAGCACCCCACATTCGTCTTCGCCCTGGAGGGTGTGAGCCGCAACGTCGTCGAGTCCTTCCTCCACAACCACACCTTCTACAACTCCGAGCAGCAGAGCCAGCGCTACGTCGAGATGCGCCAGGCCGAAGTCCACGTCCCGCCCATCGTGCGCTCCGACCCGCAGGCCCTGCGCATCTACGAGGCCGCGGTCCGGCACTCCTGGGACGCCTACGATTCCCTGCGCGTCACCCTGGTCGAGGCCAACCGCAAGGTCATGTCCGCCATCGGGAAGATCAAAGGCCAGAGCGACAAACAGGTCGCGACGGAGGCCGAGAAGAAGGCGCAGGAGATGGCGCGCTACGTCATCCCCGTCGCCGCCGCCACGCAGCTCTACCACACCGTCAGCGGCATCGTGCTGATGCGCTACGTCCGCATGTGCGAGGCCTCCAGCACGCCCACCGAGGCGCGCCGCCTCGTCGAGCAGATGCTCGAGGAGGTCCGCCGCATCGACCCAACCTTCGTGGCCCAGATCCGCGAGGAGCCGCATGCACGCGAGACGACGGTCGAGGCGCAGCTCACGGGCGCCGCCCGCGCGACTCCTCCCGCTGACGGCGTCTCCGAGTTGGTCGCCTTCGACGCCCGCGCCCCATCCGTCGTCCTCGCCTCCATCCGCGAGGTCACCGGCTCCACCCTGTCCGACGGCGAGCTACTGCGCCGCGTCCTCGACCCGGCCGCCAACGCCGCGTGGGCGGACACCCTCAACACCTGGGATCACAGCCCCGTCCTGCGCACGCTGCGGCACGTCCACTATACGTTCCGCAAGCGCCTCAGCCTCTCCGCGTACGCACAGGACCAGCGCCACCGCATGACGCCAGGGACACGGCCGCAGTTGGAGCGCTGCCTCCCGACGAAGGAGCACCCGCTCGACGCCTACACCCCGGACATCCTTGACGGGCAGGTCGAGGCGAAGGCCGTCTACGACGACGCCCTCGCCGGGCTTGCCTCGGCGATCGAGGCGTTGCGCGCCCGCGGCATGCCGGACGAGGCGCTCTGCTACCTTTTGCCCAACGCCACCAATGTCACGTTCCACCAGTCGGGCGACCTCTTGTCGTTCATCCACAAGTGGCGCCTGCGCCTGTGCTTCAACGCGCAGAAGGAGATCTTCGACGCGAGCCTCGCCGAGTTGCGCGCGGTCCAGGCTGTCCATCCCGACCTGACGAAGTGGATCGGCCCGCCGTGCTCGTTCGTCGCCGCCCGCCAACCCGCGGACAAGCAGGAGTCCGTCGAGGCGTGCTGCCCCGAGGGCGCCAAGTGGTGCGGCGTCAAAGTGTGGATCAATTTCGACCCGAAGACGGCGAAGCCGAAGAGGCCGTACTAGCGGGGAGTCGAGTTTCGGTAGGAAAGGCTCGATTGTGGCTCAATTTTTGCGTCGAAGATGGAGCGCCGAATGGCGGACGGGGGCGTTCCAATCGGCAAGAACGTTCAAAGATCAAGGGTGCCAACTGAAGCGTACATCATCCCTGAAGCCGAAGCAGATGTAGCTGCGATTCGTCGCCATCGCGATATGCTGCCGTCACCAGAATTAATTCGCCGGCAAAAGCGGCGAAAGGCACACTGTAGAGGTCCAAGGCATCCTCCCAATGGGCAATGAGCCCGTGTTCTCCCACGAGACCAACTTGAGCGCGCACCCAATTGTCGTCCCGCGGCTGGCTTGCAAAGTTGTATGCCTTTCCGCCGCCGCCCCAAGAAACCAATAGTGCATTCGATTGCCACGTTGCCTGGACTGGCCAGGCGCCCCCCGCATCCCCCGACTGTGAAACGCTCCACGCGTTTTTCCATAGGCCGGTTTCGTTCCGGATGGCAACCGTCGTAGAGACCTTTTTGCCGGAGCCTGCAACCAGGACCGCGGCGAGCGAACCATCGTCCGCCGCTGCAACGGCTCGCAAGCCGCCCTGGCCTGCGACCGGTTCAGCTTCCCAGCTTTGCCCGCCATCGCGACTCGCGTACAACACAGGCTTAGCAGAAGGTGACGGCCAACCAACATACAGGAGTCCATCGGGTCCAACGGAGGTCGACAAAAAGTAGCTGCCACCAAGGAGAGAGTCACTACCAACAAGACTGGGGGACGACCATTTGTCGCCGCCGTCAATGGAAACGCTGCAAAAGCGGTCCACGGTAAGAGCATTGGTGCCGGCGCCATAGGGCCTGCTCCAGCAGGCAAGAACCATTTGGCCCCGTGAAGCAAGAGCAAACAAGCCAAGGTCTGCCCCCGTTGTTGCATAAAGTTGGCCGGTGGGACCGACGACGCTGGAAGTAAGGTCTAGCGGAGTGGACGGCCCAAACGTCTTTCCTCCGTCCCTACTGATTGCGACGTTCATAGTCGGATCATTGACTGTAAAGCCAGTCACTCCCCGGGTCTTCTGGCCTAGCAAGATGACCGTGCCTTTGTCGAGCACGGTCATGACAGCCCCGAAGCCTCCAGAAAAATCAAGCCGTTCCGGGTCTTTGGAATCAGGCAAGCGATCTTCGCTTGCAAAGATGGCGCGTCCGAAGGTCTTGCCGGCATCGAAGCTGACATGAAGCCGCGTGTACCCGTTGTAGTCCGTCAGCCCTTGGTTGCATGGCGTTGTTCCCTCAAGGCAGAACGCTAGGTCTTCAAGGACGACGACGTGATTCTCCGCGCTGAAAACCGTTGTCCACCGGAGGACCTTGAAGTCCGTGGTGGCGAGAATTTCAGCGCAGGGATTCGAGCAAGTGAGATTAGCCACTGCGGCTCCCGGGAAAGCGATGCCGGCCCTGTCGCCGCCCAAAACAGGGGAATTCGGAGTCATTGAAGTTTGTGCCGAGGGGACTGGGTCGGTCGGCTCCGGGCTAGAGCAGCCGGCGAACACCAAGGCTAGGACGACGGCCATGCCTCGGACTCTGACCACAACGACGAACTTGGGCGACTCAAAGATAAGCCTTCGTAGCCCGCGGCTATCGGCGCCCGAAGACGCATGATGGCATGCCGTCTTGCGGTCATAGCGTGGAGTCGCTACTCGCTCCCGTCGTCCTGGACGTCCACCAAGATATTGTTCGGCATGTAGAGCACCTGGATCTTGACGATTTCCGCCGACGTCGCACAGGTCGCGTACTCGTCCAACGGTGCGCGATTCAAGTCGGCGAATTGGCTTCCAAAAGGAACCGTGCCGAGCACCTGCTTGCTTGGCGCCCCCACCACAATTCACGGCGCGGCGACAAGGGTCGAGAGGATGTACTGAGCGCCTACCCCAAGACTTGCACGCGCCCGTCGTCCCAGGCGATGAACGGCAGCGAGCCGCCGACCCCCCTCGGGTACAACGAGGCCCAGCCGTCCGCGAGGTGGACGCGCTGGCCGCCCCCGGCGGAGCAGCCGCCGTCATGGTTGCGCACCCATCCCGCGCCCACGAGCTGGCCGGTGCGAGCGGAGACGAACATGTAGGGGTCCTGCGGGCTCTTGGCCTCGAAGCAGGACTCCAGGGCGAACCAGGTGGACCGGTAGGGCTCCAGCTGCGAGGCGTCGAAACCGGGGAGGTCGGGGAAGATGGAGAACTGGATCATGGACGGGTCGCGCGGGGCGATGTCCGCCAGGTTGGACTGCACCTCGCCGATGGCGGGCAGTGGGTAGTGGTCCGGGTCCGGGAAGCCGTAGGGGGCGATGTCGAAGTCACTGCCACGCTCCGCGACGTGCTGGTCCGGGTCCTCGGGGCCCGAGCCGAAGCGGGTCGCGACGAAGCCCCAGAACTCGCCCATGCCGCTCGAGTCGAAGATCCAGGACTCCTCGTCGAAGCCCAGCGGCAAGGGTCCCGTGAGCGGGATGGGCGAGAGGACAGGGAACCCGGTGAAGCCCTGCATGAGCCAGAGGCGAGGGTGCTTGACGTTGTACTTGATGTAGTCCGGCGAGAGGTACAGCGCCTTCTGCCGGGCCTGGAGCAGGCCGGCGTAGTCCGTAGGGCTGGTGGACGCAGGCGCCAGCGCGGGCGTCAGGAGCGGCAGGGGCAGCGGCACTGGCGCGGTGAGGACCCCCGGGACTTCCTGCCAGGGCTTCTTCTCGTACATCAACGGCGGGAGCGGCTTGCCTTCGTCAGGCTGGAGCGCGAAGGAGGGGCCGAGGCGCGTGTAGACGATGTGGCGCGTCTGGTTGCCGTCCCAGGTCCAAAGGGGAAGGAGGGTCCCGTCCCGGGCGCAGACGAGGACGCGGGGTGGGTCGCGGTTCGCCTTGGAGGTCGTGTTGCTGGGGACGAGCGAAGGGGCGTCGGAGACCTCCTTGACGAGGATGCTGCGGCATTCGCCGGGGAGCGGGTGGTCGTCCACGGCCGTGAAGGTGATGTTTCCCCCCGGGAGCGGGATGGGGCGCAGGTCGGGGCCGGCGACCTTGAGGGCCATGAAGAGGAACAGCGAGGATTCGAAGCCGCCCACGAACGGGTCGCGGTAGTCTGGGTCGTTGAAGCCGCGGGCGGTGTCGGGCAACGACACGGGGCCAAGATAGCGGCCGTCGGAGGCGTCGAAGGCGTACTCCACGTAGGAGGCCTCGTAATGCCCTTTCGCGTTGAGCCCGCTGGGGCCGAACTCGATGGAGTCGAAGACGAGGCGCATGGGGCGGTAGCGGAACACGTGCGCCGCGACCGGGCGCCCCCACTCGTCGTACACGGGCTGGATGCCATGGTAGGTGAGGTTCACGTCGCGCGGCGCCCAGGTCTTGGCGCCCTGGATGGACTGGAGGTCGAACGCCTGGTCGGACGGCGCCTCGTGCCACGTCGTCGTGGCCTCCACAGGGCGTTCGGGGACGATGACGGCGGCCTCCATGCGGTCCACGGCGTGGCTCTGCGCCGCGAGGTCGGTCCCGTCCTTCGCGTAGCCGCCGGGGCCGACGCCCTCCACGCAGCCCGCCAAGGAGGCAAGAAGCAGAAGCACCAGGGGCACGGCAGGGCGCACAGCACGCGCAGCTTGCCGGCTCCGGAAAAACCCTTGCGATGGGTTCGCGAACCTACGCTTCGTCCGGCGGAGGCACGTCGCCCGCCTCCGCCCCTTCCTGGAGCAAGGCGTCGGGCATGTAGAGCGCCTGGACCTTGACGATCTCGGCCGACGTCGCGCAGGTCGCATACTCGTCCAACGGGGCGCGGTTGAGGTCCGCGAACTGGCTTCCAAACGGAACGGTGCCGAGCACCTGCTCGGCCTGCCGCTTCTCGCCGACAATCCACAACGCGGCGGCGATGGCCTCGGCGGTGCTGAGCTTGAACGCCTTGCCGTAGTTCACCGGGTTCGCGGCGAGCATGTAGGGAAGCGCCCGGCTGCGCGTCTGCCCAAGCAGTTGCGGGAACGCCTCCTCCGCGTGGGCCCAGGAGCAGTCGAGCGCGAGGAGGCCGTGTTTGCGCATCGCGTCGAGGTCCTCGCGACTGATGGCCTTCTTCGCGAACGGGTTGAGGAGCACCGACTGGCCGGGGACCTTGCGGACGTCGTCCACGAGCTTCGCCTTGCCCGACTTGGCGAGCTTCAGGGCCGTGTTCTTCTTCGGGTCGTCCTCGCCTGCGTAGTAGATGACGAGCGGGATGGCACCACCGAGCAGGCGGCTGCGCCGCGCCTCGGGGTCGTGGGGAACCCGCTTGCCGCGCCAGGACCCTTCGCTCATCGGCTCACGTCCGGCCGAAGGAGCACCTTGAGGAAAAAGGGTGCGAGGCGCGGCTGGGCCCACAACAGGGGGAGGACGAGGCGGCTTGGGTAGTCAATGTCGCCGACCTTCTCGATGACGGCACGCGCCTCGGGGGCGTCGAGGAGGCGGGCGAGCCGGTTGAAGTCGGCGTCGCGGAACCTCTTGTAGAGCGCACGCAGAGCCTTGCCTTTCCGAAGCTCGCGGCCCAGGACACGCTGGACCTTGCGCTCGTAGGGGAGGAGGCTTCCGCGGTCGAGGCGGTCGGTGCGCAGACCCGTGTCCGCCACGGGGGCAAGGAACTCGCTCGCGACGAGGCCGTAATAGATGCCGCCGCCGGAGGTGGGCTTCGCCATGCCGGCTGCGTCGCCGACGAGCATCACCCGGTCCTGCACGAGGTGACGACGCAGGCCGAGCGGGATGCCGCCGATGATGAGGTAGCTCGGCGTCGCCCCCTTGAGGTACGGCGCCGACGCGGGGTCGGTGAACATGCGCTCGTAGTACGCCTTCGCGGACTGCAGGTTCATGCCGGGCGCCACCGCGAGGCCGGCGCGGGCGCGGGGCAATCCGTCGGAGCCCGTGCCGACCGGGATGATCCAGGAGAAGAAACCGGGCGCCTGGCTCGCGCCAGCGAACATCGGGATGATGCCTGGCTTGTCGGCTGGCAAGTGGACGCCGCAGAGTTCCGCTTCGTAGCAGGAGACGATCTCCTCGACCGCGGGGAAGTCGAACCAGCGCGCGACCGAGCCGCGGATGCCGTCGGCGCCGACGAGAAGACGGCAACGCACATCGTGCTCTCCCCGTGCGGGCTGGACGCCTTGGGGGCCTTGGCCGCGCGCCGTCTCGGGTCCGCCCTCGCCTGGGCCGAGTCCTTTGGCGGCCTCGATGCGGACACGGACCGTCACGCCCAGCGCGTTGCGCGTCGCGTCCACGGCTTTCGCCGAGGTCCACAGCTCGACGCCGGCTTTGACGGCGTGCTCGGCTATGCGCTGGTCGAAGCGGGCGCGGTCCATCGCCTGCGCGTGCACGACCTTGCCGTCGAACTCGATGGCGCAGCCGTCGGGGGCGACGATGCGGCCGCCGGTCAGGTCGTTCTGGTGCAAGTCGCCGATGGGGAACGGAGTGTGGTCGAAGGTGCGCGGCGTCACGAGGCCGGCGCACTGGACGGGGATGCCGACCTCAGCGTGCTCCTCAAGGAGGAGGACCGACCAGCCGCGCTCGGCGAGCAGGCGGGCGGCGCTGGAGCCCGTGGGGCCGGCCCCCACGACGACGACGTCGACCTCCTTGCGCACACGCGGGCCAGGGTGTCGCCGGCTTGAGGGTGCCGCAAGCGACATGAACGGCCGGAGGCTCGGTGGGACGTGGCCTTCTCGCAGATGGAGCTCCTCACCGTCGCTGGCGTCCTGGTGCTGCTCTTCGGCATCATCGTCTACAACAACGCGCGCGCCGCGAAGGCGACCCGTGCGCTCGCCGCGGCGAAGGCGGGCATGACGCCCGAGGAGATGTCCGCCCCGAAGCCGTGGCCGGGCCGCTACCTCCAGCATGAAGGCGATGTCCTCGGCCAAGTCGTCGCCGTGGAGGGCGAGCGTGTCATCGTCCGCAAGGGCGCCACCGTGCTGTCCGTCCCGAAGGCGCAGGTGCGCGAGCAGGGCGCCGATTTGGGCCTGACCGGGTCCTTCGACGCCGCGGCCGCCGAGCGCGAGGGCGCGTCGTGGAAGGGCGCCTGATTGCAATGACATCTTACAAAATGGTCATCCTCGCCCGCAAGGACCTCGACCTCTCCAAAGGCAAGCTCGCCGCCCAGGCGGGTCACGCCGCTGTGGACTGCGTCCTCAAGGCGCAGAAATACGCGAAGGAGGAGCTCGCCGAGTGGCTCGAGAACGGCGCCATGAAGGCGGTCCTCAAGGTCGCCAGCGAGGCGGACTTCTACCCGCTCAAGCAGGCCGCCGAGCGCGCCGGCCTCACGACCGCCCTCATCAAGGACGCCGGCCACACCGAGATTCCTGCAGGGACTGTGACCGTGCTGGGCATCGGCCCCGGCCCCGCCTCCGTCGTGGACAAGGTCACCGGCCACCTCAGCCTCCTCTGAGCCTCGGCGCCGCACCTCCGACAGTTTTCTCCTGATGGCACGCCCCCAACCCTTTTAGGGCGGGACCAGTCCCCGCACCCGTCGATTCCAGGGAAGGCTCGCCTTCGCCCGGACGCAGCTGGTGCACTATGGGACGCAAGGAAGACAACATCGCCAAGGCCGTCGGTGTCATGGCCAACCTCGACAACATCCGCAACATCGCGATTGCGGCCCACATCGACCACGGCAAGACCACCTTCTCGGACAACCTCCTCGCCGGCGCCGGCATGATCAGCACCGAGCTCGCGGGCCAGCAGCGCGCCCTCGACTTCGACCCTGAGGAGCAGGCCCGTGGCATCACCATCAACGCCGCTTGCGCCTCGATGGTCCACCACTTCGACAACCGCGACTACCTCGTCAACCTCATCGACACCCCGGGCCACGTGGACTTCGGCGGCGACGTCACCCGCGCCATGCGCGCCGTTGACGGCTGCATCATCCTGGTCTGCGCCGTCGAGGGCCCCATGCCCCAGACGGAGACCGTCGTGCGCCAGGCCCTGCGCGAGAAGGTCCGCCCGACGCTCTTCATCAACAAGGTCGACCGCATGGTCAACGAGCTGAAGGTGACGCCCGAGGAGATGCAGGCGCGCTTCATCAAGATCATCAACAAGGTCAACGAGCTCATCAACCGCAACCTGCCCGAGGAGTTCAAGGGCAAGTGGGGCGTCCGCCTCGAGGACGGCTCCGTCATGTTCGGCAGCGCCTACCACAAGTGGGGCGTCTCGGTCCCCTACATGAAGAAGTCCGGCGTGACCTTCAAGGACGTCTACAACCACTGCCAGAACGACACGCAGAAGGAGCTCGCCAAGAAGGCCCCCGTCGCCACCGTCGTCCTGGACACCGTGGCCAAGGTCATCCCCTCCCCCAAGGTCGCCCAGGAGTACCGCATCCGCCACATCTGGCACGGCGACCAGGACTCCAAGGCCGGCAGCGACATGCGCACGGCCAAGCCCGACGGCATCGTCTCCTTCATGGTCACCAAGATCATGATCGACCCGCACGCCGGCGAGATCGCCATCGGCCGCCTGTTCTCGGGCACCGTGGAGCGCGGCGTCGAACTGTACGTCGGCGGCACCAAGACGAAGAACAAGATTCAGCAGGTCGGCCTCATGGTCGGCGCCGACCGCATCCCGGTCGACCGCGCCACCGGCGGCAACATCGTCGCCGTCACCGGCCTGCGCGACGCCATGGCCGGCTACACCATGACCTCGGACGCCGAGATGGTCCCCTTCGAGCGCATCGTCCACGTGTCCGACCCCGTCGTGACCGTCGCCGTCGAGTGCAAGCACATGAAGGACCTCCCCAAGCTCGTCGACGTCCTGCGCCAGATCAGCAAGGGCGACCCGTCCGTCCAGGTCAAGATCAACCAAGAGACCGGCGAGAACCTGATGAGCGGCATGGGCGAGCTGCACCTCGAGGTCATCACCCACCGCATCGAGCGCGACTTCAACCTGCAGATCGTCACGTCGAACCCCATCGTGGTCTACCGCGAGTGCGTCAAGGGCTCCAGCCCGCACAGCTTTGAGGGCAAGTCCCCGAACCGCCACAACCGCTTCTTCATCGAGGCCCACCCGCTCCCGGACAACATCATCAAGGCGCTGCGCGAGAACGAGATCCCCGACGACCCGAAGAAGCACGCCAAAGAGGTCCACGAGAAGCTCACCGCGCTCGGCACCTTCCCCAAGGACCTGACGAAGAAGGTCAAGGCCATCAACGGCACCAACATGCTCGTGGACGGCACCAAGGCCATCCAGGGCCTGCACGAGACCTTTGAGCTCATCATTGACTCCTTCAACGAGTCCGTGAACACCGGTCCCCGCGCCGGCGAGCCAGTCCAGGGTGTCATGTTCATCATCACCGACGCCAAGCTGCACGACGACGCCGTCCACCGCGGCCCCGCGCAGACCATCCCTGCGGTCCGCAACGCCATGTACGGCGCCATGACCATCGCCGGCACCGTGCTCATCGAGCCGATGCAGAAGGCGGTCGTCACCGTGCCCGACACCGTGATGGGCGGAGCGACCGGCGAGTTCCAGCGCCGCCGCGGTCTCATCCAGGACATGCAGCAGGAAGGCGACTCCACCACCATCGAGGCCAAGGTCCCCGTCGCCGAGATGCTCGGCTTCGCCGGCGCCATCCGCTCCGCCACCGGCGGCCGCTGCCTGTGGTCCACGGAGAACATCGGTTACGAGATCCTCCCTCCTGAACTGCAGGAGAAGGTCACGAAGCAGATCCGTGAGCGCAAGGGCCTGAAGCCGGAACCCTACACGGCTGCGTACTACGCCGAGTGAGCGCTAGCGAACTCGCGTAACGGAGCCCGTCGGTTCCGGTTTCAGCGCAGGCCGCAAGGCCGCGCGGACCGGCCGGTCGTGCTTGCACGACCCGGCGGGCAAGCCTGAGCCCTACACCGCCGCCTACTACGCTGAGTAAGCGCACGGCGCCCCGACGCGGCGCTTTCCTCCTCCCTTCCTCTCCCCCTTCCGTTCCTTCTTCCCTCTCCTTTCTGGTTCGTCCAATGCCGGAGCGGGCGCGCTGTCGCCACGGGCGATTGCCGTTGCGCTTGCCTTATCCCCGTTGCAGGCGCTCGCGCCGCATGGCGAAGGCGACCGCGAAGGTTGGCGTCAAGAAGCCCTCGGCCGCGAAGTCCAAGGCGAAGGCCGCGGCCGGCGCCGGGCTGGACGTCGCTAGCGACATGGCGGAGGCCAAGCTCCAGGCTGGGTCGGCGAGCCAGTCCGGCTCGTCCGGCCAGGCATCCTCCGGGGCCTCCGCGGCGCCCGCCCCCGTGGGGCCGTGGTACACGTTCGGGCTGGGCGGCGCCCTTCTGGCCCAGAGCGCCATCGCGTTCGCCTTCGTCGTGGCCCTCGCCTACGCCGCGGCGGGGTACGTCCTCTGGATCCTCGCGTCGTTCATGGCTTGGCTGTTCTGGCCCAGCACGTGCACGTTCACCTACGAGCCCTGCTCGAACGGTCACCATCCGGGGCCGTGCTGTGGCGGGCCTTGCGGAAGCTCGTCGTCGAGCGGGTCGTCGGGCTGCTGCGGCTCGGGGTCTTCGTCGTCGGGCTCCAGTTCCGGTTCGTGCTGCGGGTCCGGCTCCTCGTCAACGGGCGGCGGCGCGACGGTCGGCGGGAAAGGCGCCTCTGCCGGCGTCCTCGCGCCCTTGGCGGGGCTCGGGTTCGCGGGATGGTTGCGCGTGGCCCCGGGACGCTTGGACGCCTTGACCGCCCATCACCCGCCAGGGGAGCGCTTCACGAACGACGTGTTCCGCGTCGGGGCTGTGCGCCTCTGCGTCGGCTGTTTCACCACCTACCCGGTGTTCCTGCTCGTGTCCGCCTGGCTTGCCTTCTCCGCGCTGGCCCCCGGCGGCGCCGGACTCTTGGCCATTGGACTTCCGCTCGCCGCGGTCCAGGGAATCTCCTCCCTGGGCTGGGCCCGCGTCCGCGCCGTCAAGGTCGCCGTGAAGGCCAGCCTTGGCCTTGGCCTCGCCCTCTGCGTCCACGGCGTCCTCACCTCGGGATGGCCGCGCCTCGCCGAGGCGGGCGCGCTATTCCTCCTGCTGGCGGCCGCCTGGCTTTCGGCGTTGCCGCGCGCGCGCCGCATGCGCGTCTGGCAGCCCTAGAGCCCCTGCTCCTGCAGCCGCAGCTCCAGCGGGTCGCGTCCCGTGAGGCGAATCCATGCGAGCCGCAATCGGGGCCCCATCACCTGGTACGCGGCGGCGCGGGCCAGCACGCGCGGGTCGTGGCGGACGCTGCGGAAGTAGCGGCCGAGGATGCGCGCACGGGTGCGGTAGCCCCGGTTCGACCAGTGGCCCGCGTCGAAGCTTTGTCCCGCATGGCGCCGCTTGAGCCCGAGCGCCTCAGGAAGGTTCGCGATTGGGTGGCGCGCGGCGAGGCGCACCCAGAGGTCGTAATCCTCCAGGATGGCGAGGCTCTCGTCGAAGCCGCCGGCCTCCTCCCACGCCGTGCGACGGTAGGTGACGGAGCTGTGGAAGAGGCACATGCTGTGCGCGAGTGCTCGCCGGACCGCCTCCGGCTCGGTGGGCCGCACGCGCTGGCCGAGGACCTTGCCCGCCTCGTCAATGAGGGGGACGACGCCGGCGCCGACGAGCGCCCAGTCGGGATGCGCGGCGAGGGCAGCGACGGAGGCCTCGAGACGGTGAGGGAGGCTGACATCGTCGGCGTCGAGGTTGGCGATGAGCGGGGCACGGGCGGCGCGGAAGCCATGGTTCAGGCTCGCGATGCGGCCGCAACGGGGAATCCGCAGAAGCCGGATGCGGGGGTCCGCGGCGGCGAACCCTGCCAGGAGGTCCACGGTCTTGTCGGTCGAGCCGTCGTCCACGACCACGAGCTCCCAGTCGGCGAGGGTCTGCGCCTGGATGGAGCGGACCGCCTCGGCGACATGGCGCTCGGCGTTCCACGTCGTCATCACCACGGAGATGGAGGGGCCGGCCACGACGCCGCGACGGCGGGGGACGGTCTTGGAGCTTCCCGGCCCGCCGACGCCAAGCTCCATGAGCCGCCTCGGGTTGCGTGGGGTGTTGCGACCTGGCGTCTCCTTCCCGCACCGCCACCCGCACGAGGAGGTCCACCTGCGGCCCCTCATGGACCGGCTGCAGGACGTGCTCGTCGCGCCTCCGGAGAAGGCCTCCGTCGTCGTGCAGGCCGCGAGCGACCCGCCGGTGCGCGGGGCCTGGAACGTGCAAGTGTTCCACGGCCTCGGCGACAAGGGCTACACCCTGAACCCGCTGTTCCTGCAGCGCCGCCGCTTCCCGCGCGTCCGCACGGCGTTCAACATGCCGCTCGCGAGGCTTCGCCTCCCTGCCCCGTTCTTGCGCCCTCCGGCCCGCCCCGGACGCCGGCGCAGCCGCTACGACCAGCTCAACGCCTACGGCCCGCGCTGGGTCGACCTTCTCGAGGAGCGCGTCAAAGATGCCACCATTTCGCGCCACGGCCACGTCGCCCTCAACGAGATGGGCGGCCTCACCACCGACCCCGAGGGACCGGTCGTCTGGTTGCCGACCTGGGACAACCGCGCCTACCTCGGCGGCCCTGAGCAGTCGAGCCTGCGCACCTTCGCCGACGCCGTGATGGACATGGCGCGCACGGTCCCCGTCCTCGTCAAGCTCCACCCGCTCACCGTGCGCCACGACCAGCAGGCCGCCGTGCGCCGACGCCTCGCCGCCGCGCCGGGCATCACGATGGCGCCTGCCGACGCCGCTCCGTACCGCCTTCTCGAAGGCGCCCGCGCGGTCCTCACCGACACCTCCAGCCTCGGCTTCGAGGCCTACTGCTCCGGCCTCCCCGTGGCCCTGGCCCGGAACCCGCGCGTCCCGCTTCCCGGCCTGCACCGCGAGCTCGCCGAGCGCGTCCCCATCTTCGGCGTCGGGGAGTCCCTGCGCGCCTGGGCCGAGGCGCCCGACCCCGCCTCCGACACCGCGTGGGCAGAGGACCTCCTCTACCCCCCAGTGCCCGGCCGCAACGACGCCTTCGCCGCCGAACTGCGCGGCCGCATGCTCTAAGCCCGCAGCGCCGCTGGACACCCCGTGGCGGACCCTTGGACGCTGGCACGGTGGGGCCTAGTCGCCCTCATGCTCTCCATCGGCGTCGTGCTCGACTTGCGCACCCGCCGCGTCCCCAACCGGGTCTGGCTCCCGTTCCTCGGGCTCGGCGTGCTGTTCGCCGCCCGCGACCTCGCGGTCACCCCCGACAAGGCGGACCTGCTGGTCCCCTACGGCATCGCGGCGGTCCTCTGCGGCCTCCTCTACCTCCTCTGGCGTCTGCGGCTTTTTGGCGGCGCGGACGCCAAGGCGCTCATGGTGGCGGCGCTCCTCTGCCCCTTCCCCCTCGTGGCCGCGCCGGGCCCGCGCCTTCCGGCCTTCCCCCCGGCCTTCGACGCCCTCATGGACGGCACCCTGGTGCTAATGCTCTACCCGCTCTTCCTTCTGGTCTGGAACCTCGCCCACGGCCGCGCCCGCTTTCCCGCGGCCTTCCTGGGCCTCCCCATGACGCTCGCCGAGGCCCGCAACCGCCACGTCTGGCCTATGCAGCGCGTCGGCGAAGACGGCACGCTCCGATGGCAATACTGGCAGAAGATCGGGGGCGACCTGGACGAGGCTTACCTGGCTCTGGAGCGCGCCGGGGTGGACGCGGTGTGGGTCACGCCGAAGATTCCCTTCCTGGTCCCGTTGGCTCTAGGTTGGGTCCTGGCCGGCACGTTGGGCAACCTGGCGTTGTACATCGTTGCGCAGTCCGTCGCCTGAGCCACATTCGCAAACGGTTTCATAAGAGACGACACTAGAGAGGGGCGTGGCCGATCGGCAATCCACGGGGCTCGCGGGCCTTGACGCCCAGTTGGGCGGCGGGTTCCTCCCCGGCACCGCGCACCTTCTCGTGGCCGAGCCCATGAACGCGTTCGACCTGTTCTGCTACCACTTCGCCGCCGGCGGGACGCGCCCCGGCGTCGCCAAGGGCGAGGGGACGCAGTACATCTCCACCGCCAAGGACAAGGCCGAGATTCTCGCCGGCATCCGCACGGTCGGCGGCGACCCCACCGAGGTCCACGTCGAGCCCCTCACCCCGAAAGGCCCCCCGGCCGTCGGGAAGTCGCGCTACGTCCTCGACACCCTCAGCGAGTACACGCTCACGCAGGGCTGGGACAAGGCCTTCGCGCGCTTCACGGAGCTCGCCAACCAGGCGCGCAAGTCCAAGGTCCTGTTCCTCGCCGCCATCGTCCCCGACCTCCACACGCCCGCGCAGATCGCCCGCCTCAAGCTCGAGGCCGACGGCGTCATGGAGCTCGGCTTCGACCGCCAAGGATTCGGCCTCTACCCGTACCTCAAGGTCACCAAGATGCGCGGCGTCCCCGACTCCGCCCGCTTCCTGCTCTTCAAGGAGACCGAGCGCGGCCTCTTCATGGAGAGCACCCGGAGGGTCTTCTGATGAGCCTGCGGCGCGCCGACGAGGCCGTCACCCCCATCATCGGCACGGTCTTCATCCTCGGCATCACCGTCGCCGGGATGGCCGTCATCCTCCTGCTCGGCGCCCCCGTCTTGCAGCGCCTCCAGGACGAGGGCGCGCTGCGCTCCATGGCCGGCCAGCTCGAGACCGTTCGCTCCGAGGTCTCTAGCCTGAGCATCCCGCAGACGGCCAAGGCCCCCGCCATCGCCGGCTCCGGAGGCAGCATCTCGCTGGAGAGCGGGGATCACATCATGGTGACGGTGGACATGGACACCAACGCGCTCTATCGGTCGTGCGATTTCCATGTTTCCGGCTGGTCTGATTTCACAGCTGTCGGGACCTCAAAGACCGAGGCCGTCACCACGTCAGGATGCCGAACCCCAACCGTCTCGTGCACGGCTGCAGCCATTTGCATCCGGGTCGGCTATGTTGACACAACCTCGGGAGGCGTGGTGGACACGCCGGTCACCTTCTCGGCAGGCAGCATCGTTTTCGTGTCAGCGACCCAAACCGTCACGGCGGACCAAATCTGGAGGTTCCGGTTGGTCACCGCCGGCGTGACCCCCGTGACGGACACGGTCTATGCTGAGTCCTGGCTCCTCCCGACCGACCGCCTCCACTGGTTCCGTGGGTCTGGTGCCGGAGGCGCCGAAGCCTCATTCGAGGCCGGCGCCATTTTTCTGGCCTCAGGCGGGCAACAATATCTCGAAGCCGACCCGTTCATCGTCGAGAAGTCCACCATGGGCGCCTCGCCACCCTACCTGCTTCGCGTCCCGACGCTAACAGCCTCGCCCTCCGCGTCGATTTCGGGGTCGAGCAACCATGATGTTTTGCTCTCGCTCCTGGGCAGCGATGTTCGCGTCCAAAGTGAGACGGCGACCCGCATTCGGTTCGACATTAATGGCCCGCTGGCCCGCCCCTGGTGCGATGCCTTGGTCCTACGGAGTTCGCTGGCGGCTCTCCCTACTGGGTTCACGTACACTGCAGATGGGGCATTCCCTTGCAATAGCGGGAGCAGCGACGGGACCCGCTCGGTCATCTACGTGGGCGCCGCATCTTCAAGCGCCACAACCTCGTGCAGTTCCACGCCCTCTACATACCAGTGTTTCCCCTTCCAGTTCTCCCATGCCCGCATCACCGCCACCCTGCAACTCTGAGGCCCGCAGGCGCCTCGGCAGCGACGCGTCGGGCGTAAGCGAGGTCATCGGCTACATCCTCAGTTTCGCCATTCTCTCCACCGTTCTTCTGGTGGCTTTGCTCACGTTCAACTCGGCGCGCGCGCAGGCCGAGGAGCGCGTGACCGAAGTCGAGGTCGCCTCCATCGCGCATCGTGTCGCCGAGGCGGTCATCCAGGTCGGCGTGTATGCGGAAGCCCACGCGGGGTCGTCGCCAGAGGTGACCCTTCGGCTCGAGCTTCCCGCAGGAATTGGCTCGCGTGGCTATTCCGTCGACCTCTGCACGATGTCCGGAACCTCGTGTTCAAAGGTTCCCTGCGACCCCTCTGGCGCCGGGACGGCGGCCAACGCGGTCCGCGTGACGTCTGGCTCCACCAAAGCTTACGAGTCGTTGCTCGGAATATCTGCGAAGGTTAGTTGCGCTTCCGCCGGGCGCATTGCCATCGTGTACTCGACGACTGGATCCTCTCTTTCCTTGGTGAACGCATGACCCCCGACCCGCCCAAGACCGCAAGCAAGAAGCCCGCCCCGCCCCCTGCCGCTGGGGCCCCCACGCGTGCTGTGGAGCCGGGCCGGCCCAACCCGGTCGTCGGAAAGGTCCTGCCGCAGACTGTGCAGGACAAGGCGAAGGTGCAGCAGGCCATCCACAAGCTCGCCGAGACCTCGGTGCGCCCGCAGACCCTGAAGCTCCCGCAGTTTCCCAGCTCGACCGGCGCCCGCCCTGACAAGGTGCGTGCCGAGGAGCAGCGTCGCATTGCGATGCACCGCGAGGAGCAGCAGCGCCGCGCCGAGCTGCTCGCAGCGGCCAAGGACGACGAGGACGAAAAGAAGCGTCTGACGCGCGAGTGGGCCGAGGAGGACCTGCTCTACTACAGCAACGACCCGGACGACGTCGAGATGGAGGTGTACGCGGTCAACGAGCCGCACGCGTACGTGCAGATCATCCGCAACAAGCGGACGCACGAGGTCGTCTACCACGCCATCGAGCCGCGCATCTCGCACGACGAGCGGCTCCTGTTGGACTTCATCGAGTCCACGCTCGTGGACGTCCTCGACATGAAGCCGTCCGACCTGCACCACGACGACCTGCGGAAGTACATCACGGAGCGCTTCGACGAGGTGCTCTCCGACTACGCCGTGCAGCTCGGCAGCACCCCTGAGGCAACGGCCCAGTCGCGCGACCGGCTCCTCTACTACGTCATCCGGGACTTCATCGGCGAAGGGCCCATGGATGTGCTGATGCGCGACCCGTTCATCGAGGACATCTCCTGCGACGGCCCGCACCAGCCCATCTTCGTGTACCACCGCAAGCATGAGTCGCTCACCACGACCATCCGCTTCCGTGGCCACGACCACCTCGACTCGTTCGTCATCCGCATGGCGCAGCGCGCGGGCAAGCACATCAGCATCGCGGACCCCATCCTCGACGCCACGATGCGCGACGGCAGCCGTCTGCAAGCGACCCTCGCGAAGGAGGTGAGCACGTTCGGGAGCACGTTCACCATCCGCAAGTTCCGCGACGTGCCCTTCACCCCCATCGACCTCGTGCGCTTCGGCACGATGAGCCCAGCGATGCTCGCGTACCTCTGGATGGTCATCCAGTACCACATGTCCGCCATCTACGCCGGCGGCACCGCGTCGGGCAAGACCACGGCCATCAACGCCATCATGCTGTTCATCCCGCCGCAGAACAAGGTCGTCACCATCGAGGACACCCGCGAGATCAAGATCCCGCAGCCGAACTGGATCGCCGGCGTGACGCGCGGCGGCTTCGGGGCGCGCGACGCATCCGGCAAGCAGGCCGGCGAGATCGATATGTTCCAGCTGCTGAAGAACGCCCTCCGGCAGCGCCCCGAGTACATCATCGTCGGTGAAGTGCGTGGCGCCGAGGCGTACAGCCTGTTCCAGGCGATGGCGACCGGCCACGCCGCTTACGGCACCATGCACGCCGACTCCGTGGACGCGGTTATCCACCGCCTGGAGTCGGACCCCATCAACATCCCGCGTGCCCTCCTCGAGGCCCTGGACGTCGTGGCCGTGCAGATCCAGACCCGCGTCGGCGGCAAGCGCGTGCGCCGCACCAAGCAGATCACGGAGATCGTCGGCATTGACCCCAACACGCGCGAGATTCTCACCAACGAAGTGTTCCGCTGGGTCCCGGGCTCGGACGCGTTCGAGTACACGGGCGTCTCGTACGCCCTCGAGCGCATCGCCGCCGAGGCGGGCCTGAGCCCCGTCGAGGTCAACCAGGAGATGCAGGACCGCGTCCGCGTCATCCAGAACATGATCGACACGAACATCCGCGACTACGACCGCATCGCGCTGCTCATCGCGACCTACTACAAGGACAAGCCCAAGGTCATGGCCTCCCTCGGCGGGGGACGCGCGTGACGGTCACGCCCTTGCAGCGGACGGCGTTCCGCCTGTTCGGCGACCGCGCGCTCGCATCGAAGAACCTCGCGCAGCTCGACATCAACCTCCGCAAGGCGCGCATCCCGGTGCGACCCGAGGCGTTCCTGGCCCGCGTCTGGTTCACCAGCGCCATCGTCGCCGCCACCGCGACCGTGATGGCCCTTCTCCTGTTCCTGGCCGTCGTCGTCGCGCTCGCGGTCCCGTTGGTCTTCGGGGTCTTCGTGCTGCTCGTCCCCGGAATCGCGGGCGGCCTGACGTACGTCGTCCTGTACGGCGACCCCGCGTCGAAGGCGAAGTCGCGCAAGAAGAAGATCGATGCCAAGCTTCCCTACGCCACGAACTACATCACGGCGATGGCGTCGGCCGGCGTCATCCCCGCTGAGATCTTCAAGAGCCTCGCGACGCAGGAGGTCTACGGCGAGGCGGCCCGCGAGGCCGCGAGCATCTACAAGGACCTCCACATCCACGGCAAGGACATCGTCACCGCCTTGCTGCGCGCCATCGACCGCACGCCCTCCGTGAAGTTCCAGGACCTGCTGCAGGGCGCCATCACGACCATCACGTCGGGCGGCGACCTGACGAGCTACTTCCGCACCAAGGCCAACCGCCTGCAGTGGGAGAACCGCCAGGAGCAGCAGCGCTTCGTCGAGACCATGGGCCTGATGGCCGAGGCCTACGTCACCGCCGCCGTGGCCGGCCCGCTCTTCCTCCTCGTCATGGTGGCCATCTTCGTCCTCATCGGCTCCGGCGACATGATCATCCTGCAGATGCTCGTGTACGGCCTTCTGCCCATCGCCAACCTCGGCTTCATGATCGGCCTCAGGGTCATGATCCCGGAGGTGTAAGATGGGCCTCTTCGATTCCAAGAAGCAGAGCGAGGAGGATGAGGACGGCGACCAGGCCGAACAGGCCTACGGCACCATCCCCCCCGAGCTGAAGGGACGCATCAAGCCCAAAGGGCTCACCACCGGCCAGAAGGCGCGCCGCTCCATCTACGTCCTGACGGCGGTCATCGCCGTCGGCGCCCTCGCGGTCATGGTCGGCACCATGCTGGGCTATGCGCCGTGGCCGAAGAAGTTCGCCACGGACTGGTTCATCGTCGTGCTCGTCTTCGGCGCGGGGCCGTTCTGCGTCTTCTACAACCGCGACCTCAAGCGCATCGAGTCCATCAACGAGAAGTTCCCCGATTTCCTGCGCGACCTGGCGGAGTCCGCGCGCGCCGGCATGACGCTTCCCCGCGCGCTTGGCAACGCGAGCCGCGGCACCTACGGGACGCTCTCCGAGGAAATCAACATCATGGCCGCCCAGGTCGAGTGGGGCGTGGGCTTCGACGAGGCGCTCCAGCGCTTCGCCGACCGCATCGGCTCCCCGTTGATTCACCGCATCACGCAGCTCATCATCGAGGCGCAGCACTCCGGCGGCAACGTCGTGGACGTGCTCGCCGCCGCGTCGGACGACGCGCGCGAGATCCAGCAGATCGTCACCTCGCGCAACCAGCAGATGAGCGCGTACTCGATGGTCATCTACATCTCGTTCTTCGTCTTCCTCGCCGTCGTCCTGGTGCTGCAGGCGCAGTTCATCCCCGCCTTCAAGCAGGCCGTGGACGCGGCGCAAGGTGCTGGCGCCAAGCCGGTCGGCGGACTGAGCTTCAAGCAGTTCGAGCCCGAGGACTTCAACACGCTGTTCTTCCACGCCGGCATCGTGCAGGCCATCGGCGGCGGCCTCGTGGGCGGCGTGCTGACGCGCGGCAACCCCATCGCGGGCATGAACAGCATCCTCATCATGCTCGCCCTGAGCTGGCTCTCCTTCCGGGTCGTAGTGGGGGTCCTGTGAGCCGCCTGCGGGAGGACGACGGCGGCGCCATCCAGGCGTTCGAGGCGGTCTTCGCCGCCATCATCATCCTCACCGCCCTCATCTTCTTCTCCCTCGTTCAGCGCCCCGCCGCCCCCGAGAAGAGCACGGGCCTCGACCTGGAGCAAATCGCGACGGACGCTCTTGCGAACGCTGGCGGAGGGCTTCAGATCGCCGTCCAAAAACTGCTCAACGGGACCGCCATGAACCCGGGGCCGGTCAATGCGGCCCTCGCGCCATATCTGCCGAACGGCGTGCATTGGTCGCTTAGCCTGGACAATGGTTTTTCACCTCTTTTCCTTGCCAGTTCGGACACGGGTAGTTTTGCCCAGCCGCGCGGAGGGCAAGGCGCGACGACATACATTGCACTGAGCGTATCTGAGGCGGGGGCGGGGGCGGATGCCAATCCTGGCAGCGGCACGGGGTTGGCCGTATTCACGCCGCTTTGCGTGGACCACCCGGCGGGGCTCGGCGACAGCTACGCCACGGAGAAGAACGGGAACGTGCAGACGACAAGCTGGCTATCGCTTTGGCAATCCGTCCCACAAGGCGTCATCCCCGCCCAAATCCCGTTTGGGCAGTGGACAGTCTACAATCTTGTCTGCGGTTCCCTGCTACCTGGGCTTCTGTCGCAGACGTTCCATGTCAGCCTGAACGGCCACACGGCGGCTACGCCGCTCTATGCAGTTCACTTGGTGGTGTGGACCAATGTTTGAGCACGACCGTGACTCAGGCCAAATGATGCTCCTTGGCGCAATCGTCCTCGTCATCGGCTTCCTCGTCCTCTCGACGCTGGTCGCACGCGTCAGCCAGATTCCCTCCGAGACGGCCCGGGAATCCGGCGGCCTCCTGCGCGAGGCGGCAACGGTCGAGAAGGCGCTGCGCGTCGCGAACGGCGCGAGTTCCGGGCCCGAGTTCAACCAGGAATTGGCTCACCTTGTGTGGCTTGAGCAGGCGCGCGGCTTCACGCTCCGGAGCTCATGCGGCGCCGGGACAGCACCGAGCGGGGTTTTCACGTTGCTTGGTTTGGAAGGAAGCGTCCAGTTCACCTACGCGTTTTCAGCCTCAAAATGCTGAGATCCATCCGGCAACGTTTATCCTCACGGACGACCAAGCGGGCCCCAATGGATGACGAGGGCGCCGCGTCGGCGCTGGCCTTCATCGTGGCGGGCGTCGTGTTCCTGGGCGTCGTCGCTGTCCTCCTCAATGTGATCGTGTACCGCATCCCGCCGTCCGATGCCGCCGACCAGGTGGATCCGGGACACGCGGCGCAGGCGCGAGCGTTGCTGAACAGGTTCGTGCGCGGCGAGGGGACGATGGACCATAGTTCGGGTGATTGGCCGGCGTCGTTTCCCGCGTGTTCGGCCCCGCCGGATCTTCCAGGGCTGAGCGGCCCAAGCGGGCTGGACCGTTCCAAGTTGGCCGACTTGACTAGAGGCACCGCCAGAATCGCTCGCGCTGGGGACCTAGACTATGCGACCGCCAAATGCGGATTGCGAGTCAGCGGGTTCGACTTCAGGATGGTCGCCAATTTCATTGACTCGTCCGGAAAGCCGTGCGCCTCCTCGTATTCCCTCGACAAGGTCTTCGGGGTGGACCTTCCGCAGGATGTTGCACTTTCGCCCGTGAGTGCCTCGTTCAGCGTCGACAAAGGCTGCGACGGGACAACGGCCGGCTTCACGCGCGTGGACATCACGCTCTGGGTCGTCCCCGAGCAGCCCTGAAGGCTTCTCCTGAAGCGGATAAACCTTCGGCCTTCCGCTCTTATACTTCCAGGAGGGACAAAGGAGGTTGTGCCCAGCCTACGCCGCGACTCGTCCGGGGCCGCGCAGGTCCTTGCGCTCCTCACGGCCGGCCTCCTCTTCATCGGCATCATCAGCGTCCTCCTGTTCCAGGCCGCCCAGCCGGGCAAGGACTCCTCGCTCGGGGCTGCCAACGATGCCGCCGGCCGGGACCGGGACGCGGACACGCTTGCCCAGCTCCTCGCCGGGTCGGCGGGCGCCGGATGGGCGGGAGGCGCCGACAGCGCCCAACGGCTTGGGCTCCTGGCCGCCAACGGGTCCGCGCTCGACCCGGCCCGCATCGCCGCCCTGCAGGGCGCCTCGAACACGGCCTCCCTCGCCAATGGAAAACTGGACTACCCCGACGCCCGCACCGGCCTGGGGCTGGCGCCGGGGCAGGATTTCCATCTCCGCATCACGCAGACCGCCACGAGCGGCTCCAGCGGCGTCATCCTGAACGGCGTCCGCACTGCCTACATTGGCGACTGGACCAGCCTTGCCTCCGTCACGGTGCCGCTGGGCACGTCGCAGCAGATTCAGGACGCGGCGCAGACGAAGCTCAACTTGACGATGTTCGCCACGACCGCGACCGAGCGCGACATGCTCAAGGGGCTGGGCCTGACGTTCAACAACCGCGTCTACCTCGGCCCCCTCGCGCCGACCGTCTTGGTGGACCTGCCGACGCCCATCCCCGACGCCCCGATTCTGACCTACCTCAACCTCCCGCTCATCCAGGGCGACGTGTACCCGGACATCAAATCGTACATTGACGCCAACCTGCCCGGCCGGCTCGCCAACTACGACCTGCTGGTCATCGGGTCCGGCATCGACCAGAGCACGCTCACCGCGTCTGCCGTGAAGAACGGCATCGGAAACTGGGTCCTCGCGGGAGGCCGCCTGATGGTCCTCGGTTCCGACTCCTCCAACTACCAGTGGCTCCAGCCCATCTTCCAATCCAGCGTCGCGTCAGTCTCCGGCGCCGTGACGGCGGCCTCCCCCATCCCGGCGGCCCTCACCACGCCATTCAACCTGGCCTGGGCGACCTACAACACCCACAACCTGGCCTGGGACATCAAGAAGACCGGCGGCGGCGCCCACTACAACGACTTCGACCACCTGGTCACCCAGGGCGGCTACGATGTCCTCGCCATCAGCCACAAGGGCGGCTTCGGCAACGGCTACGTCGTGCTCTCCAGTTTCCGTCCCCGCGAGCTCTCCTCCACGGAGGCGAGCCACCTCATGACCAACCTCATCCAGTACAAGGGCGCCCCGCAGAACTACACGGTGGACTACGGGCCGGCCATCCCGACCGACCTCCCCGTCTCCGGCGCCCAGCGCACCGCCATCGTCTGGGACCCCATCGCGGGGCGCACGACGCTGCGGCTCGACCTGTTCGTGTGGGACGCGACCTAGCGCAGGAAGAGGTACGCCTGCCGCCCGAAGTACGCCGCGAGACCGACGAGCAGCACGAGCAGGACCGCGCGCACCAGCCAGACCGGCTCCTCAAGCCGCGCCTCATCCTCGGCCACAGGGGGGAAGACTCCGCCGCCCCTATAAGCCGGGCGCCGCTGGAACGCGCGTGGACGCCCAGGCCGCCTTCGACCCCATCCGCGCCGTCGCGAGCGAGGTCGTGAGCGAGGAGGAGCTGAAGGTGCTCTGCGCGAGGGCCGCCAAAGGCGAGAGGCCGAAGGCGTACATCGGCTTCGAGCCGAGCGGCACGGCGCACATCGGCTGGATGGTCTGCACGGAGACCGTCAAGCGCCTCACCGCCGCCGGATTCGAGGTCGTCATCTTCCTCGCCGACTGGCACGCACAGATCAACGGCAAGCTCGGCGGCGACCTGGCAAACATCCAGCGCTGCGGCAAGTACATGGAGGAAGCGTTCGAGGCGCTCGGCGTCCCGCGCTCGTCCGTGACGTACGTCTACGCCAACGCCTTCGCGAAGGACCCGACGTACTGGGCGCTCGTCATCCAGGTCATGGGCAAGACGACGCTTGCCCGCATGCGCCGCGCCATGACCATCATGGGCCGCGGCGAGGACGAGGGCGATGGGGACATGGCCAAGTTCCTCTACCCTGCGATGCAGGTGGCCGACATCTTCCACATGGGCATCGACCTCGCGTACGGCGGCCTCGACCAGCGCCATGCCCACATGCTCGCCCGCGACGTCGCGCACGGCCTCAACCGCAAGGCGCCGACGGCGCTCCACACGCCGCTCGTCCCCGGCCTCAAGGCCCAGGGCGGCCGCATGGACCCTGTCGAGGTCAAGATGAGCAAGTCCGACCCCGACTCGGGCATCTTCATCCACGACTCCCCGGAGGACATCGCGCGCAAGCTCAAGGGCGCCCACTGCCCCGCGAAGGAAATCGAGGGCAACCCCGTCCTCGACCTCGTGCGCCTCGTCGTCTGGCCCCGACTCCTGGCTCTCGGCGGCTCGTTCAGCATCAGCCGACCCGAGAAGTTCGGCGGCAACAAGGCGTACACCGACTTCGCGGCGCTCTCGGCCGACTTCGCGGCGGGCGCGCTCCACCCAATGGACCTCAAGAACGGGACGGCGGCGGCGCTCGCGAAGTTGCTGGAGCCTGTGCGGACCTACTTCGCGGCGCACCCGGACAACTGGCAGTTCATTCAGGCGCTTCGGAAGACGCGCTGAACCAACTCCGAAACACAGATTCAGCAGATGAGTTTTTGCGCAGGGAATGCAGGGAACTTGGGTCAACTGAATGGAGAATGCAGCAGACCCACCGTCGCGTTCTGCTGAATTTTCTCGTTTGGAGCAGTCTGATGACGACTCCAAAACGCAAGACAATCATCTGCTGAATCTGTGTCCACCAAGGCGACCTAGTCTGCGTCGTCGGCATTGAGTTTCTCAGGCCACGGCGCCAGTTCGTGCAGGTGGCGCGCGAGCATGAGGCCGACGTCGGCTTCCTGGAGGACTTGCGGAACGCGGTGCGCGCCGAGGCGGCCGGCGTACTGGTCCCACGCGAGCCCTTCGTGCTCGATGCGCTCCAGCAGGAGGCCCGAGGCGCGAGCGAGGTGGAACGCCTTGTGCCGCTCGCCGGTCTTGAGGCTCTCCTTGATGTCGGCGACTTCGGCCTCGCCGCGGCCGACAGCTTGGACGGCGCCGACCATGCGGCGAACTTGGTTCCACAGGTAGCCGTCGCTCGTGGTGCGGAAGAGCCACAGTCCGTCCGCTGCCTCGACGGTGAAGGCGCGCACGGTGCGCTCGGGGTTGCGGCCCTCCTCCATCTTGGCGAACGCGGTCATCAGGTGGCGCCCGATGAACTCCTGGCAGGCGGCCTGCATCCGCGCCAGGTCCTCGCCGTGCGGGACGGCGGCGTAGCGGTAGCTGCGGGTGTGGGCGTGGCGCGGGTTCCAGTGGGCCATCACCTCGGCGGCGCCCGTGATCCACAATCCCTCGGGCACCTCTTTCTGGAGGCTCGGGACGAGGCCGCGCAGGGTCTTGCGCTCGATGGTGGCCTTGCAGACGTTCTCGAGCGCGCTCACGCCGGCGTCGGTGCGGCTGCCGGTCCTGAAGGAATCCTCGACGTAGCCCTGCGTTCGCAGAGCCTTGATGAGCCAATCCTCGACGGTGTGGTCGCCAAGGTGGCGCGCGTACGAGTCGAAGCGGCGCCCGTCGTACGCGAAGCGGATGGCGACGTGGTGCAGGGCCACGAGCGATTTCAGACGCCGGACCGAGAAAAACTTGCTCTAAATCGCGGAAGCCTGCAACCGCACATCCACTTCGGTCGATGCGGCGACCTCGGCAGTTACGAACGAGACGGCCAGGTGCCAATGACTTTCCGCCTGGCAGGGTGAGTCACGCGGGAGGCCCGAGAGCTCAAGTTGGAAAATCCGAGACGTTGGAGTCTCCGAGACGATCTCGAAATCGCCCACCAGCCGAGAATCCTGGTGGCCAATCCAATAGTGGAGCGTAGGGACGGCGGTCCCCATCGATGAATAGTCAATCTGCGCCGCGATTGCTGAGGCATTATCAAGGACCAGGTCGTCAAGCGCATAGACAGTGGATCCTCCGACATTGAAGTAGTAGCCCGGAAAAGCCAGCACCTCGGTGAAAGTGCGCTGGTCATCCAGCAGTTGATGTCGGGCTTCTCGCAGGGGGCAGGTTGTAAGAAGCGGCAGTTCGCCGGTTTGCTTGTGGGCAATCGCGGTCAAGTGGACTTGACTCGACAGCTCGAAGTCCTCGACGCCGGTGCCTCGCGGTAACACTTTTACCCACCACGCAGAGAGTTCGCTGAGGGGGACGTCCCAATCCTTGGACAGGGTAGCAATGCTCACGGTCTCGCCCGGGAGTGCAGGTCGAGGCGCGGATTCGGCGCTCGCCGTGTGCCATTGAACCGTGAAGGTGACGTCTCGCATCGCGGCGCTCGCTTCAAAAGAGAACTCCAGGCTGACCGTCACAGTCCCCGGGGCCACGACGCGACCAACATCGAACTCAAAGTAGGCTGGATACGCATCTTGGGCGACGCCCTGCACGCCGGCGTTCTGCAAGGAGGGCCGTGTGTCATCGACCAAGATGATGGTCTCCTGGCCGTTCCATGCATCAAGGAGCCACTGTTGCTCTGGCGTGTGCAGTGGAACGACGGCTGGCGTGGTACACCCTACAAGCAGGAACGCCAAGCCAGCCACCATTCGCATGGGCGATTGATAGAGAAAAGCAGCAAATTACTTTTCGATGGGTTCGGCGATGGCCACGCCGTCCTTGAGCACTAGGCGCACGGTTCCGGGCGCCGGGGCAGCGCGCAGGGGCTTGCCGACCAGGTTGATCGGGTTGCCGTCCAGGTCGCCGTAGATGATGAAGTAGCCAACGTCGCCCTCGTGCGGGGCGCGCAGGAGCGTCCAGCCGGCGGCCTCGAGGTGGGCCTTCGCGTCGGCGGCGTCGCCGCTGAGGGTGAAGCCGAGCGCGGTGTCGAGCTGCGTGGGGGCGGGGCGCTCGTCCCAGCGGTGGAGGACGAGTTGGAGGCCGTCGTGGTGCTGGAGGACGACCAGGTCGCCGGCGTCGCGGGTCTTCGTGAAGCCGATGGCCTCGTAGAGCGGGACGTTGGCGTGGACGTCCTTGCAGTAACGCGCCGCGTTGCGGAAGCTCAGCGAAAGGGCGGGTTTGCCGTCGGTGGACACGGAGGCGGCGGGGGCGCTGGAAGAAGGGGTCTTGCCGAAGATGGCCATGGTTTCGGCACGTCGAAACCCTATTTTTAGTCTCGCAGAAAACAGGACGGGTCCCACCGTTTCCCTTTAGCTGGGCCGCCCCTGGAGCGTGTGTGCGCAAGGTCGTCGCCCTCGTCGCCCCTTTCGGGCTCCTCGCGCTCCTGCTCGGGGGCTGCCTCTCCCCGGCCGCGCCGACATGGCAAGGCCTCGGCCAGACGACGCTCGCCGAACTCGCCGCGCAGCGCACGGAAGGCCACTTCGCTCCGTTCCTCGTCCCCTACGTCGTGGAGGCCGCCGTCCGCGTCGGCCTCGAGCCCGCGGAGTGGCCACAAGGCCGCCCGGTCGCAGACGACCTCGTCGTCCCCAACGAGCCCTACTTCAGCACCTTGCGCCCCACCTTCGCCCGCGTCCTCGCCAACCCCGGAGACCGCGACGTCGAGAGCCAAGCCCTCGCCGCCGTGCTCGCAGGATTCGACGGCCACCAGTTCGGCGACGCCTCGAAGACGCTGGACGACGCCTTCGCCCTCTTCACCCTCGCGGCCCTCGGAGCCGGCTCGAGCGCGCCTGCCCAGGCAGCGGCCGGTTTCCTCGCGGCCTCCGCCAACGCGACCGGCGGGTGGTCCTACTTGGCAACCGGCACGCCCGACGTGGACTCGACCGGCATCGTCGTCGCGGCCCTCGCCGCCGTTGGCCGCCCTCCGCCCGCCGGGCCCGTGGAAGCGTTTCTGACCCGGGCCACCTCCCTCCACGGAGGCTCCGGAGCGGCGCCGGGCGCCCCCGTCAACTGCCAGAGCACCGTGTGGGCCATCCGAGCCGAACTGGCCCTCGGCCACCCGGTCCCGGCGATGGCCTGGTCCTTCCTCGCGTCCCTGCGCGTCGCGAGGGGGTGGTCGGCGCACGCCGGCGAGGCCGCGGATGCCTTCTGCTCCGTCGAGGTCGCGACCCTGTTCGGGGTTGCCCACCAAGCCGGCGTCCCCGTTCCGTCGGCTTTTTCGTTCGAATGACACCAAACGTTATCCCCGAGGCCGTCCATCCTCATGTGGAGGCGACGCGTTGGCGAACGGGGCGTTCGACATCTACCAGACCGATGCCGGCTACGCCGCGGTCACGAACCCGGTGCAGCGCCAGATCCTCGAGGCGTTGCGGGAAGGCGAGAAGCAACTGCCCGACCTGGTCGTCCTCACGGGACGCTCCAAGCCGACGCTGTCCAGCCTGCACATGAGGGAGCTCCTCTCCCGCGAGCTCATCGTCGAGGCCGCGCACCCGACCGACAGCCGGCGCAAAGTGTATCGTCTCAAGGGGGCCAAGATCGGCTCCAGCGACCTCCCCGTGGACCAGTTGCGGGACGCGGTCCAGCATTACGTCACCCTGAGCCCGCTCGCCAACCGCGTCCCCGTCGCCGCCGCCTTCGAGGCGCTCGGCGCCGCCCCCGACACCGTCCCGATGGACGTCCTCTATGCCCAGGCCAGCCGCCTCGGCGCCCTCGCGGCCCCGCTCTTCAAGGCCGGCACGCCACGTGACCTCTGGATGCGGCTCTCGGCGTTCCTCGAGGCCGAGCGGCTCGCGACGCCGCTGCGCATCGACCTCCAGAACGGCGCTCTGGAACTCCGGCTCGGCCCGTCGGCCCGCTCGCCGCCCGCGCGGATGGCCGCCATCCTGGCCGGGTTCGCCCAGGGCGTCGCCACCGGCAAATCGCTCGGGATCAAGGGGATTCGGGGCACGGCGACGCCGGAGGGCGTCAAGTTGTGGTCCGCGTGAGGCGACGGCTGGGCCCGGGAGGGCGTCCAAGGTGAAGCCAACTTAACCAACAAAAAGGAACTCCAGTGGATTTCGTTTGAACCTAGACAAACGTTTATGTCGCTCGCGACACTCCTCGCATTCGGCGACACTATGTCCGAATACGCCACCCCCACCAACAACGTGCCCATGATCCTGAACCCGGTCGTGTACTTCCGCATCAGCGCCTTCACGCTGGCCGCGGTCGCCGTCCTCGGCTTCATCATGAACATCGTCGACGGCAGCAACGTCTCGACGTCGCTCGGCCTCGGCAACACGTTCCTGAACTTCACGTACGCCCACGACGCCGTCCACCTGGTCCTCGCCGCCGCCGCCTTCCTGTTCGGCTTCGGCAACCTCGCCGGCAACACCGTCAAGGCGTTCGCCATCATCTTCGGCTTCGTCTACATCGCGCTCGGCGTCGTCGGCTTCTTCGCCTTCACCGGCAGCTCCGGCGACTCGTTCTTGGCCCTCACCCCGGCCCTGAACATCGTCCACCTGCTGCTCGGCGCCTACGCCCTCACCGCGGGCTTCGCCAGCAAGTTCGACTAGCGCGAAAACGCTGCGCGTTTTCGCGCCAATCCCGGGAGTGCGGCCTTCGGCCGCACAGCCCCCTTCCCCTTTTCTTCTTCCCTTTTCAGGCCAGCAACTCCGGAAGCCTGCGGTCCAGCTCCGAGTTGGGCCAGACCTCCTTCGCGCCGACCGCGCGCGCCGCGGCGAGCCGCTCGGCGTCCGTGTGGTGGCCGAAGCAGACGAGGTGCGCGTCCCAGCGGGTGCCGCGCACCAGCCGAATGGTCTCGACGAAGTCGAAACGCGGGTGGTGCAGGTCCACGAGCACGAGCTTCGTCTCGTCCTGCAGGAGCTCCTGCGTGATGTCGGTCTTCGCGGTCGGCACGATGACGGTCCACCCGAGCTTGCCCGCCACGGCGCGGACCTTGCCGAGCCAGAACAGGTCGGAGGAGACGAGCAGGACCGCGCGGCTCACGCCTTCGCCTTGCCCTTCTTGGCCGGCTTGGCGGGCGCGGCCTTGGGTGCCTTGGTCTGGACTTCGTCCGTGTGGTACTCGGGGGGAAGCAGGTTCGGGATGCCTTCCTCGACGGGGTAGTCGAACCGGCACGCCGTGCACCGGAAGGAGCCCTCCAGGATGTCGCCGTGCTCGTCCTCCTTGGCGACGGTGAGCTTGAGGGCCGTCTTGTGGACGGGGCAGCAGACGATGGCGGCGAGGTCACGACGCATCAGTTCACCTGGACGACGCGGGATGCCTTCGCGTATTCTTGGAGGCTCCGCACCGCGAAGGGGCCGCCGGCACGGCGCTGGGCCGCGATGGCGCCGACCGCGGCCTGGGCGGCCTCGACGGTGGCGAGGAAGGGCACCTGGCACTCCACGGCGACGCGCCGCATGGCGAACCCGTCGCGCTTCTGGGGGCCCTCCATGGACTCGCTTGGGGTGTTGATGATGAGGTGGACCTTGCCTTGCCGGATGAGGTCGATGGCGTCGGGTGACTTGTGGTCCGACAGCTTGTACACCGTCGTCACCTCGAGGCCGACGGCGCGCAGGTCGGCGGCCGTGCCTTCGGTGGCGACCAGGCTGAAGCCCATCTTCGCGAGCTGCTCGATGGTTCCCAGGATGCGCGGTCGGTCCGCCTTGGAGACGGAGACGAAGACCGTGCCCTCGTCGGGCAGGTCGTTGCCGGCCGCCGTCATGGCCTTGGAGTAGGCGGTGGCGTAGTCGTCGGCGATGCCCATGACCTCGCCGGTGGACTTCATCTCGGGGCCGAGCACGGCGTCCACGCCGGGCAGCTTCAGGAACGGGAACACAGGCGCCTTGACGGCGACGTGCTTCGGGCGGGGGGCCGCGACGGCGCCGAGCTGCTTGAGGGTCTTGCCGACGGCGACCTTGGCGGCAATCTTCGCGAGCGGAAGCCCGGTCGCCTTCGCGACGTAGGGCACGGTGCGACTGGAGCGCGGGTTGGCCTCCAGGACATACACGGTCTTGCCCTGCACGGCGTACTGGATGTTGATGAGCCCCTTCGTGGCGAGGCCGAGCGCGACCTTGCGCGTGTAGTCCTCGACGGTGGCGAGCACGTCCTTCGAGAGGTTCTGCGGCGGGATGACGGTCGTGGAGTCGCCAGAGTGGACGCCGGCCTCCTCGACGTGCTCCATGATGGCGCCGAGCAGGACGTCGGTGCCGTCGCAGACGGCGTCCACGTCGATCTCGGTGGCGCGGCTGAGGAAGCGGTCGATAAGGACGGGCGTCTTCTTCGAGACGCGCACGGCGTCGCGGATGTAGTCGCGCAGCTCGGCCTCGTTGTGGACGACCTGCATGGCGCGGCCGCCGAGCACGTAGCTGGGGCGCATCAGGACCGGGTAGCCGATGGCGGCCGCCTTCGTGACGGCCTCCTCGGCCTCGTGCGCGATGCCGGCGTCCGGCTGTGGGATGCCCAGCTTGCGCATGAGCTGGTTGAACTTGTCGCGGTCCTCGGCGAGGTCGATGGCGGAGGGCTGCGTGCCCCAGATCTTGGTCGGCAGGTCGGGGCGCGCGGCGAGGGCGGCCTCGAGCGGAAGCGCGAGGTTGATAGCAGTCTGCCCGCCGAACTGGACGAGCACGCCGTCGGGGCGCTCACGCTCGATGCAGTGCATGACGTCCTCGAGCGTCAGCGGCTCGAAGTAGAGGCGCGTCGAGGTGTCGAAGTCGGTCGAGACCGTCTCCGGGTTGTTGTTGAGGAGCACGGCCTCCATGCCCTCCTCCTTGATGGCCCACGCGGCGTGGACGCAGCAGTAGTCGAACTCGATGCCCTGCCCAATGCGGATGGGGCCCGAGCCGAGTACCAGAACGCGCTTCTTTCCTTTGGGGGCCGGCGGCAGCGATGTGGCCGAGGTGACGGGGTCGTAGCTCGTGTAGTAGTAGGGCGTCTTGGCCTCGAACTCGGCGGCGCAGGTGTCCACCATCTTGTAGTCAGGGACGATGCCGTGCTTGCGGCGCAGGTCGGCGACGCGGCGCTCGTCCTCGCCCCAGCCCCAGGCGCGCGCGATGGCGGGGTCGCTCAGGCCGGAGCGCTTGGCGCGCGCGAGCACGCCTGCGTCGCCTGGTTTGGCCTTCAGCTCCGTCTCGAAGGCGAGCACGTTCTGCATCTTGTGCAGGAAGAACGGGTCGAAGCCGGAGAGCGTGTGGACGCGGGCGATGGGCCAGCCGCGGCGCAGCGCCTCGGCGACGGCCCAAAGGCGCTGGTGGGTGGCGACGCGGACGCGCTCTTCCAGCTCCTTGTCGTTCCAGACAACAGGCGGCGGGTCGAGCGAGTCGGCGTCGATCTCCAAGCTGCGAATGGCTTTGAGCAGGGACTCCTCGATGGTGCGGCCGATGGCCATGACCTCGCCGGTGGACTTCATCTGCGTCCCGATGCGCGGGTCCACGGTGCGGAACTTGTCGAACGGCCAGCGCGGGATCTTGGTGACGACGTAGTCGAGCGTCGGCTCGAAGGCGGCGACGGTCTTGCCGGTGATGGCGTTGGGGATCTCGTCGAGCGTCATGCCGAGCGCGATCTTGGCGGCGACGCGGGCGATGGGGTAGCCGGTCGCTTTGCTGGCGAGTGCCGACGAGCGCGACACGCGCGGGTTGACCTCGATGACGCGGTACTCGCCGGTCTCTTTCTGGAGCGCGAACTGGACGTTGCAGCCCCCCTCGATTTTCAGGCTGCGAATGCACTTCAGCGCCGAGGTGCGCAGCTTCTGGTGGTCCTGGTCGGAGAGCGTCTGCGAGGGGGCCACGACGATGGACTCGCCGGTGTGGACGCCCATCGGGTCGAGGTTCTCCATGTTGCAGACGATGATGCAGTTGTCCTTGCCGTCGCGCATCACCTCGTATTCAAACTCGAGCCAGCCAAGCAGCGATTCCTCGATGAGCACCTGGTGGATGCGGCTGTAGGCGAGACCTTTCGCGGTGAGCTCGCGCAGCTCCTCGTCGTTGTGTGCGACCCCGCCGCCGAGGCCGCCGAGCGTGTAGGCTGGGCGAATGAGGGCGGGGTAGCGGCCGATGTAGGTGCGCACGATCTCGAGCGCCTCGTCCACGGACTGCGCGACCTTCGCCTTCGCGACGGGCTCGCCGATGCGCTCCATGACTTTCTTGAAGAGGTCGCGGTCCTCGGCGTCCGCGATGGCCGTGAGCGGCGTGCCGAGAAGCTTGACACCGTACTTCTCCAGGACGCCGGCTTCAGCCAGCTCGGAGACAAGGTTGAGGGCGGTCTGGCCTCCCATGCCGGCGAGCACGCCGTCGGGGCGCTCCTTGGCGATGATGGCGGTGAGCGACTCCAGCGTGAGCGGCTCGACATAGATGGCGTCGGCCGTCTCCATGTCGGTCTGGATGGTCGCCGGGTTGCTGTTGACGAGGACGACCGAGTAGCCCTCTTCGCGGCAGGCACGGCACGCCTGGGAGCCGGAGAAGTCGAACTCGGCCGCCTGGCCAATCTGAATTGGGCCCGAGCCGATCATGAGGATCTTCTTGACGTCGGTGCGTTTTGGCATTAGTGGGCGCCTCCGACTTTCGGGAACTGGCCTGCTTTCCATTGACCTTTCTTGACCTGCTCGACCATCAGCAGGAACTGGTCGAAGAAATGATTCGAGTCCCACGGGCCGGGGCTCGCCTCGGGGTGGTACTGCATCGTGAAGATGGGCAGCCTCTCGTGGCGCACGGCCTCGACGACGCCGTCGTTCGGGCACTTTTCCCACACGACGAGGCCGGTTCCCTTCACGGAGTCTGCGTCGACGTGGAAGCCATGGTTCTGGCTCGTGATGCGCACGATGCCGGTGAACTCGTCGCGCGTCGGGATGTTGGCGCCGCGGTGGCCGAACTTCATCTTCTTCGTCTTGGCGCCCCAGGCAAGGCTCACGAGCTGGTTGCCGTAGCAGATACCGAAGGTCGGAAGCTTCTCGGAGACCGTGCGCAGCGTCGGGAGCGTGAACGTGCCGATGTCGGGGTGTGCCGGGTCGCCGGGGCCGTTCGCGATGAAGAGGCAGTCGGCCTTGCCCTCGATGTCGGAGGCCTTCGCGTTCCAGGGCAAGTGGAGGACGTTGAAGCGGCGGACCAGGTTGCGCAGGATGTTGCGCTTGATGCCGGTGTCGATGACCGCGACCGTGTAGGCCTTCGCGTCCGCGGGGGAGCCGTCCTTCAGCTCGCCTTTCGCGTTCTTGCCGTAGCGCAGCGTGCGCTGGACGGAGGCTTCGCCGGCGAGGTTGGCCACTTCGACGGAAGGCATGGAGGCGACCTTCGCCTGGAGGGCAGGGACCTGGCTGGCATCATGGGTGACGAAGCAACGCAAGCAGCCCTTCTCGCGGATGCGCAGCGTGAGGGCGCGCGTGTCCACACCCGCGATGCCGGGGACCTTCTGCTCGACGAGCAGGTCGTGCAGCGTCTTTGTGGACTTGCGGTGGCTGGGCTGGCGGCACCATTCGCGCACCACGACGGCCCGGGGCCAGACCTTGTCCGATTCCCAGTCGTCCGCGTTGACGCCGTAATTGCCGATCATCGGGTAGGTGAAGAGCAGGACCTGGCCATGGAACGACGGGTCCGTGAGGGACTCCTGGTAGCCGGTCATGCCGGTCGTGAAGACCAGTTCGCCGTACGCGGTGCCGGGGCATCCGAACGCCTCGCCCTCGACCACCGAGCCGTCCTCCAAGACCAAAAATGCGCGTCCGTCTGCGGCGTTTTTGGCTGAGGTTGGCTGTCCCATCGCTTCGGACCTGGCGTGCAAGGCCGTTCAGGGATAAAGGGTGCGGGCGACGCGGGGGTCGCCGACCCTCGGCGTTGATGGAAACCGGGCGGGCCTGGGCAAGCGTGTCCCGTCTCGGTCAAAGCGGGGCTAGCGCGGCCCCTGCCGCGCGCCAGCCGCGCACGGTGGCTGGGACCGCCACGGCGAAGAGCGCCGCGTTCACGATGGCGGGGACGACGTTGAACAACAGCCCCGCCGCGACGAGCACAGGTAGCGCGCCCGGCGTCGCGCGGGACTCAGGAGTGAGCATCCAAGTGAGGACGTCGGCCGCCACGGAAAACAGCAGGGTCGCCGCGGCGCCGATGAGGGCGGCCGCCGCCCGCGTCCACGGTCCCATCTCCGCCCAAGGGATGCGACGCAACCCGCCGCCCAGCAGGCCGAGGAGGGCCATGGCCGGGACGTTGACGACGGACAACGGGAGGAGGCCGGTCAGAAGGAAATCCGTGAGCGCCATGCTGAGCGCGCCGACCGCGGCGCCAACCGCCGGGCCGAACAGCACGCCGGCAAGGAAGACCAGGACGTACGTCAACGCGATGTTGGGCAGGCCGAGAAACAGAAGCCGGCCCGCGATGGCGAGCGCCCCGAACGCGACGAGCGGCACGAAGCCGGGCCCGGTGTCCACGCCAGCCAGCCGAAGCGCGTCGCGGCGCACGCTCGCGCGG
>JAHFTW010000022.1 GCA_023269235.1 Thermoplasmata archaeon
TTGAAGCGGGAGTCGGGTCGCGCGATGGCGCTGATTCGCCACGGCGGCCGCGACGACGACGGCGACGACGAGGAGCCTGACGACTTGGCGGGCTTGCTGGATAACCCGGTCGTCAAGGGCTTCCTCCACGCCAAAGGCATCGACCCCGAGCAGGCGCGGGCCCTCATGGCGAACCCCGAGGGCATCCAGGCGCTTATCGCCCAGGCAACAGGCAAGGCCGGCCCGCAGGGGCAAACGCCGAACCTCGGGGACTACAAGCACCTGAGGCCACTGTGAAACGCGCCAAGGCCAAGATGGGCAAGTGCCCAGCTTGCGGGGAAGACTTCGACTTCGACGGCGTGCCAAGCGCAGGCCACATCTTCAGCGTCATCGGCGTTCCAGGCCACGGCCGGTTCAAGGCCGAAGTGGTCTGCCCAACGAAGCCTGCGGTTTGGCTAAGTCTGTAGGCCATCTTCGGACCCGCAGGTCGGACCTTCAGAAACGCCCCACAAGCCGCGCCGTGGAGGGGTGTGGTCCTAGTAGGGTCCAGCGCCGTTTGCGTCCCTACGAGCCTGGAACATGCCTCCACGGCGCGGTTTGCCGGGGGGGTCCAATCCGGTCCGAAGGTCCGGACCGCGATTCGAGTGGAAGGAGGGGGGTAAGGGTCGGTTGACGGGTCAACCGGGCGTGGGCGGGCTGTAGGCCCAGGTGATGTCGAGCCAGCCACCGTCCGACGTCGAAGTTTGGCCGATGTGGTTGCCAGCCCCGTCATGGCCGATGCAGGCGATGCCGAGCACGAGCAGGCGGGAGTTGCACTTTTCGGTCATAGGCGCTTCGCCGTCCAGGTGCGGTCCTTGCCGGCTCCAGTCGGCGCCAGCTCGATGCGGTCGCCGGGCATCGGCTCGATGGCAGCGATGGCCGCCGCGAGCCGGGTGCCGCTCACGGCGAGCCGGAACGGCTGCTTTTGGTAGAGCACGTCGAGTTCCAGCAGCGAGTATTGCCCGTGAAACTTTGTCGCGTCGAGCTCGACGCCGTTCACGAAAAACTCGGCTGCTTGGCCGAGGTCTGCGAGCCGGAAGAACGGGTGTCGTTCGCCGGTCGCCGTTGGTCGCAGCTGCGACTGCAGGGTCTTCCACGTTTGCGGTTGCGGGGGTTCCAAGTTGGTCATGGTTTGTCCTGTCGCGCCGGGTCAGGGCTCGACGGGCTAGACCGAGCCGCTTCGCGCTCAAAAGCCGTTTCGTTGACAGGTCAAGAGTCGCGGTTTTAGCCGGCAGCGCGATGGCAGCAGCATCCGGCTAGGGCCGCAGGATGCAAACGCGCAGGATCCACGCGAACAGCAGAAGCGACAACGCGCCGAGCCCTAGGTTCGAGACGTCCCACGACGACGGCGAGATGCCGCGACGAACCCTCACTGGTGCACCACCCACACCATCACGTGCGCCGTGCGAGGGGCCGCGGCCAAGTTGGTGACGGTGATGCCGACCTGCGTCGTCGTCTTGACGAGGATTTGCGCGTTGTCCCACTGCAACACGTTGTTGGCGCTCATGGCGACGAACGCCAGATAGTTCGCGTCCGGCATCACGACGGGGAGGTTCACGTTGCACGCGACGTTGGCGCCGAGCGCCGGGATGACGAAGTCGGCGGCGACGCGCTGGAAGCTCGTCGTGTTGACGAGCGTCCCGCGGACGCGGAACGTGTTGGCGAGAGCTGCGCCGAAGGCGACGTTCCCGACTGCGCTGAGGTCGTTGGCCCAAACGGTTTTCCAGGCGAGCAGCGCCGAGCCGAGTTCGTAGACGTTGTTGGTCGCTGGCACGAAGTTGCCGTTCGTGTCGATGTAGGCGATGATGATATCCCCGGCGCCGTGGTTGAGGTAAAACTCCAGGATGTTCTGCGTGCCGTTGACGGCTTGGCGGATGCGGACTGGCGTGTCGGTGCTAGGTCGGATGTCGATAACGCTCGTAGAGTTCACCTCGATAGGCGCAGCTCGCAGCTGCGCGTCCGTGATTGGTTGCCGCTCGCGGTCCCACAGGGCCGTGGCGTCGTTGAAGACCTGGTTGCGCGCGACGGCTGCGAGGATGCCGCCGCCAGAAAGCGGGATGCCGTCCACGCTGTCCTTGTCGCTGCGCAGGCGGTCCCACACGCTGGCTCCGCGGTCTAGGCCGTAGAGGTGCGACTTCATCGACGGCAAGCCGCTTGCGACTGGCGCAGCTCCGTCGGCGTTGTTGCCGCTGGCGTCGATGACGACGACGTTGCCCCACTTCTTGACGACGACAGGCAGCTCCGTGTTGGTGATTTGGGCGCCGACGGCGGAGAGTGCCGGGTACGCCATGCGCTACCTCTTGTCCTTCAGGAAGACGAAAGCGAGCGCGACGAGCGCGAGCGGCAACAGCGGCTGCACGGCACCGCCGACAATGTTGCCGAAGAAACTCCCGATGCTGTTGCCGACGGCGCCGGCCTGCGGCGGGGATGGAGCCGGCGTCGTGTTGGTCGCGCCCAGCGTTGGGCCGAAGATGCCGTTCCACGCCACGCCGAAGGCGTTGGACAACGCGTTGGTGCCAGGCGCCACGCCGCCCGGCAGGAAGCCGAGGAATGAAGCATCGACCTGGTTGTAGACGTCTTGCCAGGTCGCCACCGCTAGCGCCTCCACAAGAACAACGCGATCGCACCGACGAGCAGCAACGGCGACACGCCGCCCAGCAACGACGACGAGCTCGTCGCGGCCGGCGTTTCGCCATACCACGCTTGCCGGAACGCCGGGTCGTAGATGCTCGACCCGGCACCGATGAGCTGCAAGGCGAGGTCGGGCGACGGGTCAGCCGTCGCGCTCGGCGCCGAGTTCAACGGCTTGCCGTAGAAGACCGGGTTCGGCTGCACGCCGACGCCGGGCCCGAAGTTGTAGTCGCTCGGGACGAGCTGACCGTTGAGCCACGCCCACTCGGTCAACGCTTGCGCCCCATGAGGAGCCACGCGAGCAGGCCGACGGCGACGAGGCCGCCGCCACCGCCGAGCAAGCCCGACAGGTCGGGCGCGAGCATCGACGACGACGAGCTCGTGGCGAGCGGGCCGTTGCCGGCCTTCATCCACTGCTGGTTCGCCCAACCGGCGGCCGACAACGTAGCGGCTTGCGGCTCGACGTCTGGCGTGATGGTCCTGTAGGGCAAGCCGCCGACCGGGCGGTTCGTGGGACGCGGCAGCTCGCGGCTGCCGGCGCCGCCGCCCTTGCTCTGCCAGCGACTGTAGTAAAACTGGCGCTCGGCGTCGGCGTTGGGCGGCGTGCGGTAGTCGTAGGGAGCGGTGGCGTAGCCGCCGTAGAAGTTCACGATGCTCTGGTCTGTCTCAAGTCCTGTCGATGGGTCGATGCTCATGCGTAGTCCGCCTCCGTCCAAGCTGCGATGGCCGGTGCGCCTGTCGCGTTGACGCGATAGGTCGCACCGGCTGGAACCGTGATGCCGAAGCAGCGGCCATCCTGCACGCCGGCGCTCGACTCGGCGCTCACCGACGCGACGGTCACGCCAGCGATGAGAAACTGCGCGGTGCCACTGGCCGCGAGAGCCCAGAGCAGCGAGACGTTGACGACGCGTGGCCTGCTGCCGGCAACGTAGCCCACGCCGAGCGCGCGGACTGGCGATGCGTAGGCGCCGAGCGTCGTGATGCCAGGCGAACGGCCGCTAGCCATCGAGCAGCCTCAAGACGCCGCGGAACGTGATGCGCGAGCCGCCCGCGGCGACCACCTCGCGGATCCACAGCTGGTCAAGCCGCAACGCTGCGCCGACCTCCGACTTGTTGCCGCCGCCCCAGCCCTCGAACGAGCCGGCAGGGTATTCCGTGCCGCGCTGCGCGACCGGCGGCGGCGTGCCGACGAGCTGCGAGTAGAGCGCACCGGCCGCATCCTGGATGTTGAAGATGCCCTCGACGACTTCGACGCGCTGGCCAGCTGGGATGCCGGCGCCGACGGTGAGGTTGTCGAAGAAGCGTCCCCACGCGTCAGGCGCGTTGGCCTCGAGCGTGGTTTGCTGGTAGGTCGGCGTCATGGCTCACAGCCAGGCGTCCGCCCATGCCACGAGCCGCGAGACGCTGCGAGAGGACACGATGCCGTCCAGCTCGTTCCACGCCGCGTCCGTCAGGACGACGGCGGGGACGTCGCTGTCCGCTTGACGCTTCGCCATGCATCACGCCTTCTGCACGAGGAAGTAGGTCGTGTTCGCGCCGAGCACGGCGCCGCGCAGACCTTGGCAGCGCGACTCCTTGTCGGTCGAGAAGTTGTTCAGCAGGGCGTTGGCGAGCTTGATGGGCAAGTCGGTCGTGCCTTTGCGGATGAGGAGTTGCGTGGTGTCGACGCCGAGGCTGCGCAGCAGCACGTCGTCGACGACGTAGCCTCCCGACTCCTCGGGGACGACGAGCTGCGCGATGGCGTTGAGGTCGTCGAAGGTCGCGAAGGCGTTGGCGACGTCGCTGCCGCTGAAGGCGAGCGTCGTGAGTGCGCCGGTGCGGGCGCTGCGCAGGACGAGCTGTCCCTTGAATGGCGTGGCGGCCATCAGAGCACCCCGCCGGGGCCGACGCTGCCGGCGAGCCCGCCGGGCAGCATGGCTGCGAGCTTGGTGCCGATGGCGACGCCGGCCAGCACCTTGAGCGTCGGGTCGTGGCGGAACGCGCCGACGGCGGCGAGGCCGGCGGCCGGTCCCCACTGTGGTCCGATGAAGTTCGCGCCGACGCCGGCGGCCACGCCGGCGAGGGCGCCACTGGCGAACGAGCCGCCGCTAGAGCGGGCTCGGCTTGCGATGCGGCGGGAGCCGCGGCTGCGTGCCATGGTAGGTTGTCTCCGGGCTCCACGTCGGGGTCTGCGTCTGCGGGCTGGCGAGCGATCCTTGCGCTTGCGGCCGCCGTAGCGGGCCGCGAACGCACGTTGCGCTCGTAGCTGTGCGGGTGAGAACCTGCGTCGAGCCACGGGTTGACAAGTCCACGGCTACGGTTAAACGCTTCGGCGGGTTGCGTCGGGCATGGACCTGTCAACGTTGTTGCTGGTAGTTGCTAGTGAGTTGCTAGTCTGTGCCTTCGTCTTCATGGTCGGGCTGCCGTTTTTCGTGCGCCGCTTCGAAGCGGCGATGGGGCAACGCGTCGGCGCCGCGCTGGGCGCCGCCAAGGGCGACATCCTCCAAGCCGTCGAGAAAGCGCAGGACGCCGTCGTGGTGTTGAAGCGGGAG
>JAHFTW010000008.1 GCA_023269235.1 Thermoplasmata archaeon
CCGTCTTGCGCTCGACGGCGACGCGATCCGAGAGGACAAAGTCGGCGACCTCGAGCTGGCGCGCCTCCAGGAGCGCCCCCAGGTCGTGGAGGTGGCGCACGATGGCGCCGTACTGCTCACGGTGGTCGTACAGGATCCGAGGCCCGGCTGGCGGCTTGGGGGGCGCCTCCGGAGGCCGCTGCGCGAGCGTCGCCTGCTGGGGTCCCGCACTCGGCGGCCGCGTCGTGAGCGTCCCGCGCAGGCCCTGGAGCTCGCGCACCATCTGCTGCTCCTTGCGCCGGCTCGACCAGTGCGCGGCCTCGTCCTGGGTGCCCTTCGTCATCAGGACGACGACGCGGCCCTCGCGGGAGCGCCCGGTGCGGCCGCGGCGCTGGATGGACCGAATCTCGCTCGGGATGGGCTCGAAGAAGACCACCAGGTCGGTGGCCGGGATGTCGAGGCCCTCCTCCGCCACGCTGGTGGCGACAAGGACGTTGACGTCGCCGGCCTTGAAGCGCTCGATGGTGGCCTTCTGCTCCTTCTGGGTGAGGCCGTCCTGCCCGCCACGCTTCCCTTGGCCGACGAAAAGGACCGGCTTGACCCCGGGCAGCGTCGCCAGGTGCTTCGAGACAAGCTCGCACGTGCTGCGGTAGTGCGTGAAGACGATGACCTTCGCGGCCGGGTCCTTCGCGAGCTGCTGCTGGACGAGCGTCCCCGTGCGGCCCAGCTTCGGGTTCTCGGCGCCATCCGCCTTCGCGATGGCGAACGCCTCGTTCACGCGGACATCGTCGGCGACGGCCCTCGTCGCCTTGCTGGGCTTGGCACCGCTGGCCTCGGTGCGGACGCCTAAGATGTACTCGGCGACGGCGGCGGAGCCCTGCGTCTCGGCGAGCTCAATGGCGTGCAGGATCTTGATGGCCTGGGCCTGCAGCGAGAGGCCAGCGTACCACGACGGGTCGGCGTTCGCCGTCTTGGCGAGTTTGGCCTGCAGGATGCCGGCGAGCTCCAGCAGCTCGCGCCGCGTCGGCTTGCTGGCGGCAGACCGCAGGAGGCCGCTGGTCTTGAGGGCCCGCACCCGCTCGGCGAGGGCCTCGTTGAGCTTCTGCGAGACGCGGGCCATGCTGGGCGGGAGGGGAAGCGTCTCCCATTCCATGGCGATGTCCTGCACGTACGGCGCGACGTCCGTGTCGTTCGGGGTGCGGATCTCGACGTGCGCGAGGCCCAGCCATTGGCGCACCTCCTCGATCTTGCGCAGGTCGTGGCCGGGGCTGGCGGTCAGGCCGAGGCGGCGCCCTTTCGGATTCCGCTTCAGGAGTTCCTGGCCGATGAAGGTGTACGCGTAGTCGCCGACGCCGCGGTGGGCCTCGTCGAAGACGACCCAATCCAGCTTGGCGGGGTCGAGCCGCTGGCCGACGAGGTCGTTCTGGATGACCTGCGGGGTCGCGACGACGATGCCGGAGGCTCCGTACGCGGCGGCGCGCTTGGTGGGCGCCTGGTCCCCAGTGAGGGCGTGAACCCGATCGTCCCAGGGCGGCGCCAGGACTGCGCGCAGGAACGCGGCGTGCTGCTCCACCAGCGGCTTCGTCGGGGCGAGGAAGAGCACACGCTCGGCGCCGGCCTGCATCCCGTCAGCGAGGGCGAGGAGGGCGACGACGGTCTTGCCCATCCCGGTCGGGAGGACGACGAGCGTGTCCTGCTTGCCCGCGATGCGGGCAAGGTTGGCCTGGAACCCGCGGAACTCCACCACCCCTGGCTTGAGCAGGGGGTGGGTCACGTGCACACGCCGACGCATGCGCGCGCCATGCATAACGGATGCGGGAGAGCACAGTGAATGTGGCCCCGACCCCTTGGCTTCGACTGCGACCCCTCCGTTTCCTGTGCGACCCCGCGACACCGTCGCCCGCCCGTCGGCCTGTTCGCGTCTTGCCTTATACCGGACCCCCGGCTGGCACGAGATTGCAGTGGTTTCGCCTTCCTCCGCGTCACGTCCTTCCTCCGGTGACGGCTCCTCCCTCTCCATGCCGCAGCTCACGCTGCAGGACGCCCAGTTGCTGGGAAAATGGGACTCGTTCCTGCAGGACTACGTCAAGGCGAAAATCCAGCAAGCCGCCCTCGACTACCCAGAGACGCGCTCCGTCGAGGTCGCCTTCACGGACATCCAGCTGCGCGACCCCGACCTCGCCAACTACCTCCTCCACAAACCGTCCCAAGCCATCCGTGTCGGCACCCAGGCGATGGCGCAGATTGACGTCGTCATTGAACCGCGCCCCAAGCTCCACCTGCGCATCACGGGACTCCCGGAGTCGCAGCGCTACCTTCCCCGCGCCCTGCGCAGCGAGCACCTCGGGAAGTTCCTCGCCATCGATGGCCTCGTCAAGAAGGTCACCGAGGTCCGCCCCACCGTCCTCGAGGCGGTCTTCGAGTGCAAGGTCTGCACGACGCGCGTCCACCTCGTCCAGGAGGAGGAATTTCTGCAAGAGCCGGTCCTGTGCGAGACCTGCGACGCCCAGCGTCCCTGGCGCTTCTTGGAGGAGGAATCGCGCTACATCGACCACCAGAAGGTCGAGATCCAGGAAGCCCCCGAAGGGCTGCGCGGCGGCTCCCAGCCCGAACGCCTCACCATCCACATGCAGGACGACCTCGTGCACCGCGTCGCCCCCGGCGACCGCGTCCGCCTCAACGGCATCCTCATCACGCAGCCGCGCCGCAGCGGCAACAACAAGCGCGTCGAGTTCAACAAGATCCTCACCACCGTGAGCATCGAACTGCAGCAGCAGGTCTTCCAGGAGATCGAGCTCACCGCCGAGGATGACGACGCCATCCTGACGCTCTCCGAGGACCCGCGCATCTACGAGCGCCTGCGCGCCAGCTTCGCCCCCACCATCCACGGCATGGAGACCGAGAAGGACGCCCTCATCATGAGCCTCTTCGGAGGCGTCGAGAAGACCTACAAGGACGGGAGCCACAACCGCGGCGACATCCACGTGCTCCTCGTGGGCGACCCCGGTGTCGCCAAGTCGCAGCTCCTGCGCTACCTGAGCAAGATCGCCCCGCGCGCCATCTTCACGAGCGGCAAGGGCGCAAGCGCCGCCGGCCTCACCGCCGCCGCTGTCAAGGACGAGTTCGGCGAAGGGCAGTGGACCCTGGAGGCCGGCGCCCTCGTCCTCGCCGACCGCGGCATCGCCTGCATCGACGAGCTGGACAAGATGGAGAAGAACGACCAGTCCAGCATGCACCAGGCGATGGAGCAACAGGAGATCAGCATCGCCAAGGCCGGCATCTCGGCCACCCTGAAGTCCCGCTGCGCCGTCGTGGGCGCCGCCAACCCCAAGATGGGCCGCTTCGACGAGTTCACGCCCATCCACGAGCAGATCAACATGCCCCCGGCCTTGCTGAGCCGCTTCGACCTCATCTTCAGCATCACGGACAAGCCCAACCGCGACAAGGACACCCTCCTCGCGAACCACATCCTGCGCACCCACCAGGCCGGAGAGGTGCGCGAACACCGCCGCAGCAACCCGACGGGCGCCTACACGCTCGAGGACGAGGAGGCGATGGCGCAACGCATCAAGCCCGACCTGGACGCCGAACTCCTGCGCAAGTACGTCGCCTACGCCAAGACCCGCATCTTCCCTGTCCTCACCGACGAGGCGCTTGCCCGCATCCAGGCCTACTACGTCGATTTGCGCGCGAGCGCGGGGGACTCCATCCCGCTCACGGCCCGTCAGCTCGAAGCATTCGTGCGCATCGCCGAGGCCTCCGCCCGCATCCGCTTGAGCCAGGAGGCGACCCTCCAGGACGCCGAGCGCGCCATCCGGCTCGTCGAGAGCTACCTGCGCAGCGTCGGCGTGGACCGCGAGACAGGCAAGTTCGACATCGACGTCATCGCCACCGGCGTCAGCCACAGCCAGCAGGACCGCCTGCGCGCCATCCTCGAGGTCGTCCGCACGCTCTCAAAGGAGAACGCCGAGAAGGGCTACGCCAAGGAGGAGGACATCCTCCGGGAGGCCGGCCGCCAGGGCATCCAGGCGGACGCCGTGCGCAAGGCGCTCGAGACGCTGTCGCGCAACTACTCGGTGTACGCCAAAGGCGGAGCCGGGACGTTTGCCCCGATGAACCCGTAGCCGAAGCGCCCGACCCCTGAACCTATGTAGGAGAAGGAAGTCGGCGCGGCATCCGCATGACCGCCGACGGGTTCGCCGCCAAGAACTACCAGCAGGGGCTGCAGCGCCTGCTCGCGGCGTGCGACGTCGAGCTCATCGGCACCCGCCACCAGGAAGGCAAGCTGCGCCTGGACGTGACCGCCTCGTTCTACGATGGCCTTCGCGTGGACGCCGCGACCCTCCAGTTCTACCTCCGCTCCTGCACGGTCGCGAACCTCGTCGGCAAGCGCACCGTGGACCTTGCCATCGGCCTCGGACTTGTCGAGCCAACGAACATCCTCGTCATCGGCGGGGTCCCGCACGCCCAGCTTCTCGTCATGGAGCCCTAGCATGATGATGTGCGTGGAGTGCGGCGCGCAGTCGGAGCGGCTCATCGGCGGCTCCTGCGCATCCTGCTTCGCCAAGAAGACCGAACTCCTGTCGGCTCCGCTCGTGCTGGATGTTGAGCTGTGCGCGCACTGCGATGCCCGCCTCATCGGCAACACCTGGAACGACCCCGACGAGGGCGTGCCCATCCAGTGGATCCGCGAGGAGGCCGTCCGCGGTGCCGTCCGGTCCCACGCCAAAGTGCACGCCCCCGTCGTGGTCCTCACCGAGAGCGCCCAGGACGAGAAGCACTCCACGTTCACGGTCGTGATGACTGGCGACGTGGACGGCGTCCCCGTGGAGGCGCGCCGCGAGGTGCTCGCCCGCCTGCGCCGCAGCGTCTGCGACCGCTGCAGCAAGATGTTCGGCGGCTACTATGCGGCCATCATCCAGTTCCGCGCGACGGGCCGTGACGTGCGCCCCGAGGAGATCCAGCGCGCCCACCGCGTCATCGGCGACGAGCTGGACCGCCTGCGCGCCAACGGCAACCGCGAGGCCTTCCTCACCAAGTCCGGCGCCGTCCCCGGCGGGTTCGACTACTACATCGGCGACATCGAGGCCGGCCGCATCCTCTCCAAGGAGGTCGCCCGCCGCCTGGGGGCCACCGTCATCGAGACCGCGAAGCTCGCGGGCCGCAAGCTCGGCGTGGACCTCTACCGCGTCACGTTCCTGGTGCGCATCGAACTCTACTCGGAGTCGGATTTCGCCCTGTACGGCGAGGAGATCGTGCAGGTGCTGAGCGTCAACAAAGGCCGTGCCGTAATCTTGCGCCTGCAGGGCAACAAGAAGGACCGCGCGGAGGTCGAGGACCTCAAGCGCCTTGGCGGACCCGATGTCCTCCAGGAGGCGGTCCTCGTCAGCCACGACGCGACGAACTTCCAGGTCCTCGACCCGGTGAGCCTCAAGACGGTCGACCTGCCCAAGCCGGTCGGCTACGAACTCGAGGCCGGAGCGACGACGCTGTGGGTCCTGCGCCACGAAGAGCGCCTTTGGCTCCCCGCCGTCATCCCCAACGCCTGGCGCGCAAGCCTCAAATAAGGGCTGCGACAAACGAAGTCTTGCGGGGCTTTTGTTCAGTGTCACAGCGCATCCTGACCCTTGAGGATTTGGCGATGGCCGTCTCGAACCGCATCGGTGTCGAGGAAGAGGACGCCATGCGCGACGCGAACTTCGTCATGGACATCTTCGGCTTCGACGACCGCGTCATCGACAACGTCCTGGAGCCCGAGGACCGCCAGCTCTTCTACATCCTTGAAGAGGAAGGCATGCTCACCACCGAGCGCGAGGAGACCACGCTCTACGACGGCCGTGAGTGGCGCACCCACTACTGGCTCTTCAAGCGCAGCTCCGTCTTCCTCATGTCCGAGGAGGAGCGCGAGGTGCGCCGCCGCAAGAAGGCGCAGCCGACCGAGGCCACCGTGTACGGCCAGGTCACCGACGACATGTGGGCCAGTCGCCAAATCTGACGACTTCCCTTCCGTTTCCGTCGTTTCGCCCCACCCGTCCCAACCCCTTTGTGTGCCCGAGCGCTTGCCCTCTTGTGGTGCGCCTCCCTTACCAGCCCCGTCCGGGGCAGGAGGAGATGGGACGCGCCATCCGGGACGTTCAGGCCAACCAGCGTCACCTCCTCGTCGAGGCGGGCACAGGCACCGGCAAGACGGTCGTCGCCCTCGCGGCCAGCCTGGAGTCCTGCCGCGACGACGGACGGCGGCTCGTCTGGGCGTGCCGCACCAACAGCCAGCAAGCCCAGGTCGCTTCCGAGCACGCGGCCCTGCAGGACGCCGGCCTCGATCCGGGGCTGCTCATCCCGTTCATGGGGCGACGCCACTACTGCCCGCTCCTGCGCTCCGACGCCCGCTTCGCCGACGGCACCGCCGAAGAGCTGGGTCGCCTTTGCCGGGACGCCAAGAAACGCGCCACCGAGGAGGTCCAGGGCGGCAAGCCCGTCGAAGGAGCTTGCCCCTTCTACGCCAAGCTCCTGCGCGACGGACCCGACCCCGTCGAAGCGTTGCTGCGCGGCGGCGGCCTCTCTGGCACAGCTTTGGGGGCCCGCGTCGAGGAGGCCGGCTCCTGCCCGTACGAGGCGCTCAAGCTCCTCATGCCGAAGGCGAACGCCGTCTCCGTGCCCTTGGTCTTCGTCTTGGACGACCGTCTGCGCCGCACCCTTCTGGACTGGATGGGCGTCCCCGCCAACGAATGCCACCTCCTCCTCGACGAGGCGCATCACCTTCCCGAGGCGGCTCGTGAGCACGCAAGCCCTCGCCTCACCTCCATGACCGTTCAGCGCGCCATGAAGGAGGCGGACGAGTTGCAGGACCCGGTGCTTGGCGGGACGACCCTCACAAGGGGCCTTCTGGAGGCCGTGCTGGGCGCCATCCACCGCCTCGCGGCGGAGCACGTGCAAGGCGAGGACGGCCTGGTCCCGCCCGGGGCGCTGGACGAGGAGTTGCTGCAGAAGCTCCGGGTCGCAACGCCGCAGCTGCAGCGCCTCGCCACCGACCTGGGTCGCTGGGGCGACGTGGTCCGGGAGAGCCGCCGCAAGGTCGGCCGCCTGCCCCGTTCCTACCTCGCCGCCGTCGCGGGGTTCCTGGACGCGTGGCTCGCCACGCGCGACCATCCAACCGTGCAGCTCGTCGAGTCGGGGTCGAATCCCTCCCTTGAACTCTACCTCCTTGACCCGTCCGCCGTCCTCGGGTGGCTTGGCGAGTTTGCGAGTACGGTCCAGATGAGCGGCACCCTCGACCCGCTCGACGAGCACCGCCTGCTGTGCGGCCTAGACCCTGCATCCACGCGGCTTCTGCGCATCGCCAGCCCGTTCCAGCGGGAGCGGCTGCGCATCTACGGCGTCGAGGGCATCCAGCGCCGCTTCGACGCCCTCCAGAAGGAACCGACCCTCGTGGCGCGCCAGCAAGAGGTGGCCAACGAGGTCCTCGCGCGCTGCCCAGGCCGGACGGGACTGTTCTTCCCAAGCCACAAGATGCTCGCGGACTACCTGGAGGAAGGATTCCTGCACGACGTGGGGCGCCCGCTCTTTCGCGAGGAGCCCGGGATGGGCCAGAAGGACCTGCTGGAGCTCGTCGCCGCGTTCCGCACCGACCCCTCCGGGCGCGGGCTGCTGCTTGCCGTCCTGGGAGGCCGCCTCACCGAGGGCATGGACTACCCCGGGCGCGACATGGAGCACCTTCTCCTGTTCGGGGTCCCTTATCCGAGGCCGTCGGCGCGCAGCCAGGCGCTCGTCCACCACTACGACCGCGTCGCGGGCAACGGCTGGATGGTCGCCGTGCACAACCCGGTCGGCCGCACGCTGCGGCAGGCCATTGGCCGCCTCATCCGCGGCCCCGAGGACCGCGGCACCGCCGTCATCTTGGACGACCGCGCGGTGCGATTCCATTCCCATCTTCCGGGTTTGCGGATGATCGCAGAAGCCCGACAGATGGTGCCTCCTGACGGCATGGCGGACGCCGATGGCTATCGAACCGCGGACGAAATCGCTCAGGAGAGGCCTTCCTGAACAAAGAGAAAAGGGAATACCTTTATATCCACAGGAAGTGGAGGTTTCTACGGAAGAGACGGGCTGGAGTAGTAGTGCATCCCATCCCCTCCTCGTGAGGCCAGCCACCCTTCCTCGGCGGGGCGAGTCCGTTTCGGGCTCGCTCCGCCGTTTTTCGCTCTCGTGCTTATGCTGGCGCTAGGCATCTATGCTGCGACGGAGCGCCCTACCAGGTCGTCTTGCTCGCGACGTCGTAGTTGCGGATGACGCTGAGCGTGCCGTGCTTGCTGAGCGCCTTGACCTTGACGACGTCGGCGGCAGAGAGCTCGATGTCCTCGAACTTCAGGACGTCCTTGGGGCCGCCACGGCCCGAAGGCAGGTTGAGCGCCACCGAGACGACCTTGTTCGAGCCCTTGATGGGGTGGCCGAGCGCCGTGAGGATGGCCAGCGCCTTGCCGGGCTCGACGTGGTCGAGGACGGTGCCGTTGCGGATGGGGACGATCTTGAACTCCTTCATGCGGATTTCTCCAAGAGGCTGGCCAGGACGGCCATGCGGACAGGGACGCCACTCCGGGCTTGGTCAAAATACTTGGCCGCCGGGAGGGCGTCCACGTCGGTCGCGACCTCGTCCACGCGCGGCAGCGGGTGCAAGACGATGGCCTGGCTCTTCGTGCGCTTGAGGAGGGCCGCGTCCACGACGAAGGAGCCCTTCACGGCGTCGTACTCCTTGCCGTCGGCGAAGCGCTCCTTCTGGATGCGCGTGACGTAGAGGACATCGCAGGCCGCCGCGGCCTCGTCGAGCGTGGACGCGGGGCACTTGGCGGCCAGCTCCTTGGGCAGCTCCAGCCCAGGTGCTGCGACCGAGACGGGTTTGGCGCCCACGCGCAGAAGCGCGGGGACAAGGCTGTGCACGGTGCGGCCATGCTTGAGGTCCCCGACGAGGCCCACTTTGAGGCCCGCGAGCGTGCCCTTGTGCTTGCGCATCGTGTAGAGGTCGAGCACGGTCTGCGTCGGGTGCTCACCCGGGCCGTCGCCGGCGTTGACGATGGGGACCGACGAGACCGCCTTGGCGCGGTCGGCGGCGCCCTTAACGGGGTGGCGCATGACGATGCAGTCGGCGTAGCCGGCGAGCATCCGGATGGTGTCTTCCAGCGTCTCCCCTTTGGCGCTCGAGGTCGTGGCGGGGTCGGTGAAGCCGATGACGCGGGCCCCGAGGCGGTGGGCGGCGGCCTCGAAGCTGAGGCGCGTGCGGGTGCTTGGCTCAAAGAAGGCGGTGCAGACGATGCGACCCTCCAGCATCGCGGCGGAACGGGGGGCCGGCTCGCGGTCGAAAAAGGCGGCGCGGTCGAGGAGCCCGGCCAGGTCGCCGTCGTCCAGGTCGTGGATGCTGGTCAGGTGGCGCAGTCCCATCGGCTCCTCCAGCCCATCCGACACGCCAGGGGGTGATGAAGGTGGTGAGAGGGAGGCGCGCAGGGCCTTGCTCACCTCAACGCAGGACTTATCAAGAGGCCCCAAGTCGCGCGAAATGCCCGGGTCCAGAGAAACCGGGTCCGTGGTCTAGCGGTCATGACAGCGCTCTTACAAAGCGCGAGCCGCAGGTTCGATTCCTGCCGGACCCACTAGGCCCACCCTCTTCCTCATAGCCCCGTAGTCTAGCGGTCAAGGATAGGGGCCTCTGGAGCCTTTGGCGATGGTTCGAATCCGTCCGGGGCTACTGCAATCGGAGCGTCGCGCGCCAGTCACCAGGCGTTTTGGAGCACCTCCGGAACTCCACGCCCAACCGGCCGATACCTCGTTTCCTTTCCTCCAGGTGCCGTCAGTGGCCGACCACGGCGGCAAGCCCAACAACATGAAGCTCGTTTCCAAGCAGCGCGCAGAGCGCGCCAAGCGGCGCTCCGGGCCGCCCATCCGTCTCCAATCTGGCATCCCGTCGCTGAAGGGGACGCCGTCGTAGGACGTCAGGGATGCATCGGAAAGGTCGACGAACCGACGCATCCGGCGTGACGACGCCGCGATGCCCGAAGCGCCCCCGGCCGGTAGTTTCGCCCCACCCCGACAAAGTGGGAAGGTCCGTCGTGTGCTGGCCCGCCTGAGGTCCGGATGACGCGCATCCTGTTCCACTTGGACATGGACGCCTTCTACGCGTCCGTCGAGGTGCGCGACAATCCCTCCCTCAAGGGTCTCCCCCTCGTCGTGGGCGCCGACCCACAAAACGGCCGCGGCCGCGGCGTCGTCTGCACGGCGAGCTACGAAGCGCGCGCCTTCGGCATCCGCTCCGCCATGCCCATCAGCGAGGCGTGGCGCCGTGCCCCCCACGCGACGTACATCCGTCCCGACTTCCGCAAGTACGGCCCCGCGAGCCACGCCGTCATGGAGGTCCTGGAGCGCTACGCCGACATCCTCGAGGTCGTCGGCATGGACGAGGCGTACCTCGACGTCACCGAGCGCTGCCACGCCGACCCCGAGGTTCCTCCCTGGGAGGCCGCTCTCAACCTTGCCCGCAGCCTGCAGGCCGCCGTCAAGCGCGTCACCGGCCTCTCCTGCTCCATTGGCGTCGCCTCCAGCAAGTCGGTCGCCAAGGTCGCGAGCGACCGCCGCAAGCCGCACGGCATCACCCGCGTCCGCCCGGAGGAGGTCGCCGCGTTCCTGGAGCCGCTTGCGCCGGCCAAGCTCAACGGCTGCGGCCCCAAGACCGCGTCGGCCCTGCGCGAACTTGGCGTCACCACGATCGGCGACCTGGCGCGGCTGGGCGAGGCGGCGCTCACGGCCCAGTTCGGCTCGCACGGCGCCTGGCTGCACCACGTCGCCAACGGAAGGGACGACCGCCCCGTCGTCGCCGACCACGGCGCCCGCAAGAGCCGGGGCAACGAGACCACGTTCGGACGCGACCAGCGCGACGCGGGCCGCATCCTCGCGACCGCGCACGGCCTCCTCGACGAGATCCTCACGGACCAAGGCGAGCGGGACGGGCGCGCGTTCTCGACGCTGACGGTGAAGCTGCGCTACGGGGATTTCACCACCTTGACGCGCGCCTTCACCATCCCCGCGCCCCTCAAAGCGGGCCAGGACGCTTCGGCGGACCTGGCGCGCCGCGTCGTCGCCGATCTGCTCGGCCCCCTCCTCGACGGGCGCTCCGTGCGCCTCGTCGGGGTCCGTCTTTCCGGGTTCCAGGAAGCCACGGGCCAGCAGGCGCTCACCGCGTACGGCTTCGCCGGGCTCGCCCGCGCCCGCCTGCACGTCGCCGGCCTGGCGCGCGCCCGGGTCGCGTCCGGGGCGTTCAACCCGGGCGGGCTGCGCTGGACCACGCTGGGCTCGTGGACCGGTTCCGCCGGGTCGGTCGCCTCATAAGGGCCCGGCCGGTGGCACGGCCGATGGATGCCCTCGCCGCGGCCACCGCCGTCCGGGACGCCGCCAAGCGCAGCACGCAGCTCTTCCGCGACGGGCTCCCGATGATCGCGTCGGAGAACATCATCAGCCCGCGCGTGGCCGAGATGCTCGTCACGGACTTCCACGGCCGCTACGCCGAAGGGTTGCCGGGCAAGCGCTACTACCAGGGCTGCGGCGACTTCGACACCGTCGAGGCGCTCGGCATGGAGCTGGCCCGCGGCGTGTTCCGCTGCGCGTTCGCCAACATCCAGAGCACCTCGGGCACCGTCTCCAACCTTGCCGTCCTCAAGTCCCTCACGAAGCCGGGCGACGCCATCACGGCGGTCAGCACCGCCGACGGCGGCCACATCAGCCACGCCCCCATGGGCGCCGTCGGCATGCGCGGTCTCGAGCTGCACACGTACCCGTGGGACCATGACAACATGCACCCCGACGTGGACGGCGCCGCCAAGCTCGTCCGCTCCGTCAAGCCCAAGCTTGTCCTGTTTGGCCAGTCGATGTTCCTGTTCCCGACGCCGATGAAGGACATCGTCGCGGCGGCGAAGGAGGTCGGCGCGGTCGTGATGTACGACGGCGCGCACGTGCTGGGCCTCATCGGCGGCGGCCAGTTCCAGGACCCGTTGCGGGAGGGCGCCGACGTCCTCACCGGCAGCAGCCACAAGACCTTCCCCGGCCCCCAGGGCGGCTTCGTCTTCAGCGACTCCAAGGACGAGAAGTTCCAGCGCCGCCTGCACTCCGGCGTCTTCCCCGGCGTCGTCAGCTCCTACCACCTTCACCACGTCGCGGCCAAGGTCGTGGCCCTCGCCGAGTTCCAGCAGTTCGGCGCGCGGTACGCGAAGGACACCGTCGCCAACGCGCAGGCCTTCGGCGCCGCCCTCGCTGAGTGCGGCTTCGACGTCCTGGCGGCCGACCGTGGCTTCACGAAGAGCCACCAGATCGTCACCCGCCATGGCGCGCAGGATTCCGGCGCGGGTGCCAAGGCCGCGGCGACCTTGGAGGCGTGCGGCATTATCACGAACATGAACATGCTCCCGGGCGACACCAAACCGCTGACACCATCGGGCGTCCGCATCGGCGTCCAGGAGCTCACCCGCGTCGGGATGGGCAAGGCGGAGATGGAGCAGGTCGCCGATTTCTACCGCCGTGGCCTCCTCGCCAACGAAGACCCCGCCAAGGTCAAGCGCGACGTCAAGGCGTTCAAGGCGCGCTTCCAGGAAGTCAAGTACTGCTTCAACGAGGCCAAGCTGGGCGGCTACGAGTTCTTCGAGCTCGCGCAGAAGACCCCCTCGCTCGCCAAGTTCTCCTGACATGCGCGTTGCGCTCACCGGCACCCCGGGCTGCGGCAAGACGACCCTCGCGGCCGTCGCCGCGCGGCACGGCTGGCACGTCGTGGACGTCAAGGCCTGGGCGAAGACGGAGGATTGCGTCGTCGGCTTCGACAAGGAGGACCGAGCGGAGGTGCTCGACATGGATGCGCTCGCCGACCGCGTGCCCAACGACGACGGCTCCAAGGTGCTCTACGAGGGCCACCTGAGCCATCTCCTCCCCGTGGACGGGGTCTGGGTCGTCCGCTGCGACCCCATGATTTTGCGCGGCCGGCTCGAGGAGCGTGGCTACAAGGCCGCCAAAGTGGTCGAGAACCTCGAGGCCGAGGCGCTCGACGTCATCCTCCAAGAAGCCCTCGAGGCGACCCCCCGCGTCGTGCAGCGGGACGGCACCCGACGAACCCCCGAGGCGCTCTATTCGGCGTTCGCCGGCGTGCGTCTCGACGCCTTGAAAGGGCCGGAGCTGGAGCCGGTGGACTGGAGCGGGCAACTTCCCTTCGCGTGACCTGATGGTGCTCGACAACTACCGCTCGACCCTGGACTGGTGGCTCGTCCCGCTCGCCAAAGGGTTCCGCCGCGTCCACCCGGACGTCTTCACCTGGCTCTCCCTCGCCTTCGCCATCCTCGGGGGCGTCGCGTTCTGGAAATCGGACGCCTCGGCCGTCGGCCGCCTCCTTCTCGCCGCCGCCTGGGTCTGCGTCGGCCTCAACTCCGTCTTCGACCTGCTCGACGGGAAGATCGCGCACATGACGGGGAAGGCCTCGCCGCGCGGCGACTTCCTCGACCACGCCGTGGACCGCGCCAGCGATGTCGCCTTCCTTCTGGGCATCGCCTTCAGCGCCTGGTCGAGCCTTCCCGTCGGCATCGTCGCCATCTCCGCGACGCTCCTGGTGAGCTACATGGGCACGCAAGCCCAGGCCGTCGGCCTTCGCCGCCACTACGGCGGCTTCCTCGGCCGCGCCGACCGGATGGTTCTCCTCCTCGTCGCCCCGCTTGCCCAGCTCGCGGTCCTCCGCTTCGACCTGCCGCAGCCCTGGCTCGGCTTCAGCCCCAGCCTCCTCGACCTCGTGCTGCTCTATTTCGCCGTCGTCGGCGCCCTCACGCTCGTGCAACGCTTCTTCGCCATCCTCGGCTCGTTCGGGCCGGAAGGGAAACTGAAGTAGGCGCCAGGCGGGAAGCGCCAAGCCTTATGCCGCGAGCCTCCGGTGCCGTGTCGTGCTACGGACCTCGGCCCTGCTGCTCGCCCTGATTCTGGTCCCTTCCATCCCGGCAGTGCACGCTCACGACGGCGGCGTCCTCTACGACCCGGCCGCCCACCTCGGGCTCTTCCCGACGCACGACGACGTCCAAGCCGCCATCACGCAGGCCGCGTCCAACCCGTGGGTCAAGGTCCATGACCTCGGCGCCTCCGAGACGGGCCGTGCCGTCCGAGTCCTCGAGATCACCAACCCGGATTCGACGATTCCACGCGCCGAGCGCGTCGTGACGCTCCTCATGACCCAGCAGCACGGCAACGAGCCCGCCGGCACCGGCGCCGCCCTGCCGCTCCTGGCCGACCTCCTCGCGCACAAGAAGACCGCCAACCTCCTCGACGACCAGGTCCTCCTGCTCCTCCCGATGGCGAACCCGGACGGCGCCACGGCCAACACGCGCGAGAACACCAACGGCGTCGACATCAACCGCGACCACGTCGCCCTCGCCACGTCCGAGGCGCGCGCCCTGCACAAGGTGCTCGCCGACTTCGACATCCAGGTCGCCATCGACCACCACGAGTACTCCGGCACCGGGCTCGGCAACCCCGTCCCCGCGCGCACCTACGACTTCGACCTGACCCTGATGTACCCGAACAACGGCCAGGTCCGCGAGCCCACCGCGAAGCTCGCCAAGAGCCTGGATTACGACGTCCTGTGGCCCGCGGCGCAGGCGGCTGGCTACTCCGTGGGCGACTACGGCGTCACGACCGTCGCGGGCATCCCGGTCCCTGAGGTCCAAGGCGTCGACGCCACCGCGCGCGTCGGCGGCCCCGACCCGGGCATCCTTCGCAACAGCTTCGGCCTCAACAACATCGTCGGCCTCCTCGCGGAGACCTTCATCAGCCCTGAGCCCGACAATCCGTTCCAGTCCGCAGACCGCCGCATCGCCATCCACCGTCTCGTCATGGAGACGACCCTGGAGTGGGCGCATGACCATGCGAAGGAGCTCGTCGCGGCGAAGCACGAGTCGGAGCGCCTCAACCGCGAGCAACCACTCCCCGCGTACACCGAAGGCTCCGCGACGGGCCCGCTCCCGGCCGCGTTCCTGGTCAAGCAGGACGTCGCGGGCCTCTTCGCCAACCATGGCCTTGACGCCGGCGTCGCCACCGCCGAAGGAACCATCTACAACACGGCCGTCGCGCGCGGCGGACTCGTCGCCGCCATCCTCCACCCGCAGTCGAGCCGCCACGTCGCGGACGCTAGTCCTGCCGCCGCCGTGCCGGCCACGGTTCCCCAGACGATTGGCTCCAACGGCGCCTCGGTCGGCCCCGTCGTCCTGGCGGCGCTCGCGGCAGCCCTTCTCCTCACTCGGCGGCGCTCCGCCTAGGCGATGCGCAGGCTCACGGTGAGCCCATCGCGCAGGGGCAGGATGGTCGTCAGGAACCTAGGGTCCGCGAGCGCCAACTCGTTGTACGTGCGTGCCCCGACGGTGTCGCGGTCCTTCGCCTTCGGGTCCGCGACACGGCCCGACCAGAGCGTGTTGTCCGTGAGGACGACCCCGCCGAGGCGCACCTTCTCGCATGCGATGCGCCAGGCATCGGGGTACTGGTGCTTGTCCACGTCGATGAAGACCACGTCGAACGAGCGGCCCTCCTCCGCGAGAAGGTCGAGGGCATCGCCGACGAGGAACCGCGCCCTCTCGGCCAGGCCGGCGCTGGACAGGTAGACCTTCGCCTCCGCACTGCGCACGGCCGATCCTTCGCTGTGGACGACGAGCCCCTCGGCCCCCACCGCGCGCGCGAACCAGAACGTCGAGTAGCCGAAGCCGGAGCCCATCTCGAAGACCCGCTTCGCCCCGATGGCGCGCGCGAACGCGGCGCAGGTCCGCCCCACGAGGGGCCCGATGATGGGGAACCCCTCGCGGGCTCCGCGCTCCTCCATCTCGAGCAGGACCGGGTCGTTGCTCGGCTGCGCCGCGTGGAGGTAGTCCATGACCTTCGCGTCAGTGAAGTTCATGCCAGACCATCCGGGCGGCCGGCTTGGAGGCTTCGGTGGGCGGGGCGGAAGACTCACACGGGCTGGACGCCTTGCTGCAACGTGGATGGGCCGCGCATCACGACCGTGGGCGGCCGCGGCTGGGACTGCAACCAGTACCTGGTCAAGGACGCGAAGTCCAACGCGTTCGACCTTGTGGATGCGGGCCACGGCCTCGACTTCGAGCGCGTGCTGGGCCAGGTCGCCGCCGTGATGGACCCCAAACGCGTGCGCTCCATCGTCCTCACGCACGAACATCTTGACCATGTCAACGGCCTGCCTCACTGGCGCCAGGTCGGCGCCCGCATCGTCGCCCCGCGCGGTGTTGCGGCCAAGTTGCGTGAAGGACGCGACCCGACGTCGGAGATGTTCGGCGGCCGCATCGTCAAGCTGGACCCCGACGACATCGTGGGCGACGGCGACCATGTGCGGCTCGGCGACCGCGACTTCGAGGTGCTGGAGACGCCCGGCCACAGCCCTGGCTCGTCGTGCTACTGGGACGCACAATCCGGGACGCTGTTCTCGGGCGACACGCTGTTCGCCGAGGGCGGCATCGGCCGCTTCGACTTCCCCGACTCCTCGCTGCCCCGGCTGTACGAGTCCGTCCTGCGGCTGGGGAAGCTCCCCGTGCGGGTCCTTCACTCTGGGCACGGATCGAGCCTTGGCGCAGAGGACGCCGCGCGGTCGGTGGCCGCGAGCGTCCGGCACGTCGGTCAGTACCATTCCGGCTGACCCCAGTGGCCCGCGCGGGCCCCTCCTGGAACGCTCCCGAAGCCGCTATCAACCACCTCCCAGTCGCGCGCCTTGAGGCAAGGGGATGAGCCGCAGCCAGTACCAGTGCATCGTCGTCGGTGGCGGGTTCGCGGGGGCCAGCGCCGCCATCCGCCTCGCGCAGAAGGGCGTCAAGACCCTGCTCGTCGAGCGCGCCGACGAAGGGGGCGCCAAGAACCTCTCCGGCGGCATCCTGTGGGGCAACGACCTCGCCGCCATCTTGCCCGACTGGAAGGCGACCCTCCCCGTCGAGCGCCCGGTCTCCAACAAGAAAGTCGGCTTCCTCAGCGAGAACGGCCCCGCCTTCGTCATTGACTTCCACGACCCCGCGCTCAAGACGCAGACCGTCGGCTACGCCGTCCTGCGCGCCAAGACCGACAAGTGGCTCCTGGAGCAGGCCAAGAAGGCCGGCGTCACCGTCGTCACCGGCGTCAACGTCGAGGGTCTCGCCAAGCAGAATGGGCGCGTCGTGGGCGTCCAGCAGTCCGGAGAGACCACGTACGCCGACGTCGTCATCGTCGCCGACGGCGCCAACTCCCGCCTCACCCTCCAGGGCGACTTGCGTCACGGGCACAAGAAGCTCGACATGGACCACTACGCCCTCGGCGTCAAGGAGATCCTGAAGCTCCCCCGCGCGACCATCGAGGAGCGCTTCGGCACCGGCACCGACGGCGGCATGGCCGGCGAGTTCGTCCTCGGCCGCTGCGACGGCGTGCTGGCAGGCGGCTTCCTCTACACGAACCAAGACACGCTGTCGCTCGGCGTGGTCATCAACCTCCCCTCGATGAAGAACCAAGGCGAGCTGACGACGCACGACGTCGTCGAACAGTTCCGCAACCACCCCTACATCCAGTCGCTCGTCAAGGGCGCCGAGCTCGTCGAGTACGGCGCGCACTTGGTCCCCGAGGGCGGCTACCAGGCGTTCAGCGAGCTGTGCGGCGATGGCGTCCTCGTCGTCGGCGACGCCGCCGGCTTCTGCTTCAGCAATGGCATCGTCATTCAGGGCATGAACTACGCCGTACGCTCGGGCATCTGCGCCGCCGACGCCGTCGCCCACGCCGTCAAGGTCGGCGACTTCTCCGCCGTCACGCTCGCCCAGTACGAGCGCAACCTCGAGTCCGACGGCATCATGGACGACTTCCGGAACTTCAAGAACGTCAGCAAGTTCCTCTGGAACCCGCGCCTGTTCCAGAAGTACCCGGACTTCCTCGCCAACGTCTTCCGCCGCATGCTCAAGGCCGAGGGCCCCAAGAAAAAGATGCGCGCCCATCTCACCGAGGCCATGAAGGAGTCCGGCGTCTCCAAGGCAGACATCCTGCGCGACGGCCTCAACGGAGGCATGAACCTCTAATGTCCGCCCACAGCGCCCCGGCCCAGGTCCCCAAGAACGTCGCCGGTGGAGGCCACGGCCACGTCGCCGCCCCCGACCGCGAAGCAAGTCCGCTCGCCAAGCTGCCCAAGCTCGACGTCAAGGCCCGCCTTGGCGCCGCCAAGTTCGTCACCGACGGCCACGACTTCGCCCACATCACCGTGGACCCCGACATCTGCGACACCTGCCCGCACGAGATGTGCATCAACACGTGCCCGGCGAAGTGCTTCGAGTTCGTCAACGGCCGCATGCAGTTCACGTACGAGGACTGCGTCGAGTGCGGCACGTGTGACATTGTGTGCACGCCCGGCTCCGTGAAATGGACCAACCCGCGCGCCAGCTTCGGCGTCAACTACCGGTACGGCTAGCCGCGGCGATGGCCTTAATCGGCTGACGCGGTTGGAGCCTGCGTGGCTTCCACCGCCCCACTCTCGTCCTCCGCTCGACGCGTCTCCATCCTGAAGGTCTTCCTGCTCTCCATCATCACCTTCGGCATCTATTACCTGGTGACGGTGTACCGAATCAGCCACGACCTGCGCCGCGACCGCGCGGGCGCCTCCGGGTCCTGGCAGGCGCTCTTCTGGTGCGGCTTCATCACGTTCGGCATCACCTGGATCGTCCTCTACGTCATGAACTTCCTCGAGTTGAAGGCCGCCCGCGAGGCCGTGGGCAAGACCGACCAGGTCCTCGGCATCCTCGCGCTCGTCCTCATCTTCGTGACCGGCATCGTGGGCCACATCCTCTGGGCCGTGTACTACAACGACTCCCTCGCCGCGAAGACCCCGGCGCCCGCCACGCCGCCGCGCGCCGCCGCCGTCTGAGCCCGCGCGTGCGCGATGGGCGGTCGTCGCCCTTTTATGGAAGCCCCAAGTCGCCGCCCCCAGGGCCACTCCTGTCGGACGAGCCGCAGGCAGGCCCACGGTGTCCGTCATGGTCCACGCCGCGCCCGCCAAGCCGACCGCCCCTTCGGGCCAGACCTACCTCCTCAAGGGCCAGAACCGCCCGCTCCACGTCGCCGTCTGCATGAAGATGACGCCCGACGCGACCGACCTCACCATCGACCCCGTCAAGAAGACGCTCGACCGCACGAAGGTCAAGAACATCATCAACCCCCCGGACGAGAACGCGTTTGAGTTGGCGCTCCAGTTCAAGGACGCCTGGGGCGCGCAGGTCAGCGTCGTCACGATGGGCCCGCCCTTCTTCGACATCATGCTGCGCGAGTGCGTTGCCCGCGGTGCCGACCGTGGCGTCCTCATCACCGACCGCGCCTTCGCCGGCGCCGACACCTGGCCCACGAGCATGACGCTCGCGGCCGGCATCAAGAAAATCTCGAAGATGTACGGCGACGTGGACATCATCCTGTTCGGCGAGGAGACCACGGACGCCTCGACGGGCCAGGTCGGACCCGGCGTGGCCGGCCAGCTCGACGTGGACCAGGCGACCTACGTCCACTCGCTTGAGTTCGACCCGACGACCGAGACCCTGCGCGCACTGCGCAGCATCGGCGGCGGCCACGAGGTCCTGCAACTGCCCCTCCCGGCGGCCGCGACCTGCGAGCTGAAGATCAACACGCCCCGCATCGCAAGCCTCAACGGCAAGCTGCGCGGCCTCTCCCAGCCCGTTGTGACGTGGAGCCTCGCGGACCTTAGCGACATCAAGGACCCGTCCTGGGTTGGCCTCAAGGGCTCCCCGACCATCGTCGGAAAGGTCGACATCTCCAGCGGCTTCGACCGCAACGGCCCCAAGCTGGCCGACGCCAAGACCGTCGTGGACGCCCTCTTCGCCAAAGGAGTCGTCGCCTAATGCCCGTCATCACGAACCAGAAGTCCCGGTACGACGCCATCACGTTCCGCGCCTGCGAGCCGACGAAGAATTTTGCGGATTGGAAGGGAGTCTGGGTCATCGTGGAGCACCGCGAGGGCCAGCTGCGCGACGTCACGCGCGAACTGCTGGGCGCCGCGCGCCCCATGGCGGACAAGATGGGCCAGAAGGTCACCGCCGTCGTCCTCGGCCACCAGGTCGGCGACCTCGCCGAGCAGCTCATCGCGCAGGGCGCCGACGAGGTCATCGTCTGCGAGAACCCGGTCCTCAAGACCCCGCTGGCGCGCCCCAGCACCGAGGTCATCAACAAGCTCATCGAGGCGAAGAAGCCCAACATCGTCCTCATCGGCGCGACCCACACGGGCCGCGACATCAGCAGCCGCGTCGCCGCGACGCTGGACGCCGGCATGACGGCCGACTGCACCGAGCTCGACGTGGACGTCATCAACGGCGAGCTGCTCGCGCGCCGCCCCGCCTTCGGCGGCAAGATGCTCGCCACGATTCGCTGCGACCGCCACCGCCCGCAGATGGCCACGGCGCGCCCTGGCATCTTCAAGCCCCTCGAGGCCGACGCAAACCGCAAGGGCAAGGTCGAGACCGTCGACGTCACCTGGCTCAGCAAGAACACCTACGCCGCGCAGGTCATCGAGTACGTCCTCGAGACCTCGAAGGCTGACATCACGAAGGCCGAGGTCCTCGTCGCCGGCGGCGTCGGCATCGGCGGCCCTGAGGGCTTCGCGAAGCTCACCGAGCTCGCGGACGCGCTCGGTGGCCAGGTCGCCTGCTCCCGCCCCGTCGCGGACAAAGGCTGGATGGACCGCGCGCGCCAGGTCGGCCAGACCGGCGTCTCCGTGCGCCCCAAGCTGTACATCGCCGTCGGCATCTCCGGCGCCATCCAGCACATCGAGGGCATGAAGGAGTCCGGCACCATCCTCGCCATCAACACCGACCCGAACGCCGCCATCTTCCACTACGCCGACATCGGCCTGGTGGGCGACTGGAAGGACCACGTCGACGCGCTCATCGCGGAGGCCAAGAAGCGCAACCTGGCGAAGGCGAAGTGGATGGTCCCCGTCAAGGACACCCTCGACGCCGACCGCCAGGCCGCCGCCGAGCGCGCCGCGAAGGCGTCCGGCAAGCCCGTCGTCCCCGTCGCTGCACCCGCGGCGCCGGCCTCGGCCCCGGCCGCTTCCGCACCGAAGCCGGCGGCCGCGTCAGCCACCGCCGTCGAGCCCACGAAGCCGGCGCCGGCAGCCCCTGCCGCGCCGAAGCCCGCCGTCCCACCTGCCGCTCCCGCCCCCCCTGCGGCCCCCGAGGCCGTTGGTGGGAAGTACACGGGCAACCCGAAGGACATCGGCGCCGTGAAGGCGTTCGCAAGCAAGCTGCCCGAGGCGAAGAAGGCCTGGGTCGTCGCCGCGGACTGCATTGTCTGCAACGGTTGCCAGGCTGCCTGCCCGACCGACGCCGCCATCGTCACCGACATGGCGCGCGTGGACCGCGACCTCTGCGTCTCGGACGGAGCCTGCCTGGATGCGTGCCCGACGGGGGCCATCCGGCTCGGCGTCGAAGTGCAGTCCACGTCGGGCGGCTGGCCGAAGGGAAGCCGGCTGGCTGGCAAGTTCGGGACGCCCGAAGCCTAGCATGGCCGACCGCCACGCTCGCCACGCCAGCCTGGACGGCATCGGCGCGCAAGGCGTCGAACGCTTCCGGAAGGGCCGCGTCCTAGTCGTCGGCCTCGGAGGACTGGGTTGCCCTGCCGCGCAAGCGCTCGCCGCCGCCGGGGTCGGGAACCTGGGCCTTTGCGACCCGGACCGCGTGGAGACAACGAATCTTGCCCGTCAGCCACTCTACGCTCCCGCCGACGTGGGCCGCCCGAAGGTGAAGGCGGTCCAGCAGACGCTCGGGCGCCAGAACCCGGACATCTCGTTTCGCACGTTCTGGTTTCCGTTCAACGCCTCGCACGCGGACCTCGTTGGAGAGTACGACGTCGTCCTGGACTGCATGGACGACCTCGCGAGCAAACTCGCCCTCGCCGACGCTTGCCGTGCCTCGGACGTGCCCCTCGTGCACGCCTCCGCGGCCGGATGGGAAGGCATCGTCACGGTCCTCGACCCCCCCGAGGGGCCGTGCTACCGTTGCATCTGGCCCCAGCCTCAAGCGGGAGACTCCTGCGCCGACGTGGGCGTCCTTGGTCCACTCGTCGCCGCGCTCGGCGCCATCCAGGCCGGGGAGGCCCTCAAGCTCCTGGCTGGCCTCGACGGAACCCTTGTCGGCAAACTCTTGCTGTGGGACGCCCGCACCGCCACGCCCACGACCGTCGACCTGAAGAGACGCCCCGGGTGCGCCTGTTTCGTGGCCCCCACGAAGGCGAGCATCCCCCACGAAGGCACCCCCGTCGCCTGCCCCCTGCCTTGGGCCGCCCCCGACGTGCCCGTTGTGCTCGCGTCCGCCCTGCGCGGCCACGAGGACGAGGTCTTCATCCTCGACGTGCGCGAGCCGGACGAGTTCGAGGAACTGCGCATCGCGCAGGCCTCCCACATCCCTCTGGGCTCGCTGCCCCGGCGCGCCGCCGAAGTGCCCAAGGACCGCCAGGTCGTCGTGGTGTGCGCCGTCGGTGGCCGCAGCGCCAACGCCACCCTTTTCCTGCGCGAGCAGGGCGTCGAGGCCGTCAACCTGCACGGCGGGATGCGCTCGTGGCTCCAAGCCGGCGGCCCCGTGGTCGGCGCCTCTGCGTAATCTGCGCCGAACCGACCCCCAATCTCTTGAAGGGGTCCTTCGTCGGCGCCGCCATGGCCCTCCCGACCGTCCCCCTTCCCACCGCTGCGCCCATCCCGATGGCCGGCCCCGGCGCGGGCGCCCAGCAAGGCGGCCCCGCCGACGCGGGCGCCGCGGAGCGGCTGAAGCGCCGCCTGCGCATCATCGGCAACATGAAGCGCATCAAGCACAAGATCATCGTCGCCTCCGGCAAGGGCGGTGTCGGCAAATCAACGGTGGCTGTGAACCTCGCCGCCACCATCGCTGCGTCAGGCAAGAAGGTCGGCATCCTCGACATGGACCTCACCGGCCCCAACGTGCCTCTCATGCTCGGCGTGCGCGACTCCAGCATGGTCGAGGACGGCACCGGCCTCGTCCCGGTCCAGGTCACCGAGAACTTGCGCGCCATCAGCATGCAGTTCCTCCTCTCCGAGCCCGACCAGGCAGTCGTCTGGCGCGGTCCCATCAAGATGCAGATCATCGGCCAGTTCCTCGGCGACGTCGCCTGGGGCGAGCTAGACTACCTCGTCATCGACTTGCCCCCGGGCACCTCCGACGAACCGCTTTCGGTGGCGCAGAACATCCCCGACGCTGACGGCGTGGTCCTCGTCACGACGCCGCAGGAGGTCGCCGTGGGCGACGTGCGCAAATCGGCCGCCTTCGTGCAGAAGCTCGAGCTTCCCATCCTCGGCGTCGTCGAGAACATGAGCGGCCTCACCCTGCACGGCAAGACCGCGCCGAACACCACCGTGGTCCTCGACACCGGCGTCGGCCACGTCCAGGCCTTCGCAGATGGCAAGGGCGAGTTCATGGTCGTGGTGGACGTCTTCAAGCGCGGCGGCGGCCAGGCGATGGCCGAGAAGCTCGGCGTCCCTTTCCTCGGCGCCGTCCCGCTCGACTTGCGCGTCATGGAGGGCGGCGACGAGGGCAAACCCTTCGCGCTCGCGGACGCGGACTCGCCGACGCGCCAGGCCTTCCGCTCCATCGTCGCCAAGCTCACCGCAGGACACTAAGCGAATGGCGGCCCCCATCATCCTCGCCGAGCGCCTCGCGAAGGGCTACGGGGGCAAGACGCTCTTCGACGAGGGGACGTTCCAGATCGAGGTGGGCGAGCACGTCGCTCTCGTCGGCCCCAACGGCGCTGGAAAGTCCACGCTCTTGCGCGTGCTGGCTGGCCGCGAGAAGACCGACTATGGCACGCTCAAGCTGGCGCCCGTGCGAACGCACTGGTTCGACCAACACCCCAACATTCCCCCTGGTGCCACGGCGCGCGACCTGATGGCCGCCCCCGGCAGCGCCCCGCCGGCCCTGCTCGCCGAGTTCGAGGAGTTGGAGGGCCGCATCTCCGACCCCGCGCTCTACGAGAACCACGGCTACGAGGCGGTCCTTGAGCGCTACGCCGAGGTGGAGCGCGAGATCAAGAACGCCACGAAGCCCAGCGCCGACCATGACGCGTCGGGCGTGCTCGCCCAGCTCGGTTTCACCGATGCCGACCTGGACCAGAAGGCCGAATCCTTCTCCGGCGGCGAGAAGACGCGCCTGTTCCTGGCCCGCACCCTCGCGGCCGCCCGCTCCGGCGACTTGGTCGTTCTTGACGAGCCGACGAACCACCTCGACGTGGACTCCATCGAGTGGCTCGAGGAGTGGATCAACGCCTTTGACGGCACCGTGCTCGTCGTCGCGCACGACCGCGCCTTCCTCGACAATGTCGCGCAACGGGTCTTCGAGGTCTCCGGCGGCCGCATCACCTGCTACAAGGGCAACTACGAAGACTACGTCCAGGCCCGCGACGAGGACCTGGAGCGCGCCCGCCGCGACCACGCCAAAGCGCAGGAGAAAATGCAGGCTGCGAAGGACATCATCCTGCAGTTCCGCCAACAGAAGCGTTTCGACGGCCAGTACGCGAGCAAGATGAAGGCGCTCGACAAGTACGCCGCCGCCCTGGACCGCACGCCGGACCCCGTCCTGCAGAAGCTCGGATTCGGGCTCCAGTTCGACGGCGTCGAGAAGTCCGGCCTCGAGGTCCTGCGCATCGCCGGCCTGGAGAAGTCCTACGGCGACCAGATGGTCCTGAAGGGCGCGGACCTGGAGCTCCTGAAGGGCGAGCGCGTCGGCCTCGTCGGCGGCAACGGCGAGGGCAAGTCCACGCTGCTCAAGATCCTCACCGGCCGCATCCAGAAGGACGCCGGCGACGTCCGCGTCGCGCCCGGCGCGAAGTCCATGTTCTTCAGCCAGGAGCACGACGACCTGCGCCTGGAGCGCACCCTGAAGGAGGAAGTCCTCGACGCGCGGTCCACCCTCGACGAACGCGACGTCAAGGCTCTCCTCGGCCGCTTCCGCTTCAACCCCGACGTGGACATGACGCGCACCGTCTCCACGCTCTCCGGCGGCGAGCGGCAGCGCATGATGCTCCTCAAGTGCATCCTCAAGCCGAGCAACCTGCTCATCCTGGACGAGCCGACGAACCACCTGGACCTGTGGGCACGCGACGTCGTCATCCACGCCCTCAACAGCTACCACGGAACGCTCCTCGTCGTGAGCCACGACCGCTTCCTGCTCGACTCCGTCACCGACAAGACCTCCGTCCTGGCCGGCGGCCACATCACGACGTACCAGGGCAGCTTCACCGAGACGCGCCACCTCTTCGCCAAGCGGCAGGCCGCCGCGGCGGGCCAGTCCTACGTCGTGCGCAAGAAGTTCACCGACTGGACGAGCCAGAAGAAGTTCGCCCCCGGCGACGTGGCGAACTTCAGCGAGTCGCAGATCCGCGACTCGGTGACGCTGCGCAACGCGCTCGCGATGGGCTGGATGGAGAAGGCGACCTGATTCGCCGGATTTTCCTCACTTTGCCGGTTTCTTTTGTGCGGGCATCGCAGCGCGCTTTCACCGGATGCGTCGATTCGCCAACCCCTTCCAACGCATCCCGGACGGCTCCGACGGCGACGCCGCGTTGAGCGCCTGGATGCCAGGATGATTCGGTTGGGGCAGCGCGAAGCGCCGCTGGCCGCGCTCCGCGCGGCCTCACGATGCGTTCAGGTTGGGGTCGTCGCCGTCGGAGGCCACTGGACGCACCTGGCGGGAGCCGAATCGGCCGGCCCCCTGGAAAGGGTTCAGCCTTGTGAGGTGCACCGGGCTGGTGGGTCTTGGCGCTGTGCGAATCGCGGGAACGAGGAAAACGTCTACGCGCCGACGCGCAGCTGGCGCTCGACGTGGCGGCGCGACTTGTCCAGGCGACGCAGGGCCCCCTTGGCCTGCGAGAGTGCCTTGGCGCGGTCGCGCGACTCGCCGTGGCCCATGAGCTTCGTCTCGTGCGCCTCGAGGTGGCGGATGGCGTCGTTGATGTCGTGGAGGAGCGCCTGCAGGCTGGCGCGGCGCGAACTGGGGTCCATGCCGTGGCCGACAAGGGGGGCGCTGATAAGCTGGAAGGGAGCGCCTCCTGGAACACCAAGATGGGTTCACACCCCTCAACGGCACCCTCAAGTAGGACCTCGAACTGAAAGAAATCCATGACCCAAACGGTCCAGAGCACGGCCCCCGAGGGCAGCGTCAAGTTCGAGGCCACCCTCTCCATGACGGTCACCGACCTCGCGGCCAAGAAGCTCCAGGAGTTCCTCGGCGACAAGCCGCTCGGCTCCGTCGGCGTGCGCATCAGCGTCCAGGCGGGCGGCTGCTCCGGCGCCTCCTACGGCATGGAGTTCTCCGAGACCCCCGAGACCGGCGAGATGACGCTCGTCGCCAACGGGGTCAAGCTGTTCGTCCACCCCTCCTTCGCGACCCTCCTCAACGGCATCAGCATCGACTTCGTCGACGAGCTCATGGGCGGCGGCTTCAAGATCGGCAACCCGAACGCCAAGTCGGGCTGCGGCTGCGGCAAGTCCTTCTCCGCGTAAGCGCAGGGACTCCTTCCCTTCCTCCCTCCTCCCCCTATTCTTCGTCCAGCTCGTTCTCCGCGTGCCGCAGGGCCTGCTCGCGCGTCAGCCCCATCTCCATCGCGGCGCGGACATGCTGGTCCCGGTCGTCGGCCGCGAGTGCTGCCAGGTTCGGGAAGCGTTTCGGGTCGAGTTTCTCATGGGGCATGCTCGCCCATCCGGGCGCCAGGCTAAACCGTTGCCGGCCTCCAAACCCATAAATACAAGATTGTGCTAGACAGCTTCACCATGTGGCATACACAATGCCACACATCAAGGTGACATCATGGACCTCAAGCAGATCAAGGGCATCGGCCCCGCCAAGCAGGAGAAGCTCAAGCTCGCCGGCATCACGAGCGTGGACCAGCTCGCCCGCGCCGACGTCGCCGCCGTGGCCGCCAAGACCGGCCTCGCCCCCGACGCCGTCAAGGAGCTCAAGCAGAAGGCCACCGGCCTCGTCCTCGTCGAGGACCTGAAGGGCGTCGGCCCTGCCACGCTCGGGACCCTGAGCCAGGCGGGCGCCGAAAGCCTCCGCGAACTCTACGACGCGGGCGCCGAGTGGCTCGCCGCCGAGATCCAGCTCGCCCAGCACAAGCTCGCCGACCTCCAGCAGAAGGCCGAGGAGCTCGCCAACCGCGTCGCCGTCGACGCCAAGACGCCCGAGGGCCGCAAGGCGCTCGTCGGCGAGGCCCGCGAGGCCGCGCTCGACGCCGCCCTGAAGGCCGAGAAGGCCGGCCGCCAGGCCGTCGCCGCCGCGAAGGACGCCTCCGAGAAGGCCGTCGCTGCCGCCCGATCCGTCCAGGAGAAGGCCCCCGCGCTGCTCCTGCAGGCCGAGGCCGCCCTCAAGGACGCCCAGGCGAAGGCCCAGGCCGCCGCCAAGAAGGCTGAGACCATCCTGAAGGCCGAGGCCCAGAAGGCCAAGGCCACCACGGAGCGCGTCGTCGCCCAGGCGCAGAAGCGCTTCAACAAGGCCGCCTAAGCGCTGCCCGTCTCCTTTCCCCTTCCTTCTCCCTGTTCTTTGGCCCCCATTCCGTCCTCGGTAGCTATTGCTCCGCCTTCCGGAACGACAGCACCGCGAGGCCGAAGAAGAGCGCCGCGAACAGCGCCATCGCGACGAACTCGCTCCACATCGGGATGGTCTCGCCGAAGAACTGCACCTGGCTGCGCTGCGACAACGTGGCGAGGTCCGGGGCCAGGTTGGCGGGGTCGAGGAGGATGCGGCGCAGAGGGTCCACGGCGTAGGTGAGCGGGTCGAGCCGGTTCAGGGCCGCCAGCCAGAGCGGGACATCCTGGAGCGGGAACTGCGAGCCCGAGAGGAAGATCATCGGGAACAGCAGGAACTGCATGACGGCCTGGAAGCCGTCGATCTTCTTCATGCGGCTCGCGACGAAGACCCCGAACGCCGTGAGTGACACCGCCATCAGGAGCGCGCCGCCGAGGAACTGCAGGATGGCGACGAAGCCCAGCGAGACGCCGACGACGGGGGCGAGCACGAGGATGAGGCAGCCCTGCAGCGTCGCGACGACGGCGCCGCCCAGCACCTTGCCGGCCAGGATGCTGCTTCGGCTCACGGGGGCGACGAGCATCTCGCGCAGGAACCCGAACTCGCGGTCCCAGACGATGCTGACGCCGCTGAAGATGGCCGTCGTGATGACGTTCATCGCGACCGCGCCCGGGAAGATGAACTGCTGGTAGCCCGGCACCAGCTTGCCGAGGCCATAGCCGAGGACGAACAGGAGCAGGATGGGCTGCACGAAGCCCGTGATGACCCGGGCGGGGCTGCGCGTGAAGCGGATGAGTTCGCGGCGCCACACCATGAGGGCCGTGCGTACCTCGTTGCCGAACTGCGTCATGCGGCACCCTCCAAGGATGCCCCAACTCCTGCCAAGGATGCCAACTTAGCGCCCCCGGGTGCTGGCCATCCACGCTCGCGCCATGGCGCCATCCTGGGCGCCTTCAGGACGGATCTCGTGGCCGGTGAAGTGCATGAAGACGTCGTCGAGGCTCGGCTTGTGGACGCTGACGTTGCGCACGCCCGTGCCGGCCGCGCCGACGATGCGGGCCACGGCGGCCTCGCCGTCCGGCACCTTGAGGACGAGGCCTTTCGCCGTGGCCTCAGCCGTCATGCCCTTCTTGGCGAGCGCGGCGGCGGCCTTCGCGTCGTCCGCGGTGGAGAGCAGGACCTTGTCGAGGCCGACCTGGGCCTTGAGCCGGGCCGGCGTGTCGAGGGCGACGATGCGACCGTGGTCGATGATGGCGATGCGGTCGGCGTACTCGGCCTCGTCCATGTAGTGCGTCGTCATGAACACGGTGACGCCCTGCTCGTCGCGCAGGCGGCGGACGTCGGCCCACATGCGAGCGCGCGTCTGCGGGTCGAGGCCGACCGTCGGCTCGTCGAGGAACAGGATGTCGGGCGTGTGGAGGAGCGCACGGGCGATCTCGAGGCGGCGCGCCATGCCGCCGGAGTACTTCGAGACCCGGTCGGAGCGGCGATTGGTGAGGCCGACGACGGCGAGCACGCGCGTGATGCGTTCCTCGACCTCGCGCTTGGGGACACCGTAAAGAACCGCGTGGAAGCGCAGGTTTTGCTCCGCGGTGAGCTGGTCGTCGAGGGTGCGCTCCTGGAAGACGAGGCCAATGCGGCGGCGCACCTCGCGCGGGGACGTCTCGATGTCGAAGCCGGCGATGGAGGCCTTGCCGTCGGTCGGGCGCAGGAGCGTGCAGAGCATCTTGATGGTCGTGCTCTTGCCCGCGCCGTTGGGGCCGAGGAAGGCGAAGATCTCGCCTTTGCGCACCTGCAAGTGGACGCCGTCCACGGCGCGCACGCCCTTCTTGAAGGTCTTGCCGAGCCCCCGGACGTCCACGATGACGGGCTGGGCCACGTCCGGCGCACGGCGCTGGAGGCTGGCGACGGGGACGCGCAAGGCGTCCGCGGACTTGGGGGCCACGGCAAGCCCACTGAGATGTCGTTGAAAGAGTCCACTCTGGGGGCGGCCGGCCACGTCCTTTATCGTCGTCGGAGGAATCGCGGCGCGTGGCCATCGCCAAGGACATCCTCGACCTCGTCGGGAACACGCCGCTGGTCTATCTCGACCGCCTGCGCGCCAGCGTCAACAAGGGCCAAGGTGCCCGTGTCGTCGCGAAGCTTGAGATGTTCAACCCCGGCTCCAGCGTGAAGGACCGCATCGGCCTCCCGCTGATTCGCGCCGGCGAGAAGGCGGGCCTCCTGAAGAAAGGCGGGACCATCGTCGAGCCGACCTCGGGCAACACCGGCCTCGGCCTCGCGATGGCGGCCGCCCTGCTCGGCTACCACATGGTCTGCACTGTTCCCGACAAGGTGCCGAAGGAGAAGCAGGACCTGCTGAAGGCGTATGGCGCCGAGGTCATCGTCTGCCCGACGAGCGTGGACGCCGACGACCCGCGCAGCTATTACAAGCAGGCAGAGCGGATGCGCGACGAGGAGGGCGCCTACCTGCCCTACCAATACTACAACCAGGCGAACCCGACGGCGCACTACAAGACGACGGGACCCGAAATCTGGCATCAGACCGACGGCAAGGTGACGCACTTCGTTGCCGGCATGGGCACCGGCGGCACCGTCTCGGGCACCGGGAAATTTCTCCACGAGGCCAGCAACGGCCGTCGCCGTCCTGCGGGCCGTGTCAAGGTGGTCGCGGTGGACACCGTCGGCTCCGTCTTCACGAACTTCCACAAAACGGGCAAGTTCCCTCGTGACATCCACCAGTACCTCATCGACGGCATCGGCGAGGACTTCATGCCGACGACGGTGTGGTGGGACGAGATCGACGCCGTGGAGCAGGTGAGCGACGAGGACGCCTTCCTCATGCAGGCCAAGCTCGCCCGCGAGGAGGCGCTCTTCTCGGGCTCCAGCGCCGGCGCAGCCGTCCACGCCGCATTCAAGCTCGCCAAGAAGCTCCCCAAATCCGCCCTCGTCGTGACCCTGCTGCCCGACATCGGCGACCGCTACCTCAGCAAGTTCAATGTCGAGTGGATGGAGGCGAAAGGCTTGACCAAGGCGCCAGCCTATCTTCGCAAGATGACGAAGCGGGGTACCTGATGGCCAAGCTCACCAAGAAGGACGCCTTCGCCACGCGTGCCGTCCACGCCGGTGTCCACCCCGACCCGGTCCACGGCGCCGTCAACCCGGCCATCCAGCTCAGCACCACCTTCGTCCAGCCGGCACCCGGGAAGCCGCTCACGTTCGACTACTCGCGCGCCGGCAACCCGACTCGCGAAGCCTTGGAGGAGGCCATCGCTGAGCTGGAGGGCGGCGCCACCGGGCACGCCTTCTCGTCGGGCCTGAGCGCCCTCGACGCTCTCCTGCGCACGCTCGATGCGGGCGACCACATCGTCGCCGCCGAGGACGCCTACGGAGGCAGCATCCGTCTCCTGAACCGCGTCCTTGCTCGCCAAGGCATCAAGACGACGTTCGTGGACACGCAGGACCCCGCCAACACGCAAGCCGCGATGACCAAGAAGACGAAGGTCGTCCTGCTCGAGACACCGACGAACCCTCTCCTGCGCGTCTCGGACATCAAGGCGAACGCGGAGGTCGCGCACGACGGCAAGGCGATGCTCCTCGTGGACAACACGTTCATGTCACCTGCCCTCCAGAATCCGCTCAATCTCGGCGCGGACGCGGTGTTCCACAGCGCGACAAAGTACATCGGCGGGCACTCTGACGTCCTCGCCGGCGTCGTCGCGTGCGCCGACAAGAAGCTCGGCGAGCAGGTCAAGTTCCTCCAACTCGCCGTCGGCGCGGTCTGCCCGCCGTTCGACTCGTTCCTCCTTCTACGCGGCCTCAAGACGCTGGTCTTGCGCATGGAGCGTCACGGCGAGAACGCCGCCTTCATCGCGGGCGAGCTTGCCAAGCACAAGGCGGTCGGGAAGGTCTTCTACCCCGGCCTTGCGAAGCACCCGAACGCCAAGGTCCACGCCAAGCAGGCGCGCTCCGGCGGCGGCATGCTCAGCTTCGAGCTCCACGACACGAAGGCCGCGCTCGCTTGCGTAAAGAAAACCCGCTTGTTCCAGCTGGGCGAGTCGCTTGGCGCCGTCGAGTCGCTCGTCCAGATTCCGTCCCTGATGACCCACGCCAGCGTCCCGGCCGAGATGCGCCGCAAGACCGGCCTCGCTGACGGATTGATTCGCTTGAGCGTCGGCGTCGAGGACAAGAAAGACTTGTGGGCCGACCTGAAGCAGGCGATTGAGGCCTAACGGGCCTGCAACGCCAACGACTGCTTCCACAACGCGCCCTCGACATTGACACGGCGAATGCGCACCTTGCCGGTGGCGGGGTCCTTCAGGTCGTCGAAGCGTAGGGGGGCAATCTTGCCGTCCACGAGCGCGATGAGCGCGTTGCCGGTCCCGTTTGCGAGGAAATCCACCGCGCCGGCGCCAAGGGTGCGCGTGTACTGGACGTCGAAGGCGCACGGGTCGGCACAGCGCAGTTCGTAGCCGATGATTTTCGTGATGAAGCTGGTGTCGTTGCCCTTCGCCTTGAGGCGTGGCATCAACAGGTCGCGCACGACGCGGCCCAAGTCGACTTCGCTCATGCGGGGGTTGTTGTGCTCGTCCAGCTCCAAGTTGCCGACCTTGGCCTTCAGCTCGGCGGGGTCGAGGCGGTCGAGGATTCCTTCCGCGAGGACGGCGAGGCCCCAGTCGTGGCCGGCGGCGCGGCGCTTCTCGATGGCCTTCTCGACGATGGCGACAACCTGGTCGAGCTTGATGGGGCCCGCGGGGAATTCTTCCGCGATGACCGCGAGGTCGGAGCCCGAGCCGATGGCCATGCTGAGCGCGAGGTGGCCGGCGCTGCGGCCCATGGCGGTGACGAGGTACCAGCGGCCCGTCGTCTTGGCGTCGACGCGCAGGTTCTTGCAGAGCTGGGCGCCAAGCTGCTTCGCTGTCTCGAAGCCGAACGTGGGCGCCTCGTTGGGGAGCGGCAGGTCGTTGTCGATGGTCTTGGGAACGTGCGCGACGCGGATGGCGCCCCCCATGGCGGCGGCGGCCTTCATGGCGGCCGTGGCGGTGTCGTCGCCGCCGATGGTGACGAGGTGCGTGATGGCGAGCGCCTTGAGCGACGCGGCGACGGCGGCCATGTCCTCCGGCTTCTTCGTCGGATTCGCTCGGCTCGTGTAGAGGATGCTGCCGCCCTGCGTCTCGATGCCGGCGACGTCGGCCTCCGTCAACGGCTTGCAGGCGGCCGTGTTGCCTTTGATGAGATTGGAGTAGCCCTTGGGGATGCCCACGACGGTCCAGCCTTTGGCGCGGGCGGCGAGGGTCACCGCGTTGATGACGCCGTTCAGTCCAGGAGCGGGGCCGCCGCCGTTGAGGACGCCGAGGGTGGGCACAAGGGGGCCACGGGGCGGCGCGTTAAGGATTTGGCGCGAACCTTTCCAGCTTAGGCCTTCTTGCCCAGCGTCGCCTGCGCGTTGGCGTTGGCGACCGCCTGGAACTCCTTCTGCGCCTTCTTGACGTTGGCGGCCTTCCCGGCCCACGCCTTGAGCGCCGGCTCCTGGAGGGCGCGGCCGTAGCTGAACGAGAGCACCCACGGGTGTGGGCCCAGCGTGTTCATGATGCGCAGGTGGTCGGTCGCCTGCTCAGGCGTTTGGCCGCCGCTGAGGAAGACAATGCCAGCGACCGTCTTCGGGACGTGGGCCTTGAGCGTCTTGACGGTGCGCTCGGCGACCTCCTGGGCCGTCGCCTGCTTCGGGCACTTCTTGCCCGCGATGACCATGTTCGGCTTCAGCAGGACGCCGGGCAGGTGGACGCCCATCGTCTTGAGCTCGCTGAAGAGGTTCTGGAGCGCTTGGCCGGTGACGGCCTCGCAGACCTGGATGGTGTTGTCGGCGTCCATGAGGACCTCGGGCTCGACGATCGGGACCAGGCCGGCCTCCTGCGCGAGGGCGGCGTAGCGGGCGAGGGCGTGCGTGTTGGCGTGCAGGTTCGCGGGCGTCGGGGTGCCGGCGCCAATGGTGATGACCGCGCGCCACTTCGTGAAGCGGGCCCCCAGCTTGGCGTACTCGGCAAGGCGCTCCCGGAGGCCGTCGAGCCCCTCGGTGATCTTCTCGCCCGGGTAGCCCGCCATCTCCTTGGCGCCGGTGTCGACCTTGATGCCGGGGAAGACGCCCTGGTCGAGGAGGATCTTCGTGAGCGGCGTGCCGTCGGCCGCCTTCTGGCGAATGGTCTCGTCGTACAGGATGACGCCGGAGACGGTCTTGGCGACGTCCGGGCTGGTGAACAGGAGGTGCCGGTAGTCACGGCGGGCGGTCTCCGAATTCGGGATGCCGATGGCTTCGAAGCGCTTGGCGATCGTGGCGTTCGACTCGTCCGCGGCGAGGATGCCCTTGGGGGCGGCGACGAGCGCCTTGGCGGTCGCCTCCAGGTGGGACTTCTGGGTGGGCGTGAGGTGCATCGAGGCGGCCACTTGGGGGCGGCCCATAACCCCATCGGCACCTTGAAGCGCGACGGACCCGGTGGCCGTGCGTGTCTGGCCGCGCCGTCGCCTGGCTTGCGTACGTCCCTCTGCCCGGCCTGTTCCTGATTCCGCTCCTCGGCCACCGCGGCGACCGGCTGGCCCGCTTCCACGGCATCCAGGGCGGAATCGTCACGGTCGCGTTCCTGCTTCTGTTGATGCTGTCCGGGTTCTACAGCTACGCCCGCAGTGGCACCACGGCGTCGGCGCCGGACGCCGCCATCCTCGCCCTCGTCGTGATGCTTGGCGGACTGGGCTACCTCGTCGCCGGCGCGGTCGCCGCGGGCCGTGGACGGTTCCTGCGCCTTCGCCCTGCGTGGGACGTCGCCCGCGTGTGGCTCTAGACGTTGCCTGGTCTCCAGGACGGCGGATTCAGGCACCGTTGATGGTGGCGGTGTAGCCGTTCTCGCGCAGCACGCGACGTAGCTCCTCGATGTGCTCGGGCCCACGCGTCTCGACATGGACGTCCACGCCCGTTCGGTTGAGGCTCAAGTCAAGCCGGTCGCGGTCGTGGTGCAAGTCGATGACGGACGCCTTGTGCTTTCCGAGCAGGGCGAGGAACGCGGCGAGCGAACCGGGTCGGTCGGAGATCTCCGCCGAGATGACGGCGATGCGGCCCTCCTTGACGAGGCCCTGGCGCAGGATGCGGTTGACGAGCGTGAGGTCGATGTTGCCGCCCGACACGACGGCCGCGACCGTGCGGCCCTTGAGGTCTACCTTGTGGTGCATGGCGGCCGCGAGCGTCACCGCGCCGGCGCCCTCCGCGACGACCTTGGTGCGCTCCAGCAGGAACAGGATGGCCCGCGCGATTTCTGGCTCCTCGACGGTGACGACCTCGTCCACGTGGGCCTGGATGTGGCGCCAGGTGTGCTCTCCGACCTTGCGCACGGCGATGCCGTCCGCCATGGTGTCGGCGTGGTCGAGGATGACGGGGGCCCCTTTCTGGAGGCTGGGCGCGATGGTGCTCGCTCCCGCTGCCTGGACGCCGATGACCTTGATGCGTGGGTTGATGCCTTTCAGGGCCGCCGCGACGCCGGAGATGAGGCCGCCCCCGCCGATGGGGACGAGCACCGTGTCGAGCGACGGGAGGTCGGCGGCGAGCTCGAGGCCAAGCGTCCCCTGACCCGCGATGATGGCCGGGTCGTCGAAGGCGTGCACGTACACGGCGCCCTTCTCCGCGGCGTAGCGGCTCGCGTGCTCGAAGGCGTCCTGGTAGTCGCGCCCCTTGAGGTGGACGCGCGCGCCGTAGCCTTTCGTGGCGACGACCTTTGCGATGCTGGCCTCCTCGGGCATGAAGATGTCGCAGCCCGCTCCCGCCTGGCGGGCGGCATACGCGACGCCTTGCGCGTGGTTGCCGGCGCTCGCCGCGACGACGCCCTTGGCGCGCTCCGACGGCGTCATGGACTGAATTTTGTTGAGGGCGCCGCGCACCTTGAACGAGCCCGTGATCTGGAAGTTCTCCATCTTCAGGTGGAAGTCCGCGCCCGTGAGCTTGCTGAGGTTCTCGGAGCGCCGCAGCGGCGTGTGCCGGACCTGGCCCTGGATGCGCGCCGCGGCCGCCCGGATGGCGGCGAGGTCCACCAACGTCACGGCCGCTCCGACCGGCGCGAGTCCGTTAAGGCTTCGCAACCGGCCTGCGGGGCCACAGGCCCCGCCGTCCAACGTGATCGACCTTCGTTTGAAGGCCGGCGGCGAGGCGGGCGCGGTTCACCTGGATGACGCCCGCCAGAACGAGGGCGGAACCCAGTAGGAACCAGGGCGTCAGCTGAACGCCGAAGAAAAGGGCGCCGAGGACGGCGGTGACGACCGGCTGGGCGTAGATGAAAGCGGCCACGTGCGAGGCGCTGCGGTGCTTGAGCGCGGTGTTCCAGATGGCGTAGCCCGCCAGGGTGCAGGCGATTGCCAGGAAGAGCAGGGCGCCCCATTGCCGGGCCCCGAGGGCAACCAGGGGGGCCGTGCCATACTGAAGGCCAAGCGGGATGAGCGTGAAGGTGCCCAGACTCAAGGTGACGCCGGTGACGAACAGGCCGCCGTAGCGGCCGATGAGCGGCTTGCAGAAGATGGAGTACACGGACCAGCTGATGGGGGCGAGCAGGATGACGGCGGCCTTGGCGGCGACCGTGAGCTCGGCCTGGCCCTTGCCAAGCAGGACGACGACCGCGACGCCGGCGAAGGCGACGAGGGAACCAGCCAGCGCGCGCGGGGTGACCTTTTCCTTGCCCAGGGCCACCGCGAAGAGGAGCGTCCAGAGCGGCCCCGTGGCGACGAGAATGCTGCCCGTCGCCCCCGAGACGACGACGCCGTCGGAGCTGTGCAGGCCCCAGTTGAGGGCGAAGTGGTAGCCGACGACGCCGAGGAAACCGAGCAGCGCCATCTTGACCCAGTCCCGCCCCTCGACTTGGGCGAAGACCGCGCGGCGGCGCGTGAGGAGATAGGCGCCGTAGAGAATCGGGAACGGGAGGTAGCGGAACCAGGTGAGCTGGTACGGGTCAAGCTGCTCCAGCACGACGGGGATGGCAAGGAACGCGGAGCCCCAGAACAGGACAAGGACCGACATCTGCAGGTCCACCGGGTCCAGCCCTTTCGCCACGCGGCGCCCACTTGGGCGGGCCTGATACGGTTTGTGGGACCATCCATCACGGTTATGGCCGGCCCTCGGGTGGGCCGCGTATCCCATGAGCGACGCGACGACGACCGATGCCCCCGCCCCGGCGCCTTCCCCCCCGCCCGCGGACGCGCGCAAGCCGCTCCTCGAGCGCCTGCCTTGGTACGCGGTGCCCTTGCTTCTCATCGGCATCCCGCTCCTGTTCGCGGCCGGCGTCGCCGTCGCCCCCCACGTCGTGTACGACGACGTCGTGTGGCCCTACTACTGGGGCCCCATCAAGGCCGATGCGGAGAACCATGCGACGCTTCTCCTTTGCCCGGACGGCTCCACCGTGCCCGGGTTCTGTCCGAACGGAGCCACCGGCATCCTGACGCACGCCGGATACAACGTCGTGAACACGGCAAGCTGGGCCGTCCTGCTCGGCCTCTGCATCCTGGGACTCGCCCAGATGCTCCAGCGCACGAAGACGCCGATGGGGCCCAAGCTCATCATCGCCGCCACAGGCTGGGTGGTCGCGGGCAGCATCTTCCACGTCATGGAAGACGTCGGCCTCTTCCTTCCGCCCCTCGAGTACGTCTTCATCACGCCCCCCATTTACCTGCTCTTCGCCGCGGGTGGCGTCGGCACGTTCCTCGTCGGCCACTACCTCAAGGGCGTCGCCGAGAAGGCGGGCTTGGAGCGCGCGCTGCAGAAACTCCTCTTCATCGTCGCCATCCCCATCCTGGTCCACCTCCTGCTGTGGCTCCAGCCGCACGACCAGGTCACGCAGTTCGTCAACCCCGTCGTCGTCGCGGTTTGCGGCCTGGTGCCCTACCTCCTCGCGGCCCGCCAGGCCCGCCGCAAAGGGGCCCTCGACCCCAGTTCGCTGGTGGGTTGGATGAGCGTCGGCTGGATCACCCTCGGCCTCGCCTACGTCGCCCAGTTCCTGGACCGGCCGTGGTTCCCCCAGAACAACCCCATCACGGCCGCCCTGCTCGCCCCCTTCCTGGCGGCGGCGGTGGCGATGCTGGCATTCGCCTTCGGTCTGCTCACCATCGGCCGGTTCGAGGCGAAGGGGCACGCCAAGGGCCGCGACTTCGCGCGCGCCCTCCTGCAGCCGATCAACTTGCTCCTCATCGGCTCGCAGATGCTGGACGGCTTCGCGACCGCCATCGGCATCGACACGGGCGGCTACTCGGAGAAGCACGTCCTGTCGGCGAACGTCATTGACTGGACCCGCCAACTCGGCCAAGCGACGCACCTTGGGCTCCTGGAACGTTTCCCGACCTTCTTCGGCTTCACGACCGTGAAGCTCGTCGTGAGCCTCCTCGTCGTCTACGCCATTGACACGAACGCGGACTCCAAGCGCAACCAGACCCTCACGGGCCTGGTGAAGTTCGCCATCATCATGGTCGGCCTCGGCCCCGGCATCCGCGACTTCCTGCGCATGAGCCTCGGCGTGTGATGGACCGCCCCTCCGTCGGCTCCGTCGCCCTCGCCGTCTCCCCCTTCGCTGCTCTCGCGGTCGTCCTCAAGCAGGTCCCCGACGCGGCGACGAGCTTCCAGCCCATGCCGTGGAGCCATGCCCTCGGCCACGCAGCCGTCCTCCTGGGCCTAATGGCGGCGCACACCGCCTGCTATACGCGCTGGAGCCGCGGCGCGCCCGGCCGCATCGCCGCCAATGAGGCGCTTGCCCGACTCTGGTTCGTCGCGTTCGGTTTCCTCGTCGTCGCCGGCCACAAGCCGACCGGTCCGCTGTACCTCGCCCTCGGCCTGGGATGGACTGCGCTCAGTTTCCTCACCCACCGCGCCTTCGTGCGGCGCCAGGACGGCTACCGGACGCTCCCGAGCCTGGGCCTCTGGGGGCTCTTCCTCCTCGGGCTCGCCCTCGTCGGCCTGCTTTGCATCAAGGCGGCCTAGCCCGCCGTTCACCGGAAACGGACCTCGACGGAAGGCAAGCCCTTAATCGGGCGGCCCATCCCGTGGACTATGCAAGGCCAAGACACGGGAGACATCGCCCAGCGCAACGTCCGCTTCTTCCGCATGCTCGCCGTCATCCTCGGCGCCGGCGTCATCGCCGCCCTGGTCCTCGGCCTCGGTGGCATCACCGGCCCCGGCCTCTTCCTCGTGGGCCCCGCCGTCACGAGCGCCCTCCTGGCCCTCCTCGTTCTCACCGTCGTCCTCATCCTGTTCCTGATGCGCATCGGCGTCATCTTCGACGTCGAGAAGCAGGTCAAGACCATGTTCGACTCCGAGGCCGAGCGCCTCGCCGCCGCCCGCAAGGCCGAGGAGGACGCCCAGCGCGAGTTCCGCGACTCCCTGCGCCGCGACCTCGCCGACCTCAAGGAGTCCATGCGCCGCGACCTCAACGAGCGCGACGGCAAGTTCGACAACGCCATCCTCGCCGCCAACCGCGCGATGAAGATGGCGCAGGAGGCCATGGACCGCGCCAACGCGCTCGCCAAGGAGCCCGCCTACCGCACCACCATCGAGCAGCTCGTCAAGGACGTCGCCGACATGAAGAAGGATCTCACGGCCCTGCGCACCGCCGACAAGGTCAACTCGCCCCTTCTGCAGGAGCTTAAGGAGCGCGTCACCGCGCTCGAGGGCGCCCAGAAGAAGACCAACGTCCGCATCGACGAGACGCTTGAGGGCATGGAGCGCCGCGACATGGAGCAGGCCGCCCTGCGCCAGACGCTCGACAACGAGCTCGGCAACTTCCGCAAGCGCGAGGCGCTCCTCCTGGTCAAGCAGCGCGAGCTTGAGGACTCCAACACCCACCTCGCCCAGGCCTCGAAGAAGCCGGCCATCAAGTTCGGCCCCGGCGAGGAGAAGCACCACGTCATCGCCATCGAGGGCATCGGCCCGGCCTTCGCGAGCCGCCTCAACGCCCAGGGCATCATCACGGTAGCCCAGCTGCTTGCCGCCAACCCGGAGCAGGTCGCCCCGACCATTGACGCGATGCCGGACCTGGTGCGCGAGTGGCAGTCCATGGCGACCCTGATGCGCCTCAAGGGCGTCGGCCCCCAGTCGGCCGAGGTTCTCGTGCGCGCCGGCGTCCGCAGCATCCCGCAGCTCGCCGCCGAGGACGCCGAGGCGCTCTCGCACAAGGTGAAGGAAGTGGAGCGCGGCCGCAAGGTCCGCGTCCAGGGCCTTGACGTCACCCCCGGCGTCGCCAAGCGCTGGATCGACGCCGCCCGCAAGGGCGAATACGACGCCAACTGAGCCAGCGGCCCCCCGGACCGGGAAGGCAGCTTTTTCATCCACGGAGGCTGTGCCATAGTGTGTCCGGCACGCACGCCCTAGTCATCGAGGGCGGCGGCATGAAGGCGGCCTACGCCAACGGCGTGCTGTCGGCCTTCGAGGAGGCGGGCCACCGTGGCTTCGACGCCTTGTACGGGACCTCGGCGGGCGGCGCGCTCGCGGCGTGGTTCGCGGCCAAGCAGGCCGTGTACGCCGAGGGCACCTGGCCCTACGCGGACGACCGGCGCATCGTCAACTACACGCGCTTCTTCACGCGGCGCGGCCCGCTCCTGGACCATGAGGCGCTGCTCGACATCGTCTACCTGGACGAGCACCCGCTCGATGTGCGCGCCGTGCAGCGCCACCCCGCCCCCGTCATCGTCACCGCCAGCGACGTCGAGTCGGGCACGCCGCACTACCAGGACCTGCGCGTCACTGACGTCATCCCCTGGCTCAAGGCGACCGGGCGGCTTCCTGCGGCCTCCGGCCCTCCCGTCATCATCGGCGGGCGGCGTTTCCTGGACGGCGGCCTCACCGACCCCATCCCGGTGCGCCGCGCCGCCGCCGAGGGGCACACGCGCATCACGCTCATCCTCAACACGCCGCTGGGCGCGCCGCGCGCAGACAACGCGCTGGTCACGAGCCTGACGGCGCGGCGTTGGCCGGCGCTGCGCGACGGCATCGTGCGCCACCAGGAGATCAAGCGGGAGGCCATCGCATGGGCGGAGTCGCCACCGGCCGGCGTCCAGGTGTCCATCATCCGACCGCTCGCCAAGACGGGCCTCCACCGCCTCAGCCGCGACGTGGACGCCATCCAGGCTGCCATCCGGCAAGGGCGCGAGGATGGGGCGCGGCACCTGCGGCACCTGGCGTGGGGCTAGGCGGCGGGCTCAGGCTCCGCAAGGCTTCGGGTTCGTGAAGGGGTCCGCCGCGAAGGTGTAGAGTGCCATCGCAAGGGCGACTCCCGCCATCGCGCGAAGGGCAGGCTTGACCCAAGGTCAACGGGGGAAAAAGGGGACGAACGACGTTGCGAAAAGAAAAACCGCGGCGAGCAAGATGGCCCTTGCCTCCGGCCACGACCCTGAGTTGTCGTACTGGCACATGCTAGTCGTCCAGGCGCGGCGCGAAGCCTTCCTTCACGACGTTGAGAACCAGGCGCGTGCGCGTCTCCTTGACGTGCTTGTGCTGCAGAGTCCCCTTGACGAAGCGGTCCAGGTCGGGGGTGTCCTTGAACTTCCCGACGAAGACGGTGTCCATCTCGCCGGTGACGTCGTACACGGCGACGATGTGGGGGTCCTTGCTCATTTCCTGCTGCACCTCGGAGAGGTGGCCGCCGGCGATCTTCATCTCGATGAGGGCGCAGATGCCGAAGCCCAGCTTCGAGGCGTCGATCTCGGGCAGGAAGCGCTTGACGATGCCGGACTCCCGCAGTTTCTTGATGCGGTTGTGGACCGTGCCGACCGTCGTGCCCGCGCGCGCCGCGATCTCCCGGAACGGAGTGTGGGCGTCCTCCATCAGGATGCGCAGGATCTTGCGGTCCAGAGCATCGGGCACAGAGGGTCGAGCCTGAACGGGGTTTAGGAACGTGCCGGAACGCTCCAACTCTGTTCAAAGGAGAGCCCGGCAGCCGGCGAGCTCCGTAACCCTTTATGGCCCCGGACGGATGGCAGGGCGTGGCGGACTACTCTGACCCACAAGCCAGCTCACGAAGCGCCTGGGACATGCCTTGGCTCGTCGTCTTTGCCGCCGGCGTCGCCCTCGTGGTGCTGGCGCGCGTCATCTACTTCTTCAGCCACTTCGACAACATCGCGGACAAGGACAAGGCGACCGCTGTGTTCAGCCTTCTCGGCAGCGCCGCCCTCCCCTCCGCCCTCGCGCTCGTCAGTCTGTTCCAGCGCGGCCTTGGATGGGGCACCCGCGCGGCGCTCGCCATCGGCGCCGCCTACTTCCTCCTCGTCGGCGCGGGTTTCAAGCTCGCCTGAGCTGAACCGTTCCTTCTCCTCCTTTTCGTCCTTTGGGTTTTTTGTCTTGGCTCACGTCGTCTCGGCGAGCCGCTCGAAGAGGTCCGCCACGAGCAGTGGTAGAAGAATCGTCGCGTCGCCCTCCACGGTTTCCCAGGAAGCGTCCTCCTTGACCTTGCCCCAGGAGACCGCCTCGCGCACGCGGGCGCCGCTCAGGCTGCCGTCGTGCTCGGGGGCCGTCGTGATGTAGACGACGGTGTCGAGGCCGTCGCGGAACTGGCTCCACCAGATGACGTGGTGTTTGCTGATGCCGCCGCCGATCATGAGCGAGCCCAGGCGCTTGGCGGCGAAGACGAAATCGCACAGCTCCTGCTCGTCCTTCAGCAGGTCGAAGCGGAGGTCGCGGTGGTTCTGGTAGGTCATCCAGACCTGCGCGCCGACCGAGCCGTCGGTGGGGCCGGGGACGAAGACGGGGATCTTGTTTTTCCAGGCCCAGTAGAGGATGGACTCCTCCTTGTTGGGCTCAGCTCCAGCCCACTCGCCGAGCTTGGCGCACAATTCGCGCGTGCTGAACTCCTTCGTGCCAGACTGGTACCAGGCCTCCAGGAGCGGGCGCAGCTTGGCCTCCAGGACCTCGCCGTAGCTGGAGTTGGGGACGAGGACGTTGCCGAGGCGGTTGACGCCCGCGCGGTGCAGCTCGCGGTCGTCCATCTCGAACGAGCCGGCGAGGTAAGGCTCCCACAGGCGGGCAAGGTCATGGTCCAGCGTGCCGCACGTCGTGATGATGGCGTCCACGAGCCTGTGCTTGACGAGGTCGCGAATGACGCCGCGCGTCCCCGTGGCGCACAGCGCGGCGGGGAACGAGAGGATGACCTTCTCCTCCTTGTTGGCGACCATGCGGTGGAGCAGGTCGGAGGCGACCGCGAGCTTCTTCGCCGTGAAGCCTCCGCCGTTCGCCCACATCTGCATGAGCTGCCGCACGCGCGTCGGCTGCGCGATGTTCAGGTCCTTCACGTCGGGGAAGGCGTCCAGGTCCACGCCGTCGCCACCGGGAGGGGCGCCTTCAGCCTGCCGCCGGGGAAACCTTCACGGCGCAAGCGCCGCTTGCGCTCGCGTGAAGGGGCTGTTCTGGGCGGGGCTGGTGGTCTCGGCGCTTCTCTGGTTCGCCGCCAACTGGCTCGGGGTCCTGTTCCTTACAGACGACCTCGCACGGTTCGCGTTCACGTTCGCGGTCGCGGTCACCGGCGGGGCGCTCGTGATGCTGGCCCTCCGCGTCCGCGCCGTGCGGACGGGGCGCTACGAGAAGGCGCGTTGGGGCGTGAAGCGGCGCTAGGCGTCGTCCGTATCCGCTAGCGGCAGTGGCGTCCGCTCGACCTCGAGGCGCGTCGCGGTCGGGTGGACCTCGGAGAGCCACGCGGTGACGCCGAGCTCCTCCAGGACGCCCTCCTCGCCGGCGAGTTCTTCAGCGACCCAGGGCGCGGTCTCGACGCGGCCGTTCTCGACGAAGACCCATTCGGCGGGCACCTCGAAATCGCCGCGCAGCGCCTCCGCAACCTCGCCGGGGTCGCCGCCCGGGAGCGGCTGCAGGACGCCGAAGACGAGCGTGCCCTCCTCGGTCTGCTCCTCGAAAGGGCGCTGGACGTTGGTGGCGCGGCGCTTGAAGCGCTGCATGAGCTGGATGGCGTCCTTGAACGGGCTGCTGCAGAAATGGACCGCGAACGCAGAGGAGCGACGCGAGGTACCAGGCTCCCCAGCCACCCCGCCGCGCGCCTTCCAGCCGGCGAGCACCGCGAGGCCGGTCTCGCGGCTGCCGGCGACGGACTGCGTCTCATCGTTGGCGGGCTGGTAGCCGAAGCGCTTGAGGTTCGCGATGTTGGGGTCGCTGAACTCCAGCTCGTTCATGTTGAGGCCGTTGGCGCCCGCCTTCTGAAGGTAGTCCGCCATCGCAAGGATGGCCTTCTCCTTGCCCGGGATGCAGGGAATCTCGATGGTCGTCGTGAGGCCGACGCGGACGGCCTCCGCGATGGCGGCGTGGTGCCACGACTCGGGCATGCGCTCGTAGTCGCGCACGTCGGGGTGGAACCGCATCTCGTCGAGGCCGGCCGCCTTGAGGATAGGGATCCACTTCAGGTCGAAAGCGCAGCTCGTGTAGAGGTGAATGTGGAAGTCGGGACCGTAGCGCGCCTTGAGCGCCTTGCAGACCTGCTCGACGCGCTCGGGCTTGACCATCGGGTCGCCGCCCGTGATGCCGGCGCCCTTCGCGCTGATGAGGTCGCACTCGTCGAAGAGGTCCTTCCAGTGCTCGCCCACCGGCTGGCCGTCGCGGGGGGGGTGGATGGCGCGCTCGTTGGCGAACATGACGTCGCGGTACATCTTCTCCCGGCTGACCGGGCAGTAGAAGCACTCCTTGTCGCACATGCCGGTGACGAAGAGGACGAGCTTGGCGCCCTCGCGGCACTGGATGCACCCCATCGGCAGGACGCCGAGGTGGCGGCTGCCGGCGTACTTCTCGCCGAGGCCATGCTCGGCCAGCGGCTTCTGCGCCAGGTCCGGGCCGCCCAGGGGATGCGCCACGGCGCTTCGTGTCCGACCGCCCTACAAGAGGCTTGCTCTCAACGGACCCACTCGACGCCGGCGGGGATGGGCTCGCCCAGCATTTCGGCGATTGCGGGCATGGACGGGGCGACGACCCAGTCGGCCACGGTGGCGGTGTGCGGGGCGGCCTCGCGGCGACCGTGCAGGGGGCAGGAGTAGTGCTCCAGCATGAGGCCGTGGTGGATGGAGACGGTGCGGGCGACCTCGCGTCCGCACACGGGGCAAGAGCCGACTGTCATGGTCATACGGGCCATGGGTTCCCCTAGGGCACGGTGGGTATTCCACCGCTTGGATGGGTAGGGTGAAAGCACCCTGCGAGGACGCCTACCGCCAGGTGGTGTAGCGATCCATCGCGTTGAGGAGGCGGGCCTGCGTTTGCGCGTCCACGACCTTCTCCTTGACCTTGTCGTTGAGGAAGACGCGCGCCTCGACGACGGAGTCGCGCGATCCCTTCGCCCACATCGTCTGGATGAGCGCCGACTGGACCTCGGGGGCCACGCCGGAGTTCTTCAGGATGTCCTCGCACTCGTAGCGGAAGAAGTTCGCCTTGCTCTGGTCGAGCATCTTCTCGCGCTGCCGCGACTCGCGGTTGTTGCGGTTGGTCTGGTTGTGCTTCGGCGGCCGAGGGGCTCCGACGATTCCAGGGAGCTTCGGCGGTCGAAGACGGCGTGCCACGACTCTGGGTTATCCGTCGCGGTATAAAGCCGGTGCCTAAGGGCTGACAAGTCCTCGGTTAACCGCGTGGCAGGCTTCTGGAGTGCGATTTGGTCGCTGCCGCATGGCTCGAACGTCTCGTCGCGTGGCCAATTTGGCAGGCCCGGCCCCCGCCGGGGCGGCCAAACGCGGCGAAATTAGCGAGCGTGGCCTGGCTTGCGCTAGGGAATCTCGTAGCTTGGCCCGCCCGGGGGCGTCTTAGTCTGGCGGCGGTGGAGCTGGATCCATGGCTGCCATGGCATCCACGACATCGCGGATTGCTCGTTTGACGGTCCAGCTCTTGGGCGCCCGTTCCAACCGCCCGCTCTGCAACGCTTCAAGGAGCGTTTCGAGGCGGGCCAACTGGCCTCCCGTGATTACCGCCACCTTGGTCAGGTAGCCGAGCAGGAAGGCTTGGATGGTCTTTGGGCGAAGGCTCTCGCGGTCGTTCGTGAAGTGCTGAAAGAAGACCTCGATGCGGTGACGGCGGAGATACAAGTCTGCAAGCGTCTCCGCGCCGAGGTCGAAGAGGTCGCTCGCGAGCGCCATGCTCGTATCCGGATTCCAGTTCCATTTGGGCTGCTTGCGCGTGCCGCCGTTAGGGGTGATGCCCACCTTGAGGGTCAACTGGACCGTGGTCGGGTCACCTTGGAACCGGCCCTTGAAGTTCTTCACCTTGTACGCGAACCTTTCCCGCGATTTGGGCATACGATCCGCGTAAACCGGCAGCGACTCCAGGGCGATCTGTTCGCACAATTCGGAGATACGGAGCTTGCGACCATCTTCCAATACGAACCAGCGGTTGCTCTCTTCGCCTGTCCTGACGCGGTGCATGAATCGCGCCCGGAACTTGATTTGTTTCCCGCGGAATCCAGAAGAGTCGTACGCGCGATCCCCAATGGAGACCGCGGGAACGATGTGCATACGGCTGTAGGCGGCCTCCGCCCATTCCCGATGAAGACGGACTTGTTGTTCGAGGGCGCCCGTCAAGTGGACCATGAATGGCAACATGATCCAGTGTCCCTTGCAACGCCATGCCAAGATGCCGTTCAGCATCTTGTGGCAGAAGGGGGCGCTCTTGTTGGAGGCGCTGGCCTTGAGCGCAAACGGTTGGCGACTGACCTCAACAATGATTACCTTGTTCTTCTTCTGGGTCAGATAGTATTCCGCCTCGTTGATGTCCAGAATGGAGAGGACCTCGTGATCGTCAGGCGGGAAGGCTGCCAGGCGTTCCACGACGCGCTCCTGGAGGCGTTCATTGAAGGCCTTGGTTGCCGCCGCGATATCCACGTCTTGCAAGCGCGTGCTGAACGTGCTGGACTGAATGCCGCCGCGCTCGTTTTCCCTAGAGAAGATGCTCTCGTTGCGAATCACGCACGGAACCAACTTGGCAACTGTGTCCTCCGGTTCAACGACGCCTGCGCGACGAAACACGAACTCCAGATCATCGCGTGTTTCCCGAGCGTAGCGTGTCATGCGGATTCCCCCACGAACGTCAGTGGCGGAACAGCCCGGTAGATTGCCCAAGTGCTGTTGTTGCGTTTGGGATTGACTTCCTGGACCTGCCAGCGCTCTGTCTCAATCGCTTCGATGGCTCCTTTCCAACGCCGATACGACAGGACGTAGAGGGCACTTCCGCCCGGCTTGCGACTGGTGCCCGTTTCCCGCTTTACGATGAACAACGCGTGGATCTCCTCCAGTGGCAACTTGAGCAACGAAGCAACCATTTGGGCCATCGTGAAGTTGCCATTGTTGTAGTTCGTCTTGACCCAGCGAATCATCGCTTCAGCCGAGGGCGCCGTCGGTTTCCCTGGCACCTTGGGCGGCTCCTCGACGACGTCTTCGGATTGGGTTTTCTCGCCGATTGGGAACTCGTCGCGGCGACCCTTGTCCGCAGTCATGGCCACGAGCTCCTTGATCTGCTCGGCGGAAATGCGACCGCCGGCGAGCTCCTTCACGAACCTGGCGAGGGCACCGTACGTGCCCAAGACATTCATGGGCCCGCCTGGGACGAAGACGATGCGGCATTCGTCGCTCTCAGCCATGAACCGGCCCCCGCGTACTTTGCTTGAGAATCGACCTGGGGATGGGCCGGCTTCGTAGCTGTGGTTCTGCCCGCGCTTGGAGCGTGCCGTCTCGGCGTCCTCCACGTGTTGCGTAGCAGGCAGCGGTTGCACCGGATTCACCGGATACAAACGCAAAAGATAAGGTGAAAACCGGCGGCCATGAAATGGGGCGGCAGGATTCGAGGACAGTGGGGGTGAAAGGGGGAGTGGATTGCCTAGCCGGAAGGCTCGCGGGCAGCCGTGCGCTGCAAGTCGGGGAAGCGGTTGCCGCGGAAGCCAGGCTTGGTTGGCGTTCCGTAGGACACCGCGGACCGATCATTTGTTCAACGCTCGCCAGACCGCCCAGCCGACCTTGAGCCAGGGGTTTGGCTGCACCCCGACAATGGCGTCTGCTAGCGCCAGCGATTCGCGCCCCATGCCGATTGGCTGGCCCCCGCTTTTCCTCGTCAGGGAGGTCCGTTTGGGACCCGACCCTGCACGAACGATTTTGGGACCTGGAGTAAGCTTCTTAACTGAACGATTCGGTGTAACCATTGGCCTTCACTATCCTTGACCTCCGGGTTGAGGGGAAGAGGGGAAGATTCCGCGTCCTGCGGTTCGAAGCCGACTAGATGTGAAGTCGGACGGCTTCGTTTCTTTGGGTTCCCTTAGGGACCCCCATAGCGAGTTTTAGACGGTCACCTCTCCTCCCTTTTCTCCTTCGTTTTTTGGAACGTGTATGAGACGTAGCGGCCTCGTTTTGCGCCTGGTGAGCTCCAGGTGCCACCCTTTTCTTTGGCAATCTCTTCGAGGGCCTCTTTTCGTGAACGATCAAACGTTACGCGGAGGCTCTTCTGGTCGCTCGCAATAGGCCGGCCCAACACCCATTCTTGCAACTGAGCCGGGGTGTGCTTCATCGGCTTTCCGCGGGTCGTGAGCTCCTTGATGATCCGTGACGTGTGCTCGTGCCTGAACAGTTTTTGGTCCTGCGCGAGAGCGGAGCGAACGCTGGTCCGGCGACTGCCCTCGGCTACCGCGCCCAGTTCGCCTTGCAACGCGCCCACTTGCTTTGCGCTCAACTCAAACGACAACACGAATCCGCCTCCCGGCACCGGAGTGGCCTTCACGTGAAGCTTCATGGCCGACCCGACGGGTCAATTCAACTTAATCTCTTCGCACCATGACCTGGCAACGACGAACCAGATTCAATGAAAGCATCTCGCCAAGCACAAGTTGTATTGAATTAGGAATTGGGCCCGCCTGAAAAGCCGCAAAACGTGGCAAATCTCCGGCTCATTCTCGATTTCAAATCCTCTTTTTCATGAAACCATCTTGGTCAAACTTGTGAAGAAAACCAAACGATTTCTGTCCCCATGGCTGGCGTCCTTGAGGCCGGGCGTAGGACTGGTTGTTAAGCATCTCGGAGACCGCGGTTAGCCGTTTGAGGGACCGGGATCACAGGAGGTCGCATGCCGCGAGCGCGCCGGCCAGGGCCGTCGTGATGGGAATGAAGTCTGAGATCTCCATGTCGATGAGAGCGATTCTGGGCGCTAAAAATGAATTGGCCGTGAACGTAGGTTGCTGGTTGCAGCTACGGTGGGGAAAGGGAACGACCTAGGCCAAGTGACCGTACCAGTTGAGCGCTGTGGACACGTCGAAAGATGAGGTGCCCCATTCGGGAGCTTGACCTGGGAACGCCGATGGCGGATTGGGGCCGTCACATCTCCAGATTCGGTACTCTTGCCCCACGCAGCCGATTGCAAAGCACCAACCGCTCGCCGTTCGCCTCCACGCATACCAAGCTTGACCGTCGGTCCGGATCACGAGCACTATTCCGGGATCACCGACGACGCCTGCGACCTGAAAATCGAAGCCGGGTCGAGTTAGAAGGTGTTTGTATCGACCTGCGGGCGCATGATCGTACGATCCATGCATGCACGATGCCAGCCAATCCAACGTTTTGCAGGTCGCTTTGAATTCGCGTTTGTCGCGGCGCCTTCCTTCCTCGTCTACGGCGTTTGATCCAGCGAAGGCAATGAGGTCGCGTTGCGCCTGTAGAATCGCAGCTTCCGCCGCATCGAGCTGTGCCCGCCATTCCAGAGTAGCCGTCCGAGCGCCAGTGAACGAAGTCGCTCGTGCAATGTGGAAGGTGCCGCTCTTGGCTGCAGCAATGTACTTCAGTCGCCAACCAAGGACAGAGGCGAATCCGGCGCGCACTGCAAGAGACGGCCGGCGGTCGTTATTCGCAAAACCAAGGCGGGTGAATGCTGATTCGTACCCCGCGATTACGGCGAAACCTGCAACAAAGGGCAGCGCGGCAAGAGTCAAACCAATCTGCAGTAGTGTCGCTTGCACGGGGGTGACGAGATCATAGTGGAACCCCTTGGATTGGAAAACCAGGGCAGTGTGGACAACGATGAGAATGAAAATGCCACGGAGCAGTTTTGGCGAGAGTACCCTCCACTCGGCTTGCTCTTTACCTTTCGTGATAATGGGCGCCACCACGATGACCAATCCAAAGAGCTGGAGAACCAGTTCCCACCAATACGAAAGCGGTTCGAGGTTTACCGCGAATTCAATAATGGCCGTAAAACCTGCGAGCTGACGAACAGAGTTCCAAAGATATCCTTCCTTGACTTCATTCAGATTCACCATCAGGATGAATCCACTGGTCAAGCACCACTGCAGAGAGGCTCTGGAATCGCTCAGGTGCCACAATCCAAGACGTTCGGCACCGAGGAGCACGATGCCTACCCAGACGAAAAGCGTCAGCATGGGAACGTACACTTTCCACTGCAGAAATGCCTTCAGGACCCCGCCAAGGCCACGCAAGCTCTGACGCCCGCCTGAAGTTACGAGGAGGAAACAGGCCGCCGCAGCAATCAAAGTAAGTACAGCAAGTTCGCGACTGTTGAAATCAAAACCGTAAGTGGACCTCAGTTCTTCCATCCACGCGGTTACTCTGGCGAGCCAATCCTGCACACTTCAGAATGCACGCGAGAACCAATTAAAGTGTCTAAGCGAACAGCTTCTTGCTCCCGGGCGAAAGATTGCCGGCGACTAGGTACTAGGGATAGAAATGCCATGCGCATTCAGCATGTCGATGGTACCGCGAATCGTCGCCAAGGAAACCGGAACTTGCCCGGCTAGGGCCATGAGCGTAGCCGCGGCAAGGATCGGGTGCTCGCGATCCAATTCGTTTCCAACTTCCAATTGAGTTCGGATGAGGACCGCGATTCCGCTGTACGTGTGGCGGAGGCTTGATGCGAGCAAGGGCGACTTCAGGATACGAACATCGTCGCTTGACCACGCATCTCCAAACGCTTCGAGTTTCACATCACCCGGGACGTACGCATCAAGTACAGGGATTCCCTGCGGATTGCGCTGAATTGTTGAGCGAGCTACATCTGGAATACCGCTAAGGAAATCATGGTTGTTCATTAGTTCCAGCAGAACAAAACCTAGGAGCGTGCGTCGCCGGCGTCGCCGACGGATGACATCGATTGCCAATGCGACCAAGGCCGCCCCGATGGCCAACTCCAGTGCTTCGACACCGTGATCCAGAACGGCATCAATGAACGAAGATTGCTCCACCACCAAGCGAGTTCAGACCCCACCAAAAAGCATTCGCCCACTGCCGAACAAGAGCGAGGCAGCTCGGGTCATGGGATATTTGGACCACTGCTTGGCGGGAGGGAGAATTCCGGGTTAGCATTCAGTACTTGCTGCCAGAGGTGTTTCCCTGCGCCCGTCAAGTGGTACAGCCGAGTGTCGAACCTTACATTCGCTTCCTCGGCGAGCCTGTGCAGGGTGCTCCTGATGGTTTCGGTCCGCATGCCCGTGTAGGATTCCAACATCTCCAGAGACATTGGCCTGGCAGCCAGAGCGCGCAGGAGCACATGGCGCGCCTGAATTGTTCGAAGGCGAACCCAACTGGGGGAGCTTGGCATGATGTTAGCTCTGGTGCCTTTTCCGGATTTCAAGGTAGGTTTGTTCGCTGATTTCGCCGCGAGCAAGACGATGCTCCAGCATCGTTACAAGCTCATTTTGCGACGGTGCGGCCGGAGTCGAAGGCGGAGGTGGCAGTGGTGTCTTTGCAGCCATGACGATTGCAGCATCCAGGGCGCTCACGGGGGCTTTGGGCGCCAGGCGACTTGCGACTCCAAGGCATGCGATGATACTGGGCGCGTAAGCCATGAGCGCAAGGGGGCCAATTGAATTCTGGTACGCTTGCTGGCTAAGCTTGCCCGCAAGAAGGTCATTGAACGAGGACACGGACCCCCATGCGGCAAGGAGCGCAGACCCGACGCCGATGCCGAAGACTACGCGGGGCCAGCCTTTCGATGCGACGAAGAAGAACATGAGGACGACGAAGGTAAGGAGGACGTCGCTTGCGCCATCCAAGCCGATGGCGAACCGGTACTGATCTGCGGTCACGTCGGGTAGGGTCACCAACTTCAGGGCAGCCTTGCTACAGATGAAGGCCAGGACGAGCAGGGCGAATCCAATTTTGATGCGGAACGCATGCTTCGGCCCATACGTTGCCACGTCCTTGCGGAGCTGGACGAAGCAGTAGAGCAGGACCGCGCTACCGGCAAGGCTGAGGAAGAGGTCGAGTGGGGGCTGCACGTAGGCGCTGACGATCAGAAGGGCTAGAGCGGCTGCTGCGGCAAGTGCTGCTCGGCGTGTGGGGGTGGACATGATGCGCCTGAACCCGGAGTTTACGCCGGATTATTTCCCCCATTTGAGGGTTAATATCTAACCGTTTCCGCCCGGTCTTACCCGACATGGGCCGCCCAAAAATCCCTGCCGCGCGCCGCAAAATGAAGGTCACGATCACGCCCTCTCGCGAGGTGCTTGAATTCCTCGACGACCGCATTGGGCTCGGCAAGCTCTACAGCAACCGAACCCACGCCTTCGAGCAGGCAGTCGCCTGCCTCATGAAGCACGAGAAGTGAAAACATCAAGGACCCGGGCGCGCTACACGTTCTTCGTGTCTGCGCGGTGGTCAGCTGCTTGGCGAGCGCGGCGAAGCGCCCAGAACCCACGTGGGGGCCGGACTTCGACGCATGCCCCACGCCCCATTCTGGATGGGGTCATTCTTACAACGCTTGCCACCGCGGTCCTCTATCTGGTTGGCAGCTTGTACTTGGAGGGCTACTACGTACGGCTCGGATTGCCTTCGAACGAAACCCAGTTCCCCTTCGCCGACATTATTCGAGCTAGCATGAACCCGCTGGTGACCATCGGCGGACTGACCTTGCTTTTGGCAGTCATCTGCTTGTCGTTGAACCGAGCTGAGAGACAATCCTATTGGCAACCTTTCGCACCGCTTTCCACCGCCCAGGCCCTTGCGATTGTCCTAAGTGTCTGGGCAGCCAAACTCGTCATCGATTTCACCCAGGGAACCGATTCTGTCCCATGGATTGCCTGGCCACGACGAGACGTCATCTTCTTCGTTGCCGCAGTCCTGATTCTTGTCTACTACGCAAAGGAATCTGTCCGGCGTTCAAGCGCCCATAAGCCTCGGCGTCTCCGTGGGGTTACCTCTGCTGAATTGACGTTTCTCATCTATTGTTGGATTTTCGTGCTATTCACCTGGATGACGAGGAATTTTGAGTGGCCGCTTAAACTCAGCGACACGTTGTTGCTTTCCGCAGCGTCCATGGGCATCGCAGTTCTCGCGTTCTACGACTGGAAACACCCAGGGCCCGAGACCAAGATGGACCGCTGGTTTAGGAAGCCAGAGCGCGCCCCAGAAACCAGACTCACGGGCGGAGAAACAAAAGGATCCAATCTGTTCCTTGGCGTCATTGCAATCCTCGCCTTGTTGCTGGGTTCAGGGCTCTCCGGCGGAATCGCCGCCGGCGGGCTCCTATCCGGATGCCACGCTGTTGAAACCGTCACATTTGTCCCTCAACCACATGAACTGCTAGCCAATCATACGTACTGGCTCATTCTCCATCAAGGGACGTCTTACTACGTTCGAGACTCCAACGCCACAGACGGGTTCCGAATCGTGCAACCCGAACTCGGTTCTGTGGTTCACGTCTTCCGACAGGCAAAAAACCAGCCTTGCTGACTTTTTTCAGCGGAACGCGCAAGCGGCGCGCCATCTCTGAGCCCTCGCATACCATCTTATCGGCATCTGCTTTTATGCGGCAACCCTGCCCAGGCCGTGTCTACCGATTCATGGGATGACCGTTGTCAAGCCGCCTTCGCTGACCATGAGTTGGAAAGCCCGCCGAGCCTCCTCTACCACTACACGTCGCCGAGCAACTTTCTGCGCATTGTGAACACGGGATGTCTAAGCGCGACGCACGTTCGCTACATGGACGACCCGTTGGAGGTCTCATATGGTCGGGCTATTCTCAACGACGCCCTGCGCCAGGCAACTCCAGGGTGGAAGGTCGAAGAGTATGAAAATTTCAAGCGTCAACTCCTTTTCATGAGTCAGACCGATGCCTCGATGATTACGCCAGTTTACGCAGTTTGCTTCTCCACCGAGGACAACGACATGAGCCAATGGGATCGCTATGGCGGCAGGGGATCAGGGTTTGCCGTAGGATTCGATGGCAACGAATTGTGGAAAATGAAGAAGGTAGGTGGCACGTTCGGCGACAACGCGCTCATCATGCCCGTGGTGTACGACGAAACAGAGCAGTATCGGCAACTCATGGAGGTCCTCCGTCCGACCGTTCGGCTTTGGGAGGAGGCCAACGAGGTGACCAGCGAGGATGAGCGAGCGAACAGGAAATCCACTCTGACGCATTACGCTTCCTGGTTTATCATGAAGGCCCTGTGTACCTTCAAGCACCCTGGCTTCAACGCTGAGAACGAGTGGCGGCTTGTCTACACCAAGGGCACTCACGTGCTTGAGGCGGATCTGGATGCCGAATTTCGCGATGGCAAAGGCGGCCTTGTCCCCTTTGTGCGGCTAGCGCCCACGGAAGATGCGCCGTTGCCTTTGCGTCGCGTGGTTTGCGGGCCTCGCAGTTCCACGATGGAGACGCGCGTCGCGGCCATGGCGGTGCTGCGCAAGAAGAAATACTGGGCGGTAGTTGACGAGTACGCCGATGCCGCGCAGGCATTCATCAAGGACCCTCGCACACCGGTCAGGGTCGCCCTGAGCAGCCTCGCCGGAACGCGCTCTATGCGCTAACCCACGCTGATGCCTAAAATCGCTGCTCCCCTGAATCGATGGAAGGACAAGCGATTCAGTTTGCGGCGAGTTTGCCGAATCTAAAGTGGGGAGGCGTCATAGATAGGCAAGGCGTCCGCGTCGCCGACCCCACGTTTGATGCTCATTGTCGGGGTTGGGCGGAATGCGACCCTCCAGGAACTCGACGAGCCTCTGGCCGATCGCGTTTTCACGGGCCATTTGTTCCAAGATGGGCAGATCATCGGCTGCGATGAGTGCAATTCCTTCTCTCCCTGCCATCTGTCGCTCCGTCAGTGGAATCGCAGCTGTAGCGAGTCGAGTGAACAAGACCGGAAAGACATCCTGCGCAATCTTCTCGGACAATTCATGGGTGCGAACCGCGAGTTTGCTTAACTTGCCCTTCGTATCGGGCGCAGCTTCGCAGCACTCCACCATCAACACGAGTTCCGCTTCCGGCACCGTAGCCACCATATCGACCGCTCCATCACGAATGCCCATGTTGTCGGTCCTTGCCACTGACAGCCCTAGTGCGTAGAGAAGAAGCGCGACCCACGGTTCAATGCCGCGCCCCCGCTCTTGCATGATTCCATCCTGAACGATGTCCATTCCGCGAGTCAATTGCCGCAACTGAGCGATACGCGGATTCGGCGTATGGGCTCCAGGAACTCGGATGAGCACTCTGCCGGCGCCCCAACCATGGTGCGACAACGTTGCTGCTCCGAAAACCATGCCCTCCGGCATATCGAATTCAATCCTGAGAATTCCGCTTTTCGAATCCGGCTTGCCCGTGACCGGAATCTGAAGGCGCTTTATTTCTTGCTTGTCCGTGGAAGCAAAGAGGGCCAACTTGAGTTCGTCAAGAGGAGTCCGAGGCAGGGTTTCAAGGGTAAGGGCGATGCGGGTTTCAATGACCTTACCTCCGGTTAGGTACGCCCCCACGGGTGCAGACAATTCAAAGGCGACGCGGCCAGGATGCCCCTGCTCCAAGCCGGTACCTCCCTTGACAAATCCAAGGAACCCTGATGACACGTCCGCCCAACCGTCCCAAGGCGGGTCTTGGCTGCGCAGAAGCTCCTCTGTTCGGTCTGTTGGGTATGACGAGGGCATCTTTCCTGAATCAGTCCCTACGCCGATGATGTGCCTGCCAAAACCGCTCCTACTGACATCCAGTCGAGCCTGGTAGAAGCTGTGGAGGCCGATAGGCCGGTCATCCCGCTCGACGAAATGCAACTCTGCGCCTCCCAGGCGGATTATTCCGGCTTCCGCTTGCCTCAGCAAATTCTCAACTGAATCGGGCAACAGTACTTCGTGGTGGCTCCACACGCCGTCGCCTTGTGGTCCCGCATGGATCGAGATTTCATTCGGGGACTCATGGCGCAGCTTTCCATTTAGACCCTTTAGGTAGAGCTTGCCGTCGTCACCTTGCAGTGCTACGGCGCGGACATCGAGCGATTGGAATTCATCGCGTAGCGACGCGATGTTCGCAAGAAACCGCGCCGCGTCTTGACTTGCCACAAGAGCTCAGAGGGGCAGGGGTTCTTGAGCCGCGCGCCTCACCTGGGACGTAAATGTTTTTTCAGCTCTTCTCCTGACCCGCTTCTGCTCTTGCACTTTCGGGCCGCAACCGGGGCCAAAAGGCTTCAACCGGCCCGGCGCGTTCGCTGAACCGTGGGGTTCACGCTTACCAACGGCAAGACCGGCCGGCAAATCCATGGTGACTTTGGTGGCCACCACGACCCCCGGACGAGGGTCGCAAGCCTCAAGGCCCAGATTGCGCGAGAGTGGCCATTGCAATTGCAGCGAGGGGCTGGAATGAAGGTCGCCATCGAAATGGCCGAATACGCAGCCCTCGGACTGGTCGCCCTTGACGAAGAGCTGCAGCGCCTTCCCCTGGCCACGCTCCCCGGCGTCTTCTTCCGAGCCTCCCGAACCGGCCGGTCACACCCCCCGCATACTTCTTTCGCCTACTTCCTGCCACCTTCGACCACGGAGGACAAGCCCGTGCGAGAAGGCCGCTTCAACGACCGTGGCCAACGCGCGCTCTACCTTGCGACCAGTCCAACCATCCTAAGCGCCGAGATGACGCAAGACGGCAAATCCGGCGCCTTCGCCGTGGCCCGGTTCGATGCGGATATGTCGGCGCTGCGAATTGCAAACCTCCTCCCGGACGCGACCCGGGACTTCCCCCACGTCAACAGTCTCTTAGGCGAGGGGGAGCGCAAGCGGCTTCCAGGACATGAGGCCGACACCGACCCCTATGCGCACACCGTGCTGCTGCGGCAGTTGCTCGAACGCCGACACTACGACGGCGCAGCCTATCCGTCCGTCCACGGCGCCTACCTGGACGACCCGTCCCGGTTCAATGTCGTACTCTTCACAGAGTCTCTCTTCGAACGAATTCTGTCTACGCACTGGTCAGAGGCACACGTGACCGAAGAACAATTCGAACCCGTCGAGGACGAAGATCCCGCCATCACTGATGCCCGCGCCAAGAAAGTCCGAGACATCGCTGAAGGCAAAACGGCGCAAGCCTAGGAGGCCACTGCCACTTACGCGGCGCCCCGGCCATCCTCTGGAGAGAACAATGCCGGACCTCGCGGCGTCGTGGCGAGCCCGCATTTCGAGGCGGCTTTCTGGCTCGCCTGGGTGGTAACAAAGAACCCAGTCATTTCCGGCTCCGCCCTATGTAAACCTCCTAGGGGTTAACCGGTGGTTAACCAACCTTCCCAACCCTGTCGGCTGGGAAAACCGAGAAGTCGTCAGGGCTACAGCGTGAACAGCAGGCTAGAAGGCGGTTGCTGGCGCAAATTCGACCGCAAACACCACGGGCGTGTCAAGGGCGACCTCGGACACCACGTTATGCAACGTCACGGTCCATTCTGATACCTGAGCGCTCAACTCGAGCGCAAACCCTTCTACTTCGCGCGGGGCCCCACCTGGCGATTGAATCGTAGCGGTCCCCATGGACGGAGCCGTTGTGCTTGGGAGCGAATAGAACAAGACGCGAATACCACGCAACGCTGGGAGATGCACGTCTAGCTTCGAACCGTCTGCATACCACGGAGCGGTGACGAGAACGGACGTCCCCCCCGAAAAATTTACTGCGGATTTCTCTAACGACCCTTCGAACGCACCACTCTTCCACGACGCGGCACAGTGGTCCCACCTCACGCGCACCGAATAGGTTCCTGGCACCCCATCCGAGAACACTACAAAATGTAAGACGGGACTCTCAATGCTCGGCGCCCCGAACAAGCGAAGGAAGCTTGCGTTCGCTATGTGAGTATCCTCGATGGAGTTCGTGAATCCGCCCTGAGGACGCCCGGAGACAGATGGCACTTGGAAGCTTCTATTTGCGCCGAGTCCTCCAAATTGTAGGCCGGCGTCGAGCGTCCTAAAATCGTTCGCGGTATACGCTGTGACCAAAGAAAAAGGGTAAGGCTGGGTATCTGGCGACCGCGCATCAGTCAGATACAAAAAACCAGTCTGGAAAAGAACCGGGACGGTGCTCGCGGGCGTCGTTACAGTTGCAAAATAGTGGCATGGTTCACCCGATTTTGGCATCCTCCAAGCCACATCTACATACTGTGAATTTAGAATTTGCAAATCGCCTGAATCACCTTGCTCTGGAAGAAAAACAGGCTGTTCCCAACTCTTGCTGGCGCTAAAGCTAGTCGTTGAATCGCAGCCGGCCAGTGCTAGCGCAAGAATGACCTGGGCGCAAGGAACCACGGAACGTAATTTTGACATGCCTTTGGAATCAAGTACCATCGCCAAGGACCTTGAGCACCAAAGCGACGGCTTCCTCTTTCGTGATGGGCAATATCACTCCTGCAGATACGCATGTATAACCATCCGTTTGGAACGAAGAATCGAGACCGGCGAATCCAAGATCGTTGTTTGAAATCGCCGCATACGCGACAATTGTGTCTCCCACCCGCATATTGAGCCCATTGAGATGCTGTGAATCGCCGCCGGTCACAGCAGAGTCATGCGACATGCTTCGATGAGGCCCTTGACCGGTCGAACCGTCCGCAAATTCCATTGCGAAGCCGTCTTCCCAAGAATAGTCAAAAATCGCGCCATGATGATTTACTTCAGTTGCCCCAAAAAATCCACAGTACCCGCTAGGAGATTCAGCCACCGTAGCGTATCGCGAGACTGCCGTCGCGAAGTCGGTAATGCCAATAGGGTGCGTACTGACCGTCTGTGATACAATGCACTCGATGAATTCCCTAGGGTTTGCCACGGGATCCGGGCACGGTTGTGCCTCCGCAGACGCCACGGGCATCGAAATCAGAATCACGCTGGCCATCAACAATACGTAAGCAATCAATGTAGTGTTCATTGTGCAGACTCCTTTCTAGGCGGTGGTCATTCTGCGGACCCCCTTTCACCCTACCATAAACCATACTGATAATGCTTTCCAGGACATTGCTGCAACACAGGTACGGCGTCCGTAAGTGCCTCAATGGTGCACCATCGCCCCGATGTTTGCAAGTCCCAACTTTTGAACCCCGCCCCCTCGCGCGGCTATGGTTGTTGCGGACCCGCACCCTCTTGTGGCCTTCGACCTTGGCCCGCGTGTGCCCAAGGCCGCCAAGACCGCGCCCAAGATCTCCTCCCGGTCCGCTCCCGCCGCCGACGCCGCGCTCGTCGCGGAGGGCGTGCGCCGCATCGCGTGGGCCCGCGACCACATGGAGGTCCTCTCCGCGATCCGCAGCCGTTTCGAAGACGAGCAACCGTTCGCGGGCCTGCGCATCGGGATGGCGCTTCACGTCGAGGCGAAAACGGCCAACCTGGCCCTCGCGCTCGCTGCCGGCGGGGCCGACGTCCGCCTGGCCGGCTGCAACCCGGAATCCACCGACGACCGCGTCGTGGCCGCCCTCAACGCGCACCACGGCCTCGCCACGCAGGCGAAGAAGGGACAGTCGAACGCCGAGTACTACGCGGCCCTGAACTGGGTCCTCGATCACCGGCCGCACTTCGTTATCGACGACGGCGGCGACCTGGGCTTCCTCATCCACACGAAGCGGCGTGATCTGCTGAAGGACCTCAAGGGCGGCGCCGAGGAGACGACGACCGGCGTGCTCCGGTTCAAGGCGATGGCCAAGGACGGGAAATTGAAGGTGCCCATCCTCAACGTCAACGACGCGCAGATGAAGCACCTCTTCGACAACCGCTACGGCACCGGGCAGTCCACCTTCGACGGCCTGTTCCATGCGACGAACCTGCTCATCGCGGGCAAGAACGTCGTCGTCGCCGGCTACGGCTGGTGCGGCAAGGGCATCGCGATGCGCGCGAAAGGCCTCGGCGCCACCGTCACCGTCACCGAGATCGACCCCGTCAAGGCCATCGAGGCCCGCCTCGACGGCCACCAGGTTGCACCCATGCTCGAGGCGTGCAAGAGCGCCGACTTCATTGTCACCGCCACCGGCTGCCTCGACGTCGTGGCGGCCCCGCACCTCCCGCACCTCAAGGACGGCGTCGTGCTCGCCAACGCGGGCCACTTCAACAACGAGATCTCGCTCCCCGCCCTCAAGAAGGCGGCGACCGCCACCGCCATGGTGCGCGAGGGCGTCACCGAGTACCTGATGCGCGACGGCCGCCGCCTCCACCTCGTGAGCGACGGACGCCTCGTCAACCTCGCGAGCGGCCAAGGCCACCCCGTGGAGATCATGGACATGAGCTTCGCCATCCAGGCGCTCGGCATGGAGCACCTCGTGGCCAACCACGAGACCCTGAAACCAGGCGTCCACGAGATCCCCGCCGCCATCGACGGCGAAGTCGCCGCGCTCCGCCTCGCCACGTGGGGCCTCCGAGTGGACACGCTCACGAAGGCCCAGACGGCCTACCTCTCGACCTGGGAGCACGGGACGTGACGAAGACCTCCGCGACCCCGTGGCTCGCCGTCTGCGGCCACGCCAACCTGGACGTCCACCTCGTCGTCAAGGAGCTGCCCAAGCAAGGACAAAGCGTCCCCGTCGTCGAGCGGCGCACGCTTTGGGGAGGCACCGCAGCCAACATCGCTCACCATGCAGGTGGCCTCGGCGTCCCGACCCGCCTGTGGAGCCGCGTGGGCGACGATTTCCCGGCCGCGTGGCGCAAGGCGCTCGCCGCCGACGGCGTGGACCTCTCCAGCCTCGACGTGGTGGTGGGCGCGCAGACGCCGACCTGCTTCGTCCTCACCGACCTCCTCGACCGGCAGGCCTACGCGATGGACCAGGGCCCGATGGAGCGGATGGCCGAGAACCCGCCGACGCCAACCCTCCTCCACGGCATGGCGAAAGGCGCCTGGCTGCACCTCGCCACCGGCGACCCTCTGGCGTACGCCCCCATCGCGGTCGCGGCGCGCGAGCAAGGACTGCGCATCGCCCTCGACCCCGGCCAGGAGCTGCGCTACAAGTACGACGCGCGCAGCCTGAAAGGACTCCTCGAGGCTGCCGACCTGCTGTTCCTCAACGAGGAAGAACTGCGCGTCGCGTGCGGCCTGGTGGACTGCTTCGAGGCGGAGGACCTCCTGCTGCACGTCCCCGCCCTTGTCGTGACACGCGGCGAGCGCGGCGCGAGCCTGTACCGCGATGGCCACAAACCGCACCACGCCCCCGCCTTTCCGGCCAACGTCGTGGACCCGACCGGCGCCGGCGACGCGCTTCGCGCCGGAGTCTACGCGGCCCTCCACGCCGGCAAAGGCATGGAGGACGCCCTGCGGTGGGGCCAAGCCGCGGCGGCTGCGACCATCGAGCGCCCCGGGGCCCAGGAAACCGCGTTGCGCCCCTCCGACGTCGCCCGCTTCACGTCGGCAGCTTGAACGCCTCGCCTCCCCTGACTCGGCCCATGTTCCCGTTCCAGAGCAAGGCCGCTTGGTGGCGCGGGGGCCGCGTCGCGCACACCGCCGCCATCGCCGACCTGGCCGCCCCGCTTCTTCACGGGACCGAGCGTTCCCTGCTCGTCGAGCGCGCGCAAGCCTACGCCCGCTGGGCCGTCACCAGCTCCATCCTCCTGGCCTTCCTCCTCGTCGGCACCATCACGACGGCAGCCACGAGCATCGTGGCCGCCCTCGGCCTCGGCCCCATCGCCGGCCCCCTGGCGGCAGCCGCCGGAAGCCTCGCCGGCATCGTGAGCATCGCGTACGCCCTCGTCAACCGCCACGTCAACGGATTGGAGGCCGACGTGTGGGGCGTCATGACGCTGGCCGCGTTGCGCCGCAGCCCCGAGGGGCAACCTTCAAGCGACCGCCCTAAGTCGCCAAAACCATGACCGTGCCCGCCGTCGGCTCCAAGCTCCCCGATTTCCATCTGAAAGTCGCCACCAAGGACGCCGTCGCCGACTTCAAGCTCAGCGAGCATCTCGGCAAGGGGCCGCTCGTGTTCGGATTCTTCCCGCTTGCCTTCACCGGGGTCTGCACGGTCGAGATGTGCGACTTCCGCGACAACCTCGCCAGCCTCGCTGGCCTGAATGCCCAGGTCTTCGGCTTCAGCGCCGACACGGCCCCGAGCAACAAGGCGTTCGCGACGGCCCAGAACCTTCCCTTCGGCATCGTCTCGGACCCCAACCGCGAGGTCATCGGCAAGCTCTGGCCCACGAACGGCGGCCCCTTGGCCGGCGTCAACGCCACGGCCAAGCGCGGCGCCATGATCGTCAACCCCGACGGCACCGTGAAGTGGACCTCGGTCAGCGACGACGTCAAGGTCTGGGTCGGCGTCGCCGAGATCCAGAAGCACCTCTGAGGTCGCGCGTCACGGGTCCGGGCTAAGCGTAGGGGTCGTCCACGAGCGGCTTGCCGCACTCCTTGCAACGCAAGCTCCCCGGCGCCGTGCCGGGCCCAAAGTGCACCGACCCGCAGTGGCGGCACTCCAGGTCCTCGTTCGGAGACGGATACCCCAAGGCCATGCACGTCTTTTGCCGCCGCACGGAATAAAGGTGACGGCGCCCCCTGCCAAACCCTGAAATCGGAGAGCCAAGTCGCGCGACCCATGGGACTCGTCGGAAAGGCCGCTCCTGACTTCACCGCCAAGGCCGTTGTCGGCCACGACTTCGTCGACTACACGCTCTCTGGCAACTGGAAGGCCAAGAAGCCCAAAACCACGCTTCTCTTCTTCTATCCTCTGGATTTCACGTTCGTCTGCCCGACCGAGATCATCGCGTTCTCGGACCGCATCAAGGAGTTCGAGGCGCGCAACGTCCAGGTCGTCGGCGTCTCGGTGGACTCCGAGTACAGCCACCTAGCGTGGAAGCAGACGCCCCGCGCGAAGGGCGGCCTCGGCGACATCCACTACCCCCTCGTCGCGGACTTGAAGAAGGAGATCGCTACCGCATACGATTGCCTCGCCCCCGACGGCACCGCGTACCGGGGCCTCTACCTTATCGACGCGAAAGGCACGGTCCGCCACGCCCTCGTCAACGACCACCCGCTCGGCCGCAGCATCGACGAGGCTTTGCGCACCATGGACGCGCTTGCCCACTTCGAGACGCACGGTGAGGTTTGCCCCGCCGACTGGAAGCCGGGCGAGATGGCCATGACGGCCGACCCCGTCAAGTCGCAGGCCTACTTCGGCGCCAAGAACCACGGCGCCGTGAAGGTCTCGATCAAGGCCAAGGCCAAGTGAGCCGCGAGGCAGTCTAAGCCTTCGTCCAGTCCGGCACGCCGCACTCGCAGCGCAGCGCCGGTGCCGCTTCAATCGGCGTCAGCTTGGAGGCGGTGATGAAGCGGGTCCAGTCCAGCGAGCGCATCTTGCGGGACGCCGTCCGCGTCGTCGTGGCGGGGCGCACGCGCCCCATCAGGCCGACGGCGTCGCTCCAACCGGGCAACCTTGCGTAGCCGCGCTCCGGGGCGCTCACGACCAGCGGCTCCAGCATGGCGGCCGTGGCGACGTCGGCGGCCGTGGGTTCGTTCCCGAACAGGAACGGCTTGCCCGCGAGCTGGGCCTGGATGTGCGCGACGATGACCGGCATCGCGGCGGAGTCGGCCGCCTCGAAGCGGCGCGCCTTCAGCGTCTTGAGGACGCCCAAGTAGATGCGGCGGGCCGCCGGCGTGCGCGACCAGAACGGCAACCCATGCCCCCGCGCCAGCCGAGGGTCGGCGATGAGGGCGCGGTAGGCCTCTCGGCGCGCCACTGGGCCAATCGTGGCGTCCGCCCACGCCTCCCAGGCGCGCACTTCGGCGCGAAGCGGGGCCGGGTAGAGCGCGGGCCCGACGACGCGGCGAGCGTCGGCCCAGGCGAGCACGTTGGAGGCGCCGACGACGAGCCGGTCGCCGTCGCGCAGGACCGGGACGGTGCCCTCGGGGTTGACGCGCCTGACGTCCCTGAGCGTGAACAGTCCGACGTCCACCGTGGAGTAGGCGACGCCCGCCTGCGTCAGGCCCCACTCCGCCTTGCGGCAGAAATGGCTGAACGGAAGACGCAGCAGGACCGGGTCGGCCACGCCTCGCCATGGACCCGGCGAAGGGATAATGGCACCGCTGCGGGGCCGACGGAGGAATCCCGTTACTGCGACTCCGCGTCCATGGTGGCGCGCCAAAGCGTGAGGACCAACGCGACCAGAAGGCATGCTCCGGCGAGGAGGACGCTGGCCCCGCGCGTGGCGTTCCAGCCGACGGCGACCCAGGCGAGCGGGCTCACGAAGGCGACGACCGTCAACCAGAGAAGGAAACGATTGGCGGAGCGCGACCGGGACTCCGACTTGGCGAGCCGCGCCTCGAGCTTGGCAATGCGCGCGGCGGCAGGGACGCTCGCCTGTTCCTGCGTCTCCACCCTCGTCTTGCGCGACTGGAGCTCGTCGCGGGTGGCGGCGACGCGTTGCGTCTCCTGGCGCAGGGACTCCTCCTGACGGCGCAGTCGCTCCGCCTTGTCGGCGAGCTCCTTGCCCTGGACGCGCTTCATCTCCTGCCACTCGGCCTGTTCCTTGCGTAGGGCTTCGAGGCGGCGGCGTTCCTGCGCCTTCAGGTCGCGCAGTTTGGCGTCGAACGCATCCTCCATCTCGCGCCGCCGGGCGGCCAGTTCGCGCTCGGCGTCCGCTTCGGAGGAGTCGGGATTGTTGGCGGTCTCCATTTCTAGCCCTGAATGCCGACTGCCCTAGAAGCCTTCGACGCCGTCCTCCGGCCGCGCTCCTCGCTGTGCTCGGACGCTCCCGCGCCTGGAGCAACCGTCGCTCCGCTCCTCTGCTCCAGGCTAGCAGCAGGTCGGGACGGGCGGCGTCCCGGGAACCGCGGTCCCGTCGCGCAGATGCTCGCCTGCGACCGGCACCGGGTACTTGCCGGTGATGCAGCCGGTGCAGAGCTCGTCCTCCTTGAAGCCGAGCGCCGTGTAGAGGCCCTGGTGGCTGATGTAGGCGAGCGAGTCGGCGCCGATCATGGTCTCGATCTCCTTCACCGACTTCTGAGCGGCGACGAGCTGGTCGCGCGTGTTCATGTCGATGCCGAGGTAGCACGGAGCGACGATGGGCGGGCAGCCGACGCGGACGTGGACCTCCTTGGCGCCGGCATCGCGCACCATCTGGACGATGCGCTTCATGGTGGTGCCGCGCACGATGGAGTCGTCCATCAGCACGACCCGCTTGCCCGCGAGGATGTGCTTCATGGGGTTGAGCTTGAGGCGCACGTTGAGCTCGCGGATCTCCTGCGTGGGCATGATGAAGGTGCGGTGGACGTACCGGTTCTTCATGAGGCCCTCCTGGTAGGGGAGGCCGGCGGCCTGCGCGTACCCTTGGGCGTGGCTTCGGCCGGAGTCGGGGACGGGGACGACGATGTCGGCCTCGACGGGAGACTCCTTGGCGAGGATGCGGCCGATGGACTCGCGGACCTCTTGGTTGAGGCGGCCGTCCATCCAGGCGTCGGGGCGCGCGAAGTAGACGTACTCGAAGAAGCAGCGCGCGGGCTTCGCGGCAGGCAGGATGGCGACCGTCTCGATCTTGTCCTTGCGCACGCGCACGACCTCGCCGGGCTTGATGTCGCGCAGGAACGTGGCGCCGACGACGTCAAGCGCGACGGATTCCGAGGCGACGATGTGGCCCTTGGCGCCCTTTGTCATCTGGCCGACGCAGAGCGGCTTGATGCCCCAAGGGTCGCGCACCGCGTAGAGCTCTCCTCCGATGAGGAGCGCGAAGGCGTAGCTGCCCTGCAGGCGGCTCATGGTCTCCTGGATGGCGCCGATATGGTTGCCGTTGTGCTTGGTGAGCTTGTTGGCGAGCAGGCGGACGACGACCTCGGTGTCGTTGCCGGACGAGAAGGCCCACCCTTTCGCCTTGAGCTCGGTCACGAGTTCGTCGGTGTTCGGGATGTTGCCGTTGTGGGCGAGCGCGATGCCGCCCTGGGCGGACATGACGACCTGGGGCTGGGCGTTCTCCTCGGTGCTGCCCGCGGAGGTGGAGTAGCGGGTGTGTCCGATGCCGGTGGAGCCCTTGAGTTTCTTGACCGTGGCCGGGTCGAAGACCTGGTCCACGAGGCCCATCGCCTTGTGCGTCTTGAGCTCGTACAGGCCATCGAGCGTGGTGATGCCGCACGACTCCTGCCCGCGGTGCTGCAGGCTCTGGAGCGCGAAGTAGACGAACGGGGCGACGTCCTGGTCGAGCGCCATGCCGACGATGCCGCAGTGGTCGTGGAATTTCTCATCCTCGAACAGCGGTTCGTCTGCCTGGTCCATGGTGGCCGGGTTCCCCACGGGTCCGCCCAGGCGGTCTCGGGTTAAAGGCGATGGCCCGGGGCTTAGGGGCGGACGACGGCGACCTGGCCGTTCTCGTTGTCGTAGAGGAGCCCGATGACCTCGAGGTCCTTGGGCATGAACGGGTGGTTCGCGACGAGCTGGACGGAGCGGCGGACGTTATCGGAGGGATCTGCGAAACCGCCGAGCCAGCGCTGGAAGTCGGGCCGCATCGCGTCGGCGAGCGGCGTCGTGGTCGTCTTGGCGATGCTCTTGGCGATGCGGAACTCGCCCTGGCCGACCAGGGTCATGCCGCACTTCGTGTGGCCGAGGATCGCGATGTGGCGCACGCCGAGGAGGTGGACCGCGACGACGAGGCTCCGGAGCGCACCGTCGTCGAGGAGGTTGCCGGCGTTGCGGATGACCTTGGCGTCGCCGTGCTTGAGGCCGAGGACCTTCTCGACGTTGTGGCGCGTGTCCATGCAGGCGACGACGGCGAGCTTGAGCGCCGGCGGGGAGGCGAGCTCGCGGTCGGCGGGGTCCCAGTCGGACGCGACGTACGAGCGGTTGCCTTCGAGCAGCTTCGCGACGACGGGCTCTTCTGCCATTGCCCGGGCGACGCCGGCCGGCGACTAAACCTTGGCGGCGCCGCCGCGGGCGTTGCCGATCTGGTTGAGGTGGGCGAAGAGCGGGGCGGCGAGCGCGGCGGTCGCCCGGCCGGCCTTGGTGAGCCGGTAGCTCGTGCGCAGCGGAGGACCGGGCTCGACCTGGCGCTCGACCAGACCCGCCTCCGCGAGGCCCGACAGGCGCTCAGCGAGGGTGCGCGAGCTGAGGCCAAGAAGGTCCTGGAGCGGCGTGAACCGGGCGGTGCCGGCGGAGGCGATGGCGTAGAGGACCTCCATCGTCCACGGCGAGAAGAGCGTGCGGCTCGCGCCCAGACTCTGGCGGACCCAGGCCGTCTGCTCCGCCGGGGTGCGACGACGCAGGAAGTCGGCGACGCGGAGACTGAAATCGCTGGAGGCTCGTACGGCGGACTGGAAGCTCGCCTGGGCCGGGGCGTCGAGGAGCGGGCAGTCCACCTCGGTGCAGAGGGACGCCTTGAGGGCGGCCTTCGTGGAGGGTTTGGCCGAAAGGGCCTGGGGGGAGTGGACCGCTTCCATGGGGGAAAGCGCCTGTCGCCGGGGCATGGGACGGCTTAACTTCCGCCCCGATATGGACTTTACTTAGGAAAGCACATGGCCGCCCCCGCCCCGACCTTGTCCATCGCTCCCCTTCCTGGCCGTCTCGAGCGCCGCGTCGTGGGCGCCTTCGTCCGCTTCGCCATGTTCCGCCGCCGCCACGGCTCCGGCTGGGAGGTCCCCGCGGACCTTGCTCACCACGACCTGCGGTTTGAAGGCAACACAGGCGCCGACCTGGCCGGCCGCCACTTCATCCATCCTGCCCCCCGTGGCATCGTCGTCCTCGCTCACCCCGACCGGCGCTACGGCCAGTTCTGGTTCGTCAAGACCGGCTGGGTGCGCTGGCTGCTGGACAACGGTTTCTCCGTCCTCACCTTCGACTTCACGAACTACGGGGCCAGCCGGGGCGGTTCGACGTACCTGTTTGAAGACGTCGCGGCCGCCTGCCGCCTTGCCCGGACATTCGCCCCCGCACGCCCCGTCCACCTCGTCGGCCTCAGCATCGGGGCGTTCAGCGCCGCCAACGCCAGCCCCGACCTGGAGTTCCTGGACTCCCTGGTCCTCGAGTCGCCCTACCCGAGCTTCAATTCCTGGTACGAAGGCGACGGCCACCGCGTCGGCAACGCGAGCATGGCCCTCTTCGACCGCGCTTTCCCGCGCACGGCGCGCCTCATCCAGGCCGACCAGCGCATCCGGGGCGCGACGGCCAAGCGCATCCTCATCGCCGCGAGCCGGAGCGACACCACGACCGCCATCGCCTTGACCCGCCGCGTCGCGGCCAACGCCCCCGCCGACCGCACCACGGTCCTAGAAGTGGACGGGGTCGAGCATCTGGCGCTCTTCGAGCAGAGCCCCAGCTACCGGGGCGCGGTCCTGGCCGCCTTGACCGGGCACGCCCTCCCCGCCGCCATGCCTTTGCCGCCGTCGCCGGTTTCTTGAACCAACGAAGGCTCGCCGCCCGCGTGCCCGCCGAGGCCATTGCCCAGACCAGCCTTCCGTTCCCGCTCTTCCGCCGCGGCAAGGTCCGCGACGTATACGACCTGGGCAACACCTTGCTGATGGTCGCCACCGACCGCATCAGCGCCTTCGACGTCGTCCTCTCCCCGGGCATCCCGGACAAAGGCGCCTGCCTGACGCAGATGAGCAACTTCTGGTTCGACCACCTCAGCGACGTCATCCCGAACCACCTCGCCATCACCGACATCCGCGCCTACCCCAAGGAGCTCCAGCCGCACGCCAAGCTCCTCAGGGGCCGCAGCGTCATCGTCGAGAAGCTCAAGCCGCTGCCCGTCGAGTGCATCGCACGCGGCTACCTCTCGGGGTCGGGCTGGAAGGAGTACAAGAAATCCGGCACGGTGTGCGGCATCCCGCTCCCGAAGGACCTCGTGGAGTCCCAGAAGCTCCCGCAGACGCTCTTCACGCCCAGCACGAAGGCGGAGACCGGCCACGATGAGAACATCACGTTCGACCAGTGCGCCTCCATCGTGGGCCGCAAGCGCGCCGAGTTCCTGCGCGACGTCACCATCCGCCTCTACGAGAAGGCCGCCAAGTTCGCCCTCGCGCGCGGCATCATCATCGCCGACACCAAGTTCGAGTTCGGCGAGCGCGCCGACGGCACCATCGTCCTCATGGACGAGATCCTCACCCCCGACTCCAGCCGCTTCTGGCCCCTCGCCCAGTACGCCGCCGGCAAGGGCCAGCCCAGCTTCGACAAGCAGTACTTGCGCGACTGGCTCGAGACCCAGCCTTGGGACAAGACGCCCCCGGGCCCGCCCCTTTCCGCCGAGGTCGTGGCTGGCACCCAGAAGCGTTACTTCGAGGCCTACGAGCGCCTCACCGGCAAGCCCTTCGCCATCTGAACCGCCTTCCCGGCGCCTCCCGTGGCCAGGACCGTCCAGCACGCCGTTCAATAACCCTTTAAGCCAGGGGTCCATGGAAAATCAGATGCGCATCCCGGCGGCCGACCGCTTCATGACGGTCATCGGCTACCTTCCGTTCCTTTTCTTCGTCCCCGTGCGGTTCCGCCGCGAGAGCCTCTTCGCGCAGTTCCACGGCCGCCAGTCCGGCGTGCTCTTCGGGCTCTGGCTCATCCCCTGCCTCGTCCTGTTCCTGGTCCTGGCCTTCGTCGGCGCCGGCCTGTCGGTCTACTTCTTCGGGGCCGTCTACCTGCTGACCTTCCTGTACCTCTTCTTCGTCCTCATCGGCATGATCAAGGTCCTGCTCGGCGAGCGCTACCGCATGCCCGTCGTCGCCGACGTCGCGCTGATGCTGCGCCTCTAGGCGCCCGTCCCATCGGCAACGCTTATCCCCGTCGCCGGCCCCTGGCGCCGTGATGGCCCTGCCCCGCGCCGCCCTTGCCCTCGCCATGCTGGCCCCGCTCCTCGCGGGTTGCTTCGGCGGGCTCTTCGGCGAGGCGCGCACCGAATGGGCGTTCGAGGCGACGCAGCTCGACCTCATGCCGGGCCTCGGCCACACCGGCAAGGGCGTCACCATCGCCGTCCTCGACACGGGCGCCAACCGGGGCCACCCCGCGCTCGCCCACCTCTTCGATGGCGACCGGGCCAACGGCGAGGTCATCGGCTTCCAAGACTTCGTGAACGGCCGCAACGGCTTCGCCAACGCCTACGACGACGTCGGCCACGGCAGCCACGTCCTCGGCATCCTCGGCGCCTCGGGCTCCTCGCTCGGGGACAAACTGGTGTACGCAGGCGTGGACCTCCAGGGCGGCGCCCCCGAGGCGCTCTACCTCGTGGCGAAGGTGTGCCCCGCACCGACCGAGCAGAACCCCAAGGGCTCCTGCGACACGAGCGCCGTCACGGAGGCGGTCAAGTGGGCCGCGTCGCAAAAGGCGCAAGTCATCAGCCTGAGCCTCGGCTCGGACGCGGCCCCGTTCCCCAACAGCCTCCTCGACGACCAGGGCAATGCGCTCCAGGACGCCATCAACGCGGCCATCGACGCCGGCATCGTCGTGGTCGCCTCCGCCGGCAACGCCGGCCCCGACAATACAGACGTCCTGGTGCCATCCAGCATCCCCGGCGTCCTCTCCGTGGGCGCCATCAACAAGGACCTCCAGGTCTGGGACGGCTCGAGCCGCGGCGACGACGCAGGCAACGCCTGCCAGACCATCCCCATCCTCGGGACCCGCGGGCGCTGCGACCCCGACAAGAAGCCCGAGCTGGTCGCCCCCGGCGTCGAGATTCTCTCCTCCTGGACCGGCGAGACCTACGCCAAGGCCACCGGCACGAGCCAGGCCTGCCCCTTCGTTGCCTCCACCGTCGCCCTGCTTCTGGAGGGCCGCCCCGTGCTCAAGGACCGCGCCGGCGTGGAGCGTGTCAAGGAGGTCCTCGTGCAGACCGCCAAGCACGTCGCGGGGCAGGCGACCCCGCACGACCGCGCCGCCGGATACGGCATCGTCCAGGCCGCGGCCGCCCTCGAAGCGTACCGTCCGGCTTAGTCCGCGTTCGCACCCAGACACAGATTCAGCAGACCTTTCGTGAGGATTCACGGGCGACATTCGTCGGCCGTTTGTCGGGCACACGACAATTCCACAGAACGGAATCGGCTTCATTCTGGCGGGGCCTTGAACGAACAAATTGTCATTGCCCTGGCAAGGCTTGAAGAAATCTGCTGAATCTGCGTCCGGGCCGGACATAGGAACCGAGCCATTCTTTCAAGAACCGCGAGAGGGTCGCCGAGTCGTGGTCCTCGACGTCCTCATCATCGGCTCCGGCCCCGCCGGCTGCACCGCGGCCATCTACGCGGCGCGCGCCAACCTGAAGGTCCTCGTCGTTGCCGGCTTCGAGGCGGGCGGCCAGCTCATGATCACCTCCGACGTCGAGAACTTCCCGGGCTTCGAGCACGCCATCACAGGCCCCTCGCTCATGGAGCAGATGCGCAAGCAGGCCATGCGTTTCGGCGCCGAGTTCCGCGACGAGGACGCCACCGCCGTGGACTTCACCGTGCGGCCCTTCAAGGTCACCAGCTCCTCGGGCACGCACGAGGCCCGCGCCGTCATCGTCGCCACCGGGAGCACCGCGAAGTGGCTTGGACTCCCGAGCGAGACCCGCCTGCGCGGCCACGGCGTGAGCGCCTGCGCCACCTGCGATGGGTTCTTCTTCAAGGAGAAGGAGGTCGTCGTCATCGGCGGCGGCGACTCCGCCATGGAGGAAGCGCTCTTCCTCACGAAGTACGCGACGAAGGTCACCATCATCCACCGCCGGGACTCGTTCAAGGCGAGCAAGATCATGGCGGCCCGCGCGCAGTCGCACCCCAAGATCGCCATCCGCTGGGACACGACCGTCGAGGAGCTCCTCGGCGAGACCACGGTCACCGGCGTGCGCCTCAAGAACCTCAAGACAGGCAAGGTCGAGACCCTGGCCTGCCAGGGCTACTTCAGCGCCATCGGCCACACGCCCAACACGGGCCTTTTCAAGGGCTCGCTGCACCTCGACGAGATGGGCTACATCATGCAGGAAGGCGCGTACGACACCTACACGAGCGTCGAGGGCGTCTTCGTCGCGGGCGACGTGTACGACCACCGCTACAAGCAGGCCATCACGGCCGCCGGCTCCGGCTGCAAGGCCGCCATCGACGCCGAGCGATGGCTCGAGACGCAAGGCAGTCACTGAGCCCTCCGCGCGTGTCGTCCAGAAAACCTGATAACGGACCACGGGCCCGTCGATGCGTGCGCACGGGGTGGCTTGCAGTCTTCACCGTTGCCGTCGTCTTTGCCGGCTGCGTGAATCCGCTCCCTGCCGCGCACGAAGCGCCCGACCTCACGACGAGCTGGCGCGCCTTGCTTGGCCCCGCCACGGACCGCGTCGTCGTCCAGGTCCACTACACCCCGGAGCACGTCCCCTATCCTGCCGCCTTGACGACGCTAGCCGACGAGTTGGGGCGCGCCACCGGCAAGCCCGTCACGGTCCAGACCCCCATCCCCATGCCGAGCACCGGCATCGCGAACCATACGGTGGCCGACCTCCTTGCGGTCCATGCGCGCACCTTCACCTTGGGCGCGCCCCTTCTATCGGGGGACGCCGCCAGCCACACCGCGTGGCTGCACGTCCTGTACCTGGACGGTGCCAGGGCCGCCGGCGCCTCGCAAAGCGGCGAGACCATCGGGCTGCACATCGGCTCGCTTCCGGCGATTTACTATTTCCCGAAGGTCCAGCACCTCAACGTGGTCTTGCCGCCCGCGAGCTGGGACCTTCTCGCTGCCAACGACGAGCCTGTCGAGCGCGCCATCCTAGTGCATGAGGCGGGCCATGCCCTCGGGCTGGTCGACTGCGGCGTCCCGATGGTCCGGGCTCATGACGACGCGCAGCATTCCTGCCATTCTGCCTCGGACGGCTCGGTCATGACGGCGTTGGTCGGCGGTCTCCAAGGAGTCTTGGAACTGCTCCAGGACAACCAGTGGGTGCCGTACAAGTTCGACGCGGACGACCTCGCTGACCTCCAGGCTGCGCAGGCCTCTTTCCAGGGTGGCGCCTAGGGCCGTCACGCGTTATATCCCGCCACCCTTGGCGGATGCGTGTCCAAGGCTGCATCAGGGAGACCCCCCATCCTCATCGGGGTTGCGTGGCCGTATGCCAACGGCCCCCTCCACCTGGGGCACATCGCCGGCTCGCTCCTGCCGCCGGACATTTTCCGCCGCGCCATGCGGATGCTCGGCCACGACGTGCTCATGGTGTCGGGCTCGGACTGCCACGGCACGCCCATCATGATCAAGGCGGAGAAAGAGGGCAAGACGCCCGGCGAGGTCGTGGCGTTCTACAACGAGGAGCACAAGGCGGCGCTCGGCCGGCTCCACATCGACTTCGACCTCTTCACGGCCACGACGACGCCGAATCACCGCGAATGGGTCCAGAAGATCTTCCTGGCCTGCCGCGAGATGGGCTACATCGAGACGCGCACCACGGAGGCGCCGTATGATGCGAAGGCGGGACGGTTCCTTCCCGACCGCTACGTCGAGGGGACCTGCCCGCACTGCAAGACGGCCGGAGCGCGCGGCGACCAGTGCGACGCCTGCGGCAAGACGCTTGACCCCAAGGAGCTCATCGCGCCGCACAGCAAGATGAACCCCGGCAACCCGGTCACGTTCCGCCCGACGGAGCACTTCTTCTTCCTGCTCAGCAAGCTCCAGCCTGCCCTCGAGCGCTACGTCCAGGCGACGGCTGGCCACTGGCGCGCCAACACCATCAACTTCACCTCGCAGTGGCTCAAGGACGGCCTCGTGGACCGCGCCATCACGCGCGACCTGACCTGGGGCGTCCCCATCCCGCCTCTCCCGGGCTCGTCCACGAACTACGACGACAAGCGCATCTACGTCTGGTTCGAGGCCGTGTGCGGCTACCTCACCGCCGCCGTCGAGTGGGCGCAGCGCCAGGGCAAACCGGAGGCGTGGCACAGGTTCTGGACCGACAAGACGGCGCGCTCCTACTACTTCCTCGGCAAGGACAACATCCCGTTCCACACCATCATCTGGCCCGCCATCCTCATCGCGTACAACGAGGCGCGTGGCAAGAAGGGGGAGCCACTCCTCAACCTGCCGTACGATGTGCCAGCGAACGAGTTCCTCAACCTTGCCGGCCTCAAGTTCAGCAAGTCGCAGGGCGTCGGCATCGGCGTGCAGGAGGTGCTCGACCGCTTCCAGAGCGACGCAGTGCGGTACTACCTCAGCATCAACATGCCCGAAGGCAAGGACGCCGACTGGACCTGGGAGGACTTCCAGAGCAAGGTCAACGACGAGCTCGTCGGCGCGCTCGGCAACCTCGTCCACCGGGTCCTCAGCTTCACGCAGAAGAACCTCGGCGTTATCCCCAACGCCCCCGAGGCGGACGACAAGCTGGACGCCAAGCTGCGCGCGGCCATCGCGGCGTGCGGCGACGACATGGAGACCCACCTCCGCGCCGTCCGCCTGCGGCCCGCGATGCGCCGCCTCATGGAGCTCGCCTTCCTCGGCAACCAGGCCATGCAAGAGGCGCAGCCGTGGGCGAAATACAAGACGAACCGCCCCGAGGCCGAGGACAAACTGCACAGCCTGATCCGCGTCGTCAAGGCGCTCGCCGTCTACATGGCGCCGTTCCTGCCCGAAGCCGCGCAGAAAGCATGGTCCGCCGTTGGCGAAGAGGGCTCCGTGCACGCCCAACCGTGGTCCGCCGCGCAGGCTCCACTCGCCATCGGCCACCGCCTCGCCGAGCCGCAGCCGCTGTTCATCAAGCTCGACCCCGACCAGATCAAGGCGCTCGCCGGCCCGGGCGCGCCCCCGACCCCTTCCAAGGTGACCCCCGTGGATTCCAAGACAAACGCTCCCGCAACCCTTGCCCCGACGCCGGCCGCCCCGTCCGCCAAGCCCGCGCCCGCCCCGCAACCGACCTCCATCTCCATCGAGGAGTTCCAGCGCATCAACCTCCGTCTCGCCAAGGTCGTCGCCGTCGAGGCGCACCCGAAGGCCGACAAGCTCTACGTCGTCAAGCTGGACGCCGGGGAGCTCGGACCTCGCCAGGTCGTCGCAGGGCTGAAGGCGTTCTACAAGCCCGAGGAGCTCGTCGGCCAGACCGTCGCGTTCGTCGCCAACCTGGCACCCGCGATGCTGCGCGGCGTCGAGAGCCAAGGCATGATCCTCGCTGCCGACGACGGCACCACGGTCGGCTTCCTCACGCCGCAACGGGCACTCCCGCCGGGCTCGAAGATTCGTTAGTTTCCCTTCCCAGACACAGATTTAGCAGAATTCTTCGCGCACTGGTCTTGCAAGGACAGGACGGTTGTTCAGGCCACGGCTAGACTGGAGCAGAAAGCATCTGCTGAATCTGTGTTGCGGCGGGGAGCGGTTAGGCGCGCGGCGCGTCGCTGGTCATGCGGCAGAGCTGGGACATGTGCGGCTCCATCTTCTGGAACCACGCCTCCCAGGCGTCGAGCCGGGTCTGGAGGTCGCGGATGTCGGCGGCGCGCTCCTCGTAGACCTTGTAGAGCTTGGCGAGGCGCTCGCGTTCCTGCTGCAAGTCGGTGTCCACGGTCTGGAGCTTGGCGACGCGGGTCGCGGTCTCGCGCAGCGCGAGCAGCTCGATGGACTGGGCGTCGAGGCGGGCCTGGGCCTCGCGGGTGAGGCGGTTCAGGCTCTCGACCTCGACGTGGAGCGCCTGGTTCTCGCGCAGGGCGCGTTCGGCGTCCGCGGCGCGCGCGGCGGAGGCGCGCAGGCGGCCGACCTCCTCCTGCATCTGGGCGAGGCTGCGGCCCTGCTCCCCGGCGACGCCGAGCTGGCGCTTGAGGCCCTCGAGCTCGTCCTCCTGGGTCTTGTAGGCCTGCCAGAGTTGCTGGAAACGCTCGCGCTCGCGGTCGAGCTCGCGGCGCGACGCGTCCACGTCCTCGGCGGCGGAGACGGTGGTCTCCTCGATGGTGGTGATGCGAAGCTCCAGGTCACGCAAGGAGCGCACGAGGTCGTTGAGGCTCGTGGTGTCGAGGGCCGTGCGGACGCGCTCGATCTCACCCGCGATGGAGTGCAGGTTGGCGCGAATCTCGTTGGTGCCGACGACGCGGGTCGTGGTGGTCGTGATGGTGCCGTTGGTGGCCATGGTCATCCCTGCGTGCCCTTTGACCGGCGCCGCGCGACTTAAGGCCTTTTATCCAACCCTGGAGGGGCCTCGAAGGGGGAACCGACGGGAGCTCAGCCGACTTCGGGGTTGCCGTAGCGGTCGTTGGCCGCCGGGGTGGCGGGCTTGGCCGGCTGCTGGAATTGAATCTGCGGCATCGGGATCGGCGGGGGGAGGCGAAGCTCCTTGGCCAGCCCGACCGCCTCCGGGACGGCCATGCCCATGATGGCGGAGTGGACCTGCTGCGCCATCTCAGGCGGCAAGTTGCGCGTCGTGGCCCACCCGTCGGCGGCGGAGCCGGCGTTGGCGTCCGTGAACTGGAGCGAGCCCTCGATCTTGACCATCCCGAGCGGCCCGTAGCTCGTCGTGTACCCGAACTCGACGCGCATGCGGTCCTCGGCCTCGCGGGCGACGAGCGTCAAGTTGGAGTTGTGGTCAATGCGGATCTGCTGGTTCGGCACGGCGTCCGCGAACTTGCGGGCCTCGATGGAGCGAAGCGAGATGGAGGTGATGGGCACAGACGCTCGGACGCGACCCGGGGGGAAAAGGGTGCGTTTGCGGGGCACGCTCGGGATGCCCGGAAAAGAGGCGGGGAACGGAAACGGTGAAGGAGGCTTGATATCCGGTGGCCGCGTAGGGAGGTTCCCGTAGCGTATGACGAAGTACATCGTCGTGACGGGCGGCGTTCTGTCCGGGCTGGGCAAAGGCATCACGACCTCCAGCATCGGGACCTTGCTGAAGGCGCGCGGGTTCTCCGTGACGGCCGTCAAGATTGACCCGTACCTAAACTCGGACGCGGGCACCATGAATCCGTTCGAGCACGGGGAGGTGTTCGTCCTCCAGGATGGCGGCGAGGCCGATTTGGACCTCGGCAACTACGAGCGTTTCCTCGACATCCCGCTCGGCCGCGACAACAACATCACGACGGGCAAGGTGTTCAAGACCGTCATCGACAAGGAGCGCCGCGGCGATTACCTCGGCAAGACGGTCCAGATCGTCCCTCACATCACCAATGAGATCCGTGACTGGATCAAGCGCGTGGCGAAGAAGTCGGGCGCCGACATCTGCCTCGTCGAGGTCGGCGGCACCGTGGGCGACATCGAGTCCGCGCCGTTTCTCGAAGGCATCCGCCAGCTCCACCGCGAGGTGGGCCACGAGAATCTCTTCCTCATCCACACGAGCTTGGTCCCCGTCGTCGGCGCCGTCGGCGAGCAGAAGACGAAGCCCACGCAGCACACGGTGCGCGACCTCAAGTCCATCGGCTTGCACCCGGACATGATCGTCTGCCGCAGCGCGCAGCCCCTCCACCCGGAGATCCGCGAGAAAATCGCGAGCTTCTGCGACGTCCCCGAGTCCGGGGTCGTCTCGGCGCACGACGCGAAGAGCATCTACGAGGTCCCCCTCATCCTGGAGGAGCAGGGCGTGGTGGACACCATCACGAAGCGCCTCGGGCTCCCGACCCTGAAACCCGACCTGGAGTCCTGGCGCGACTTGGTGGACCGCCTGCTCAACCCGAGCCACGAGGTCACCGTGGCCTTCGTCGGCAAGTACACCGACCTCAGCGACTCCTATCTCAGCATCAACGAGGCGCTCCGCCACGCCGGCGCGTCCCTGGACACCAAGGTGCGCATCAGCTACATCGAGGGCGAGGCGCTCGAGACGAACGACGCCGACGCGTGGCGCAACCTCCGCGAGGCGGACGCCATCCTCGTCGGCCCCGGCTTCGGCAGCCGCGGCACCGAGGGCAAGATCCGCGCCGTCCAGCACGCCCGCGAGAGCGAGGTCCCGTTCCTCGGCATCTGCCTCGGATTCCAGCTCGCCATCGTCGAGTACGCGCGCAACGTCGCCCACCTCAAGGGCGCCAACTCCACCGAGATGGATGTCAACGCGGCCCACCCCGTCATCTGTGTCCTCCCGGAGCAGTACGAGATTCAGGAGCTCGGCGGCACCATGCGCCTGGGCGCCTACGAGTGCGTCCTCAACGAGGGCAGCCTCGCGCACGAGACGTACGGCAGCCTCGTCATCAGCGAGCGCCACCGCCACCGCTACGAGATGAACCCGGATTACATCGCCCAGCTCGAGAAGAAGGGGCTCATCTTCAGCGGACGGATGCCCGACCGCCCCATCATGGAGATGATGGAGCTGCCGCGCCACATCCACCCGTACTTCATCGGCGGCCAGTTCCACCCCGAGTTCAACAGCCGCCCGCAGAAGCCGGGCCCGCTCTTCGTCGGCCTCGTCCAAGCGGCGCTCGTCGCGAAGGGTGTCCTCGCGCACGGCCCCGAGCCGGTCGCGGCGGCGTAGTTCACCGACTCTGCCTTTGCCGGAACACAGATTGAGCAGATTCAGCGGGGCTTGCGGGCAGAACCACGGGTAGTGCCGCGCCATCGAAAATGAAGCAGCTGGTCTCCACGGGCACCTGAAGGCGCCGCCAACCGGCTCCAACCGCGCGCCGGGATTTCGTTCCGGCGGGTGCATCCAGTGGCCTTCGACGACGGCGGCGAGCCCAACCCGATGAAGCATGTCGAGCGGCGCGCGTAGTGCGCCCGGCGGCGCTCTGCGCCGCCCCCAACGAATCCTTCTGGCATCCAGTCGTTCCGCGCGACGCCGCCGTCGGAGCGGTCGGGGATGCGTCGGAAGGGGTGGCGAATCGACGCCCCCGGGCAACCGAATCTGCTTCATTCCTGCGGGGCCTTGAGCGGACAGTTTTTCCTTGCTCTTCCATGGCTTGGAAAAACCTTCGGAATCTGTGTTTCCGGCGGACGTTTCCGTCCTGAGCGGCCCTCTTATAGCGGAAGGCAGTGCGAAGCGCATGGACCAGAACGCCTACCTGAGCCTCCTCCAGAAGGCCCGCAAGGCCCTGCCGGACAACGTGCACAACAAGGAGCGCTGGGCCCTCCCTCGTCCCGACATCCTGCCCGAGGGCCGCATGACCCTCCTGCGCAACTTCAAGGCCATGGTGACCTCGACGCGCCGCGAGGAGCAGCACCTCGCCAAGTTCCTGCTCGCCCAGGTCGGCACCGCCGGCCACGTGGACGGCGACCGCCTCGTCTTCACGGGCAAGGTCAGCCCGCAGAAGGTCCAGGGCGTCCTCGAGGACTACGTCGAGACGTACGTGCGCTGCAGCGAGTGTGGCGCCCCGGACACCCACATCGAGAAGGACGCGCGCACCAGCATCCTGCGCTGCGAGGCGTGCGGCAGCCGCACCCCCATCAAGGCCCGCAAGGCCCGCCGCCCCGAGGCCGCCGTCAAGGAGTCCGGCACCTACCAGATCACGCTCAGCCAGCCCGGCAAGCCCGGCGGCAAGCCCGAGGCCAAGGGCATCTACGAGGGCTATGTCTTCGTCGTCCCCGGCGGCCAGGTCGGCCAGACCGTGTGGGCCCGCGTCAACAAGCTGAGCGGCAAGATGGCCTTCGCCGAGCTCTCGGCCAAGCCCAAAGACGCCTAGCGCGCCCCACCGGGCCCGGACCCTCGCTCCTTATCGCCTGGCCCGGGAATGCCCACGGCATGGAGAGTGGCTACACCGTCACCAAGCGCGGCCCGAACGGCCAGGCGCAGGAGATCCGCTGTGCCACGCACACGGGATGCACTTGGACCACCGTCTCGGCCGGGGCGCGCTCCGACCAGGACCCGGTCTTCGTCGCCCAGTTCGCGCACCACCTGCGCGTCGCGAGCGAGCCGGAGCGGCAGGCCTTCGGACACCTGCGCCGCTCGCGCGCCAAGGACAAGCCGCGTTGAGCGGCCTTCGCCCTATTTGCGAAGGGAGCGTAGCAAGGCGATTTCCTTGACCCACGACTCCGGTCCGTCGGGCGTCTCGAGATAGCCGACCTTGGAGTCGAGCTTGCGGTCGTTCATCAGGGTGCGGAAGAACTCGATTCCGAGCTTGCCGGTGCCGATGGTGTCGTGGCGGTCCACGCGCTCGCCGCACTCCGCCTTGGAGTCGTTGAGGTGGAACGCGACGAGCGTGTCCATGCCCACCTGGTCCTTGAACGAGTCCCAGACGTCGTCGTAGGCGCCGACCCAATCGTAGCCGCACGCCCACGAGTGCTGCGTGTCAATGGTGACGCCCATGCGCTTGCGGTCGCCGACGCCATCGAGGATGCGGCGCACCTCCTCCCAGGAGTTGCCAACGTTGGTCCCCTGGCCAGCGGCGTTCTCGATGACGAGCTTGCACCGGAACCCCTTCGTCTCGTCCTGCACGGTGGTGAGGTTGGCGGCGATGCGGTCGAGGGCGGCGTCGCGCACCTTGCGGTCGTCGCGCAGTTTCTTGTCCTCGTGGACGTGGCTGCCTGGGTGGAAGTTGAGGTAGGCGATGCCGAGCTGCTCGCTGCGCTTGTACTCGTCCAGGAACGCGCCCCGGGCAGAGGCCGCCTTGCCGGCGTCGGCGGTTCCGAGGTTGATGAGGTAGGAGTCGTGCACCATGTTGGGCCCGATCTTCGCCTTCGCGACGGCGTCCGTGAAGAGCTTGGCCTCCTCGGCCGTGATGGGCTTCGCGGTCCACTGACGCTGGTTCTTGCAGAAGATCTGCATCGCCTCGCCCCCGATGGACTGGCACTCTGCGACCGCGTTGTGCAGGCCCCCGGCAATCGAGTTGTGCGCGCCGAGCTTCATCATCGTGCCACCGAGCCTGCCACCGCTACTTCAGCGGTGCGGCGTGGACCTCAGGACCGCCGCCAATTCCGCCATGCGGATGGGCTTCGGGAGGTAGTCGTGCATCCCCGCTTCAAGGCAGCGCTCGCGGTCCCCCGTCATGGCGTCCGCCGTGACGGCGCACAGCCGTGGTCCGTCGGTTGCGTGCCGTTTGCGCAGCTGTCGCGCCGCCTCCAAGCCATCCATGCGCGGCATGTGCACGTCGAGAAGAATCAAGTCGTAGGTGGCCCGCGCGTCTTCGTCGAGGGCCTCGATGCCGTCATTGACCACGACCGGTTTCTGTCCCAGGCGCTCCAACATTTTGCGCGCAATCGTTTGATTCACGGGGTTGTCTTCGGCCAGAAGAATGCGCAGCGGGGCGATGGCAAGTTGCGGCGCGGGCGCAGCCGGACGATCCAACTGCAACGCCTTGTCCAACGCGGCGGCCAGCGCGTGCCCGTGGACGGGTTTTGTGACGGAGATGGCGCGCGGAATGTCCGAAGACGGTTGTCTGAGCGAGCTGAGAGCCACGACGGGAACCGTGGAGGAAGCCACGGCGCGTTCGGCTTCCGGACCGTCCACGAGGGCGACATCGCAGGGCGGGAGGGGCTCACCGGGGGCGATGTCCAAAATGGTGGCCGACCAGCCGCGCAGGAAGTCTGTGACGGCTGCGCGGGTGGCCGGCTGAGGAATCATGACGAGGACCCGAACATCGCGCAGGCGCTCCGGGTCCGGCTTCAGGCTCTCCAGCAAGGGCGCCACAAAACGGAACGTGAAGCGGCTGCCCTTGCCCACCACGGATTCCGGTTCGATGTCGCCGCCTAAGAGTCGCGCCAGGCTGCGACTGATGGCGAGCCCGAGCCCGGTGCCTTCGTGGTGTCGCGTGAGGGACGTGTCGCCTTGCACAAACGGTTGAAACAGGCGTGGCAGCACGTCCGGCGCAATGCCGGCCCCCGAGTCTTCCACCACGAAGCGGACTTCGACCAGTCCGTTGCCCTTCGCTTCGGAGCGGCCCTGCACGACCACCTGTCCCTGGGCCGTGAACTTCACCGCGTTGGACAGCAGGTTGACGAGAATTTGGCGGATGCGATGCGAATCGGAGCGGACCGCGGCGGGCATGCTGGGATCACAGCGGCACACCAATTCGAGACCCTTGGCGGCGGCTTGGGACGCAACAAGATCCACCGCCGCCTCGGCAATGCTGGGCAAATCCACCGGCATCGACTCGGGGACGAGGCGGCCCGCCTCCAACTTGGAGTAGTCCAAGATGTCATTGACGACCGAAAGGAGATGCATTCCGCTGGCCTGAACGCTTGCGACCAGTTCCGCTTGGTCCGGCGAGAGCGGCGTGTGGACGAGGAGGTCCCCTACGCCGATCACGGCATTGAGGGGCGTGCGCATTTCGTGGCTCATCGTCGCCAAGAATCGGGATTTGGCCTCGTCCGCGTTCTCCGCGCGTTCTTTGGCGACCGCCAGTGCCTTCTCCCGATGTTCGCCCTCCCGCGCGGCCGCGGCCAACTTCTGGCTCATTTCGTTGAACGCACGCGCAGCCATGCCGACTTCATCGGCGGCCTCGGCGTCAATTGTGAATCCCAATTCTCCGCCTGCAACGCGTTGGGTGCCCGTGCGAAGCGCGGTGAGTGACCGCGTGACGTGACGCGCCACAAGAAGAGAAACGACGAGCGCGCCGCCCACGAACACGACCGTGAGCCCGAGCGTTCCAAGAACCACGACGCCGGTAAGCCAGCGTGCGCCGTCGCCCAAGGTCCTGGAAAATTCGTCCTCGAGGGCGGTGAGCTCGTCGTCGGTGGCTCGAACTTGGAGCCGCAGCGTTTGCAGCCTCTGCGTGTCCTCGGGGGGGAGGCGCGCCTGATGAATCTGCTCGGCCAAGCCGATGAGGACGACGATTTTTTCATCCGCGAGCGTCCAAACGCGGATGGCGGACGCGATGTGGGGTTCCCAACCAAACGTGCGATAGAGCCACGCGAGGTTGTCAACGTCATCCGGATGGATGCGGCCTTGGACGAATCCGCGCGCCACCACACCATAATCGGGATTGGGCTTGTTCAACTCGAGGCGGGCGGCGTGGTCGCCGAGGGTGACGTTGATTTGGGCCCAGAAGTCTGCGTAGTCGGTTTCGTTGCCGTCTTCGATGTATTGCAACAGCTCAAGCGTCGCTTCCTTTTCGGCCTTGGACCACAAGCCTTCGCCCTCGACGTAGGCTCGGCTGGCGGAGAGGGCCTGCATTCCGTATGCCGTCACGGCAAGAAGCACGCCGGCGTGCAACAAGTGCACGAGAATGGCCACCAGAAGTTTTCGGGAGACGCGCAAGTCACGAAACCACCGCCGCAGCCGGCCGGGCCGCGAAGGCGATTTCACGGGATTGGATACGCCGTCCAGCATAAAGCCTGAACGAGGTGGTTTACCCCGAGCGCCCTTTCCCGATGTCCAAGAACTCCATCCAGGCGCGCTCCCGGAAGCCGGCGAGACCGCCGCGTGGGGTCAGGAAGAGCGGAGCGGGCCAGCGTCCGTTGCCGTCCGGGGCGATGCCGGACTTGCCGAGCTGGGCGGCGTCGTCGCCGGCGGGCGGTGTCGCGTCCACGTCGAGCATCCGGTTGGCGCGGTAGCCGTGGACTTTCAGGAACGCCACCGCGTCGAGCGTCGGCTTGTCGCCCTTGCGGCCCCAGAAGGTGATGGCCATCAGGCCTTGCCGGCGGGAACATCGGCGGGCTTGGCTTGCTTGGAGAACGCGGGATACGGGGCGTACTCGTTGACGTATTCCTGGCCGGAGAGTTTCTGGAGCGCGGCCATGACCTCGTCGGTCACTTTGCGGCAGACCTCCTTGTCCTCCTGCATGCCCCAGTAGCGGCTGAAGTCGAGAGCCGGGCCGGCGACGGCGGCGGTCTTCTGGAAATAGCGCGTCTTACCGCCCTTCGGCTTGGCCTCGAACGTGCCCACCATGGCGACGGGGATGACGGGGACGCGGCATTCCAGCGCGAGGCGCGCGACGCCGGTGTGGCCCTTGTAGAGACGACCGTCCGGGCTGCGCGTGCCTTCCGGGTAGATGCAGAACAGGTTGCCTTCGCGTAGCGCCTTCTTCGCGGCGTCCATCGCCCCGGTGTCGCCCTTCCCGCGGTCCACCGGGATGATGCCCCATTGGTGGAAGAACCACGACTTGACGGGGCCGTCCTCGAAGTGCTCCTTCTTGCTGATGTTGATGATGGTGCGCCGCGTCGTCATCGGCAAGACGACGTGATCGAGCGCGCTGCAGTGGTTCGACGCGAGGATGGCGGCGCCCCGCTTCGGGACGTTATGACGCCCGACGACGCCGATGCGGAACACGGGACGAAGCGCCACGACCGCCAGCGGCCGCATGACCTGCCAGAGCCAACTCACGGTGCGCGCCACCTCCTTGCCGATTAAATAGTGGCCCGGTGTCGGCGCAAAAAGCACGCCTGGGGCTGGACCTCCAGGCACCATTTGCCGAGGTCGTCTAACCTGGTAGGGCGCAAGCCTGGAAAGCTTGTGACTGGAAACGGTCTTGGGAGTTCAAATCTCCCCCTCGGCGCCTGCATTCGCGCGGCGCGGCCGCACCGCGGCCGCCGCGAAGCGGCAGCCACCGAGGGTCCGCTTGCTTCGCGCGCTGGCTTGGAGCGCGGCTGCGCTCCAAGCCCCCCTCGGCGCTGACTTGCAAACCGGTCAATCATTTGGAGCGCGGGGCCTTCGGTCCCGCAGGGCTGTTCCCCATGCGCTCCGGCGGGTTGACGAAGCACGCCGTGCGGTCCCGCGCCTAGGCCTTCGTCCTCGATGCCCGCCACTCCCCGGCGCGCCGCGTGAAGAACACGGCCGCGAAGACCACGAGGGGCAAGAACAGCGCGGCGAGCAGCGGCACGGCCCACGGCTGTCGGACCTCCAGTCCGAAGACGAAGAAGTCGTTGAGGAAATGCAACGCGATGGCGGTCCAGATTCCGAAACGCCACGCGATGAATCCGGAGAAGAACCCGAAGAGCACCGCGAACAGGAGGTGCTGGATGCTCGCGTAGCCCGCGTGCGCGAAGCCGAAGAGCAGGCCTTGGACGACGAGGGCGGCGAGGAAGGCGGTCGTGGAGCGCGCGGGTTCCGGCACGCTTTGCAAGGCCATGCGGCCGAGCGCGACCAGGCCGACGAGGATGACGCCGCGGTAGAGCAGCTCCTCGCCGAAGGCGGCCGCGGCGGAGATGGCGATGGCGTGGAACAAGGTCATCTTCGCGAAGAGGTCGTCCTCGTTGGAGTTCTGCAGCGTCGGGTTCGAGGTGGCGAGCAGGAGCAGGACGTTGCCGAGAAGAAGGAGTGGGAAGCCAGCCAAGCCCCAGGCAGTGGAGCGAGGTTCGCCCTTGCCGAGCGGCATGCCCATGCGGCGTAGGACCGAAGCGAGCCCCCGTGCCGTCGGCCGGCGCCATAGGCCCGGCGCGTCGCCCATGGTCCAGAGCAGGAAGCCCGCGACGAGGTAGGCGAGGTTGAACAGGATGGAGCCGATGTACTGGTTCGAGAGGTCGAGGACGCTGTACGGCTGGAACGTCACGCCGCCGACGAAGGGAACGGAGGCCTGGGGCAGGACGTCGAGGAGCGTGCGCCACGCAGGCACGGTCAGGAACACGACCCCGGCGGCCTTCCAGCCGTTGCGGTGCGCAAGGAGCGAGAGGGCGCCCGTAGCGATGGCGAGCAGCCAGCCGTAGCCGAAGACCTCACGGCCGGTGAGGAGGCTCAGGAGGCTTCGCGCTTCTTCCACGCCTTCGGGTAGGTCATCTTCGGCATGATGACCCTTTGGGGCGTGGCGGCGATGCCGTTGTCGGCCTCGAGCATCTGGTGGCTCGTCATGGCGGCCTCCGCCATGGCGACGAGCTCGCCCTTGAGGCTCATGATGGCGATGGCCTCGCCGACCTCGATGCCGGCGTCCAGGTTGCTGATGCCGATGGCGGCCAGCGGCGCGCCGTGGCAGATGGCGTCCACGGCGGAGTCGCGGATGGAGACGGAGTTGAGGTGCGCGGTGGCGGACTCGATGGGCTTGATGCAGCGCCGCAGCATCGCCTCGTCGCCGGCGTCGCGCTCGATGCGGCCGTCGAGGCAGTCCTGCAGTGTGACGAGGTCGGACTCGGTGAAGAGGCCGGTGCGGCTGCGGCGCAGCTCTTGCATGTGGCCGCGTGTCCCGAGCGCCTTCCCCATGTCCACGCAAAGATTGCGGATGTAGGTGCCCGCCTGGCAGCCGACGCGGAAGAGGACGTCGCGGCCCTCCTGCTCGATGACGTCGAGATAATAGACGCGGCGGACGCGGGCGCGCTTGGCGACGGCGCTGCGGACTGGGGGCGTCTGGGTGATCTTGCCGACGAAGCGGTGCGCGGCCGACTTGACCTGCTCGGGGCCGCGGTCCTCATGCAGCCGCATGACGCAGACGTACTCCTTGCCAGCGGTGAGCATGGCGCTCACGGCCTTGACGCCGGAGTTGAGGGTGACGGGGAGGGCGCCGGTGACGTTGGGGTCGAGGGTGCCGCCGTGGCCAATGGCGCGCACCTGGAGAGCGTCGCGGACCCAGGCCGCGACCTGGTGGCTCGTGGGGCCCGCGGGCTTGTCAAGGCAGACGACGCCGCGCTCCAGCAGCTCGTCAAGGGTGCGCTGGGCGGGCGGCTTGCCGTACTTGGGGTCCGTCGGGGCCTCCATGCGCACGAGGCGCTTGCGCGGGCGTTCGGCGGGCAGCATGCCGCTGCGCTCCGGCCCGGCCGCCGCAACGGGGCTCACGCGGTCGCCTTCCGGGTGGCCAGCGCGGCGAGGACGTTCTCCAGGAGGACCTCGGGTGCCGTCTGGGTGGAGTCGAGGACGAGATCGTAGCGGCTCATGTCGTTCAGGTCGGCGCCGTAGTAGCGCAGGTAGCGGTCGGCCTCGCTCGCCTCGCGGGCCTCGGTCGCCTTGAGCTGGTCGTCGGCGTTGCCGCCGTCGCGCTGGACGATGCGCCGGATGCGTTCCTTGTTGTCGCAGGTGATCCAGACCTTGAGGGCGTCCACTTTGTGGCGGTTGGCGAGCCAGCCCGACAGGCGGCCTTCAAGGATGATGGCGCCGCGCTTGAGAAGTCCGATCTGGCGGTCGTCCAGCGCCTGATCAATGGTGGGGTCTCGCTGGCAGAGCGCGCCGAACTCGGCGAGCGTCATGCCGCGGCGGCGGGCCTCCTCGCGGAAGAGCGCGCCGGCGTAGATGTAGGGAATCTGGGTGCGCTCGGCGAGGAGCTTGCAGAGGGTGCTCGTGCCTGTGCCGGGCAGACCGCCCACCGTGATGGTCGTCATGGAGTGCCGGCGGCCTCGTGGCGCTTCTGCCAGCGCTCCTTCCAGGCGAAGTACTTCAGGCTCTTGTTGATGAGCGAGCCCAGCGGGATGCTGAGCGCCATGTAGAGCAGGATCCAGTGGGGGAAGAGGCTGGAGCCGTTGGCGCCGAAGGGCAGGATGCCGTTCGTGGCGAACATGTCCACGGCGGGGTTCCACGGCGCGCTGAACCAGGTGTAGTCGAGGGTGGCGAGGAAGGTGCTGACCCAGGCGAAGATGGGCACGACGATGATCATCGTGAGGGGCATCGTCTTGAGCTGCTTGCTCTGCATCTCCTGGCTGGCCGCCATCATCTTGGGGTTGGCGTCCTGGAGCTTCTTGAGCTTGTACGTGTTGTTCGTCTTGCGCGCGTCCATCATCTCCTTCTGGAAATGGCGCATCATGGCCTGGGTGCGCGCGGTGGCGATCCAGTCCGTGGTGAAGTGGCGCACGACGGTGGTGAGGGCGACCAGCAGGCTGCCGGCGATGAGGATGGTCAGGACCGGGAACTTGCCACCAAAGCCGATGACGGGGTTCAGGACGTAGCCGGCGTACTCGCCAAGCTTGAGGCGCAGATCGTTGTTGAAGAGGATGAAGAAGACGGCACCCATGCTGAGGATGGTCACCATGTTGCTCTTGCGCTTGGGAGGGGCGGGGGTGTCAGCCATTTAGGTCACGACCTGAAGAATGTCCTGCATGGCGCGCTCGACCTGGTTGTCGTTGTTGCGCACGGTGTGCACGGTGGCGCCGGTGAGGGTGGCGTACGCGGCGGCGAAGCGGCGGTTGTACTCCTGGTGCTCGGCGATGGCGGCCTCCGAGTCCTCGTCGCGCTTGCGGGTGGCGTCGTTGGCGCGGCGGCGCGCAATCTCGGCGGGGGTGGCTTCGACGAGGACGATGACGGAGGGCTCGAGTTCGGTGAGGACCCAGGCGGGCAGGCCGGGGAGGTAGCCCTTGGGGGTCTTGATGGAGCAGTGGGTGTCCACGATGATGTCGCCCATGCCGGCGATGCGGCGCGCGGCCTCCTTCTGGATCTGCTTCTGCGTCTCCGAGGGGAGCTTGCGCATCTCGTCGCGGGCCTTGACGATGCCGCGCGCGGTGGCGACCTCGAACATGACGGAGCCGTAGACGGCGATCTTGAGGTTGCGCGCCTTGGCCGCAGCCTCCATGACGGTGGTCTTCCCCACGCCGGGGATCCCCGTCACGATGATGGCACCCATTGGGCGAGCCACAGGAGGCGGGTTCAAAAGGGCGAGCCTTGGGCCTGATGCGTTGTTGACGCGGGCACCTCCGGGACTCTGGAGCCGTTCCCGACCGTCCAGTCGCGCTCCCTCCGACGGGTGCGTCCAGTGACCTCCTACGGCGGCGAGCCCAACCCGATCAAGAATCGGTTCGAGCGGCGCGCGGAGCACGGATGGCGGCGCTCCGCGCCGCCCCGTTCGCATGGTTCTGGCATCCAGTCGTTGAAGGGGACGACGCCGTCGTCGGAACTGGCATGGATGCTTTGGAAAGCTTGGCGGACCGACGCATCCTGAGAATTGCCTCAATCGGATGCCCGGGGACAATTCGGCGAAACCTCGCAAGGCCTCCAATCAGCAGGACCTTTATGGCGCGCCCAGGTCGCCGCGTGGTGAAGGTCTCCGTCGGAGAAGGCATCGTGGTGGTGGGCACCGCCCACGTCAGCCCTGCCAGTGTCGCCGAGGTCGAGGCCACAATCCGCGAGACCCGCCCCGCCAAGGTGCTCGTCGAGCTGGACCCGGCCCGCCTCCAGGCGCTGCGCGACCCGGACGCGTGGCAGAAGACCGATCTGTTCCGCATCCTCCGGGAGAAGAAGCAGCACCTCTTCCTCCTCCAGCTTTACCTCGCCGCGATGCAGGCGCAGATGGGACGCGAGGCCGGCGCCTCCCCCGGCTCCGAGCTGCTGCGCGCCGTCACCGTCGCCGAGGAGCTGGGCTCGCAGGTCGTCCTCATCGACCGCGACGTGCGCGTCACCCTCAAGCGCGGATTCGCGAGCATGGGCTTCTGGGCCCGCCTCCGCCTCTTCTGGAACGTCTGGGTGCAGCTCCTCACGCCCGCCAAGGAAGGCGCCGCCCCCGTGGACGTCGCGAAACTCCTGGAGACGGACGCGATCACGCGCATGACGGACGACTTCGCCCGCTTCGCGCCCGACATCAAGGTGGCTCTCATCGACGAGCGCGACGCCCTCATGGCGAGCCACATCGCGGAGGAGGCCAAGTCCGGCTCCGTCGTCGCCGTCGTGGGCGCCGGCCATCTCGCCGGCATCCAGCGCCATCTCGCGGCCCCGGCCGCCATTCCGCCCCGCGGCCCGCTTCTCGAGCTGCCCCGGCGCCGCGTCGGCTTCGGCACCTTCCTCCTCCTCGCCGTCCCCGTCCTGTACGGGGCCGTCCTCGCCGCCTACCTCGTGAACGGCCGCCTCGACCTGGTCCTTGAGCAGACGCGGAGCTGGATCGTGCTGCACGCCCTGTTCGCCGGCCTCGGAGCCGCCCTCGCCCTCGGCCACCCTCTTGCCATCCTCACCGGCGCCGCGACGGCCCCCTTCACGAGCTTCCTTCCCGTCGGCCTCAAGTCGGGCTGGCTCGCCGGCCTCGTGCAGGCCAACCGCCGCAAGCCCACCGTCGCGGACTTCGAGGCCATCAAGCGCCTCGAGACCCTGCGCGCATTCTGGTCCAACGGCGTCGTGCGCGTCCTCACCGTCACGGCGCTCACCAACCTGGGAAGCATCGTGGCGACTTGGGTCGTGGCGGCCCAGGCGTTCCGGGGGCTCCTGCCGTGAACGGCTACAACCCCTTCGCGGTCCCCGACGCCCCCCTCCACGTCGGCCGTCCTCGCGTCCGTTTCGCCGCCACGGAGATCTTGCACCTTGCCGGCGCCGTGGTCGTCCTGACCCTCTGCTTCACCCTCGCCCGCGACGGCCGCCCCTTCCCGCAGCGCCTCCTCCCCGAACCCATCACGCTGCTTGGCTCCGCGCTCGCCGTCGGCAGCGGCTTCACGCTCCACGAGCTCGCGCACAAGGTCGTCGCCCAGCGCTATGGCCACTGGGCCGAGTTCCGCGCCCAGTTCGGGAACCTCCTCCTGAGCTACCTCCTCGTCGCCTCGACCGGCATCCTCTTCGCGACCCCCGGCGCCGTCCTCATCCAGGGCCGCGTCACGCCGCGCGAGAACGGCATCATCAGCCTCGTCGGCCCCGCCGTGAACTTCGTCATCGCGGCGGCGGTCTGGCCGTTCACGTGGGTCACCGACACCGACACGCCGCTCCAGCGCGTCCTCGGCGTCGTCGCCTACGCGAACGCGCTCCTCTGCGTCTTCAACCTCATCCCGGTCGGCCCCCTCGACGGCCGCAAGGTGATGCGCTGGAACGGCTTCGTGTACGCTGCCAGCGTGCTGCTCGCCGTCGGCCTCTTCGTCTGCATCCTCCTCGGGCCGGACGTCCTCAACCCCGGCAAGTAAGCCACGCCTTGCCCAGAGGGCCTCGACGCAAAGGAACCCCCAACGTGGACGTTCATAACCGGCGCGACCGTAGGACGCGCCGTGGGAGAGCGAATCCGCGACGTTGAGCGCCGGGCTGGCGCGGCCGTGGACGACGTCGCGAAGGCGCTCCTCCGGCTGCGCGTCGTCCGCGGCCCCGCGCGCCGCCTCGCGAACTCGAAGGCGGCCTGGTCGGTCGTCTCCCGCATTGACCGCGTGCGGGCGCACCGCCTCCTGGACCGCATCAAGGCCGGAGGCGACGTGCCGACCCACGTCGGCATCATCATGGACGGCAACCGGCGCTTCGCGAAGGAGCTCGGCCTGGAGGACCTCGGCATGGGCCATGTCGCGGGCCAGGAGCGGCTCGAAAACGTCCTCGACTGGTGCCTCGAGCTCGGCATCCGCGTCCTCACGGTGTACGCGTTCAGCACGGAGAACTTCAAGCGCGCCGACGCCGAGCGCGAGCTCCTCATGGAGCTGTTCGAGCACAACTTCCGAAAGATGGCCGTGGACGAGCGCGTCCACAAGAACAAGATCCGCGTGCAGTGCATCGGCGACCTGGCCCTGCTGCCCGCGGGAGTCCGCTCCGCGGCGGACGCGGTCATGGAGGCCACGAAGGGCTACGACGCCTACCGCTTCAACGTCGCCATCGCGTACGGTGGCCGGCAGGAGATCGTCGAGGCCGTCAAGTCCATCGCGCGCGACGCGAAGGCCGGCACCCTCGACCCGGAGGCCGTCGGCGTGGACACCATCAGCCACCGCCTCACCACCGCCGGCCTGCCCGACCCGGACGTCATCATCCGCACCTCGGGCGAGGAGCGCATCAGCAACTTCTTGCTCTGGCAGATGGCGTACGCGGAGCTCTACTTCGCGGACGTCTACTGGCCGGAGCTAAGCCGCCTCGAGTTCCTGCGCGCCATCGAGGAATACCAGCGACGTAAGAGACGGTTTGGCGCGTAGCGGCGCTCCCTCGATTGTCCGGGGAGCCGCAGGCCCCCCTTGTCGCGCGTGCGCACGGAACGAGCCGTGCGAAGGGTACCAGCGCCGCAAGCGGTGCTAGGACGCTTGAGCGAGTTTGCGCAGGCGTCCCGGCGCGTCCCATTCGTCGAGGAGCCCCACGACCGCGGGAGGCACGCGCTGGCGCCACGCAGGATCGCCGTTGGCGAGAAGCTCACGGACGTGCGAGCCTTCCCAAGCCGAGCGACGGACGAGCCCTGAGGACACCGTGCGGACCCCTGCCGCCGCGAGAAGGTCCAGGCTGTGCGGGTCGTTGCCGTAGGCGCGGTCCACGGGGCCGGTGAGCGCGAGGCAGTGGGCGGCCCAGCGTGCGTCGTCGTTCAGGTCGGGGACGCCGACGACCTGGATCTTGGGGAACGCGGCGTCGAGCATGGCCCGCCGCTCCTCGAACGTGAACGGGTTGCGAAGACTGGGCGGCTCGGTGCTTGAGCCGACGGCGACGACAACGGAACCGCACCCGTCGAGCGCCTGCCGGATGAGCTGGACGTGCCCGCCGTGGAGGGGTTGGAACCGCCCGACGACGAGGCCGCGCACGGCCAGGGCACGGGCCTTCTGGCTGATAACCGCGCCTGCGTCGTTACGCGGCCGACGGCTTGGGCGCGACGAGGGGCTTGGGCGGCGAGGGGCTCCCCGGGGCGTTGGCCTCGAGGGCGTGCAGCTTCACCAGGAGCGCCGCCTTCGCGGGGCCGTCCACGAGGGCGTTCTCGAGGACGTCGAAGAGGGTGTCGCACGGGACGACCTTGACCTTCTCGCGATACTCGTCCTCGATGAGGACGTCCACGATGTTGGCGGTCGGGACGAGCACGACCTTGATGCCGGATTTGGCGGCGGCCTCGATCTTCGCGGTGACGCCGCCGATGGGCAGCACCTTGCCATGGACCGAGAGGGAGCCCGTCATGGCGAGGTCCTGGCGGATGGGGACGCGGCTCATCGCCGACAGGACGGCGGTGGCGATGCTGACGGAGGCGGAGTCGCCCTCGACGCCGTCGTGGGCGAGGACGAACTGGATGTGCACGTCATGGTTGGCGACGTCCTCGGCGAGGTACTTCTTGAAGATGGCCGAGATGTTCTGCACGGCCTCCTTCGCGATCTCGCCGAGCTTGCCGGTCGCGATGATCTTGCCCTCGCCGCGGCTTGAGGCGGGGGTGACCTCGCTGACGATGGGCATGACGATGCCGGAGTGCTCCGACATGCCGTTGCCGGCGGAGTAGACGGCGAGGCCGTTGACCATGCCGACGGCGCTGCCGGTGACGTTGAGGAGGTTGTAGCGCTCCTTCTGCTCGATGTGGCGGTCGTAGATCTGCTGCTCGAGGCTGCGGGCCACGGACTTCGCCTTGAGGATGTGCGCGGCGGTGGCGACGGGGGCGTTCTCGCCCTTCGCCATGTCGCCGGCGACGCGCACGAGGCCGCCCAGCTCGCGCAGGCGCAGCGTCAGCTTGCCTTGCTGTCCGCTGCGGCGCTGCGCCTCGTGGATGATCTCGGCGACACCGGTCTTGTCGAAGTGGGGGATGCGGCCGTCGCGCTGGACTTCCTGGGCGACGAAGCGGATGAGCTTGCGGCGGTTCTCCTCGGAGTCCTCCATCTGGTCGCGCACGTACACCTCGTAGCCGTAGCCGCGGATGCGGCTACGCAAGGCGGGGTGCATGCCCTGCAGGGCGTCAAGGTTGCCGGCCGCGACGAGGATGAAGTTGCACGGGACAGGCTCGGTCTTGACCATGGCCCCCGAACTGCGCTCGCTCTGGCCGGTGATCTGGAACTTGCGCTCCTGGATGGCCGTCAGCAGGTGCTGCTGGGATTGGAGATGGAGGGTGTTGATCTCGTCGATGTAGAGCACGCCGCGGTGGGCCTTGTGGATGGCGCCCGCCTCGACGCGCTCATGGGCCGGGGTCTCGAGGCCGCCCGCCTGGAAGGGGTCGTGGCGCACGTCGCCGAGCAGGGCGCCCGAGTGGGCGGCGGTGGCGTCGGTGAAGGGCGGCGTCTCGTCGGGGTCGTGGCCGACGAGGAGCTTCGGCGTCATGTTGACGGTGCGGTTCATGCCGGGGTTCCGGCTCATCATGAAGAGCAGGATGGCAATGCCGATGGACATGAACAGGTAGAGCGGGTTCTTCTGCGTCAGCGCGAGGTAGACGCCGATGCCGACGAAGGCCAGCACCAGGATGTTCATGACGACAGCGCGCTGCTCCTGCTTCTTGCGCGCCTCGAACTTCTGCGCGTCCACGATCTCCTTGCCCTTGCCGGCGGGAACGACGCGGATGCGCGGCGTGTTGGAGTCCTCGGCGTTGGGGTAGGCGATGACGTCCTCGAGCTCCTCCTTGGGAAGGAACTCGGTCATGGCCCGGGCGAGCATGGACTTGCCCGTGCCGGGGTCGCCAATGAGCATGACGTGGCGCTTTTGCTCTGCCGCCTTGCGGACGACGGTGACCGCGTGGTCCTGGCCGATGACCTGGTCGAGAAGCTTCTCCGGGACCTCGATGTCGGCGGTCGTGGTGAACGACTCGCCTGCGATCCACTGCGCCGGTGGGGCCAGCAGGGCGGACGCGGCCTTCGCGGGCGGCGCGGCGGCCGGGGCGGGGGCAGCGCCGTTCGACGCACCATTCTGGGAAGGTTCAGTCATGCTGGCACCTCCTTTACGGGCGTCGCTCATTTAAGAGACCCCGTCGGGGCCGCCCCCTTGGCAAAAGGCGGCGCGCTTTCGGTGTGGGCTTTCGTTGCGGGCCATGGTTCGAGCATCTGCCCAGAATCCTTAAGCACCTCCTGGAACGCCACTGGAGGCTAGGCAGTCAACATGACAAACCGCCTTCTGACCCACCTCGTGCAGGTCACGGACCTGGACTATGTGGAGAGCTTCCAGGCCCTGGCCATCGCCAACCTGGAGCTGCGCCGGCTCGGCCCGGCCCCCGAACGCCTCGTGCGCAAGGCGGCCCTCGAGCTGGCGGTCGGCAACTTCTCCGCGAGCCTGCTCGCGGCACAGGACGCCGTCTCCCTCGCGCCCCTGTCGAGCGAGACGCACCACCAGTTGGGCCTCAGCTTCCTCAGCCTCGGCCTCGCCAAGGCCGGCGCCATCAGCATCGGCCCGGGCGTGAGCGAACGCGCCCCCGAGTCGGTCACGGGCCTTCTGTGGCGCGCTCTCGAGGCGTGGAAGGAGTCCCTCCGGCTCGCCCCTGACGACGAGGAGACCCGCCACGACCTCGGCGTCCTCGAGGGGGTCTTGGCCGCGCACCGCGGCGAGGCCGATCTGGTCGCGGCGCTTCGCGACGCGCTTGGCCTCAAGGCCTGAGGGCTGCCGGCGAGGTTACTCTTCGCCCAGCCGCTTCGCGACCGACTTCTCGGCCTTGTTGACCTGCTGCTGGACCCAGATGTCGACGTTGTCGATGAGGCCCTGGAAGTTCTGCGGGCTCTTGGCGCGGATGAAGTCCGCCGTCGCCGCGGCCTCGTCCTTGTACTTCGCCTTCAGCGTCTTGTATTGGCGGAAAGCGCCCTTCATCTGGTTGTGGACCGCCTTCTCGACCTCGTGGACGTAGTCCTTCGCCTCCATCTGGATGCGCGGCTCGCGGTTGCCGGGGTAGATGATGAGGACCTCCTCGCCGGCGTACTCGCTCAGACCAGAGACCTGGCCATTGGGGGACACGCGTTTCGTGCCCAGGATCTTGCCCTCGGAGCCGATGTCGATTTTCATGTGCGCACCTGTGGTTGAGTGTGGATGGCCCACACGAATATGAAACCTGCCGGCGGCTGCGGGCTCGACCGCAACCGTGATGCCGTGCGTCGGGCTCGGCGCTTCGTGGACTTGGACGCGACCGTGCCCGTGGGCTCTAGCCGCGTCCGCATTCTGGGCACCATCGCGGGTTTCCTCCCCGACGGCGAGCGCGTCGCCGCTGCCCTGCGCGTCGCCCCGCCGCCCTCCGCCATCGCGCTCGGCGTCCCCGCCGACGACCTCCCTGGCCTGGCCCGTCTAGCCGCCGACGCGGACCCCGCCTCGCTCATTGACCCGTCCGAGAAGCGCCTGCCCCGCGGCGTCGGCCCGACCGGAGGCCAGATGTCTGCCGCCTCGCCGCTCCACCCCAGCGTCCCCGCGCCCATCCCGGACGACGGCGACCCCGACCGGTTCGCGGGCCTCGACGCCGCCACCGCCCACATGCTTTCCCTTCTGCGCCGTTTTGGGCCCACCTCGTCCGTCCCCTCCGACCTGGTGGCTGCGCAGCGCGCCGCAACCCGCCTGGGGCTGCCAGTCGTCGCCGTGGACCTCGACGACGAGGCGCACACCGCGGTCGTCACGAGCGAAGTCGGGATGCTCGGCCTCGTCGGCCGCTCCCGCGCCGAGCGTCGCGCCCTCGCTGGGCGCTTCGAGGACGCGCCCGACGCGGCGGCGCTCGCGGTCGCGTTCGACGCCGTGCGCTGCGGCACACGCGGGCTGCGGCGCGTCGAGGAGGCGCGCGAAGTGGAGATGGCCGCGCGGCTGCGGGCGCTCACGTCGACCCACGCCGCCCTCGTCGCCGTCGTCCCGGCCGCGCGCTTCGCGGGCGTCGTGGCGCGCCTGTCCCAAGCTTGATAGGCGACCCGCCCGTCGGTGCCTCGATGAAGGACGTCTGGGTCGAGAAGTACCGCCCGAAGACCTTGGCCGAGGTCGTCGGCCAGGAGGAGACGGTGGAGCGCCTAAAGGCCTACGTGAAGGCCAAGAACATCCCGCACCTGATGTTCGCCGGCTCGCCCGGCACGGGCAAGACGACGTCGGCCATCGCCCTCGCCAAGGACCTGTTCGGCGAGGATTGGCGCGGCAGTTTCCAGGAGCTCAACGCCTCCGACGAGCGTGGCATCGCCGTCGTGCGCGGGAAGATCAAGGAGTTCGCCCGCGTCGGAACCACGGCCGCGGAAGGGTTCAAGATCATCTTCCTCGACGAGGCCGACGCCCTGACGCACGACGCCCAGGCCGCCCTGCGCCGCACGATGGAGAAGTACACCAACACGACGCGCTTCGTGCTGAGCTGCAACTACTCCAGCAAGATCATCGACCCCATCCAGTCACGCTGCGCCGTCTTCCGCTTCAAGCCGCTCAACCCCGAGCAGGTGAAGAAGTACATCCGCCGCATCGCGACCGAGGAAAACGTGGAGATCACCCAGGACGGCGTGGACGCGCTCGTGTTCGTCGCGAAAGGCGACTTGCGCAAGACCGTCAACACCCTCCAGGTCGCCGCCGCGCTCGGCGGAAAGGTGGACGCGGAGTCCATCTACAAGACGACGGCCACCGCGCGCCCCGAGGAGGTCAAGCGCCTCCTGGAGACGGCGCTCAAGGGGGATTTCATGGCGGCCCGCAACATCCTCGACGAACTGCTCATCGAGTACGGCCTCAGCGGCGAGGACGTCATCAAGCAGATCCACCGCAGTCTCTTCGACTTGGCGATCCCCGACCAGGTCAAGGTGGCCCTCGTGGACAAGACCGGCGAGATCGAGTTCCGCCTCGTCGAGGGCGCCAACGAGCGCATCCAAATCGAAGCCCTCCTGGCGCATGTCGTCCTCGCGGGCCAAGGAATGAAGAAATAGGCGCGAAGGCCGGACGACCCGCCGCGACCGCGAAGGCCATGTACCCCGACGCGGGTCGTCCACGCATGCTCCGCCCGGTGCTCATCGTCCTCGCTCTCGCCACGCTCGCGCTCGCCGGCTGCTCCGGCTCGACCAGCACCGACCATCAGGTCGTCGAGATCCGCGACAGCAACTTCAACCCGAGCACGGTCAACATCGCCCCCGGCCAGTCCGTGGAGTTCCACAACGCGGGCTCCCTCTCGCACACGGTCACCATCCACGACCCCGCCGCCAAGCAGGTCAAGGACACCGTCCTGACTCCTGGCCAGTCCACATCGTACACGTTCTCCGGCGCCGGCGCGTACCACGTCTTCTGCCGCTTCCACGAGGGCAGCGGCATGGCGATGACGGTCAACGCGAAGTAATCAAACCCCTGTTCCTGGCGGACCCGTGGCCGAGCCGAAGCGCATCGTGTCGCTCGTGCCGAGCCACACCGAGACGCTGCATGACCTTGGGCTCGCGCGGCGCGTCGTCGGCCGCACCCGATTCTGCATCCACCCCGCCCCATGGGTGGATGCCATCGCCACCGTCGGCGGCACCAAGGACGCCAAGCTCGAGCGCATCCTGGCCCTCCAGCCTGACCTGGTCGTCGCCGACAAGGACGAGAACCCGAAGGCGCTCGTCGAGGCGCTCGGCGCGAACGGCGTCGAGGTGCTCTGGAGCGACATCGGCACCGTGGACGAGGCGGCCGCGTTCGTCCTCCGGCTCGCCGCGCGCTGCG
>JAHFTW010000023.1 GCA_023269235.1 Thermoplasmata archaeon
ACGTGCGGACGATCCTGCGCCGGCTGCGGGAAGAGCGGGCTGAAGAGCCGCGGACGGCCACGGCCATCGTTAGGACGAACCCGTTCGAGCGGTGCGACTGTGGGCGGATTGACCGGGCCCACGTCCGGCGTGTGTGCGCAGGGTTGCCACCCGTGCCGGCGGCGTTGGTGGGGGTGACGGGGTGAGACGGCCACCGAGCATCAAGAGGGCAGGCCCGTACAAGGTTCAGAGTTGCGCGGACGGGACTCTCCGGGTGACTCCAGAGTGGCCGCGACTTCGGAAGTGGAACCCGGAAGACGGTGGTGGGCCGGGGTTGTTTTCCCGGCTGAGTCTCGCGGAAGACCTGCAGGATTGGTTGAACGGAGGCCCAGCGAGCCTCCCCGACAAGGGCGCGGTGCCTGCCAGCGAAAAGGGACGTTGTGAGACGTGATCAAACCCGGTGGCTCTGGCCGCTCATCCTCATCGCCATATCGGCCGCCGCGGTTGTGGTCGCAGGTCGATCCACACACGGGGCTTCTGACGTTGGTGCCCCATCGGATCCAGCCGCCGCGCCCGTGGTGGCGGCGGCTGTTCACGCGGACGACGTCGTGGTGAGCGCACCGGTGTTCGTGGCCGACGTCGCGCGGGACGGGGTGCAGGTGGTTGTCTTGCCGCCGGTGCCGGGTGAGGTGTTGGCCCAGGGGGACGCGGAGCGCGTGGACGTCGTCCGGCGGCTGTACGTGCGGTATCCGGGGTCGCCGCTGGTGGGCCTGGAGCCGCTGATGGTGGCGCTGGCGGACGAGCTCGGGCTGGACTACCGGCTGTTGCCGGTGATCACGGTGATGGAGTCGTCGGCGGGACTGCACGCCTGCGGGTTCAACGTGACCGGCTACGGGAGCTGCCGGGGCAGGGTGTTCGAGTCGTTCGCGGAGGGACTGCGGGTGTCGGCGGCGACGCTGGCGGGCTACGGCGGGGACACGGCGTGGAAGCTGTGTGTCTGGAACCAGGGGGCGACGGGGTGTGCGGCGGGGTTGGCGGACAACTACGTGGCTCAGGCGCTCTGGATGCTGGAGGAGCAGCGATGACGCCGGTTGAGCCACGCGAACACCTGGAGGGGACGAGGACGGCGTACATCGGCCCGAACGGCTCCGGAATCGAACCACTACCAGCCGTGTTCTACCACAACGAGGTTCGCACGGAGTGGGACCTCTCGTTCGATGAGAGGGCGGCCATTCTCGATGGGGCACGGGTGATCCTGACCTTCCGGGGAAGCATGCCGCCGTGCCGGATTGAGGTCGAAGGAGTCGATGAGGTGAGCCGTGGCGACAACTGAGACGGTCACGGCGCCGGTGATGTCCCCGGAGGCGATGAAGGCGGCGGCGATGGTGCAACTGGAGGAGGCGCGGGCGACGTTGCACCGGTGGGAGTTGTCGCGGCGGCCGGTGTTCGCGGCGGAACCTCAGCCGGTGGAGATCACGGTGTTGCCGGGGATGGCGAGCCATGCTTCGTACCTGGCGTGCCGGTTCTGCCCGTTGCAGGTGATCGTGTATTCGGCGCCGCTGTTCGTGCTGGGGAGGATCGCGCGGTCGCGGGGGTGGACGAACCGGAAGGACGGGCTGGGGTGGATGTGCCCGGCGTGCGAGGCGACGGAACGATGAGCGCGAACGGGCCGGTGAGGAGGGCGAAAGCGACGTCGTCGGAGTGGGAGACGCCGTGGCCACTCTTTCGGGCGATCGACCAGGAGTTCCGGTTCACGCTGGACGCGGCGGCTTCGGAGTCGAACCGAAAGTGCGAGCGCTACCTGACGGTGGAGGAAGACGCGCTGAAGGCGGCGATCGCGGATGAGACGGTTTGGGTGAACCCTCCCTACGGGAACCTGAAGGAGTGGATTACGAAGTTCGCTGAGTGGTCGCTGAGGGGGAGCACGGTAGTGGCGTTGCTCCCTGCGAACACGGATACCGAGTGGTTCAGGAGCGCCTGGTTCTGGGCTCACGAGATCCGGTTTCTGGTGGGGCGCGTGAACTTCGTAGGGAGCCGAAACGGGAACACGGGTGGGTCGATGGTGGTGGTGTGGAGGCCTCAGCCGCTGTTTCTCGTGCCGGGGGGGATTGAAGAGTCGGCCTCGGAGTTCACCCCGCCGCGGGTGTTGTTGTGGAACTGGCGCGAAGACGTGCGGGTGAAGGCCTACAGCGTGGGGGCGGCATCGTGACGGCGGCTGAGATGACGACGGAGGAGTTTCGACGCCAGTGGGCGAGGACCATCGGTGAGGAAGCGTTTCAGTCCCAGGTGATAGACCTGGCCCGCGCCCTGGGATGGAGGGTTGCTCACTTTCGGCCGACGCGGATCCAGCGCAAGGACGGGTCGGTCCGCTACGCGACGCCAGTGCAGGCGGACGGGACAGGGTTTCCTGACCTGGTGCTCTGCAACGGGCGGCGGGTGGTGTTCGCGGAGCTGAAGTCGGCGCGGGGGAAGGTGTCGCCGGAGCAGGGGGCGTGGTTGCTGGGGCTGGGGGATGCGGGTCAGGAGGCGTTCCTGTGGAGGCCAGCGGACTGGGACGCGATCGAAGCGGTGCTGTCGGGGATGGCTCACCAGAAAACGGAGGGACGGACATCATGAGCGAGAGGCGTGGTCTGGCGGGGGACATTCGGGTGCCGCCATCGGTGGCGTTCGGGGAGGGTGACTTCATCGAGGCGCCGGAGCTGCTGCGGCTGGCGAACGACCTGGTGCGGCACTGGCCGGAGCTGGCGTTCCTTTCGGAGTTCCAGGGGCGGGTGTTGTGGAAGAGGAAGGGTGGGGAGAAGGGGGGGAAGGCGACGTTCGCGAAGTTCCAGGTCCTGAGCGGGATGCTGGAGTTCTTTTCGGGTGCGGACTGGGTGATGTGGGTGGCGGCGGACCACACGCGGGTGGGGGAGTTCGACGCGTTCGAGGAGATGGTGTACCACGAGCTGCTGCACGCGGAGATGGTGTTGGACGAGGAGGGGGAGTCGCTGGACCCGCCGCAGATCCGGGCGCGGGGACACGACTATGAGGGGTTTCTGCAGGAGATCCGGCGGTACGGGGCATGGGCGCCGGACCTGCGGAGTGCGAAGGCGGCGTTCGAGCAGCCGTTGTTGCCGGGCTTTTCCGGGAGGACTGAGGGTCCTGCCCTCCCTGGCAGTCGGGCTACTGAGGAGATGCCGCTGCGGGCGCGACCTGGCTACATCCGTGAGGGGGCGGACGCGGACTTCAAGGAGGTTGTTGCCACGACTTTCGAGGCGGCCGGATACGACGTCGACCGGGGGACGGGGGAGATTCGGCGGCCCGATGACGTGACGCGGCCGTGCGGGGGGTGTGGGCACGGGTGGGACTATCACGATGAGGCGGACGGGCTGGGGCGTGAGTGCGGGTCGCTGGAACTGGCGGGGGAGTGTCCCTGCCGGGCGTTCGTGGAGCCGTCAGGGGCTGTCGTGCCAGTCGAGGAAGGCGCCACCGGTGACGAGGAGGCCGGCGAGGACTGGCTGAGGAGCGAGCGATGAGCGGAGACACGGCGATCAACTGGGCCACCAAGGTCTGGAACCCGCTGACGGGCTGCACGCGGGTGAGCAGCGGGTGTGATGCGTGTTATGCGTTCGCGCTCCACGACAAGCGCCACCTGGCGAACGTGAAGTGGGCAAAGACGTTCTCTGGTGTCCACGAGGGCGTTGAGCGGCGGCTGGGCCAGCAGGAGTCATGGATGACGTGGGCGGGGCGCGTAGGCCCGCCGCCAGAGGGTTGGGCGGTGAGGGCGCGGGCGCTGGGGATGAGACTGCCCCTGCCGAAGCAATACGACCTGCCCTTCTCGCGGGTGCAGCTACTCCCGGACCGCCTTCACGATCCGCTGGGCTGGCGGAAGCCGCAACGGATCTTCGTGGACAGCATGGGCGACCTCTTCCACCCGGAGGTGCGGGATAACTACATCGACCGGGTGTTCGCGGTGATGGCGCTCAGCCCCCAACATACGTTTCAGGTGCTGACGAAGAGGGCGGAGCGGATGCGGCAGTACCTGACGGCGACGGATAGGGAGCCGGTGTCGGGGGCACCCACGCGGAATCAGGTCGCGATGGCGGCTCTCGGCATGTGCCTCGACGACCTGGCAGTTCATTCGAAGTCGACGCTCGGGGACGGGCTGGTCATCGCCCGGCATGTTGGCCTGCAAGATTGGCCGCTGCCGAACGTGTGGCTGGGCGTCAGCGCGGAGGACCAGGAGCGGGCGGACGAACGGATCCCGGACTTGCTGGCGACGCCGGCGGCGGTGCGGTTCCTGTCGTGCGAGCCGCTGCTGGGGCCGCTGGATCTCGCCGCCTATGACGCCTCGACGAATAGCAGCGGACTTTGGGGTGGGGTTCAAGGCGATCTCCAAAATCGTCAGGGGCGAGCGCTGGGCCGAGGTGACATGATCATCGTCGGCGGGGAGTCGGGTTCGGGGGCGCGGGCGTTCGACCTGGCGTGGGCGCGGTCATTGCGTGACCAGTGCGCGGCGGCTGGCGTGGCGTTCTTCATGAAGCAGTTGGGGGAGAACGCGTTCGACTCGACGCCGGGGACGACGTTCTCGCTGTCGGCGTACCGGAAGAGGACGTCGCGGCATGGGGCGGACCCGGAGGAGTGGCCGGCGGACCTTCGGGTGAGGGAATGGCCGGGGGTGAACCGTGGCTGAGGCGCGCCGTCGCGAGGGGGGCGTTGCGCTCGCACCGCCCGCGGGGGCAGGATCGCGGGGGATGGAGGACGTGCGCGTGGCTCTGGAATCGCCGCGAGGGCGGCAGTTGTTCGAGATCTG
>JAHFTW010000009.1 GCA_023269235.1 Thermoplasmata archaeon
GCGCCGCGAAGGCGGTGACGGCCGTGGTGGCGGTGGCGACCGGCGTGGCGGCGAGCGCCGCGGAGGTCGCTGAGATGGAAGACAACCCCCTGTCCATCATCAAGAAGGACTTCATCCGCAGCCTGGCGAAGGAGGACAAGCGCGAGGACGGCCGTGGACTCATGGAGCAGCGCAAGCTGGACATCCGGGTCAACTACGTCAGCCGCGCTCAGGGCTCGTGCTGGATCAAGCTCGGCAACACGCAAGTCGTCGCCGGCGTCAAGGTCCAAGTCGAGACGCCCTACCCGGACACGCCCAACCGTGGCAACTTCATGACCTCGGCCGAGCTGAACCCGATCGCGTCGCCCCACTTCGAGCCGGGCCCGCCCCGCATCGAGGCCATCGAGCTCGCCCGCGTCACCGACCGTGCCCTGCGCGAGTCCGGCGTCCTCGACTTCGAGGCCCTCTGCATCGTCCCCAAGGAGAAAGCCTGGGGCGTCTTCGTGGACCTCAACATCCTCGACTACGACGGCAACCTGTTCGACGCCTGCAGCATCGCCGGCCTCGCCGCCGTCCTGTCCGGGAAGCTCCCCGCGACCTGCCCCAAGACGAAGTACGTCGCCTACGCGGACGGCAAGGACCGCCCGCTGCCCGTCGTCACCGAGAACGCCGCGTTCAGCACGACCTTCGTGAAGATCGACGGCAAGATCATGGTGGACCCGAGCCTGCACGAGGAGATCATCTGCGACACGCGGTTGACCTTCGGCCTCGACCCGTCCGGCAACGTCCGCAGCGCCCAGAAGGGCGGCTACGGCTCGTGGACCGTCGCCGAGGTCAAGATGCTGCGCGCGAAGGCCCAGGAGCTCGGCACCGCCGTCTTCGCCAAGGTGCAGAAGGCCGTCAAGACCGGCCACTACGTCGACGCCTAAGCAGCGCTTCTTCCCTTTTCCTTTCCTTCTTCCCCTTCTGGTTCGTTTTTCTCCTAGTCGCCGCGCCGCGCGAAGATGAAGAACACGACGACGGCGACCAGCATCACGAAGTGGATGAACTGGTGATCCCAGGATTCCGCGACGCCGATGACGTCGCCGATGAAGTGGAGACCCGATCCAATGGCGAGGACGAAGGTCGCCCACCACGCGCCATCCGCGAGGCTGGAGGTGCCACGCCGCTCGCGCAGGACGCGCAGGAGCAAAATGGCGAGGACGAACGCTCCGAGATTGAAGTAGGCTAGCGGGTTGTCCACCTCCCAGGTCAAGGTCGGAGTGCCTGGGGGAAAGAACGGGCCGAGGTCGGGCACGCCCGAAGCACCGGCCACGGGGGATTTGAACCGCGACGGTCTGCCCCCATCGTGGTCGGCTGGCTCACGCTCGGGCTCTACAACTGCTACGACCCGAAGCAGTGGCACGACAACAGCCGCAAAATCGGCTGGCGCTTTGGAGAGAGGGGCCTGCGGCCCCTCAGGCCGTTCCTTGACTACTTGGTGACGTTGTGACCGGCAAGCTGACGCTTGGGCTCTACAACTGCTACGACCCGAAGCAGTGGCAGGACATCATGCGCATCACGCTGGCCCGCGCGGCACCTGTCGCGGTGGCGTTCGACTGCCATCTTGCGACGTTCGGGTTCCCGTTCGAGCAGGTCCGCCCCCGCGGCGCCACGAAGACCCTTGCCCTGCGGACGCCGCTCGACGTCGCGCACTTCGCCACGGATTCGACGAGCATCGGCGACGACGGCGGACACCTGGAGGCCCTGGCGAAGGCGGGCCGTTTCACCCTCCATGATTTCCCCGTAGACGGTTTCCCCCGCGTACTCGGACGCGCCGTGGCGACGACGCCCACCCCGGACCCGACGAAGGCGACGACGCCGCTTGCGGTCGCACAGGAGCTTGCCTCCGACCGTGACCAGTTGCTCATCTTCGGCCTCGGCCCGCGCGGATTGCCCGATGCCGTGATGGACGGCGCCCGCCACCACCTGGAGCTGACCGGCAAAGGCATCAGCTTCGAGACCGCGACCGCGCTTGGCGCCCTTCCCGCGATGGTGAGCGCGCACCTCCAGCATCTCGGACGGCGCGACGGATGACGGGGTTCCCGGGCGAGCGGCGCAACCGCGAGATCGCCCTCGTCACGGACGACTTCCGCCTCTACCACCGACTCGTGCCCTTCTTCGCCTCGCACGAGCAGACCGTCCTCGTCCTCAAGCCGGGCGAGGCGGTGCCCGCAAGCGTTCGCGCCCTCATCGGCGGCCCCGTCGGGGACCCGCGCACCGTGGCACTGCGTGAAGACTTGGAGGCAGCCCTGCTTGCCTGCTGGACGCACCTCGACCGCAAGGCGGACGGCTCGCCCTATCGGCGCGTCGTGCTCGGCGTGGACCCGGGCAAGGTCATCGGCCTCGCCGTCGTCGCGGACGGACACTGGCTCCTCGTCGGGGAGTCGCTCTCCGTCGCGGCTGCTGTCGAGCGGCTGGGGGCATGGGCCTCGGGGCTCACGGCCGGCGAACTGGCGGTCCACATCGGCTCCGGGGCGCACAGCCTTGCCATGGACCTGTACATCGGCGTGCGCCGTCGCCTCCCGAAAGTCTCTGTGAGCCTGGTGAGCGAGGAGGCCACGACCCCGGTGTCGCCCGTCACCGGGTCGCGCCACACGGACGCCGCCATCCACATCGCGATGCGCCGTCCCTGAGCCGCGGAGCCGAGCGCGACGGTTTTGAGCAAGGCGGACCATTCCTCCATCGTGCCGGAAGGACGCTGGGCTGCCCTGCGCGCCGAGCTGGCGGCTTTGCCGCAGCACCCGCGCGGCCAGGGCGACCTGCGCAACCTCTTCCCGCGCCTCAAACGCACCGTGGACTTCGTCGCGCACGTCCGCTTCCGCACCGCCCGCGTCCTTGCACGCTTGAACCCGTACCCGCGCCCGTGGCGGCACGTCAGCGTGCCCGTCGAGGACGGCGTGCAGGTTGCAGGGTGGCTGGGCCCGCAGCACTGGGACGCGCCGAGCCCCTGGGGCCTCGTCATCGTGCCCGGGATGTTCAGCACCAAGGACGACACCGTGCACAAACGGCGCGCCATCCACATCCACCGCCACTGGAAGATTCCCGTTCTTGCCATCGACTTGCGCGCCTTCGGCGAGTCCACCGGCATCGCGACCGCCGGCTGGAAGGAGGCCCTTGACGTTCACGCGGCCGCGCACTACCTCGCCGCCGAGACCGGCGTGACACGCGTCGCGATCATGGCGGAGTCCATGGGCGGGGCCGCGGCGCTCAACGCGCTTGCCCACGACGGCGAATCGGGCGCCAACCTGCTCTCCGGCGGCGTGCTCTGCTTCAGCGCGTTCATGGACACGAAAGACGCGGTGAGCTACATCTCCCACCCGCCGCCGCGCCACCACCCGTTCCGGCAGACCTACGGCGGCTTCCGACGCCTCCTCATGACGAAGTCGGACGGGGCCTACGACCGCTTCGACGACCTGCTCACCGACGTGGCGCGCGTCTACGGCCTCAAGGACGTGGAGGAGCTCTACGACCTCGCGAACCCCAAGTGGAAAGTCCCGCTCATGAAGCAGCCCACGTTGCTGATCCATTCCACGGACGACCCCGTCGTCCCCGTCCGCCACGCACACCGGATGGAGCGCTACGCCGAGGGGCGCGACAACGTGCAGGTCCTCCTCACGTCGTGGGGTGGCCACACCGCCTTCGAGCTGCTCGAACCGCACTGGTTCTGGGAAGTGTGCCGCCGCTTCTACGGCGCCGCCAACGGGGTCGAGCTGGAGAACCTCGCCCGGCGCTAAGCGGAAAGCGCCCGCAACGGTCATGAGTGGTGGGGCCATGGGTGACCCTCCACGCTCCCGCGTGCCGCGTCATGATCGTTCCTCTCGCCACCTCCATGCCCGTCGTCCTGGCTTCCTTGCTGGACTCCCTGCCGCCTTGGCTCGTGAGCCTTCTTGTCCTCCTGGCCATCGCCGGAATCGCTGTCCTCGCAGGCATCCTGTTCGAGCGCATCGTCATCGCGACGGCGCGTCGCCTGGTGAAGAAGACCAAGACCGATTGGGACGACTTGATCCTCCATGCTGTCCACCCGGCAATCGCACTTCTGGTGGTCGTCGTCGTCTTCCAGCTCGGCCTGGTGTTGGCCGGTGCGGCCCTCCCGGACCTCGTCGTCGAGGCGTGGGGCCGCCTGGCACTCGGCATCGGCATCGTCCTGTTCGCGGTGCTGGCGACGCGGTTGATGGGAGGCCTGCTGCGACGGATGGGGCAACGGCACGCCCGGATGCGTTCCGTCGCCCGCCTGGGCGCACGCTTCAGCAACGTCATCGTGTACACCATGGCCTTCCTGGTCATCCTGGGCTCCTATGGGATCGCCATCACGCCGCTCATCACCAGCCTGGGCATCGCGGGACTGGCCGTCGCCCTGGCCCTGCAGGACACGCTCTCCAATTTCTTCGCCGGCGTTTGGATCCAAACGGGTCGCTCCATGGAGCCTGGCCACTACGTGAAGCTCGAAGGCGAGAACCTGGAGGGCTACATCGAGGAGGTCGGCTGGCGCACCACTCGCATCCGCCAACTCGGGAACAACATCACCATCGTGCCCAACGCCCGCATGGCGCAGACCATCGTGACCGACTACCATCTGCCGGTCCCGCGCATGTCGCTGCTCATCCCCATCGGGGTTGGGTACGAATGCGACCCACGCCACGTCGAGGCGGTCCTCGTGGACGAGGCCAAGCGCGCCGCCGGCCAGGTCGAAGGCCTGCTCGCCGACCCGGCCCCCTTCGTGCGCTTCATCCCGGGCTTCGGCGACTTCAGCCTGCAGTTCACGCTCATCTGCCACGTGCGGGAGTACGTGGACCAGTACCTTGCCCAGCATGAGCTGCGCATGCGCATTCTCGACCGCTTCCGCAAGGAGGGAATCCGCATCCCCTACCCGATTCGCGAGACCTACACGGTCCCGTCCACGCGGCCGGACGTCGCGACCGGGCCCGTCCGGCCCGTCGCTTCGGACGGCGTCACGCGGTAGGGGCGTCGGCCTTGGCGGCGGCGTTTCGCGGGGCGAGCTGGGGCAGGCGGAAGAGGCGTGCCGCGTTCTTTCCCATCAGCATCGCGCGATGCTCGGGCTCGAGGCTCAACTGCTCGACGAAGCGCAGGTACGGGCCCATGCGAACCAACGGCCAGTCGGTGCCGTAGAGGATGCTGTCGGGTTCGCCCGTGTAGAGGATGAGCTCCTCCAGTTCTTCCCGCATGATGCGTTCCAGCGGGGCCGTGAACTCCTCCAGCACCAGGCCGGAGATGTCGGCGCTGACGTTGTCGTTCTTGTAGACGATTTCCGCCGTGTCGCGGAACCAGGGGTTGCCGAGGTGACAGATGACGAACTGGACGTCGGGGTGGTCCACGGCCACATCGTCCACGTGCAGCGGGTGGGCGTACTTCAGTTTCCCTTGCGGAGCGTAGGTGTCGCCCGTGTGCACCATGACCGGCACCTTGTAGCGGGCGGCCAAGGCATAGGCGGGCTCGAAGAGGGCGTCGGTCGGGTAGACGTGCTCGTAGCCAGGATAGATCTTCAGGCCCCGCGTGACGCCTTCGCGCAGGCGCGCCCCGACGCCCTCCCAGTCCACGGGCTCGTCCGCGGTGACCCCGAGGCCTTCGACCATGTGGAGCCGCTCGTCGCCCTTGAGCAGCTCCCGCAGCGCTTGCACGGACGGCCGGTCCTGGTTGACGCGGTACGAGGTGAGCACCATGCAGTGGTCGAGGCCGTGCCGCTCCATCTGCTCGCGTAGGACGCGCAAGTGCTCCCCGGTTGGAAGGCGGGCGTCACTGTGGTAGTCGTTGAGGTGGACGTGGCAGTCGACAATCAAGACGCCTCGGCAGGGACTAGCGAGTACATAGACAACCAGCACCTGCGCGGGTGGCGCTCTTTTGACCTCCGAAGTCCTGGCCCGCGCATGCCCATCGTCCGCCAAGCCACCCCGGAGGACATCCCCGCAATGGTGGCGTTGCAGACCGCCTGCTATCCGGTGCTCGTGACGGTGTCCGCCTGGACGGCGTCGCACCTGGAAGCGCATCAGCGCAACTTCCCGGAGGGCCAGTTCGTGGCGGCCGTGGCCGGCCGCATCGTGGCGCACTGCGCGACGTTTCGCTCCACGCGCAAGGAGGCGTTGGCCCCGCATACGTTCAAGGGCATCACACGCTCCGGCACGTTCGACGGCCACGTCGCGAACGGCGAGGTCCTGTATGGGGCCGAGATCATGGTGCATCCCGAGTATCGCCGACGCGGCCTCGCCCGGGCCCTGTACGAGGCGCGCTTCGCCCTCATGCGGCGCCTTGGGATCCGCTGGTTCGTTGCTGGCGGTCGCCTGCCAGGCTACGAGAAGCACGCGGGCGAATTGAGCGCCGACGAATACGTGCGCATGGTCGTGGCGGGCGACATCACCGACCGGGTCCTGACGCCGCAGCTGCGCAGCGGCCTCGTCGTCAAGGGCGTCCTGGCAGGGTACCTGAACGACCCGAAATCCAGGGACAACGCGGCGCTCCTGATGCGCGACCTGAAGGCGACGGCGCCGTAGGGCCCCAAACTCCTTTATGAAGGTCGGGTGTCGGCCCCCTGAGTAGCGACGCCCCGCCGTGTGGGCCGCGTGGGTCCAGCGCCCTTTTGTTGGAGCCCTTTGGACGCGGTAGTGAAACCATGGAATCCCATTCGCCCAACAAGCCCGCCATGAAGGTGGACGCCATCAAGCAGAAGGACGTGGACCTCAAGGCCACGTTCGCCGACCTCAAGCTCTCCGCGACCACGCTCGCCGCCCTCGACGCGCTCGGCTTCGCGCACCCGACGCCCATCCAGGAGAAGACCATCCCTCTCCTGCTGCAGGGCAAGGACGTCATCGGCCAGGCCCGCACGGGAACCGGCAAGACCGCCGCGTTCGGCCTGCCCATCATCGAGACGTACGACCCCGCCGCCAAGCACGTCCAGGCCCTCATCCTGGCCCCGACGCGCGAGCTGGCCCTCCAGATCACCGACGAGCTGGAGCGCTACGCCAAGGGCCGCGCCTTCGACATCGTCTGCGTGTACGGCGGCACCGGCTACGACGTCCAGGACAAGGCCCTGAAGCAGGGCGTCCATGTCGTCGTCGGCACCCCCGGCCGCATCATGGACCACATGGAGCGCGGCAGCCTGGACCTGAGCCAGACCAAGCTCCTGGTCCTCGACGAGGCTGACCGCATGCTCGACATGGGCTTCATCGACGACGTCGAGAAGATCCTCAAGTCGATGCCCGGCAAGCACCACCGCCAGACCCTCCTCTTCTCGGCCACGATGCCCGAGGAGATCAAGGGCCTGACGCGCCGCTTCATGGTGCAGCCCACCTACGTGCGCGTCAGCGCCGACGAGCTCACCGTCCCCCTCATCGACCAGGTCTACTACGCCGTCGGCCGCCGCAACAAGCACTGGGCCCTCACCCGCGTCCTCGACAACGAGCCCGACCAGGACCTCGTCATCGTGTTCTGCGCGACGAAGATGATGTGCGACCGCCTCGTCGAGGACCTGCGGCGCTGGGACTACTCCGCGGAGGCCCTCCACGGCGACGTGCCGCAGAACCAGCGCGAGCGGGTCCTGAAGGAGTTCGACCAGGGCAACATCAAGATCCTCGTCGCCACCGACGTCGCGGCGCGCGGCCTCGACATCGACCGCATCACGCACGTCATCAACTTCGACCTCCCCGAGCTGGAGCCCGAGGTCTACGTCCACCGCATCGGCCGCACGGGTCGCGCGGGCCGCAAGGGCAAGAGCATCTCCTTCGTCAGCCTCGACGACAAGCCGCTGCTGAAGCGCATCGAGATGCTCATCAACCGCGAGATCGCCGAGGCCCAGCCCCCGGCGCCGCCCGCGGGCAAGCGCGACCGCGTCGAGCGCAAGACCGACTGGGACGAGCTGGCCGACAAGTACGGCGACGTCCACCTGCGCGTCAACTCCGGCAGCGAGGACGGGCTCAACGGGTTCCGCCTGCACCGCCTCGTCCAGCAGGCCACCCGCCTCCCAGACCACGCCATCCGCCACATCCTTGTCCACCGCCACGAGGCCGGCTTCGCCGTCCCCAAGGACTCCGCGATGTCGGCCCACGACGGCCTGCGCCGCCTCAAGGTCAACGGGCGCGCGCTCGACGCGGCGTTCGAATCGAGGGAAACGACGGTTCGTACGGCGTAGCGTCGGCCCTTCTCAGGCGCAGCCCGCGAACTCCCAGACGATGGCGTCGCCGGGCGCCACGGGCTGGAGCGTGAGGCCGAGGTCGGCCGTCGCGCCGTTGAGCTTGTAGCACCAGTAGGGCGGCGCGGACGCGGTGAGGGGCTGCCCGGTGCCGTCGATGGCGGAGACGCTGAACGCCTGGTACGTCGTGCTGTAACTGTATTCGATGCGCTTGCCCGTCTGCTGCGTCCAGCTCACCATGACGTCATGAACGCTCGCGATGGGCGGGTGCTCGGTCTTGTTCGCAGTGTACATGAAGGCCGAGGCACGGCCGTCGGGGTCGTACCAGACCGTGTCGCTCGACGCGGCGTGGGGTGGGATGGCCGCCGTGTACTTGACGGCGAACGTCGCGGAGGCCAGGCGCACGGCCACGACCTTCGTGCTCGCCGTCGTCTTCCCGTTGTCGGCGACGACGGTGAGGTTCGTGTGGCCGAACGTGAGGGGCACAACGAGGCTCCAGGCGCCTTCCGTCATCTGGGCGGTGAGGCCTCCGACGCTGAGCTGCGCCGGCCCGTTGAGCGTGCCCGTGAGCGTCACGGTCTCGTTTTGCGTCGGAGCGAGGGCGCTGACGGTCAGGAGCAGAGGAGGTCCTGCGGGCGGCGACACCAGCGTGGTGGGCGCCGACGACGAGGGAGCGTCCATCGCGGAGTCGGTCGTCGCGGTCTTGGCGCACCCGGACAGGAGCAGGGCGGCGAGCAGCAGGCAGGTGGGGACGGATTTCATGGGACAGGTCTCCGAGCGAGAAGGGCGAACGCGAAGGCAAGGAGGGGGAGGGCGAGCGTGGCGGGCGTGGACTTGCTCTGCGTGGCGCCGACGACGGCGTCGCCCGAACCGGGAAGCGCGATGACGAGGGGTGGAGACGCGCGACCGGCGCCTTCGCTCTGGATGGTGAGCGTGTGGACGCCGGAGAGGCCGGGGAAGGCCAGATGCCAGGAGGCCGCGGTGTCACGGCGCTCCCAGGCCCCCGTGTCGAGGCGGAAGGCGATGGTCGTGGCGTTGCCATCCCCATGGCGGCCGGCAACCTCCCATCCGTTGCTGGCTCGGCTCGCTTGGGCGGTCGGGGACAGAAGGGGAAGAGCGTTCCAGGCCGCGCTCGCCGCCGACGACGGCGGGACCATCGCGGTGAGGGCGGCCACAGAGTCGAAACGCTCGCCGCCGTCGGAGGTGTTGGTGGCGACGACGTGGTTGCCGTCGGCCGCGAGGACGGCGAGCCAGAAGCGGACCGGGGCGGGGCGCACGGCGAGGTCGGGGGCGACCCAGTCCACGTGCCACTCACGCATCATCGTCCCGGCCGGGCGGTAGGTGGCCTCCTGGTCGCCGACCAGGTGGAACAGGGTCTCCGTGCCGGCTTGAAGCTGGAAGCGACCGCCGTCGGAGGCAAGATCGAATCCGCCCTGCGGCTGTGGCGCCGGCTTGGCGAGGGGACCGCCCTCGACGCGGAGGGTCAGGGAATACGTCGCGCCGGGGACCCACGCCTCGGGAAGGCCTTGGAAAACCGCCGTCGCCGGCGTGGAACCAACCGGGGCGACGGTGTGGCAAGCCGTGCAGGTCGCGCCGTTCTTGCCGGAGAAGCCGGGAGACGCGGCGAAGTTGGCGGCTGCCTGGCCGACGCCGAGCGCGACGAAGACGAGGAGGGCCGCCACGGCCGCCGGGTGGACACGATTCAATGCCACTTGTTGGCCTTCAACCGAGCTGGAACAGGCAAAAGGGTTGCGTAAACCCCTGTTGACCAGGCGAGGGCCAGGCGCCCGGCTTAAGTCGGGGCCGCGGGTGGGCCGCGCATGACCACAGTGGACGACGTGCGCGCCGTCATCCCGAACGCCGACCCGGAGCAGGTCAAGAAGGTCCTGGCCCTCAAGAAGAAGGCCTGGCCCTACACGTTCCGCGCCGAACGTGACCTCGTCGCCCTGCGCGCCAAGCTCGAGGCCACCTTCCAGCCGGGCGAGAAGGGCAACGCCCCTGGCTCCAAGTCCACGAAGCGCTACAAGATCGCGGGCAGGTTGGCCTCCAAGCGCGGCTCCGGCGGCATCGCGTTCCTCGACGTCGAGGGCCAGGACGGCAAGCTCCAGGCCATCCTCGACAAGTTCGAGATGGGCGACGCCGCCTTCGACGCCGCGCTCCATCTCCTCAACGCGGGCGACTGGGTCGGCATCGCCGGCTACGGGATGCGCTCGAAGCGCGGCGAGCCCTCCATTGGCGCTGAGAAAGTCACGCTCCTCGCCAAATCGCTGGTCCCCCTCATCGACTTGCGGACCGCCGACAACCCAGAGCTGCGCTATGGCAAGCCGTACATCGGCCTCATGCAGGGCCCCGACGCTCGGCGTGTCCTCGTCCAGCGCGCCCGCATCACCCAAGTCGTGCGCCAGACGCTCGAGAAGGACGGCTTCCTCGACGTCGCCATCCCCGTCTTGGAGAAGGTGTACGGCGGCGCCAACGCCAAGCCGTTCACCACCAAGTCCAACGCGAAGGACATGACCATGTACCTTCGCATCAGCCACGAGCTGGCGCTCAAGAAGCTCCTTGTCGGCGGCCTCGAGCGCGTCTACCACGTCGGCCCCGCGTTCCGCAACGAGGACATCGACACCACGCACAACCCGGAGTTCACGCTCATGGAGTGCTACGCGGCTTATTGGGACTACAACAACATGATGCGGCTCACGGAGAAATTGTTCCAGAAGGCGGTCGCGGCCATCAACGGCGGCTCGCTCCAGCTCAAGCGCCCCGACGGCACCATCCTCGACTTCGCCAACTTCCAGACCATCACGATGAAGGACGCCATCAAGTCGCACAGCGCCGACACTCCTGACGCCGTGACATGGTGGACCGAGCACAACAAGGCCCCCATGGGCGCGGGGATGGCGCCGGGCCTCGACGTGGACGAGATGACCGACGGGGACATCCAACGCATCCTCGCCCGGCACGACGTCGTCATCCGTGGCGGCTACGCGCGCGGCCTCGGCATCGCCAAGCTCTTCGAGGTCTTCGCGGAGGCCAAGCTGATGCAGCCCACGTTCGTCATCGACCACCCGAAGGAGACCACGCCTCTTTGCAAGGCGCACCGCAAGGACCCCAGCCTCGTCGAGCGCTTCGAGCTCTTCATCGCCGGCCGCGAGCACGCCAACTCTTACTCCGAGCTCAACGACCCCTACGCCCAGGCCAAGGCGTTCTCCGAGCAGGAGGCCCGCCGCTTCGCCGGCGACGACGAGGCCCCCCCGACGGACCAGGACTTCGTGGACGCCCTCAGCCACGGCATGCCCCCCGCGGGCGGATTGGGAATCGGCATTGACCGCATGGTCATGACCCTGCTTGGCTTGGACTCCATCAAGCAGGTCCTGCCATTCCCGCAGATGAAGTAGGGCGCGTGAGGGGAGCCTTCAAGAGGAGGACCCAAGTCGGCACGAAAGCCGGCTTGCCGGCATTGGACTTGTAGTGTAGCTTGGATAGCACAGAAGCCTCCGGAGCTTCAGACCCGAGTTCGAATCTCGGCAGGTCCGTCAACGCGATGCGAAGCGAACGGCAGACGGCTGCCGAGATTTCCGAGGCGAAGCAAGGAATCCCTCCGGCCTGTCACGGCCGGAGGGTGAATCTCGGCAGGTCCGTCAACGCGATGCGAAGCGAACGGCAGACGGCCGCCGAGATTTCCGAGGCGAAGCAAGGAATCCCTCCGGCCTGTCACGGCCGGAGGGTGAATCTCGGCAGGTCCGTCAACGCGATGCGAAGCGAACGGCAGACGGCCGCCGAGATTTCCGAGGCGAAGCAAGGAATCCCTCCGGCCTGTCACGGCCGGAGGGTGAATCTCGGCAGGTTCTCGCCTGCGGGCGAGGGGTTCAAACGGGCGCGGCCCGGTTCATGCCCATGGCCGAACCGAAGAAAGGTGCCAAGACCCCGCCACCCTCTGAGACGCCCGATCTCGCGGCCCTCGCCGCCGGCTTCGCCACCGAGTTCGCGAAGCTCGGCAAGCAGTTCCAGTCCGCGTTCGAGCAGGCCGCTGAGGAGGCGCAGTACAAGTTCGACCAGGAGCTCGCGAAGGCGCTCGCCAAGCACCCGGAGCTCTACGCCGAGGTGCGCAAGACGCTGCGCCAGGCGAAGAAGACGGTGGACAAGGCGGCCGAGGCGTTCGGCCTCAAGCCGGAGTAGGCTTTCCCTTCTTGTTGCGGAAATACGCGTAAAGCGTCAAGCCCACAAGCAGCGCGGCGAGGAGGCCGAAACCTGCGACGCCGAAGACCGTCCAGCGGCCGCCGAGCGAGATGAAGACGGCGCTCGCGACGAGGACGCCGACGAAGGCCAGCCAGATGGCTAGCGTCCGGAGTCCCTTGCCCATGGTGCTGGACCTTGCGCCCCGCATTTAGACGCTACAGCTTGAGCGGGAGGATGCTTCGCCCCGAGCCTGCCGCCGCGACGAGCTCGTGCTCCTCCATGACCGCCCTGCCGGCGAGGAAGGTGTGGCTGGGGAAGATGGCGTTGTGGCCGTCGAAGGGGGACCATCCGCATTTGCTGTGCAGGTTGTCCTCGTCCACCTTGGTGGGCTTCCACTCATAGACGGCAAAGTCCGCGCGCAGGCCAGGCTCCAAGGCGCCGCGGTCGGAGGCGCCGATGAGTGCGGCCGGGTTGACGGTTGCGGCATCCACGACGGTGCGCAAATCCACGTGCCCCGCCTTGGCCTGGGCGAGCAGGAGGGGCATCATCGTCTCGACGCCGGGGACGCCGGAGGGGGCGGCGTGGAAGTTGTCCTCCTTCTCGACGCTCGTGTGCGGGGCGTGGTCGGACTCGAGGATGGGGATCTTGCCGGCGGCGAACACCTTCCACAGCGCCTCGCGCGCGGCGGGGCTGCGCAAGGGGGGATTCATCTTGCCGTAGGCGTGCCGGAGCGGCGCATCGGTGTCGAGGAGAAGATGGTGTGGACAGACGCCGGTGCTGAACTTGGCGGCCGTGGCGGCCTGGATGGCGTCGGTGCTCGCGGCGTGCGCGATGTGGACGACGGGGGCCTTCTTGATGGCGGCGACCGCCTTCATGGCGTCATAGATGGCCTCGACTTCGGCGAGAGGCGGGCGAAGCTGGTCGTGGTCGGCGACGCCGGCCTCGCTGCGACGAAGCTGCTGGAGGACGCGCTGTGCCTCCGCGTGGAGGACGACGGGCTTGCCGGCCGTCGCCGCCGCGGAGAGGATGGCCTGGAGCCGCCCGATGTCCTCGAGGAGCAGGTCGCCGGTGCTCGCGCCAAGGTAGGTCTTGACGCCGGCGCACACCTTGAGCATGTCCGGCAGCTCTTGCGTGTACCAGGTGCCGCCAGCCCACACGGCGTAGTCCACGACCGACTTGGAGGCGGCGAGGGCGAGCTTGTCCTTCGCGGCGCGCAGGGTCGTCGTCGCGGGCAGCGTGTTGGGCATGTCCACGAAGCCCGTGACGCCGCCGAAGGCGGCCGACGTGGAGCCGGAGAGGAAGTCTTCCTTGTGCGTGTGGCCCGGCTCGCGGAAGTGGACGTGCAGGTCGAGCGCGCCCGGGAGGAGGACCTTCTTGCCGAAGTCCAGGTGCTCGTCGAGCGCGGTGGACTTGCTGACGCGCACGATGCGGCCCGAGGCCGTGTCGATGTGCAGGATGCCGGGGGCCAGCTTGCCGCGCTGGTAAATTTGCCCCGCGACGGAGAGGTCGGCGTCCCCGGAGCGGACCTTGGGGGAACCGACGGAGCGGGCCGGAGCGGATGGTTTGGGGGCGGCGGCCTTGCGGATTTTGGCGGCCTTCTTCGCGGCGGCGGCGCGGGCCTTTGGCTTGGCGGGGGACTTGCTTCGTTTTGCGGGCTTCGGCTTGGGGGCTTTGGAAGGCTTCGAGGTCGCCTTCCCCGCCATCACAGCACGCCCCACACACCGATCTCGCCGTTTTCCACCATCTCAGCAACTGTGGCGCGGAAGGCGCGGAACCAGCGCCCGAGGGCGAGCCCGCGGCCGGCGAGGACGCCCGCCACAAGACCGTTCAGAACAAGGACCGGCAGGGCGAGGGGAAGGCTCTGCGCGGCCGATGTGAAGGCGAGGACCAGGAGGGTCCCTTCGAGTCCCCAGGCAAGGAACAGGATGGCCGCGTAGAGGAACGGAAGGTTGCGGCCGGCGCGGCCGTGCACCTTGCGGTGGATCTCGGCGACCGATTCTGCGGCCACCGCGAAACGCATCCACTGGCTCCACGTGGACTTGATGCTAAGCTCGTAGCGGCGCACGACGCCCCGCGCGGAGACGAGGCCGACGAGGAGGCCGACGAGGACGGCCCCAGCGTGGGCGGCGAGGCCGAGGGGGCCCGCGAGGACGACCGCGAGCGCGCCGAAGAGGAGGGCCAGGAGGACGCCGAGGACGACGCGGCTGCCAGCGGCGCGCTGGTCGCTTCCGAGCACGTGCAGGAAATGGCTCGCGACCTCCCCTGATGGCACAGGGGAAGCACCGTTGGCCGGCTCTTGAAGGCCCCACATTCGATTCGGGGGGTTTTCCTCCTGTTGGAGGGGCCTGCGTCAGGCCTTGCCGAGCCAGCGCGCGAAGACCAAGAAGCCGGTGTGCCCAAGGCCCTCGAAACTGGGGCGGGAGCCGCGCTCCTTGACTTCCCATTGCCGCTCGATGAGCTCCAGGCAGCGCACCTGGACGAAGCCCTTCTCGGTGAGCGTCTTGCTGGTGGTCTCCATCTGGCTGACCTGCGGCGTGTAGCAGGCGACGCGGGCGCCGGGGGCAAGGACAGGGAGGATGTTGGGGAGGGCGTTCCAAGGCTCGGGCTGGTCGAGGAGGACCGCGTCGAAGGGCCCCGCGGCCGCGATGCCAGGAGCGAGGGCTTGCGTGAGGTCGCCGAGGTGGGCCTCGACGCGGGCGCCGAGGCCGGCGCGCTCCAGGTTGGCGACGGCGAAGGTGGCGAACTCGTCGCGCAACTCCTGGACGACGACCTTGCCGGTCGCGCCGACCGCCCAGGCGAGCGCCATCGTGGTGGCGCCGGAGCCGATGCCGGATTCCAGCACGCGGTCGCCGGGGCCGACGCCGAGCTCGAAGAGGATGCGGCTCGCGTCTTTCGGGAGGATGACTTGCGCCTTGCGCTCCAGGGTGGCGCTCAAGTCGGCGAGGCCGGGGCGCAAGACGACGACGGCCTTGGCGCCGACCGTGGCGCGGGCGCCGTAGGGCATGCCGACGAGGCGGTCGGGGTCGAAGACGCCGAGGCCGCGCTGCTTCCGAGCACCCTTGCCGTCGGGGACGACGAGGTGGAGGTGGCCCGTGTCGGGTTCGAGGAGAAGGACGCGGTCGCCCGGCTGGACGGCAGGGATCCGGGCGGGGGTCGGGGTCGGGCTCATCGGCCTAGGCCTGGCCGGCGGCCTTGAGGGCGGCCTGGATCTTCTGCTGCAGGGCGACGAGCTGCTGCTTCAGTTCGCCTTCCTGCTTCTGCATGCGCGTGACGCGCAGCGTGAGGGTCTCGACGTCGTCCTTGAGGCGGGCCTCGGCGGCGGCCTTGGTGTCCTGGACGAGGAGGGCGCCGACGCTGCGGTACACGGGGGCGCCGTCGGCGAGGCCGCTCAGGGCCTCGAGGGCCTGCTCGGACTCCGCCTTCATGACGTCGAACTGGGCGCGCTGCTGCGCGGTGGCGCCGAGCTGCTGGTTCATCTGCTGCAGCTGCGCCACCTGCTGCTGGAGTTGCGGGGTCATCTGCGGCTCGGCCATGGCGCGGCCGACGAGGGGGTTCTTCTAAAGGGCTTGGAGGAGACGAGCCTCCCGTCGGTTGCGCGCCGCGGCCAAATCCTGAAGAACTCGAACATGTTCACCATCATGGCGACCTGTATGGGAATGACCGAGCTGCTGTTCCAGGTCGAGCTTCCCGACTGGCCTGTCTCCCTTTTCACGAAGGAGACCAAGGACGCGCGCGTCCTGATGAACCACATCCGGTTCGACGACGACCACTTCCCCACCCGCAACGTCTTCACCATCCTCGCCCCGCCCGCGAGCTACCGCGGCATCCTCGCGAAGATGCAGGAGTTCTACACCAACGTCACCGTGCTGCGCGAGGACGGCCAGGCGCTCTCCGTGCTCGTCGAGCCGGCGCCGGACAAGATGAAGTTCCTCAAGGCGCCCTTCACCGCCGCCCTGCGCGCCCTTGGCCCCGACCGCATCCTGCGCCCCATCATCATCCAGAACGGCTGGATGACCGTCGGCATCATCACCGCCGCGAAAGTGGACATCGGCGAGGTCATCCGCACCGCCGGCGACTCGTTCAAGCGCGCCGGCCTCAACATGAAGCTCATCCGTTGGGGCGAATGGAAAGCCGAGGAGCACGCGATGAACGACTTCGAGGAGAAGCTCACGCCCAAGCAGGTCGAGATCGTCAAGATGGGCCTCGCGCTCGGCTTCTACGACAACCCGCGCAAGTGCGACCTCTCCGCCCTCGCCAGCGTCTTCGGAATCTCCAAGGCGGCCGCGCACAACCGCTTGAAGGCCGCAGAACGCAAGATTCTCAGCGCGTACTTCAGCTAAGACGTCCATCGTTCCAAGGTTGCCCGAGGTAGTTTATACGGCGTGGACGCAGGTCTACTGTTGAGGACTGCCTATGCACCCCACAAAATCGATCCTTCCCCTCGGCCTTACGCTGGTCTTGGCGGCTGCCGCCCTTGCAGGCTGCACGGCCAACGCCAGCGGTACCGCCGCCATCTACGTCAAGGACGCCCCATCCGACGCGTTCACGCACCTTTACGTCTCCTTCACGAAGGCCGAGCTCCATCAACTCCGGGCCGAGCCGAAGGACACCGACGCCAATGAGACCGGCGACGAAGCTTCCGGCCACGACGACAAGAACGAGACCGAGTCCGAGAAAAACGCCGAAGGCAACTCTGGCAAGGGCCGCCAAGACGGCCAGTTCGGTGAGGAGATGTCGGCCGACGAAGACCACGGCGAACATGACGGAGCTGACCGCGCCGAAGGCGCCTGGATCACGGTCATGGACCGCAACGTCACGGTCGACTTGAAGGCCTTCGCGGGCAACGCGAGCGCCTTCCTCGACGCCGCGACCCTGCCCCCCGGGACCTACAACGGCATCCGCCTCACCGTCACGAACGCGGTCGGTGTGCTCGCCAACGGAACGCAAGTCCCAGTCAAAGTTCCCAGCGGCGCACTTCGCATCAAGGGCCACTTCATGGTGGTCGCCGGAAAGGAGACCGCGCTCACCCTCGATTTCAACCTGGCACGCAGCATCGTCGAGACCGGGCACGGCAAATACATCCTGAAGCCGGTTCTCCGCCTCGCCTCCCTGGAGCGCGACGAGGCCAACGACGGAGAGCACCGCCAACGCGAGGCCCGCCGCGACGAGCACGACCGCGACAGCCGCGAGAAAGAGGGTCGCGGCGTTCACAGCGATCGCTAGGACATCCGTCCTCCCCTTTGTCCCCCTTTCCCTCGCCTCCTTTCTCGCTCCGCATTCTAGCCGGCCTGAGTCCCTGCTTGGAATCGAGGTCCGCCGGGGGGCGGAACGACGAGGCCTGCCTTCACCAACCGTTAAGAAGGTCCGACAGGGTGCCCCACTCGAAGAGTATGACGCGCGTCATCACCTCGAAGTGCATCGGCACCAAGGACACCTCCTGCGTGGACGTTTGCCCGGTCGACTGCATCCACCCGAAGAAGGACGACGCCAAGTTCGGCGCCAACACGCACCTCTTCATCAACCCGGACGAGTGCATCGACTGCGGCGCCTGCGAATCCGCGTGCCCCGTCAACGCCATCTTCCCCGAGGACGAGGTCCCCGCCGGCGAGCAGCAGTACATCAAGATCAACGCGGACTACTTCAAGTGAGTCCGACCGAGCCGCCGGCCGCGTTCCCGCTCCAGCTTCTGTCCGGCCGCTTCGCCGTCTGCCGCCTCAGCGCCCAGGCCCCCGTGCCGCCGTGGGCGTTGCGGCCGAACGCCCGCTTCGTCTGCATCACGCGCACCGAGGACGAGCTCTCCATCGTCTGCCCCGAGTCCGACGTGCCGCCCCCGGTGCGCGTCGCGGAGCGTGGCTACCGGGCCTTCAAGCTCCAGGGTCCCGTCCCGTTCACGACCACCGGCGTCGTGAGCGGCCTCACCGGCCCCCTCGCCGCCGCGGGCATCAGCGTCTTCGTCGTCTCCACGTACGACACCGACTACCTCCTCGTCAAGGAGGCCAGCCTCGCCGCCGCGCAGGCGACCTTGACGGCGGCGGGGTTCGTCTTTCGATAGGGCTCTGCAACGGGACCAAATAGGAAGCCCTCGATTGTTCGCTCGATGACGGTGGACGGGGGCGTTGATTATGCGGCCCTCATCCGTGCGGCGACCGGCTTCCCGTACTTCCTGCTTGGTCTTTTCCTCGTGCTTCGCCGGCCGCGCACGCGCGTGATGGTGCTGTGGGGCGTCCTCCATCTCGCTCGTGGGTTCACGATTGTCTACTTCAACGCCGAATTGTTGGCGCAGAACGCTCTCCTCCGCCCGCTCCACACCAGCCTCGTTGTGTCGGTCGCCTTCGACGCATTGGCGGTCGGGATTCTTGCCGCCCTGTTCCTTCCCGCCTACCGGTCGCTTTCTGGCCCCAAGCGTCGCATCATTGCACTCCTGACCGGCGGCCTGGTGCTTCTGTCCATCGCGGGCGCGCTCCTTCTGCTTCCGAATTTGTACGGCCCCCACCACGACGTCATCCTCGACACCTACTTTCTGGCGAGCACCTTTGCCGACCCCATTGCCGGGGCGGCGTTCGCTGGCGCCTGGATCATCGGCCTGGAAACGCTGCGCTCCGGGACATCCAGCGCCCGTTGGGGCTTGCTGGCTTTGTTCCCCTTCATCGGGGAGTTCGTGCAAAACCCCGCCTCCCATCTGGTTCAGGCCCTTGGTGCTCCCTTGGTCCAACCTCCCTTTCTGCTCAGTGACATCCCGGCCATCCTCGCGGCTTTGCTGTCGCTCGCTCCACTTCTCTGGTGCTTCCGGCTGATGAAGGGACCCGACGCCCGCTGGACGCGAAACGTGCAGGCCGGACTCTATGTCTGGACCGCCGTCTTGTGCCTCTACACGCAGGTCTCCATCGTCGGCGTCCTCGGGACCTTGCCAGGCATCATGCGCATCCTCTCGTTGGGAACGATTGGCTACGCCATCATCGCGGGAGATTTCCTCCCGATGCCGCTCAAGCGACCGACAGCGCGTCGCGGCGCGCTGGCGGGTTTGGCCTTGGCCGCCCTCCTCATCAGCACGCAGGTCCTGCAGAATCTTCTGAGTGCCGGCGGCAACCTGGTGGTGGGCGGCGTCATCACCGGCGTCGTCGTCTTCGCATCCCTGCCGCTGCAGAGGGCCGCGGAGCGCGCCGTCGAGAAACGGAAGCACCATGCTGGCCAGGACTCGCCCGCCTCCAAGTACCGTCGCCACGCCGAGATTGCTTGGATCGACGGCAACCTGTCCGCCAACGAACGGCTGATGCTGGCCGAGACGCGTCGGCAGCTTGGGCTCGACGCGGAAACGGCGGCCTCCATCGACGAACAGGTCGCTGCGTGGCACGCGCGGAGACGCAAACGCCCCGCCTGAACGCTTATCCACGTCCCCCTGCGTCGCGCGGCCCATGCGGATTGTTGCCGCCCTCCTCGCCTTGGCGTTCCTCGCCTCTGGCTGCGCCACCAAGACGACCGACTCGCCCACGGGCGGCACGATGGCCACGGTCCCGAACGGAGCCTGCGGCGCCCTGCTCTGCAACGCCACCGTCACCGTCCCCCACGTGGACGCCCGCAAGACCCTCGATGACCTCAAGGCCTTCAGCCAGGCGTTCCCCTACCGCCAGTCCGGCAACCCCTCCCACGTCGCCGCCCGCGACGACTTGGAGGCCCGCTTCACGGCGGCCGGCCTGCCCGTCCTGCGCCAGAGCTTCGAGCGCCCCCTCGGCGCCAACCTGCCCGTGGTCGCCGGACCGACGTACACGGGCCAGAACGTCATCGGCATCAAGTGGGGCGCGCAGCGGGATCATTTCGTCGTCATCGGCGCCCACTACGACGTCACCGAGGGCGCCATCTACGGCACCTACGACGACGGCTCCGGCACCGCGCTCGTCTTCGAGCTCGCCGCCGCCTTCGCCCATGTGGCCACCGACCGCACCATCCTGTTTTGCGAGTTCGACCAGGAGGAGCTCGGCCTCGTCGGCTCCGCGCACCTGCTCTCGACCTTCGAGGACCACACGTTCCCCTACAACGGCACCATCGACGCGATGCTCGACCTGGACATGATCGGCATCACCTACCCGCACCCGGCGAAGATGGTCGTCTGGCAGAACTCGCCCGAGGTCAAGGGCCTCGTCACCAACCTGACCGCGGCCGCCAAGGTCCCCGCGGCCCAGCTCGAGTTCCGCAAGACCAAGGGCGGCACCTCCGACGGCGCCACCTTCATCGCCGCCGGCATCCCGACCGCCTATTTCTGGAGCGACTGGGACGAGTACTCTCTCCCCAACGGCCAGCCCATGCCGTACGTCGGCCTCTACGTCGGCGCCTACCCCTGGTGGCACAAGGTGGACACGTACGACACGATGGTTCTCGCCGCCGGCAACGAGGCGACACTCCAGGCCGGATTCCAGACGACGCTCGACGTCGTGAGCCCCACCCTCGCCACCTTCGCGAGCGCCGCGTTCCAGCCCACCGTCGCCACCGACGCGTGAGCGAACCGCTTTAGACGGCCGCTTCGGTCCAAGCCCGAATGGGCGGCCCGATCCAGTTCAAGCCGAACCTCCGGTTGTTCGAGGCCATCACCATCATCGTCGGCTCGATGATCGGCTCCGGCATCCTCCTGCTCCCCGCGGACATGGCGGAGCTCCTGCCCAGCCCTGGCCTCATCCTGGTCGTCCTCGTCGTCGGCGCGCTCCTGACCGTCGTCGGCGCCCTCACCTTCGCGGAGCTCGCGAGCATGTTCCCCCGCGCCGGCGGCCAGTACCATTTCCTCAAGGAAGGCCTAGGCCGCCCCGCATCCTACCTCTTCGGCTGGACGCAGTTCTGGGTCATCCAGAGCGGCATCGTGGCCGGCGTGGCGGTGGCGTTCAGCCGGTTCCTGAAGTACTTCGTCGAGCGCGCCGGCGGCGCGATGCCCGGGTTCGCCGTCAAGCTCACCCCCAAGCTCGCCGTCGGCCCTTGCGTCACCACCAACGCCGACGGCGCCTGCCTGCGCCAGCTCCTCCAGATTGACCCTATCCAGATTCCCCCCTGGGGCGAGGCGTTCGTCGCCATCGCCGTCATCCTCGTGCTCTCGGCCCTCAACGCCCGATCCACGCTGCTCGCCGGCCGCGTGCAGAACCTCTCCACCATCGCCAAGGTGACGGGCCTCGCCGCCCTCGTCTTCATCGTCTTCGCCCTTGGCACGGCCTTCGGCAAGGTCGCGCCCGACGCCTACGCGGCGCGCGGCGGCGGCTTCGTGCCCGCCGGCATGGACGGCACCCAGCTCGTCATCGCCTTCGGCGGCGCGCTCGCGCTCAGCCTGTTCGCGTTCGACGGCTGGCCGCAGGCGACGTACGTGGCCTCCGAGGTGCGCAACGCGCGGCGCAACCTGCCGCTCGCCCTCACCATCGGCCCGCTCGTCACGAGCGCGATTTACATCGCTCTGGCGGCTGCCTACTTCTATGTCATCCCGACGGAGCAGGCGGTCCAGCTTGGCGTCGCCGACGCGCGCATCGCCCCGGAGGCGGCCGGCGCCGTCCTGGGGACGGGCGGCCGCGATTTCATCAGCGCCGTCGCGCTCGTCTCGGTCTTCGGCACAGTGAATGGCTTCCTGCTCACGGCGCCGCGCATCTTCTTCGCCTTCAGCCGCGATGGGGGCCTTCTCGGTTCGATGGGCAAGCTCAACCGGCATGGAACGCCGGCGTGGGCCATCTACTTCACCGCCGTCTGGGCGAGCCTGCTTGTCATGACGGGCGGCTACCAGCAACTCGTCACGATGGTCGTGTTTGGCATCTTCCTGTTCTACATCCCGACGTCGTTCGCCCATCTTCGCATGCGAGGCGTCCCGTGGCTACGGTTGCCGGGGACGCTGCGGGACGCGGACCGGCCCTACCGGACGCCGCTCTACCCGTTCATCCCCATCGCGTTCCTCGTGGCCTCCGTCTTCGTGGTCGTGAGCATCCTCTTGACCTCGATGGCGCAGGCGCTCTTCGCCCTCGTGCTCATCCTGCTTGGCATCCCTGTCTATTTCCTCCAACGCCGCCGCATGGAAGGGGCGGCGGAGGCCTTGGCCGAGGAAGAGGCTCGAGGCAGTGCCCTGCATGAGCCCGAAGAGCGCGCCGACCCCGACGCGGACGTGACCTGAGCCGAATCGGCCCTCAAGTGGCCCACCCAGAATCCTTTAGGACGGCCCCCCGGTGAGGCGGGCAATGGCGGAATCCCCGCAGAAGGCACTGGGGCTCACGACGGCCATCACAATCATCGTGGGGGCCATGATTGGCTCGGGGATCCTATTCTTGCCGGCGGACATGCTGGCGCTCCTGCCTTCGCCTCCGTTGGTAATGCTGGTCTTCGTCGTCGCCGCCGTGCTCACCGTCCTCGGTTCCGTCACTGTCGCCGAGCTGTCCGGGATGTTCCCCAAGGCGGGCGGCCAGTACGTGTACCTCCGCGAGGCGTTCGGGCCCTTCCCAGCCTACCTGTTCGGATGGACGACGTTCTGGGTCGTGCAGACCGGGACCATCGCCGCCGTCGCCGCCGCGTTCGCAAAGGTGCTCGGCCGCTTCGTCGACCTGCCCGGCGCCAAGACGCCGCTCGTCGTCGCCGGCACCACGTTGCTGACGCTTCCCCCCTACGGCGAGGCGTTCGTCGCCATCGCGCTCATCCTGCTGCTCACGGCCATCAACTACTTCGGCGTCCGCTTCGGCGGCTTGGTGAGCAACGTCAGCACGTTCGCCAAGGCGACCGGATTGGTCCTCGTCGTCCTCCTGGTCCTTCTCTTCTACCACGGCCCCAGCCACCTCGTGGACCCCGCGACCCCGGCGCACGCCGACGGGACCGCATTCGGGTTCGGCGAAGCGTTCCAGGGCTTCGCCCTCTCCTTGGTGCTCATCCTCTTCGCGTACGACGGCTGGTACATGGCGACCTACGTCGCCCACGAGATGCGCAACCCCAAACGGGACGGCCCTCTCGCCCTGGGCCTCGCACCCCTCGTGACGACGGTCATCTACCTCGCCGTCGCGGCCGTGAGCCTGCACGCCGTGGGACTGACCGACGCCCTCGACATTCACGTCAACGGCGGCTACCTCGCCGGCAAGGCCGCGGAGATTGCCCTCGGCGACGTGGGGTTGAGCGTGGTGAGTGCCCTCGCGCTCGTCAGCATCTTCGGCACCACCAACGCCTTCGTCCTCACGGCGCCCCGCATCGCCTACGCCCAGGCGAAGGACGGCCTGTTCTTGCGCTCGATGGGGCGCCTCGACCCCAAGCGCGGCACACCGGCGTACGGCTCCATTCTCTGCGGCCTGTGGGCAAGCCTGCTCGTGATGACGGGCCTGTACGACCAGCTCGTCGCCAGCGTGGTCTTCGCGGTCTTCCTGTTCCACATCCTGACCGCGGCGGCCTGGATGCGCCTGCGCAAGACTCAGCCTGACGCCGAGCGACCCTACAAGACGCCGGGAGGCCCAATCATCCCCGCACTCTTCCTGGCCACGAGCGCCGCCGTGGTCCTGGCGACCCTGGTGTACCCGGACTACCGCAACCAGGCGCTTCTCGAACTCGGCATCATCGCCCTGGGGGTTCCCGTCTATTTCCTCCAGCGGAACAACGCGGCCAAGAAGGCCGCCCTGGGCGCGCCTTAGGATCGGACGGTCTCGTCGGGCGTCAGCTTGGCCGCAAGCTGCGGCGCGGTCACCCAGAGCAGGATGGCCGCAAGGCCCGCGACGACCATGGAGCCGGCGTGAAACAGATGGTCGCCACCCGTGGTGAGGATGAAGGCTAGGCCGATGCTCCAAGCGGGGAGCGCCACCAGGGCCGCCACGACGCGGACAATGACGACCGCTTTCTGGCGGTCGCTGCTCATGCGAAGCCGAGCGCGGGCAGGATGTAGAGCACCGTCAGGACGACGACCCAGACGATGTCCACGAAGTGCCAGTACATGCTCGCGACCTGGGGGCCGGCGTGGCGCTGGGCGTTGAACTGGCCCTTGCGGGCGCGCAGCCACATCACGAACAGCAGGCCGAGGCCGCCGAAGACGTGCAGGCCGTGCGTGCCGGTCAGGATGAAGAACGCCGTCATGAACTGCGACGAGCCGAGCGTGTGGCCCTCCGCGATCAAGTTGGTGTACTCCATGACCTGGCCGCCCAGGAACACCAGGCCGAGCAGGATAGTGAGGCCCCACCAGCGCACGAACTGCTTGTGCTCGTTGCGGCGCAGGTGGTTGTCCGCCTTGTGGATGGTCGCGGAGGAGGCGAACAGGAACAGGCTGAAGAAGCCGGTCTTCAGGAGGGGCAGCTCGACCTCGCCGTCGGGCCATCCGAGACCGTTCGCGTGGCTCAGGTGCTGGAACGTGAAGTAGTTGGCAAAGAGGGCGCCGAACAGGAAGAACTCGCTGCTGATGAACAGGAGCGCGCCCGCCTTCGGGATGTGCGTGCCGGTGCCGGTGTTGGAGGGCCACCACTTGTAGTCCTCGAAGAACCAGCCCGCGAGGGTGCCGACGACCGCGGCGACGCCGAGGCCGAGCACGGTGAGGCTGAGCGGCGAGGCGACGTGGGCGGCGTTCGGGTCGTTCATCTGCAGGCTCTGGCCCAGCATGACGAGGCCGATGCCGAGCAGGCTGATGGCGACGGCGAGCCAGAACGGCCAGACGGAGCCGTGCGGCAGGTGCGGGTGGTCCCCGCCTTGGTCGGAGGACATCTACGCGGCCTCCAGGCGCTCGGCGGCGGCGCGGGCCTTCGCCTCGGTGACGGCGAGCGGCTCGGGCTCATGGTCCACGATGAGGCCCTCGCCGAGCTTGACGCGGCCCTGCTCCCAGAGCTGGTACTCGACGACGCGGTTGCCGCCCCAGGGGTCGGCGCTGACGCGGACGTTGCGGCGGTGGCTCACGGCGACGTTGAGGAGGAACACGAAGACCGCGAGCGCGATCATGAACGCGCCGACGGTGCTCATCTGGTTCAGGAGGGTCTGGATGTTGCCATACTGCGGCAGCGGGTCGTAGTCGACGACGCGGCGCGGCATGCCGTTGAGGCCGAGCAGGAACTGCGGGAAGAACGTGAGGTTGAACCCGACGAACATGAGCCAGAACTGCCCGTTCGCCATCTTCTCGTTGTACATGCGGCCGTTGGAGAGGATGGGGTACCAGTAGTAGATGCCCGCGAAGATGCCGAAGACGGCGCCGCCCACCATCGTGTAGTGGAAGTGCGCGACGACGAAGTAGGAGTCGTGCAGCGCGTAGTCCACGGGGATGGCGCCGAGCATGACGCCGGTGATGCCGCCGATGACGAAGAGCCAGATGAAGCCGAGAGCGTGCTTCATCGGGGCCTTGAGGGCGATCTGGCCGCCCCACATCGTGGTGAGCCAGTTGAACACCTTGACGCCGGTCGGGACGCCCACCAGCATCGTGTTGAACATGAAGACGGCGCGCACGGTCGGGTTGATGCCGGTGGTGAACATGTGGTGGGCCCACACGATGAAGCCGACGATGGCGATGCCCATCATGGCCCACGCCATCGAGGTGTAGCCGAAGACGGGGCGGCGGCTGAACTTGGGGATGACCTCGTTGAGGACGCCCATGAGGGGCAGGATGAGGACGTACACCTCGGGGTGGCCGAAGAACCAGAACAGGTGCTGGTAGAGGATGGGCTCGGAGCCGGCGCCGGTGAAGAAGTGCGTGCCGAAGCTGCGGTCGAAGAGCAGCATGAGGAACGCGACGGTGACGACGGGAAGCGAGAAAACGAGGAGGACCGAGGTGGCGAGCTGCGCCCACGCGAACAGGGGCATGTTGAACAGCGTCACGCCGGGGCCGCGCATCTTGAAGATGGTGACCAGGAAGTTGATGGAGCCGAGCGTGGAGGCCATGCCGAGCAGGATGAGCGCGAGGATCCACAGGTCGAGGCCGACGCCGGGGAACGTGGTGGAGAGCGGCGGGTAGCCGACCCAGGTGACGTTGACGGCGGTCCAGCCCTGGATGAGGAGCGGGAGGTAGAGCAGGATGCCGGCGGGGACGATGAGCCAGAACGACAGGGCGTTGACGCGCGGGTACGCCATGTCCTTCGCCTTCAGCATGATGGGCACGAAGTAGTTGCCCAGGCCGGCGACGGCGGGCATGATCCACAGGAACACCATCGTGGTGCCGTGCAGCGAGAAGAGCTCGTTGAACGTCTCGCCGGAGACGACTTGCAGCCCGGGTTGGAACAGCTCCAGGCGCATGAGGAGAGCCGCGATGCCGCCCAGGATGAAGAACACGAAGCCGGCCCAGAGGTACATCAGGCCGATCTCCTTGTGGTCGGTGGTCGTGAGCCAGCGCATCAGGCCGGTGCGCTTGTGGGAGGGCTCGGCCATCACGAATTCAGCGGCAGCCATGGGCAGCTTCGCCACTTCCGGGCCCTACAAAAGCCCGGCGGGCCGCAACAGGAGGAAAACACCGGCTGGGTTTATGGGCGGGGCCCTCGTCGGCCGACCCTGTCCATGATGCGCCCGGCCCGCGCCGCAGCCGTCTTCCTCACCGCCCTCGCCGCCGCCGTCGTGGCCTTCCCCGCCGCCACGGCGAAGTGGGGCATGCCCGACGCCCTCACCGGCCGCGGCAAGGTCGTCGAAGACCTGTTCGGGATGATCCTGATGTTCAGCATCGTCACGTTCGCCATCGTCTTCGTCTGGCTCGTCATCCTCATTGTCCGCTACCGCGAGGGCACGGGCCACGGCCGCGCCACGCATGAGAAGGAGCGCCACAGCATCAAGGCGGAGGTCGCCTGGTTCGGCGTCCCCCTCCTCATGGTGCTGTTCATCGGCTACTCCGCGTACGGCGGCCTCGTCACGCTCGACCATGGCATCCCCATCGACCAGACCTCGATGGAGATCAAGATCACCGGCAGCCAGTGGAACTGGCTCGCGGACTACGGCTCCGGCGTGCAGGTGTTCGCCAACCCCGACGCCACGACCGGCCACGTCGCCGGCGCGAACGCGTTCATGGTCCCGCAGGACACCAACATCCTGCTCAACATCACGAGCGTGGACGTCATCCACGCCTTCCAGGTGCTCGACGCCAACCGCGCCTACGTCCTCTTCAACGACGCCAACCCCGGCGGCGAGAACGCGCACGCCCTGCAGACCGTCAACTTCCCGGCGGGCAGCTACTTCGTCCAGTGCAACAAGATGTGCCTGAACCCGGGCCACGCCTACATGCACGCCGCCATCCAGGCCGTGCCGATGGCGCAGTACCAGCACTGGTTCTTCGGCAAGGCCGCCGCCGGCACCGCTCCTCTCGTGCAGGACCTGAAGCTCGAGTCCAAGGCGGACGGCCTGCACTGGGCCGGCAACCACACCCTCCTTTCCGGCGGACTCACCGTCGCCGCGCAGACGCGCGTCGTCGTCGAGCTCACCGACACCACCGCCGGCGTCACCCTCAAGGCGCAGGGCGTGCAGGAGAAGACCATTCCCGCCGGCACCGTCGCGGACACCTTCATCAGCTTCGACGCCGCGCAGGCGGGGACCTACACGCTCTCCGGCTCCAACGGCGGCAAGCTCACCCTCACCGCCATCGCGGCGACGCCGCTCACCGTGGACCTGGGCAATTTCCAGTTCGTCCCGGACCACATCGACCTGAAGGCGGGCACAACCTACCTCATCCAGGTCCCCAACCTTCACAGCGCGACGCACGACTTGCACGTCGGCACCTACAACGGCGGCACCGGCGACGTGGTCTTGGCCACCAGCCCCAGCGTGGCCGGCGGCGCGACGAGCGCGTTCCTCATCACGCCGACGCAGAAGGGCACCTTCGACATGTGGTGCAGCCAATCCGGCCACGTCGGGCTCGGCATGCGCGGAACCGTCACCGTCAGTTAGGCCGCTGCGCAAGGCTCCTCCTCAAGCGTCTGCATGACGGCACGTGCTGCGCGTTGTGGCGGCCTAAGGGGTCAACCGTGTACCATCCCGCGGGAAGAGGACGCTTCCCTGATGTTCGGCAATCTCACGCCGGCGCGCCGAGCGCGGCCGGGAAGCGGCCGTCGCTTCGCTCGGACGACTTGCGCTTGAGCAACCGGGACACGCACTTGCCCGCGAGGGTCCGCACCTTCGCCTACGGCGTCAGGCGCGTCACATCGCGCGGGAAGAGGATGGCTTCCCTGATGTTCGGAAGCCCCAACATCATCATGAGGATGCGTTCGATGCCGATGCCGCAGCCGCCATGCGGGGGCATCCCGTAGCGGAAGGCGTCGAGGTAGTCCTTGAAGTCCTTCGGGTCGAGGCCCCAGCGCTTGATGCCCGCCTCGAGGAGGACGGGGTCGTGGATGCGCTGGCCGCCCGAGATGAGCTCGACGCCGCGGTAGTCCAAATCGAAGCCGCGGCACAGGCGGGAGTCTTGGGTGCCGTCCTCGGGCATGACGTAGAACGGCTTCGGGGCGAGCGGCCACTTCGTGATGAAGTAGAAGTCGTGGCCCTCGCGCTTCATGGCGCGCCACAGGACCTTCTCGGCGGAGCTTCCGATGTCGTCGCCAAACTTCAGGTGGGGCATCTTGAGCTCGGCCGGCAGGTCGGTGGCGGTGTCGAGCTCGTGGTTGATGATGGTGAGCGCCTCCTCGTAGGGGACGCGGCGGAAGCCCTTCGTCGGCACGGGGACGTCGGCCTTGAGGGTCGCGACCTCGGCCGCGCAGTCCGTCGCCACGGCCTTCCAGATGTGGCTCAGCAGGCCCTCGATGGCCTTCATGACGTCCTCCTCGGACTCGATGAACGAGAGCTCGAGATCGAACGCGGTGGACTCGTTGAGGTGGCGCACGGTGTTGTGCTTCTCGGCGCGGAAGTACCAGCCGACCTCGAAGACGCGGTCCATGCCGGCGGCCATCATCATCTGCTTGTAGAGCTGCGGCGACTGGGCCAGGAACGCCTTGCGGCCGAAGTAGTCGAACTTGTAGACGTCCGTTCCGCCCTCGCTGGAGGCGCCCGAGATGTTGGAGGTGTGGATCTCCTGGAAGCCGTTGGCGCGAAGCCAGGTGCTTCCCGACTCCACGACCTTGTGCCGGATGCGGAAGATGGCCGCGCTGCGGTTGCCGCGCAGGTCGAGGTAGCGGTTGTCGAGGCGCGTGTCGATGCCGGTCTCGATCTTGTCGTCCCACAGCGCGAACGGCAGGGGTGTCGCGGCGACGTTGAGGACCTTGGCGGCGCTCGGGATGACCTCGAAGCCCGCCTTCGCCTTCTCGGTGGCCTGCACGAGGCCGGTGATGGAGACGACGGACTCGGGGCTCAGCGGCGTGAGCTGGTCGAAGAGCGGGCCGTTGCCCTCCTTCTTGATGACGAACTGGACCAGGCCGGTGCGGTCGCGCAGGACCAGGAACGCCATGGTGCCCTTGGCGCGGATGGTCTGGACCCAGCCCGCGAAGGTCTGCGTCGTGCCGTAATGGGCGGGCTTGACCTCGCCGCAGCCGAGCGTGCGCAGTGTCATCGCGGGCGCGACGGAGGGGCTCTACTTTACTTCGGCGGCGCCCGCTTCTGGGGGGCCGGCGGGGGCGACGAGGCGGGGGCCTTCCTCAAGGGGGCGGCGACCGTGGGAATGGTCTTCGGGGGACCCGCCGGTTTGAGTCCACCGGGCACCGGGCGTACGGGGCTGGGGGCGAAGGCGGGCGGCACGGGGGTCGGGGCTGCCTCGGCATCGGCCGGGGCGCGCAGAAGGAGCACCATCGGGGCGACGAGGAGCAGGCAGAGCAGGCCTGCGAGGATGTTGGCGCCGTTGCCGAAATTGCCGAACTGGTTGCTTGGGATGAACAGCATCGTCAGGATGGCGATGCCGGCGGCGACCGGACCCGCCGCGAGCATCCAGGCGGGCTCGACGCGCTCCTGGCGGGCGAGCAGGATGGCGACCCAGGCGAGCACGCAGAGCGCGGCCTGGTAGGGGCCGTTGAAGAGATCGGGCAGCCGTGGGACGAGGGTTCCGCCCTCGCGCACGATGGGGTTGAAGTAGAGCAGGGCCGAGAGTCCGGCCAGGGCAAGGGCGACGCCGAGGAAGACCGGGGTGGCGCGGCGCTCCAGGATCAAGAAGAGCGCGGCGGCGAGCAGGAACAGGAGGACCAGGAACGGCACGAGCGGCCCCACGACGGCCCAGGAGAAGGCGGCCCCAAAGACCGCGGCCACGATGCCCACGACGGGAAGCGACTTGCCCATGGGAACCCACCGGCGGGAATGGATGAAAACCTGCCGACCGACCTTCAAGCGAAGGTCGATCACGCTGGACGGCGGGACCTGCGGTCCCGCAGGCCTGTTTTTGGGGCGGGCGACCAACCTATTCCCGGCGTCCTTTGAACGCCTCGCTCCACAGCACCATGACGAGCGTCCAGAGGGCGGCGACGGCGGCGGAGGCGAAGAGGAACTGGCCGACGCGGCCGGACGAGGCGCCGGAGGCGTACACGATGCCGAGCCCGATGAGGAGGGCCGCCATCATGACGGTGAAGGCCATCTTGAGGACGCCGCGGCCCTGCGCCTGCTTGATGCCCTCGAGGCCGACCAGATCCACGCGCGTCGTGATCTCGTTGCGCTCGATCTTCCGGAGCACGGTGTTGAGGGTGTGCGGCAACGTGCGGCCGAACTTCAGCACCTCCCCGATGGTCTCCTGGACGAGGTCCTTCTGCGCGCGCGGGTCGGAGAGGTTGCGCCACAGAATCTGCTGGACGAACGGCTGCAGGACCTCCGTGAGGTCGAAGGCCGGGTCGAGGGCGCGGCAGAAGCCCTCGAACTGGAACAGGGCCCGCGTGATGAGGGCGAAGTCGGGCGGCAGGAGCATCTTGTGGCTGCGCGCGATGCCGACGATGAGGTCCATGAGGACCGGGTCGGCAACACTCACGGACTCGCGCTCGAAGTAGTCCACGATGCGCTCGACGTCGGACTGGAACCGTTTCACGTCCAGCTCGGCGCGCTGGTCGCACAGGTCGAGGATGGCCTGCCCGGTCTCCTCGGGGTCGCCCTTGCTGATGCTGGTGATGAGCGCCAGGATGGTCTTGGCGCGCCGTTCCGTGACGAGGCCGACGGCGCCGAAGTCGAGGAAGACGACGGTGCTGGTGCCCTGGACCATGAGGTTGCCGGGGCTCGGGTCGGCGTGGAAGAGGCGGTCCACGAAGATCTGCTTCGCCATCGCGGTGGTGAGGTTGCGGGCCACGGCGCGGCGGTCGAGGAGGGCGACCTCGGGGCCGTCGAGGCGGCTGAGCTTCGTGCCCTCGATGAACTCCATCACCAGCAGGCGCTTGCCGCACAGGCCGGGATAGACCGCCGGGATGTGCACGGTGGCGTCGCCGCTGAAGTTGGCGCACACCTGCTTCGTCGTGCGCATCTCGTAGCGGTAGTCCAGCTCGCGCTCCAGCATCAGCCGCAGCTCCTCGAGGTGGTCCATGGGCTGCCAGACGCGGCTCTCCGAGAACGTCTTCTCGATGAAGGTGACGAGCCCCTTGAGAATCTGGAAGTCGAGCACCATGCGCTGCTCGATGCCGACGTGCTGCACCTTGACGGCGACGGGGGTGCCGTCGAGCAGGGTCGCCTTGTGGACCTGGCCGATGCTGGCGCTCGCGATGGGGCGCGTCTCGAAGGTGGCGAACACCTCGGACGGGTCGCGGCCGAGCTCCTCCCGCAGGACGCGCTGCACCTCGTCGGCGGGGCTTGGCGGCGTCTGGTCGTAGAGCTTGCTGAACTCCTCGACGTAGCTTTTCGGCACCAGGTCGGGGCGCGTGGCCAGGAGCTGACCGAGCTTGATGAAGGTCGGGCCGAGGGCCTCCAGGAGTTCGCGGACCTTGATGGCGCGGGGGGCGCCGTCCTCGTCGTCCTCCTCCTCGTCCATCATGTCGCGCAGAAGGGACCACGCGTTGTGCCGGAGGAGGATGGCGACGATCTCGTTGAAGCGCGTCAGGCGCGAGGTGCCAACGAAGACCGTCCTGGCCACATCGGTCCTACCCAGCCGGGGGTGATAAGCCGGAGGGCCGTCCTCTCTGTCGCTTCAGGAGGAGCCGAGCTTGACGATGCGCTCGTAGTGCGCCTTGTCCACTGGCTGGACGGAGAGCTGCATCGCCTTTCCGGAGGTGAGAAGGAGGCCCTTCAGCTTGGCGTCCTCCTTGAGCTCCTCGAGCGGGACGAAGCGCTTGAACGCCGCGGAGTAGGCGAGGTCCACCTGGAACCACGTCGGCTTCTCCGGGTTCGACTTGGGGTCGAAGTGGTGGTCACCCTTGTCGAAGGCGGTGCCGTCCGGGTACGCGGTGCGGGCGACGGTGGCAAGGCCCGCGGCGCCGGGCGGCGCGGCGTTGGAGTGGTACACGATGACCTTGTCGCCCACCTTCATCGCCTGCATGGAGTTGCGCGCCTGGTAGTTGCGCACGCCGCTCCAGCCGGTCGTCCGGTCGCGCTCCAGGTCGGCGAGGGAGTAGCTCGTCGGCTCGGTCTTCATGAGCCAATGCTGCACCATGGCCGTGCCATCGGGTCCGCGGCTTGACGGTTGGGGTCGGTGCGCGCGAAAGGGCTAGTGGCTGTGGCCCTGGTGGCCGTCGTCGTCGCCGCAGTCTCCGCAGTCCCCGCAGTCGCAGTCGTCGCCGCAGCACTTGCAGCCGCCGCTGGGCCCGCACGCGTCGCCGCAGCAGTCGCAGCCCCCGGAACAGCCGGAGCCACACCAGCTGGAGAGCGAAAGCAAGGCCAAGCTGACGATGACGGTCAGGTTGAGGAAGATGAACGCGAGGTCGTTGGAGACCCAGGCGGGCTTGGCCCACCAGATGTAGAGGAACTCCAGCAATCCGAAACCGAGCAGCGTCCAGGCAGGCCAGCGCATGCCCGGAAACCTGGGCCCTCGTTCTTCAGGCTTGCGACCCGGCCCGGTCAGGCGTGGTCGTGCTCGCCGTCGCCGCAGTCCGAGCAGTCGCCGCAGTCGCAGTCGTCGCCGCAGCAGCCGCAGGAGCCGCCCTCGCAGCAGGGGCCGTCGTCGCAGCAGTCGCCGCAGGAGTCGTCGCAGCACTGGGCGAGGACGGTGTTGCAGGCGGTCTGCAGGCCGAGGAGGCCGGCGGAGAGGACCAGGAGGCCGCCGATGACGAGGGGGCCGGCGAGCACGAGCAGGCTAACGTTGCCCGTGATGAAGGCGAACACGACGCCGGTGATGAAGAGCAGGAGACCGAAGAGGACGGCGAGCCAGGATGCGGCGGTGAAGTTGCGCATGGCCCAGGCGTCGCGCGCGCCCTGATGAGGCTTTGGGAAGGCCGCGAAGCCACTCCTAGAACCAGGAGCTTAGGTCGCGCTGCGTGGCCAATTCGAGGGAATCGAAGCCGAAGGCCCCCTTGACGTAGTCCTCGACCATGGACTTGTACCAGGTCCAGTCAATCATGCCGTCCTTGACCTTCTCGATGGGCCACATGTACTCGATGGGCTTGAGGCCGCGGTTCTTGGGCTCCTTGACGACGAGCTGGAAGCCGTGGCGCGCGAGGTCGGCCTTCTTCTGCTCCTGGCGCTCCTTCTCTTTGTAGAGCGGCAGCGGGTCGCGGCAGACGATGAACTTGAACTTGCGCGTCGCCGTGATGGTCTCGCCCAGCAGGTCCTCGAGGGCGGCGGTGCGCACGGCCTGGCTTCGGAGCGTGCCGTCGGGGTTCGGCTCGTAGCTCTTGATGCTGCTGACCGACTGCTTGAGCGTCAACTCGGCGCGCTCGGTCTTCGCGACCTGGACCGTGGCCATGACCTCCTTGGTGGCCTTCTTGATGGCGACCTTGAGCGCCTCGCGCGCCTTGTCCTCGACGTCCCACGCGGCGGTCTCGGCGAGTGCCTTCTGCATGATGTCGCGCAGAAGCTCCTGGGCAAGCGGCGCCTTGTCGCTTCCCTTGAAGTTGTTCCCTTTCGTCTCCATCTCCAGCTTGCCGCCCTTGGCGTCGAAGATGAGGTAGTTCTTGTGCACCACGAAGACCATGGCGTCGTGCTGCTCGGCCTCCAGCTCGAAGCCCTCGTAGTCGAGCTGGCGACGGAACTTGGTGTTGGCCGCGGCGACGGCGCTGAGCGCCTTGTCCGGCATCGTGATCCACTTGTCCTGCTCCGGCTCGAGGTCGGCGCCCAGGGCGGCGGCGAGGTGCGGCAGGTTGCCCGCCGACTTGCTACACGCGAGGTAGATGCCGTCGGTGTCGCCGTACACGACGCGGATGCCTTGGCCCTCGAAGTCCGTGAGGGCGTCGTGCAAGATCTTCTGGCCGATGGTGGTGATGTTGGCGCCGCCCCAGACGTTGAACTGGCGGCAGGAGACGTTGACGGCGACGAGGATGCCGTGCGTGCCGGCGTTGCGGGCCGCCTTGAGGCTCGCGTACGTCATGTCGTGGATGCGGATCTCGTCCTTGGGCCGGTTGTCGCGCTTCGCCTTGGCCCGGGCGGACTTGACCTTCTGGATGGTGCTGAGCACGCCGGTCATGGCGAGGTTGACCATGCCGGGTTCGGGGTTGTGCTTGACGCCGATGAGCCAACCCTTGCCCTTCGTGAACGGGTCCTCCTTCTCGGCCTTCTTGACCTCGTATTTCCCGCTTGCCGCGAAGACGGGGTCTAGCTCGAACAGCCAGATCCAGTCGTCCACCTTCTCGCCCTTGCGCGCCGGCTGGACCGTGTCCGCGGTGAGGTTGCGCGCCTTGAGGATGGTCGGGTACATCGCGCCGACGTCGGCCGCGACGACGTGGAACCACGGGATGAGATGGCTCTTCAGGTCGGAGTCCGGCTTGAGCGTCATGCCGCCCGGGATGGCGTAGCCGGTCGTGTCGTCCGGGTCGCCGAACTCGGCGCCCTCGGCCTTGACGATGACGCCCGGGTGCTCGCACCAGAACGGCATCTCAGGGCCCTGCTTGGCGACGCGCACGAACTCCTTGTTGCCAGCACTCGTGCGCTCCTCGACGGGGAGGTTCATGATGCTGGCCGCGACCTCCTCGCGCGTCGGGAACGGCTTGTTGGGAAGGAAGCGCTGGATGCTGCGCGCGACGCCTTGGGCGCGGCAGGTCGCGGGCATGATTTTCCGCTGGCGGCGGGCCCGGATGAAGGCCATCTGGTCCCACATCTTCGTCGTCCCCGAGGTCAGCAGCTCGTCGAGGGGGAGGTTGACGGTGAAGCAGAGCGGCAAGGCCTGCGCGATGAGCTGCATCGTGATGCCAAGCTGCTCCTGGATGTCGTGTTTGTTGTAGAGCAGCGTCTTGGGGCCGAGGTCCATCTCGTGCGGTTCCAAGTAGACGCGATCGGGGACGTCCACGCCGAGCCAGGGGGCGAGGCCCTTGAGGGTGAAGTCGTCGTGGAAGAAGTAGAACTTGCGCGCCGCCATGAACGTGTCCAGGCTCGCGGGGTACCAGTTGGCGATCTCCTGCTTCGTGCCGAAATGGAACGAACTGTCGGGGCGCGAGTAGACGCCGGTGAACTCCTCGAACCACGCCTTCATGTTGGGGCTGATGGACTGCTTGCGCTGGTCTTTCTGGAGAAGCTCGACGATCCGCTCGTGGACTTGCTTGTTGTCGAACGAGAGGATGTTGTGGCCCGCCACCATGTCCTGCCGCGCCGCGTGCTGCGTGAAGCGAGCCAGGTTGTCAAGCTCCTCGTCCAGGTTGCGCGAGACAAGTTGCGTCACCTCGGGCTCGGCCCAGTCGTTGGGGATGTGGCGGAAGCGAAAATCGAACTGCTCCGTCTCGAGGTCCTTTTGCGCCTCGTACTCGACATCGAAGTGGGCGTACCCGATGATGTCAATCGGAAGCGAGCCCTGCGAGCTTCCGGTAGATGACCGCGGACGACCGTCCGCGGTCGTCGGAGTCTTGCCGTACTGCGTCGTCTCGATGTCGTACGTCATCACCTTGAGCGTGTTCGGGTGGCCCTTCGTGTCGAGAAGCCACCAGCCTTTCTCGGCGACCAGGTCGGCGTTGGCGCGCTCCGTGTACGGGACGTCGTGCTCGCAGGTGTAGAATCCGTGCTCGAAGAACAGCTTGTCCGAGATGTCGGGGACCCAGAACGAGCGGCGGGCGACGATGGGGATGACGTCGCGCGACTGGCCGTGGTTCCAGAACGACTTGTAGCGGATGGGCTCCTGGACCTCGAAGACCTTGGCGAGCGGCTCCTCCTCCGTGGACTTCCCGGCCGCAGCCGCGACCAGCTTGAGCAGCCGGTCGTGCGCCTTCTGGATGGACTCGTGCGGATCCTGCGGGAACGCCAGGAAGAAGGGCCGGTGGACCTTGTCGATGGGCTCCGGGGGCTTGCCCTGCCAGAACAGGTGGGTGTTCGACAGGTTCAGGAGGACCACGACCGGGCGACCGGGGGCGGGCGCTTCAAGGTTCCCAGGCCAGCCCCCGGACCACCACTTTCATCCCACCCCCCGTACTGTCCTAACTAGGGCCCAAGCCTTCTGGGGCTTGGTGCCACGAATGGCGAAGAAACCCACGAGCCCGGTTGCCATGGAAGAAGACTACGACGCAACCTTTGATGACCAGTTGGACGCGGTGGCCGCAGCGGCGGACCCGAAGAAGGAAGGCCACATCCGCATGACGGTGGAGGACCTGCCCGGCGTGGGCCCCGCCACCGCGGAGAAGCTCAAGGAGTCCGGCTACGAGGACCTGATGGCCATCGCCGTCGCCTCCCCCGGCGACATCGCCGAGAAATGCGACATCGGCGAGGGCATCGCCCAGAAGATCATCAACGCGGCCCGCAAGCTCGCCGACGTCGGCGGCTTCGAGACCGGTCTCGAGGTGGCCGAGCGCCGCAAGACCGTCAACAAGATCGGCACCGGCTCCAAGGCCTTCGACGAGCTGATGGGCGGCGGCATCGAAACCCAGTCCATCACGGAGTTCTACGGCGAGTTCGGCTCCTGCAAGACTCAGTTCGGCATGCAGCTGGCCGTCAATGTCCAGCGCAGCGAGGCCGAGGGCGGCCTGAACGGCCACGCCCTCTACATCGACACCGAGAACACGTTCCGCCCCGAGCGCATCACCCAGATGGCCAAGGCCATGGGCATGGACCCCAGCGAGGTCCTCAAGAAGATCCACGTCGCCCGCGCCTTCAACAGCAACCACCAGATGCTGCTGGCCGAGCGCGCCACGGAGATCTGCCGCCAGTTCCCGGTCAAGCTCATCGTCGTGGACTCCCTGACGGCGCATTTCCGTGCCGAGTTCGTCGGCCGCGGCACGCTGGCCGACCGCCAGCAGAAGCTCAACCGCCACATGCACGACCTCCAGCGCCTGGCCGGCATCAACAACGCCGCCTGCGTCGTCACGAACCAGGTCAGCGCCAAGCCGGACGCTTTCTTCGGCGACCCGACCCGCCCCATCGGCGGCCACATCGTCGGCCACACCAGCACGTTCCGCATCTACCTCCGCAAGTCAAAGGGCGGCAAGCGCATCTGCCGCCTCGTGGACTCCCCTCACCTCCCCGAGGGCGAGGCCATCGTCAACGTGACCGAAGATGGGATTCGGGACGCATAGTCCCGAAGCCTAGCAGGCGCGAAGCGCCTGCGGACTATCCGGCCGTCGCAAGACGGCCGGATGGGGGCATCCGAGACGCGTAGCCGCCTCCCTTTTCTCCCCCTTCCCCCCTCCCATCCATGTCCATGGCCTTTGAGAAGAACGGCTACACCCTGCATGCGCGCGAGGTCGTCCTCAAGGGCGGTCACAAGCAGGTCGTGTACTTCTTCAGCCAGCGCAATCCCAAGTCCGGCACCCCCGTCGAGATGCCCGAGGGCTACTCGGTTGCCCTCAACAAGCGCACCGGCCTTCCCTACCTGAAGAAAAGCTGACCCACGCCCTTATGGGCCCAAGCGGTCTGGAAGCGGCATGGAGAGCGACGAAGCCCTCATCCTCGACTGCCCCGACTGCGGCGAGGAGCAGGGCCACGAGGTGCTGCGCGCGGCCGACTCCGGCTGGACCGTGCAGTGCGCGCGCTGCAAACGCATCCGCACGCTCCCCGCTCCGCGCCAGGAGCGCACCATGCCCGTCCCGGTCATCCTGAGCCGCGGTGCCACCTCCGAGAGCGCGCAGCTCCAGGTCCCCGTCGAGGCCGGCGTTTCCCTGAACGACGAGTACGAGCTCGACGGCCACCGCCTGCGCATCACCGCCATTGAGCTGCGCGACGGCACCCGCCCCTCGCACGCCGCCGGCCAGGTCCTCAAGACGCTTTACGCGGTCGTGTTCGACACCGTCCGCCTCCACTACACGGTGAACCAGGGCGAGATCACCACGAGCTACCAGGAGGACGTGTCGCCGGAGGAGGAGATCCACATCGGGACCGTCCGCGAGGTCAAGGGCATCAAGCTCGCCATCAAGACGTTGAAGTCGGACCAGAACCGCACCATCAACCGCGGCTTCCTCCTCGCCCGCAGCATCACGCGCGTCTTCGCCGACGTGGCGGGCAAACGCGCCCGCGCCGGCGACAAGGTGAAGACCCGCAGCCGCGGCGCCGGGCCGTGGGGCCAGGCGCGCACGAAGGGCCCCATCAAGCGCATAGGTCGCCCGCGCGGCTCGGGCCCCAAGAAATCCTGAGCCCGGTTGGGCCAAGGTTTTCATCCCTGGACCTTCCAGGAGCTGTCATGCCTGCCAAGAAGGTCGCCAAGCCCGCCGCCAAGCCGTCGAAGCCGGTGGCCAAGCCGGCAGCGAAGCCTGCCGCGAAGGCCGCCCCGAAGACGGCTCCCGCCAAGCCGGCCGCGAAGGCTCCCACCAAGGTCCTCTCGGCCCCGACGAAACTCGCGCCGGGCGTCACCAAGGCCCCGAAGGTCTCCGCGGACGAGGCGCCTGTGAAGGCGCCCGCCGAGAAGCTCTCCGGCAACACCATGGCGCTCATTGAGGTCGTCAAGGACGGCCACTTCTTCATCGCCCGCACCGAGACGCACGCCGGCACGAAGGAGTACAAGAACACGGTCTTCGAGGATCTCCTGACGGAGATGCTCAGCACGCTGCAAGAGCAGCTGAACGACTGAGGCTGGAACCTGGCGAACTCATACGAAGCCTAGCGTGAGCCAGACCGCGTCCGCCTTGCTGCGCGCACGGCGGCGCTTCCGCTGCTTGGTCGGTTCCAAAGAAAGGGGAGAAGGAAGGGAAAAGGGAGTGGATGAATCGCTTTACAAGCGGTTCTGGACGGCTTGGTCCTGCTTCTTCCACAGGAGCTTGTCCTTGGCGCGAACACCGGACTTGCGGACCGAGGGGCGGGTGTGCTCCGAGCCCTTGCCGCTCCAGCGCAGGCCACGGTGCTTCTGACCGGCCGAGGTCTTGCCGCGCAGGACACGGTTGCGGGCGTTGGACTGGCAGAGCCAGTTCAGGTCCTTGTCCGCCTCGATGGAGGGGTGGTACGGGTCGACCATGATGACCTCGTAGTACAGGTTCTTGCCGTCCTCGCCCACGTAGTAGGAGTTGAGGACCTCAAGGTTGGGGAAGTGCTTCGAGGTGCGGACCTCGGCGATCGCCTGCGTGTTCTGGCGCATGGTGATCTTGTTGACACCCATCTTGGAGGGGACACGGCCCTGGACGAAGCGCTGCTTGCGCAGGCCACCGCGGCGCACGCGGGCGCGCACGACGATGATGCCTTGCTTGGCCTTGTAGCCGAGGGCGCGGGCCTTGTTCAGGCGGAGGGGCTTGTCGACCTTGACGAAGGACTCGCCGTCGCGCCATTGGACCAGGCGCTCCCACTGGGGGGAGCCGTGCGATTTCTCGATGCCTTTCCAGGCCTCGCCGATGTGGTGGTACGCGTTTGTCATGTTGCACCTGTTGGTGCGATGCGCAGTGAAGCGCGGTCGCGGTTCGCCGGTTCACCCAGCCGCCGAGGCGGGCCGCGCCAAAGGCGCGGAAGCGGGCACATTCCAGCACTCCAGTCGCCCGGAGCATTTTGGCCGACGAGGGGCCCATATATAATCGCGAAGGGCGGCCGAAAGAGGCGGCTGAACGGGTTGGACCGCGGGCTTAGCCTTCGTAGACGCCGGTGGTGCCGAAGTCGTTGCCCTCGAGCGTCTTTCCGGTCCAGGGGTTGCGCAGGCGGCCGGGCTGGACGACCTGGATGGGCGTCTCGGCCTTGGGGATCCAGCGCTCTCCGTTGACGAGGAGGCCCATGATGTCGTCGTGCTCGAGCACGTAGTCGCCGTGGAAGACGGTCGTGCGGCGCGGCACCGGGATGATGGCGTCGCAGCATTGGCAGGGCCAGCGGGCGTAGCGGTCGTTGACGATGTGGGCGTTGCGGGCGAGCTCGGCCTCGATCTCGGCGCCGAAGAACTCCATGAAGTCCTCTTCGCCGAAGCCGACCTTCTTGGCGACGGTGGGGCGGAACTCGACGTGCTCGTCGCGCAGTTTCTTGAGGAGCTGGGCGGCCATGGACCCGGTCGGGTCGAGGGTGTCCTTGACGACGAGGGGGGCGGGGGCGGGCTTGCGGCCCTTGCCGGAGGCCTTCGTGGCGGGGGCGGTGTCCGTCTTGGCCTGGAAGCGGGCGGAGCGCTTGGAGCGGGAGGTCTTGCTGCTCACGTCAGCACCTCCAAGGAGCCGAGGTAGACCTTGAGGGCGAGCTTCATGCCGCGCACGTACTCGGGGTCGGCGCCGGGGACGGCGTGCTGGTACATCTGCACGAAGTTGGCGACCGCGCCGCGGACGTCCCACTCGTTGCCGAGCTCGCGGCGTTTGGCGCGCACGGCCATGAGGACGCGGCGGCAGCCGTCGGCGACCGGGCCCTCCTCGTGGAGGAAGCCCTTGATCTCTTCCTGCTGCTCGAAGGCAAGCTGGGCGGGGGTCTTCACCGCGACGCCGCGCGACGGGGCCGGGGCACCGGGAAGAGGCGGGCCCGCGGGGGGGCCGAGCTCGACGCGGCTCTGGAAGAAGCGGTTCTCCTTGATCCGGCGGTTGGCCGCCAAGGGCTGGCTCATGCGGTTCCCGGTGAGGTTGGCCCAGGATTAAGGTTTGGGGCCGTCCAACAGAAGGCGAGCCGGCCATTGGCGTCGGGTCCCATGGCGGCGAAGCCCAGGCGTTCCAACAGGCGGCGCGACGCCGCGTTCTCGGGGTGGCAGCGCGCCACCACCGTCGGCGTGTCGGGGGCGCACCAGGCCAGGACCGCGGCGGCGGCCTCGCTCGCCCAGCCGTGGCCCCATGCGGCGGGGGCAAGACCGTAGCCCAGTTCGGGCAGTCCCGAATCGTCGTGGGCGGGCTGGAAACGGACCGCGCCGACGGGGCGGCCGACGGCGTGCGGGATGATGGCCCAGTGCGGCCACCCCTGCGCATCGAGCTCGCGAAGCCGCAGGAGATGCTCCTCCGCGTCGGCGAGCTGGTAGTCCTGCCGGAGGCGGAGCGGGGCGTGGTCGAGGTAGCGGAAGAAGTCGGGCCGGCCTGCATAGCCGAAGACGGCGGGCGCCTCGTCCTCGCGAAACGGACGCAAGAGAAGGCGCGGGGTGGTGAGTCGGCCGGCGGGGCGCATGCTACGCCTTCGCCCTCGTCCGGGCCTGGCGGCCCGGAGTCCAGCCAAAACCTGAAGTCGTCATGTCTTGGCCACGATCTTGATGACGTCGCCGGCGGCGAGTTCGTGGTCCGCCCCGATGGTGCGGTGCGTGCGGCAGTCGATGGCGCGGATGAAGTGATCCGCGAGGTCGGTGTGGACGCGTCCTGCGAGCTGGCGCGCCGTCGTGCCCGCGGGGACGAGGTGGCAGTCGGGGAGCACGCGGCCGTCCTTGTCGGTGAGCTTCGTCTCGTCCTCGACCGGGAAGACGGGGATGCGGCCGAGCAGCGTGAAGACCGCGGTCTCGAGCGCCTTGTGGACGCCGGTGGAGCCGAGAGGCGCGAGGACATGCTCGCGGATGTAGTCGAGTCCTTTCTGCTGCGCCGGGTTGAGCGCGGTCTTTGCGGTGAACGCATCCGAGCCGCCAGCGTACTCCAGAAGACCCGCCTGGGCGCCCTTCGCGAGGGCAAGCTCGGACTGGGCGGAGGCCCGCACGCTGGGGGCCGTGATGGCCTTCTCCAGCCGCGCTAGCGCCTCGGGCGCGACTGTGTCGGCCTTGTTCCATACGACAGCGAGCGGTTTGGCGGCGCGGCGCAGCGCCTTGGCGAGGTCGGAGAGGTTGCCGGTCATCTCCATGAGCTTCTTGCCGGCGAGGTGCGTGTCGCGTAGCGCCTTGGAGGCGACGACCTCGGTGACGCCGATGCCGCCCAGCCGCTCGGCCAGGATGGCCTCCGCCTTGCGCGGCGACGCCTGCGCCTGCTTGGCGAGGCGGTCCCACCCATCGCGCAGGATGCCTTCGATCCAGGCGTCCATCTCGGCCTCGAGGAAGCGCACGTCCTCGACGGGGTCGCGGGTGCCGGCGGCGACGGAGTTCCCCTCGGCGTCGGTGCCGCCGGAGGCGTCCACGATGTGCAGCAGCGCGTCGGCGGGGTTGAGGTCGCTGAGGAACTGGTTGCCGAGGCCACGGCCTTGGTGCGCGCCGGGGACGAGGCCGGCGACGTCCACCAGCTCGACGGGGACGTAGCGCGTCGCTCCGACGAGCTTGCCGTGCTTGGGGGCGCTCTGCACGCCGAGCGCGGCGCCCGGGTCCGCGACGCGCACGAAGCCGACGCCATGGTTCGGCTTGATGGTGGTGAACGGGTAGTTGCCGATGGCCGCGTCCGCCAACGTCGCCGCCACGAAGAACGTGGACTTGCCCACGTTCGGCTTGCCCACCAGTCCGATCTTCACGCGCGGCCCAGGCGGGGGGCGCGCTTAGAGCCTAGCGCCTACGCGAGGGCCGGGTCGGGGTCGGGGGCGCCCGCGAGCTGGCCCAGCGCCTCGGGCAGCCCCGGCTCGGGGAAGTAGCGGTTCGTCTGCAGGCCCTTGCGCTCGTGCACGAGACCTTCGTCCACGAGGGGCCCGATGCTGCTGCGGAACGTCTTGCGGCTCACGTCGAGCGCGTCGCAGATGTCCACCTGGCGCTGGCCGGGGTTCTCTTGGATGAAGCGCGCGATCTCGGGGCGGCGGCCCTGGTTCAGGAGCGCGAGGAGGCGGGCGTGGCGCGGCTCGGTGCCGGCGGGGAAGAAGCGGCGCTCGCGGCCGGTGTCCACGCTCTGCACGAGCTCGCCCTTGCCAAGAAGGCCGAGGTGGTACTGCACGGTGCCCCACGGCCCGCCGGCCTCGCGACAGAGGCGGCTCGCGTGGATGCCGGGCTGCTCGCGGATGATGGAGAGCAGGCGGGCGCGCATCGGCTGCTCGACGAGGTGGTCGAGGCCGCCGGGCAACGCGGGGAGCCCGGGCAGGCCCGGGTCGGACGGAAGCGACGGCAGCTCAGACATAGCTGGCCTCCAGGAAGGACGGGCGCGCTGGGCGCTGCGGCAGGACGTCGAAGGCGCGGGCGCGCACGTCGGCCTCGAGTTCCGGGGTGCGGCGGACGGCCTCGCGCAGCGCGGCGCGGCCCTCCTCGTCGCGGCCCTTGTCGAGCAGCGCGAGGCCCATCACGTAGTGCAGCGAGCCGTCCGTGGGCTCGGCTCGGCGCAGGTGGCGCTCCACCTCGCGCGCGGCCCGGCCTGGGCTGCCAGCACGGGTCAGCGCGATGGCCCGCCCGAGGCGAGCGTCCTCGTGGCCCGGGAGGCGGCGCAGGATGGCGGCGGCCACGCGGGCGGCGCGGCGGTTCTCGCCGGCGGCGATGGCCGCCTCCATGGCGTCCAGGCTCGCGCCGCGGCCGCGCAGGGCGAACCAGGCCAGTCCCGCCACAAAGGCCGCGAGGGCGAAGACGAGGCCGGCGGGACCCGCGGCGAGGACCGGGATGGCGACGAGGCCCGAGGGCGCCGGGGCCGGGGGGGTCTCGAGTTCGGCGGAGAACGTCGAGGCGTCGGCGGGGCGGAGGATAAGGTGAGCGCCGGCCGGGGCGACGAAGCGCTCGTGGTCGAGGCGGACCTGCCCGTTCGCGGTGGCGAGGACGCCCGTGGCCGAGGCGAAGGCGACGGGGCCGTCGTGCTGGGACGCCAGGTCGCCCGCGGCCCAGAGCAGGGCGCCCGAGGGTCCGTCGGTGGCGACGGTCACGACGGCGTCGGTCAGGTAGAGCCGGAGGAACACCTCGTGGTCGCGGTGAACCGTGCCGGAGACCGGGGCGACCTCCTCCGCGAAGTGTCCGCTCTGGAGGACGAGCGAGCGAGCGGCGTCCACTTGGAGGTCAAGGCCCGACAGCTCAAGGACCATGTCCGGGGCGCGCAGGATGGCGCTTGCGCGGTTGGCGGCCGAGGCGTGCAAAATCTGCGAACCCGCGCGCTCGATGGCGCAGAAGCGCGCGGCGTCCGGGCGGGCGTCGGGGCAGTCCGCCCCGGAGCCGTCGCCGGCGGAGAGGCCCGTCTGACTGAGCTTGAGGTCCTCCTTCGCGGCGGCGACGCCGCGCGACGCCTCCGCGTGCAGGCCCATGGGGCCGGAAGAGAAGGCGTTGAGGCGGTAGAGGCCGCGGAAGGCGACGAGGCGCATCTGCCCCGCGCCGAAATCATAGGGCGTCCGGGTGGGCGCCTGATGGGGATCGGGATAGACGACGGGCTGCTGCGGGCCAGGCCCTGTGGCCACGTCGGAGATGAAGGATGTCGAATTGTACTGCACGGCCTCGATGCGGCCGGCCTGGACCTCGACCCAGGGGGAGCCGGCGCCCTCCTCGTCGGCGCGAAGCTGCAGCAGGGAGAGGTGGCCGTCGAAGGTGGAGGAGGCGTCGTAGCTCAAGCTGTCCGCCTGGATGGCGGCCTGGGCCGCAGGGACCGCCAGGAGGAGGGCGAACAGCGCGGCGCGCATCACGGGCCCCCCCAGCCGATGATCTTGCGAATCTGGTGGCGCAGGCAGCCGTCCGGGTCCACGTCCACGCCGTACACGACCTCGCCAGGCTCGGCCGGCCGGATGACAATCCAGGGGCAGGATTGGACCCCTTCAAGGTCGGTCGTCACCTCCGCGGCGGACGGAAGGCCGTTGACGGCCGGGACTAGGAGAAGGACAAGCGGCAGGCCCAGCAGGAACAACGTGACGCGCACAAGGCACCCGGACATCCAAGCAGGCGTCTAGGGCCGTCAAAAGGCTTTGTCCCGGTTCCCATCTATCGAACCCGAACAGGTTCAGGCCGCCACAGGGGTCCATCCTGAGAGGGATGGTTCGTCAAATTGGAACCACGGCGCCGGGGATTATGCCGCCCGGGCGCCATGGGGTTGCGCCGGCGGGGCACGTCGGCGCCTTGATTGGCGCCGGCCACGCGACAACCACCACCCACCTGACTCCACCCAACACCTCGGATACCCTTCGAGGTGCGCCCCGCCGGTTTCTTCGGGGTGGAGTCGGCTTTCTTGGCCGAGCGTCCGCTAGGCGGTTCGTTGCGCCCTGCGTGGGGTCGAATTGCGGGACTACGCTGAGCCGCCCTTCTGGAGCACGCGGACCTGCTCGCCCTTCGTGGTGATGGGGATGGGCACCATGGACTCGACGAGCTCGACGGTGATCTCCTCGCGGGTGTCGTCCACGCGGGTGACCTTCGCCTTCTCGCCGCGGAACGGACCCGAGACGAGCTCGACGATGTCGCCCTCGGCGATCTTGGCGACCGCCGACGCCGGCGTGAGGAACCGGCTGATGTCGCTGAAGGGGATCTCGACGAACTCCTTCTTGACGACGGTCATGCCGTTCTTGCGGACGACCTTGCCGTCCTCGTCACGCACCTCGAGGTTGTGGTTCATGAGGCCGCGCGCGTAGGAGACGCCGCGGATGCCCTTCTCAACAGCGAGCGGGTCGGTGGTCTCGATGAAGACGAGGCCGCGCAGCTCAGTGGCCCACAGCAGGCCGAGGACGGGGAGCTTGAACCGCTTCGCCTTGCCGCCGAAGGCCTCGGCGACGCGGCGTTCCTGGCCGACCTGGGTCTTGAGCGCGAGGAGCATGGAGCCGGTGCGGACCACGGGCTCGGCGTCGAGGTCGGTCTTGCGGTCCTTGGCGCGCTTCTTCGGCGCCTTGGGCGCGGGCGCCTCCACGGCGGGGGCGGCGGACGGCTTGGCCTGCGCCTTCTTGGTGAGCTCGTTCTTGGTGGGAAGGATGCCGAGTCCGCCGTTGTCGTCCATGGGTGTCACCGCGTTCGTTGGGCGCTCCGCTGGAGGTTTGAAACCCTAGAAGAGCAAGCGCGCGACAGACCCCTCGTATTTCAGGGTTTGGCCGGGGCCGTTCCTAGGCGCCCGCGCCCATCGAGCGCAGGAGCCAGCTCATGAAGAGGTAGGTGAAGAAGCCCAGCGCGCCGATGACGCCGATGCCGACCAGCACGATGATGCTGGACTGGCGGAACTCCTCCGGCTCGGGCTTGCGCGCCATGCGCAGGACGCGGGCGATGCGGCCGCGGGTGACCGACTGGATGCGGCCCTCGACGTTGCGCTGGACGGCCCAGGCGCGCTGGACCAGGCTGGCGTCCGGGGCGGCCTTGACCTTGGGCGCGCGCGGCGCCGGCGTGGGCTCGTCCTCCAGCTCCATGTCCTCCTCGTCGTCCACGGGGGGCGCCGCGGGAGTGGGCTGGTTGGGGTCGGTCATGCTGGAACGCGCGACTTGGGGGAACCGTTTAACGGTTGCCGTGCGGCTTTCCCCTGGGACGCGTCCTCATTCGTCGCGCGTCGTGCCGGCGGGGCGGCCGTTCGTGAAGGGGTCGGCCTCTTCCTCGCTGGCGGCCACGTGGCGGTGGTGGGCCTCTTTGCTGTTGCGCACGCCGTAGAAGGCGTACACCAGCAGGCCGAGGCCAGCCCAAGTCACCGAGGCGAGCAAGGTGAACTTGTCCAGGCTGAAGACGAGAGCGACGACGCCCAGCATGCCGAGGATGCTGAGGAAGGGCACGAGCGGACGTCCATCGCGGCCCTTGATGGCCCACAGCGCCATCGTGAACGGGCGCTCGATGTCGGGGCGGCGGACGCGGAAGATCCACACGGCCAGGATGACCATGAAGAACGCGAACAGGGTGCCGATGTTGACGAGGTCCACGGCCGCGCCGAGCGTCAGGAGGCCGGCGAACGCCATCGTGAATCCGCCGTACAGGAGCGTCGTCTTGGCCGGGGAGCCGCGGGAGGAGACCGTGCTCATCCAGCCGGGCAGGAGGCCGTCGCGGCTCATGTTGAAGAAGACGCGCACACCGCCGAGGATGAGGACGAGCAGCACGGAGGTGGTGCCGATGAGGGCGCCGATGCGCACCAGCAAGGCGCCGAATCCGAAGCCGTTGAACTGCAGGAAGCCGTTCTGCTCGAAGACGTAGCCGAAGGGCTCGCCGCGCGCGTTGGTGGCGGCCACCGAGTCGCCGACGAACGTGGTCCAGTGTGCGGCGCTGGAGAGCGCGAAGGCCGCGAGGACGTACAAGATCGTCGTGATAGCGAGGCTGCCGAGGATGCCGCGGGGCAGGTCCTTCTTCGGCTCGCGGGTCTCCTCCGCCGTTGTCGAGACGGAGTCGAAGCCGATGTAGGCGAAGAACATGATCGCGGCCGCCGCGAAGACGGCCTGGACCGCGCCGAAGAACCCGGTGGCGTCGTACTGGGAGCCGTCGGGCTTGGCGTAGTGCGGCAAGGGGTCGCTGAAGTTCGAGGCGTTGAAGGCCAGGAAGCCGCCGATGATGGCGAGGATGAGGATGGCGACCTTGATGATGACGAGCACGAAGGTGAACTTCGCCGACTCCTTCGTGCCGCGGATCAGCAGCAGCGTGCAGAACAGCACGATGAGGATGCTCGGCACGTTGAGGATGCCGTGCAGCACGGTGCCGCTGGCGGTCGTCACCGACTCGAGGGGGCTGTGGGTGAACCAGTAGAGCCACGGTTTGTCCGGGTTGCTGAACAGGTCCGTCGTCGGGTCCGAGTCCTTGAACTGGTTGATGAGCGCGAGGAGGTTGTTGCGCCAGCCGATGGCGACCGCGATGGCGCCGACGGCGTACTCGAGGATGAGCGCCCACGCGACCATCCAGCCGGGCAGCTCGCCCATGGCCGTGTAGATGTAAGCGTACGCGGAGCCGGAGGCCGGGATGGCGGCGGCGAGCTCGGCGTAGGCGAAGCCGGCGACCGCGCAGATGGCGGCGGCGACGACGAAGGCGGGGATGACGCCGACGCCGGCCTTGGCGATGCCCTGGCCGATGAGGACGAAGATGCCGGCGCCGATGATGCCGGCGACGCCGAGGACGATGAGGTCCTTGGCGGCGAGCGTCTTGGCAAGGCCGGCCTTGCTGTGGGCCTCCTCAAGGAGGCGGTCGATGTTCTTCTGGAAGCCGAGGCGGGCGAAGCCGCGCTGGATAGAGCTCACTTGCTGGCCTCCGCGGGGAGGGTGGCGGTGAAGCCCCACGCGGTGGCGGACAGCTCGACGGAGACGCTGAGGGTGGGGGCGTTGACGCCGGGGAGGGACGGGACGGTCGAGGCCGCGCGGGTGGCGCTGACCTCGACGGTGTAGGTGACGTCCTGCATGCCGGCCATGGTCTTGGCGTCCACGGCGGCGCGCGCATCGGCTTCGTCCTTGCCCTTGACCGTGCCCAGGTCGGGCGCCTTCATCGTCTCCATGGGGAGGGCGCTGGGCTTGTTGGCGCAGGTGAAGGTGGCGGGGTTGCCAATGGGGGTGCTCTTGCCGGCGACGGTGCGGGTGAGCTTGACCGTGATGCTGGCGGCGGACTGGCCGGTGGCGGCGCCGCTGCCGGCGCTGTCGTTGCAGCCCTTGAGGGTCAGCATCGCCATCGCGGGGAGCTTGTCCATGAGCATGACCTGGGCGGTGACGGGGGCGCTGGTGCTCGTGAGCGCCGCGTCCTTGGTCATGGCCTTGCCCTGGCTCCAGGCGACCGTGAAGTCTTTGCCGGTGTCGGTGACCTCCAGGTAGGCCTGGACCGTGAAGGGGGCGCTCACCAGGATGACGAGGACGCCCATGGCGGCGGCGAGGGCGGCGGCGGGAACGTCGTAGTCGCGACGGCTGGGCATGGCAGGTTCACGACCGAGGGGTCGGTTATAGCGTCTTTCGTGCCCCGCCTTGAACGGCTGTTCCTTTCTGGGCGTGGGCAGTTCTGGGCAGGCCGCGCTCACGCCGGCATGAGCGTGCCGGTCGCCGCGTAGAGCGACGGACCGGACTGCAGGACGGCGACCGTTCCGAGACGGTCGCGCGAGTCGGCGGGCTTGGCGGCCGGTCCGCGGCAGGCCTCCGAGGTGCAGCCGTCGGCGAACGCGACGTGGACGCGGCCGTCGTGGTCGATGACGATGTCGATGAAGTCGAGCAGGTTGCGCTCGGCGCCATCGGAGTCGCCCGAGTTGGTGCTGATGCCGCCGACCTGGATGGGGTCGTCGCCGGTGACGCGGACCGTCTGGAACGTGGGGTGCTCGGCGAGCGCGTCGAGGCTGAAGGTGACGAAGAGGCTCCAGCGCACCGTGTCGTTGACGTTGTCGGGCACCGCGAGGAGGCCGTCCTTCGTGGTGGACGAGGCGGCGTCGGCGACGCCGTAGTACGCCATCGCCACGCGGCCCGGCGAGCCGGCGGCGATGACGGGCATCGCGACCGTGCCAAGCTCGGGGGTGACGACGACGGCAGGCGCCCAGGTGGCGCCGTGGTCCATCGAGTGGCTGAGGTAGAGGCGGTTGTCGCCGCCGGGGAACGCGATGTAGACGGTGTTCTCCGTGTCCACGGCGAGCTCCGGGTTCTTGTCATGGTCGGGGGTGCCGACCTCGTTCGCGACGATGGTGTTCGTCCAGGTGAGCCCGTTGTCGGTGCTGTGCGCCACGACGGGGCCGCCCAGCGTTCCGGGGCGGGCGCCGGCGCAGTTGCTGCGGCTCGGGACGTAGACGGTGCCGTCCGGGCCCGCGACCAGGGAGCCGTGCAGGCCGCCGCCGCACCGCGGGACGTCGCCGCTGGGCAGCGGGGTCGAGGCGGGGAAGGACTCCGCGACGAAGGGGAAGGTCTGGCCGCCGTCGATGCTCATCGCGATGCGGCTGTCGGCGATGCCGTTGACGCCGTAGTAGACGACGTTCGGGTAGACGAGCTTCGTCGCGGTGGCCGCGCGGTCGAGGGGGCTGCCCGGGACGTACGCGCCGGTGGTGACCTTCTGGTGGTCGTTGGCGGGCGTGCCGCAGGCCACGGGGTTCGCGACCCAGGTGGCGCCGCCGTTGTCGGAATAAAGGAGGTAGCTGCACGCGACGTAGAGCTGGTCGGAGAAGACGCGGTCGGTGACCGGGTCGACCCAGAGGAAGGGGTCAAGCGTGGTCGGGAGGGCGTAGGGCGGGTTGACGTTCGCCCAGGTGCGGCCGCCGTCCGTGGACTTCATCGTGTTCGCGAGCGCCTGGAAGAAGATGCTGCCGTCCGAGGTGACGCCGATGGTCGGTTCGGGGCCCTGCTCGCCGACGCTCGCGACGAGGAACGTCGGCATCGCAGAGGAGGCGCCAACCGGGTTCGTCGACGAGGAGACGGAAGGGTCGCTCGAGGAGCATCCGGCCAGGAAGGCCACCGCGAGGAGGGCGACGGGGACGAGGGCACGCATGGACGCGGCCACGTCCTTTCCGGATTGAGCCTTGCGGTGGGGACCTGCGTTAGAGCGGTTTGAGGTCGCCCTTCGTCGCGTAGAGCGACGGCCCCGTTTCCTGGATGGCGACCGTGCCGCGGCGCGCGCGCGAGTCGGACGCCTCGGGCGAGCCGTCGTGCGCGCATTCGCCGCGGCATCCGTCGGCGAAGGCGATGTAGAGGCGGCCGTCGCGGCCCATGCTGAGGTCGTTGAAGTCCAGCAGGTTGCGGTTCGTCGTCGTGCGGCCCGCATCGGTGCGGCAGTCGCCGGAGCTGATGCAGATGGAGCCGGCCTGCACAGGATCCCCAGTGACCTTGACGGTGTGCCAGGTCGGGTTCGCCGCGAGCGCGTCGAGGCTGAAGGTGACGTAGAGGTCGTAGGTGACGCCCTCGGGCGCGTAGTGCGGGTTGCCCCCCCAGGGCTTCTTGTCGATGTCGTCCGTGCCTAGCAACTCCTTGTTCGTGGAGCCAAGATAGGCGAGGGCGATGCGGCCAGGGTCGCCGGCCTGGATGTGCGGGAACGTGGTGCTAATGACGTTGGAGGGGGACGCGCGCAGGCTGGTCGTGTCCCAAGTCTTGCCGCCGTCCGTGGAGCGGGAGACGTACACGCCGAAGTCCTTGCCAATCCACGTGTAGTAGGCGTTGGAGGCGGTGTCCGCGGCCACTTCTGGGTTCTTGCGTGGGTTCGGGGTCCCGGCGTCCTGCCCGAGCTGGACGACTGACCAGGTGTAGCCATTGTCGTGGCTTACAGCGACCTCGGGGACCTCGGTGCGCGGCGGGACGTACACGGTGCCGTCGGGGGCGGTGCTGATGGCGCCGTGCAGCCCCGTGGTGGGGTTCGTGACCTCGCCCGGCAGGACGGCGCCGATGGCGGTGGAGCCGACGGGGAAGGTCATGCCGCCGTCGAAGCTGGTGTAGCAGAGCACGCCCTCGCCGGAGTTGTGGCAGAAATAGGTGGCCTGGTCGTACACGCCGAGGGTCTTCCCGACGGGGCCGAAGCCCGCGTTCGTCCATGGCCCGGTGGCGAGCTTGATGTGGTCGATGTCGGGGACGGTGCCCATGTCGAGCGGGTTGGCGAGCCAGGTCGCGCCGTCGTCGTCGGACCACGCGATCCAGGTGCCCTGCGTGCTGAGCATCTGCAAGTCGAAGATGCGGTTCGTGACCGGGTCCACCCAGAGGTAGGGGTCGCTCGTGGTGGGCGCCTGGAGCGGGCTCGCGACCTGCTCCCACGACAGGCCACCGTTGCAGGAGCGCATCACGGCGATGTCCGCGAGGAAGAAGGCGCAGCCGCTCGCGGTGATGCCGATGCTGGGCTCGGGGCCGTCGCGGCCGACGTCGCTCACCAGAAACGTGGCGATGGGCGTCTCCGGCGCGGGGGCCGTCGAGGGGACAGGGTTGGTGGCCTTCTGGGCACAGCCCGCGAGGACGACGACGAGGGCGGCGAGCACGGGCAGGACGCGCATGGACGGCTGGACGGCGCCGACCGCTTCAGGGTTTTGGGGCAGGCTTAGAGCACAAAGTCTAGGCCCACCAGCCGGGCGTCCAAGGACGCCCGGCGGAAAGGTTTGGCTTCGTTCAAAGAACGAAGTCCAAACCCATGTCCTTGCGCTGCTTCTCGACCTTCTGCGGCGTCGGGCCGAGGATCTGGCGCGACTTGACACCGGTGATGACGAGCATGACGCGGATGGCGCGGTCCATGGCCTCGTCGATGCGGGCGCCGAACAGGACGCGGGCGTCGCGGTTGACGCGCTCATGCACTTCCTGCACGGCCTGCATCGCCTCCTGCATAGTCATGTCGCGGCCTCCGACGACCATGACGAGGGCGCCGGTGGCGTCGGAGATGTCGACGTCGAGAAGCGGGGAGTTGAGGGCCTCCAAGACGGCGTCGCGGGCGCGCTCGTTGCCGTCGGACTCGCCAATGCCGATCATGGCCACGCCGCCGCGCTTCATGATGGTCTTCAGGTCAGCGAAGTCGCGGTTGACGAGGCCCGGCTTGGTAATGATCTCGGTGATGCCCTTGATGCAGCGCATGAGGACGCCGTCGGCGACCTTGAAGGCCTGGCTCAGGGGAAGACGCGGGGCGATCTCGAGGAGCTTGTCGTTGGGGATGACGATGACGGTGTCGCAGACGTCGCGCATGCGGGCGAGGCCGGCCTCGGCGTTTTCCATGCGGACCGCGCCCTCGTAGCGGAAGGGCAGGCTGCAGACGGCGATGGTGAGCGCGCCGGCCTCGCGGGCGAGCTTGGCGACGACGGGCGCGGAGCCGGTGCCGGTGCCGCCGCCGAGGCCGCAGGTGACGAAGACGATGTCCTGGCCGGCGACGTGGGCGCGCAGGTCGGCCTCGGTCTCGAGCGCGGCCTCCTCGCCCACTTGAGGCAAGGCACCGGCGCCGAGGCCGCGCGTGAGGTGGCGGCCGATGAGGACCTTGTGCGGCGCGCGGACCGCGAGGAGGTGCTGCGCGTCGGTGTTGAGGGCGACAAGCTCGACGCCGTCGCCGAGATCCTCCTCAAGGCAGCGCTGGATGGTGTTGCTGCCGGCGCCGCCGCAGCCGACGACCTTGATGCGCGTGGTGAGGGACTGCAAGACGGCCTCCAGCTCGGTGCCCTGGCCTTGCGGCTTGGCGGAGAGGACGCCGCCGTAGCCGTTCTGGACGGTGCGGGTCTCGAGTTCGGCGCGGGCCACGGCTTCGCGGATAATGTCCTTCATGTGTGCATCCCCAGGGAGCTTGCGCTCCCCATCCCACTCCTGGTGACCCAGAAGGACCGGGATAAGGGTTTCCAAATGAAATGGAGGTCCTTCGCCCAAGGTTGTGGCCGGGGCAGGCGGCTAACGGAACTTCTGGAAGGTCGCGGGGCCGCGCCAAGCGGCGAGCTCGCCGAGGCCTTCCTCGATGCGCAGAAGCTCGTTGTACTTGGCGACGCGGTCGCTGCGGGCGGGGGCGCCGGTCTTGATCTGGCCGGCGTTGGTGGCGACCGCGATGTGCGCGATGGTGGAGTCCTCGGTCTCGCCGCTGCGGTGGCTGATGACGGCGCCGTAGCCCGCTTCTTGCGCCATGCGCACGACGTCGAGCGTCTCCGTCAGGGTGCCGACCTGGTTGACCTTGACGAGCACCGCGTTGGCGTGGCCCGCCGCGATGCCGGCGGCGAGAATCTGCGGGTTGGTGACGAAATTGTCGTCGCCGACGAGCTGGATGTGGCGCCCGATGCGCTCGGTGAGTTGCTTCCAGCCGGCGTTGTCGCCCTCGGCGAGGCCGTCCTCGATGCTGACGATGGGGAAGCGCTGGGTGAGGTCCTCGTAGAAGGCGAGCGTCTTGTCGAGGCCCATCTGGCCATCGGGGCCGAAGTCGTAGGATTTCTTCTTCGGGTCGTAGAGCTCGCTTGCTGCCACGTCGAGGCCGAAGAGGACGTCCTCGCCGGGCGTGTAGCCTGCGGTCTTCACGGCCTTCGTGATAAGCTCCAAGGCCGCGACGTTGGACTTCAGGTTGGGCGCGAAGCCGCCCTCGTCGCCGACGGCGGTGGCGAGGCCGGCCTCCTTGAGCGTCTTCTTCAGGTTGTGGTAAATCTCCGTGCCCATCTGGAGGGCGTGCGCGAAGGACTCGGCACCGTCGGGGATGACCATGAACTCCTGGATGCTGACGTTGGAGTCGGCGTGCGCACCGCCGTTGAGGATGTTGAGCATCGGCACGGGCAGGACGCGTCCTTGCGTTCCGCCAAGGTGGTGATGGAGCGGGACGCCGAGCTCATCGGCGGCGGCATGCGCGGTCGCCAGGCTCACGCCGAGGATGGCGTTGGCGCCGAGCTTGCGCTTGTTGGGAGTGCCGTCGAGGTCGGTCATGGTGCCGTCCACGCCGGCCTGATCGAAGACGTCGAGGCCGTCCACGGCGGCCGCGATCTGCTCGTTGACGTTGCGGACGGCGGTGGCGACGCCTTTGCCCATCCACGTCTTGCCGCCGTCGCGCAACTCTACAGCCTCGCGGGTCCCGGTGCTGGCACCCGAGGGCACGATGGCGCGCCCGAAGCCCCCGCCGTCGGTCACGACCTCGACCTCGACCGTCGGGTTGCCGCGCGAATCGAGGACTTGGCGAGCATGGACGCCGGCGATGAGGCTCATCGTGCGGGCCACGTCGGGGCGCTTCAAAGCCTTCCTCCAGCGCGCACCGTGAGAATCGGTTCCTTCCCCCACATCTTTTATCAGGGGCATCGGGTCGTCGGTCGCTATGAAGGGACTCTTCTGGACGGCAGCCGCCCTGGCACTGGCCCTTGCCCTCCCCGCGACCGCTCAGAGCGTGGGCTCCGCGCTCCCGGGCAACAACTTCCCCACTCAGGTGAGCGAAGCGTTCCTCAGCGCAACGACCGCTACCGTGGCGGGCACCCCCAACGTGCTCACACTCACCGACACGGCGCCACCAGCGAGCGGCCAGACCGCCGCCGCCGGCTTCGACACGCAGGTCTTCCTGCTGCCGGGTGTCAGCGTCCTCGGCGTCGTGGACCAGCCGGATCGCCAGTCCTGGTACTCGACCAAGGCGTGGGACAAGGACCGGGAGATCACGGATGACGCGACCATCCAGCTCTACTTCGCGGCCCACGCGCAGACGCTCGCCATCTTCGAGGTCCAACTTCTCGACGTCGAGCCCACCGGCGACTCGCATGTCGTCGCCCGTGACACGCAGCAGTTCATCACCGCGCTCACCGGCACCCCCATCGACTTCCATCTCACCCTCACTGGCGTCGTCGTTGAGCAGGGCCACTTCCTGCGCGTCCAGGTCATCGCGCAGACCGCCAACGCGGCCGTCGTCCTCCAGTACGGCGGCAGCTCGCCCTCCGGCCTGCACGGCCTCAAGACGCGCTGGCTGGACTCCGACGGGGACGGCGTCGCAGACTCGGACGAGGTCGCGGCGGGCACGAACCCGCTCGCGGCGGAGCCTCACACTGACCGCGCACCGGACACCGACGGCGACGGCCTCAGCGACACGCTCGAGGCCAGCATCGGCACGAGTCCGACCAAGATTGACACCGATGGCGACGGCTTCGGCGACGGCGTGGAGTACTACGCCGGCTCCGACCCGCTCGACGCCAACTCGAAGCCCACCGACGTCAACGGCAACGGCCTGCCCGACAGCTTCGAGACGACCTACTTCCGCAACATCACCATCCAGCAAGGGACGCCCGGCGTGGACCCCAACGGCGACCCCGACGGCGACGGTTGCAGCAACCTCTGCGAGGCCGCGCACGGCACCGACCCCAACAACCCGGACACGGACGGCGACGGCGTCTCCGATGGCGTCGAGATCGCGGCGGGCACGAACCCGCTGCTGTCGTCCAGCAGGCGCCCCGATGCCCCCATCCCTGAACCCGTCGCCGGTGCCGCCCTGTTCGGCACGGCCGGCGTCCTTTCCCTCGTCGGACTCTTCCGGAGGCCCTAACCATGCAGAACCGAACCTACCGCGCCCTCATCGTCTCGGGCATGATGCTCAATGTGATGTTCCTCGCCCTCGTCCTCGCGGACGAGTACAAGTGGGAGCGCGCCTACATGGTGCCGCTCTTCATCGCCTGGGTCTTCCTGATCTTCCTGACCATCCTGCTGCTGTTCTTCGGCCGGCCCGAGTCGGTGGTCCGCTTCGCGCGCGTCGAGGAGCGCTCGCCCTCCCCCGCCCGCCCGATGCCCGAACCGGCCTTCCAGCCGGTCACCCCCGCGGCGAAGCCCGCGCTCCGCTTCGCCAGCGTCAAGGCCGGCGGCATCCCCTTCGAGTTCAACGGCTACACGCTATACGGCCGCGACGTCGAGCTGAAGAACGGCGGCACCCGCCCCATCTACTTCTTCAGCAAGCATGAGCCGAAGTCCGGCAAGATGGTCGCCAAGCCCGCCGGGTTCCACGTCGGCGTCAACGAGCGCACCGGCCTTCCGTTCCTGAAGAAGGGCACGGGCAACGACGGCGAGGATCTGACCCCCGAGGCCGTCTTCCAGTACCAAGCCCAGTGCGCCGCGCTCACGGAGGATGGCGCGCAGTGCCGCAACTCCAGCCGCATCGGCTCGAAGTACTGCGCGAGCCACTTCGGCTACCAGCCCAAGGTCATCCCGAAGGCCGAGGCCAAGCGCGAGGACACGAGGCCGCGCTACAAGAACGCGCCCGACACGTTGCCCGCGGTTCGCAAGAAGTCGTCCGCCTAGCCCGCCGCGAAGCAAACGCTTAGAGCCGCGACGGGCTGGCCGCGCCCAGCATGTTCGCCTGCCCCCACTGCAACGCCATCGGGATGTTCATGGCGATGAAGGATGGCCAGCTCATCCGCGTCCTCGAGGACCACGAGGACGTCGAGAACCTCGACAAGGTGTACGAGCTGCTGTGCGTGGAGTGCAACAAGTGGTTCCCCAACCCCGCGAAGGGCGACGCCGTCCACAAGCGCGTCCTCACGGGCGAGCTCGTGACCATCACGGGCCTGGTCAGCCGCGGCACCATCAAGGTCGTCGCCACGGGCGTCACGATGCGCTTCCACTACGCGAGCTATGAGACCGACGCGGCGAAGCTGCTTGCCGCCCAGCCGCGCCAGTTCATCGAGGACCTGTTCGAGTTCAGCCACCACCGTGACTGCACCCTCGGGCTGCGCGTCAAGGCGAAGGATTCCCCCAACACCTGGGTGTACCGCCTGGACAAGAAGCGTCTCCGGAAGGCCCTGAAGGCCTGACGCGTGGCGTGAAAGGCAGGATTATCCGCACCCGGCCGAATCGTGGGGCATGGACCCCATCCTCCTGGACGGCCTGTTCGGCGTCGTGCCCTGGTCGGTCGTCATCCTCATCGCGATCGTGGCCATTGGCCTGCTGTTGATCCGCGCCACCATCTCGCTCATCAAGGTCGCCATCCTGGTGGCCATCGGCGTCGGCTGCTTCTTGCTGGTGCAGTTCGTGCTGAAGAACTTCGGCGTCTAGGCGAACGGCGGCGACGGGGCATCAAGCGCCGCGAGGAACGCGCCGCTCGGCGTGGCGCTGTCCAGCCGCACCGCGACGAGGCGGCCCCGGCGTGCCACCACGACCGCGCGCAGGGTGGTGAGCTCGCGCACGGCGCGGCTCGCGACCATCGGGGCCACGTCCGCGAGCCGGGCCAGCTCGCGCACGCTGAGCGAACGGTGCGGGTTCCGGCGCAGGGCCTCGACGACGGCGCCGCGGCCGCGCCGGCCGAGCATCGCCAGGAGGGGATTGTCGTTCAGCACAGACTCCTGACCTTGTCCTGGTGTATCAAATTTGGGACAGCGGCGTCAAATAGGGGGCCTTTGTCGGAGCCTCCATGGCCCTAGCACGCGCACGCGTCCAAGCCCGCAAGACGAAGGACCGCTGGAAGTCCAAGCAGTGGTTCAAGCTCACCGCCCCCGTCGCCTTCAACAGCGCCATCCTGGCCGAGACCCTCTCCGATGAGGGCGAGAAGGTCATGGGCCGCACCGTCGAGGTCACCCTCAACGAGCTCACCGGCGACATGAAGCAGATGCACATCAAGCTCACCTTCCAGGTCAAGGAGGTCGTGGACCTCCAGGCCAAGACGCAGTTCGTCGGCCACAGCATGACCTCGGACTACGTCCGCCGCCTCGTGCGCCGCGGCAACACCCGCATCCCCGGCGTCTTCGACGTCCAGACCACCGACGGCTCCCGCGTCCGCGTGAAGCCGTTCGCCGTGACGGACCGCCGCTGCCAGACCACCCAGAACATGGCCATCCGCGCCATCATGGGCGCCGCCATCCAGGAGTCCGCCAGCCGGAACAACCTGAGCGGCTTCCTGGCCGACGTCCTCCAGGGCGGCCTCAGCGAGCGCATGCACAACGCCGCCCGCAAGATCCACCCGGTCCGCCGCATCGAGGTCGCCAAGACCGAGATCCTGCAGGCCCCCTCCATCGAGGTCGACGAGACCCCGGTGTTCAAGGTCGCGGCCCCTGAGGCCGAGCCCGCCGCCGAGGCCCCCGCCGCCGACTCCGCCGAGGAGAAGGTCGTCGAGGACCTGAGCGACGAGTAGGCGCCCGTCCATTCCCCCTCTTTCCTTCCTTCTCCATTTTCTTTTCATGGCATCGTGAAGCACGGCGGAGCGCCCGCTAGGCCACGTTGGGATTCCTGCCAGTCTAGTGCGCCGCGGTCGGGCGGACGACGACCTGGTGGACGACGCCGCGCAGGGCCAGAACGCTCATCGTGAGGTGCTCGGGCGCCTTGCCGAAGCGGCCCGAGACGCTGATCTGCAGGTGCGTCACCGCTCCGTCGCCGGAGAGGTCGCGGATGGTGAATGACGGGCGCTTCACGGGGTCGTTGAGCCACCCCTTCAGGAACGCCTCGATGGCGGGCTTGCCAAGCAGCTTGCCGGACCACGGCGTGTCCCACGCGGCGTCCTCGGCGAGCGGCTTCACCGCGCGGGCGACGTCGTAACTGCGCACGGCATCGAAGAACTCCTGCACGGTCGTGGTGAGGATGCTGCGCCCGGCGGTTGCCATCACGACGGCCACCCCAAAGGGGAGCTTAAGCGCGGCGGCGGCGCACCAGGGCGACTGCGCCCAGCCCGGCCGCCACCAGGAAGGGCAGGCCAAGGGCCGGGGTCCCTTGGCTGGTGCTGCTGGTTCCGCTGCCCGTCGCCAACGAGGCCGCCATATCGCCGCCCTCCATCGCAGTGGAGGTGGCGGAGGGGGGACCCGGCGTGGAAGCCGAGTTTGACCCCGACGAGGCCTTGCTGTCCGGGGCGCGCACCTGCAAATGCACGGACCCGGCGAACCCCGTCGCGTTGAGCAAGATGCGCCACGGGCCGGCTTTGCCATGGACAGGGAGGTCGGCGGTGCCGTTGGCAAGGACGCGGGAGACCAGTTTTGCGCCCGCCGCGTCAAACATCGTGAGCGCGGTGCTGCCCTTCGACACCGTGGCGGCGAGGGAGACCGTCGCGTTGGCGATGGGCGAGGTCCAGTTGAGCTGCAGGTTCTTGGTGCCGTTCAGGGACGGCCTCACGTCGACGAAGGAGCCGGTGAGCGCCTGGTATGTGGTGGCCGTCTTGGTGGCGGACGCAGCTGTGGAGAGGACGGGGAGGATGATTCGCGTCCAGCCCGGATCCGCGGCGAGGTTGATGCGGATGCCGAAGCCGCTGCCGGAGACCGTGACCGTGAACACCAGGTCGCCATCGGCGGGCTTGAAGGAGGTGACGACGGGGGCGACGCTCCAGGTGAGCTCCTTGATTTCCGACGTGTACTGCAGGGCCTGCTTCGCGCCCGTGGCGAGGACTGTGGAGCCCGCGGCGAGCTTCCAGGAGACATCGAACTGGCCGAACTCGCCCGTGTCGCCTCCAATCCAGACGTGGGCCTCGACCTTGCCGACGGGGTCCAGCTGTAGGGTGGTGGCATAATCGGGGATGAGCGTGAACGCCCAGTCACGGCCGGACATTGCGTACGGCGCGCCTCCCACGCCGGCTGGGTTGCTCGCGCCCCAGGCCCCCGCCTGGTGGCCGGCCTCGTCGCTGTTGGGGCCCATCACGTAGCTGGTGCCGACGCGCAGGCCGTACAGCGTGTTGTTGGCGGCAGAAATTGGCGCTCCCGCCTGGACGGGCAAGGAACCGGCGAGCAGCCCCGCGAGAACGATGAACACCGCGATGACGCGACGAGCCATGCCATGACCACGCGGGCACGGCCAGAAAAACTCTACCGTGGAATCGCTCAAACGTGGAGGGGCCCCGTGCGGTCGGGGGCCGAACTCCACGGCTTCACACGGTTGCGCCCCGGCCGCTCGGGTCGGGCATCCAGGTTTTTCCCCATACCAGGCCGAGCGGGCCTGGCCTTCGGTTCACTTGCCCCGGGCCTGCATCCCTGCAGTCGGGGTGGGACGGAGTAGACCGCCGTCCTCTCCTGGGTGGTGAAGGGCCAGCAGGTAGTTGCCTGCTGTCCTATCCCTGTCGCTTGCGCGGCACGGCAACCGCAGTATTGGGCGCTTCTCCTGAAGAGGGTTGGGTTGCGGGAAGGCGAAAATCTTCGGGGTTTGAATAGCGGAAGGGAGGTTGCCCGTTGCCCTCCTTTGGGCAGTGATTACCATGGACCCCAATGCAATGGACTTCAGCGGCATCAACTGGCTCGGCCTCGGCCTCGCCGTTCTCTTCAACATGATTCTTGGCTTCGTCTGGTACGCCAAGTTCACCCCGACGGGGCGCATCTGGATGCGCGAGATGAAAATCGCGACCGATGCCAAGCCGACGAGTGCGCAGATGGCGCAAGGCATGATCCTCATGCTCGTGGGCGCGTTCCTCACCATGTTCGTCCTGGCGCACAATTTCTGGGTGTACCAGGACGCGGGCCGCAACGTCGTCACCAACGGCGTGGCCGGGTACAAGCTGACCCTCATGGACGGCATGACAGGCGGCTTCTTTGTCTGGCTCGGGTTCTTCGTCCCGCAGCACTGGAGCGGCGTCGCGTGGGAAGGCAAGAGCTGGACCCTGTTCTTCGTGCAGGCCGGCTACTCGCTCGTCACCATGGTCGTCGCGGGCATCTTGCTCGTCACCGTCGGCCACTCCGGCTAATCGCGCTTCCCGTTTCTCTTTCCCCTCCTCCATCTCCCTTCTAACCTTCTTCCTTCTAACCTCCGCTTCCGGCCCACCGTCCCCCGCGCCGCGGCGAGCCTGGACGCTGGTTTTGGCGCCTACTTCGGCTGCGTCGTCACCTTGGCGTAGCGCAGGACGCGACTCCCCAGCAGGTAGCCCGGAAGGACGACGCGGCTGACGGCCCCGGGCGTGACCCCGTCTGCGGCCTCCTCGCCGACCACCTCGTGGCGGCTCGCGTCGAACGGCTCCCCGACCGCGCCGGTGGCGACGAGGCCTTCGCGCTCGAGCAGGCGGCGGAACTCGCGCGCCATGAGGACGACGCCCTCGGAGACGGGGCTGGGGTGAAGCTCCGCCTGGTGCGCCGCCATCTGGGCCAGCTCGAAGACGGGCAGGAACCCCTCGAGGACGCGGGCCTGGGAGCGCTCGCGCTCGGCGGCGGCGTCGCGGGTGACGCGCTTCTGGAGGTTGTCGTAGTCGGCCCGGGCGCGGGCGAGCGCGTCGCGTGCCTGCGTGAGCGGCGCCTCGAGGGGGTTGGGCCCCGCGGTGGGCTGGGGTGGGGACGGCACGGCGTCGGGGGCGGTCGGGTCGGGCATGATGAGGCGGCCACAGGGCCCCACTCGTAAAGGTTGGCGACCGGGGACTTTCCACGGGGGTGGAGGTTTTCAAGGCCAGGCCGGATGGGAGGGCGTGAAAATCGTCGCCGAGTTCCGCGAATTCGCGCTCAAAGGCAACGTCATGGACCTCGCGGTCGGCGTCATCATCGGCGCCGCCTTCGGCGCCATCGTTAAGTCGCTCGTGGACGACCTCATCATGCCGCTCGTCGGCCTCCTGCTCGGCGGAGTGGACTTCTCCGACCGGTACTACGTCCTGAAAGGCTCCGTGCCCAGCGGAACGAGCCTGGAGGAGGCCCGCAAGGTGGCCGGTGCCTCCCTGCTCGCCTACGGCCATTTCCTGAACAACGTGCTGACCTTCCTCATCGTCGCGGTCGCGGTCTTCCTCATCGTGAAGGCGATGAACCGCTTGCGCCGCAAGGGCCCCGCCCCATCGCCAACGACCCGCGCCTGCCCGGAGTGCACCTCCCCGATCCCACTTGCGGCACGGCGCTGCCCCCAGTGCACGGCGGCCGTCGCAAGGCCCTGAGAGAAACCCTTATGGGGCGCGAACCGAACGCGCCCCCATGCAGAAGTCTTGGGCCGTGGTCGTCCTCCTCCTCGCCACCGTGCTGGCCGGCTGCGCCGCGAGCACCGACACGGAGACCAACGCGCCGAAGCTCCAGGTCACGAGCGACACAGGCGGCATCCGCGGCGTCGTCCTCGACGAGCGCATCGTCCCGGTCGTCGGCGCCCTGGTGAGCCTCACGAAGGAGAAGACCGCCAAAACCGACGCGCAGGGCCTGTTCAACTTCACCGGCCTGAAGGAAGGCGACTACCTTCTCAAGGTCACGAAGCTGGGCTACGAGTCGAGCCAGACCACGGCGCACGTGACGGCCGGCGTCGCCGACCCCGCCGTCGTGAAGATCCAGATTCCGCTCATCCCCGGCTTCAAGGCGTCGCGCGACATCTTCAAGCTCGACGGGTTCTACGAGTGCGGCTTCGCCATCGGCCAAGCGGGCCGGCCTTTCATCACCGACCAGTGCGACATGGCCGTGCGGACCTTGTACGACGGCTTCAACGGCACCATCCCGGGCTACCCGTTGCCCCGCAACGTCGAGCAGGGCACGAACACGCAGTTCATCCAGGTCGCCGCCGACGTGCAGAGCATCGTCCAGCAGACCTACTGGGAGGACGCCGCGGTCGGCAACATGATGACGACGCTCTCCTCGACGCCCATCTCCAACGACTGCGACTGCAGCAAGACCGACTACATGTTCAACTTCGTCAAGCCCGGCGAGGTCATGCGCTCCGACTTGAGCGCTGGTGGCGCCACCACCTACCAGGATGGCTACGACAACCCGCACATTTTCCCCGCGGGCCTTGAGGTGGCCTCGCGCAGCTTCCTCAACTGGGAGAGCATCTCCACGGCGCAGAACCTGAAGTTCCAGGTCATCACCGTGCTCTTCCACAACTACGAGGCCCAGGCGGGCTTCGACTTCGCGAAGATCAAGGAGTACCCAGTCCCGACCTAGACGCTTCGTCGTCCCCGCCGCAATGGTTATGCGGCCGCCAGGTGGTCGCTCGACCATGGTTCGCTTGCTGGTGGCTGGACTCATTCTAGGCGCTCTCCTCGCCGGGTGCGCGGGAACGCCAGGCCCGACATCCTCCTCGGACGCCGCGCGATTCGACGACCTGCAGGGCCAAGCGACGGAGACGACGGGGATCATCCGCGGCGTCGTCGTGGACACGGCCGTGACCCCCATCGCCAAGGCGACGGTCCTCGTGAGCGGCCCCGTCAAGCAGAACCTCACCACGGACGCGCAGGGTCGCTTCCTCGCCCAAGGCCTCCCGGCGGGCACCTACCTCGTCAAGGCGAAGGCGCCGCTCTATGTGGAGGCGCAGACGACGGCGGAAGTGGTCGCCGGCGTGAGCGACCCGGCTGTGACGAAGGTGCAACTGCAGCGCCTCTTCAGCCAGAAGCCGTTCGTCCAGGCCGACCACAAGCGCGGCTACTTCGACTGCTCGCAAAACGGGGCGGGCATCTACTCCTCCAGCAACTGCGTCACCGACCAATGCCCGCTCGTGCTCGACCCGGCCACGTGCAACAGCTTGCCGACCCGCATGATGGACAACATCACGACGCAAAGCCGCGAGTGGCACATGGACGTCGGCCCCGGATGGCAGAACATCGTCTTGGAGATGCAGTGGACGCAGGCCACCGCAGGCACCGGCTCGACCCTCGGCATGGTCGTGAGCACCTTCAAGCCGCTGCGCAACCCAGCGCACTCGTTCGCGAATGTCGCGGGCACGAGCCCCTTCCTGCTCCGCCTTGACGTCGGCGTGAAGCACCCGACGGCCGCGAGCGTGGAGCCCACCATGATCCCGGCGGAGGGCATGAACCAGGTGAGCTACTTCGTCTCCGCGCGCCGCGACGCCGGCTCGCCGCTGCCCGGCATCGCGTTCCAGCAGAACTTCGACGTCTACTACCACCAGTTCTACTACGGCCTTGCTCCCACGGACTGGTCCTTCCTGAAGGGCGACAAGGCCCCCTTCTAGGGCCGCGCAAACCTTATCGGTCGCGCTACGAATGGGCGCGCATGCGTGTCGGTGTGCTGCTGGTGGCGATGCTCGTCCTCGCGGGCTGCGCCGGGTCGTCGAGTGGAACCGCAAGCTCGAGCGGAGCCGATTTCTCCGGCTTGGACGGCAAGGCGACGGACACGACCGGCCTTCTGCGCGGCGTCGTCGTCGACGTCGCCATCCGGCCCATCGCCGGCGTCGCCATCGCCGCCAAGAGCGGCGCCACGGAGAAGACCACGACCTCGGACGCGCAGGGCCGCTTCCTGCTGAAGGACCTGCAACCCGGCACGTATCTGGTGAAGGCCACCCACCCTCTCTACCTCGCGGCGCAGACGTCGGTGGACGTGGTGGCCGGTGTGGACGAGCCTCCCATCGCGCGCCTCCAGATGGACGCGAAGTTCTCCCAGAAGCCGTTCAGCACCGCGACGAAGTTCGAGGGCTTCGTCGAGTGCGGCTACGAGGCGGTCATCATCACGAGCCAGTGCGTCAACGACTACTCCACGCTCGTCATCAACGGCGGCTGCTGCAACCAACTGCGCACCATCCTCGACAACCGCGGCTATGTCGGCGGCGTGGACCGCGGCTGGCAGACCCTGGTCTTCGAGCTCACCTGGACTCCTTCCGCGCAGGGGACATCGCCCCGCATGGGCATCGTCGTGAGTTACTTCAACCGCACCGCGAGCGACTGGTTCGCCTCTGTGGACGGCCTCGACCCGGTGCTGGCGCGCCTGGAGACGAACGTCACGCATGAATCGCAGGGGGGCACACCGGACAAAATCCGTCCCGAGGGCCAGAACGACCTCTACACGTTTGGCGGCATCCGGGCGGCCGAGGGCCAGTTCATCGGCGCCGGCTTCGAGCAGCGCTTCACCATCTACCAGCACAACTTCTACTACGGCTCGCCCCCGGACCCGTGGTCCTTCGTGAAGGGCGACAAGCCTCCATTCTAAGCCCTTCACGCCGAAGGAATCCTTCGGCGCCCGCCCGTGCGGGCGACGAAGGTCGTGAAGGGCGACAAGCCCCCATTCTAGGCCCTTCACGCCGAAGGAATCCTTCGGCGCCCGCCCGTGCGGGCGACGAAGGTCGTGAAGGGCGACAAGCCTCCATTCTAGGCCCTTCACGCCGCAGGAATCCTTCGGCGCCCGCCGCGCGGGCGACGAAGGTCGTGAAGGGCGACAAGCCTCCATTCTAGGCCCTTCACGCCGCAGGAATCCTTCGGCGCCCGCCGCGCGGGCGACGAAGATCGTGAAGGGCGACAAGCCTCCATTCTGAGGCCGCAAAGGCTTATCGGAGGAACGTCCGCTGCCGACGCATGCGTGGCGTGCTTGTGGTGGCCGTGCTGGTGCTGGCCGGGTGCTCCTCGGCTCCAGTCGAGCCGACCGGTTCCTCCTCGGGGGCCGACTTCTCGGGACTGGACAATGGCGTGAGCGAGACGACGGGCGCCATCCACGGCGTCGTCGTGGACCCAGCCATCGTGCCCGTCGCGGGCGTCACCGTCCTGGCCCATGGCGCGTCGTTCAACCGGAGCCTGCAGAGCGACGCCCTTGGCCGCTTCGTCTTCACCGGGCTGACTCCAGGCACCTACTTCCTGGTCCTCACCCATTTGCTATACCACAAGGCACAGACAAGCGTCGAGGTGAAGGCCGGCGTCGAGCCGCAAGTGACCCGGATCGCCCTCGACCCAGTGTTCACACAGAAGCCGTTCCATGACCAGCACAAGTTCACTGGATACCTCTTCTGCGGCTACTCTGCCGGCCTCACCTCTCCCTGCGTCTTCGACTACACCCAGCTTGCGTGCGGCGGCGGCTGCGACCCGACCCTGCACGACATCCTCATCCACGCGCAGGGCGACACGCGCTACTTCATCACGGCCGTCGGCCCGAACTGGCAGACCGAGATCACGGAGCTGAGCTTCGACCCGCCGCAGGCCGGGATCTCGAAGTCCATGACGATGAGCTACAGTTACTTCAAGCGCACCTCCACCGAATACATGGGCTCGGTGAACGGAGCGAGCCCGCTCCTGCTCCGCCTCGAGCTGGGCGTGGACGGCCCCGGCGCCGCGGGCCCGCGCCACCAGATCAACGCCTCGGGCAACGACGACCTGTACATCTTCCTCAACGTTCACGCCGACTCCGGCGGCTTCGTCGGCCTCGCCGTCCAGCAGAAGTTCGAGGTCGTCGAGACCACGTTCTACAACGCGAAGCCGCCAGCGGACTGGTCGTTCGTGAAGGGCGACAAGTTCCCGTTCTAGGCCCTTCACGCCGCAGGTATCCTTCGGCGCACGCCGTGCGGGCGACGAAGGTCGTGAAGGGCGACAAGTTCCTGTTCTGACCTATTCGTCCAGCGGCGCCATGACCAGGCCGCTGCGCGGCTTCGGCACGAAGTAGGTCGCCTTGGGCGGCATGAGGTGGCCGGCGGCCGCGACGTCGAGCACCGCCGCCGGCGACTCGGGTGGTAGAAGGAACGCCGCCTGCGCGTGGCCGGAGCGGACCTCCTGAAGAGCGCGGGCCACGTCGCGCGTGAAGCGGACGCGCTCGTCGCCGGCCGGAAGCCCGAGCGGGCCAAGCGCGCGCTCCTGCAGGCGGCTCACGGCGAGCCGGTCGAGCCGCCCGAGGCCGCGCGCCAGCTCGGCGTCGGGGCGCAGCTGGAGCCGCCACGCGCCGGCCTGGGTCGCGAGGATGACCTCGCGGCCGTCGGAGGCCAAGCCCCGCAGCGCGGCCAACGGGTCCGCAATGGGCTGCGCGTTCCACGCCGGAAGGTCCGCGGGACCGGGCGCGGACGGGAGACCGTGGACCAGCCGGTGGGTCGCCTCGATGGCAAGACCGGGGTCGTCGTCGCGGACCAGGAGGGTCAGGATGGCGCCCCGGCGCGGGTCGCCGGCGGCCTCCTCGAGCGCCGTCTGGTACCGGTGGTGGCCGTCCGCGATGACGAGGGTGCGCTCCTCGAACTGCGCCACAAGCTCGCCGACGGCCTCGCGGCGGTCGACGCGCCAGAGACGATGCTCGTGGCCGTCGTCGTCGGTGAAGCGGACAAGCTCGTCGATGGCGTTGGAGACGGCGACCTCATTGACCCAGCCGCGCGGGTCGCGGTAGAGCATCCAGATGGGCTCCATGTCGCAACCGGTGGCCTGGCGGAGCCGGAGGCGGTCCTTCTTCGGGCGGCTCAGGGTCGCCTCGTGCGGCTTGACGCGGCCGCCAGTGGGGTCGAGCGTGATGCGGCCGATGAGGGCGGTGAGCGTGCGGCGCGCCTCGGGAGGGCCGTGCGCAATGGTGTAGAGGTAGAGCGCCGGGGCGCGGTCGCGCACGAGCGTGCGGTCGGCGACCCAGGAGCGCAGCGTGTCCGCCGCGCGCGCGTGCCAACTTGGGTGGGCGGGGCCCTCGCCGTCGCCGGGGTTCTCCTGGCCGCGCACGAGGCGGGCGACGTTGTGCGGGTCGCGGGCGAGGAGGGCGTCGCGCTCGGCCAGCGTGAAGCAGTCGTGCGGCGGCGTCGTGGTCGCGGCGAGGTCGGTGCCGGGGGCGAAGCGAAGGGCGCGGAACGGACGCAGGACATCCACGAGGTCACCGGAATGCGCCGTGCTCGTTAAGGGGGCCGCGCACGGTCTTCCACAGGCCCGCAAGGTGCTCCTCGCGGTACCGGTGGTAGCGTTCCGTGTTCATGAACGCCATCTGGGCGATGGCGGGGTCGCCTTGCTTCTTGAGGACGCAAGGGCTGCCGACGGCGAGCGCGCCAGGCGGGACCTGGAAGTTGTTGGGCACGAGCGTCAGCGCGCCGACGACCGCCTTCGCGCCGATGGTGGCGCCGTTGAGGACGACCGCGTTCATGCCGACGAGGGCGCGCTCGCCGATGGTGGCGCCATGCACGACCGCGCCGTGGCCGACGGAGGCGTCGGGGCCGATGGAGACCGGGTGGCCCTTCTCGGTGTGGACGGTGCAGTTGTCCTGGATGTTCGACCCCTTGCGGATGATGATGGGCTCGATGTCGCCGCGCAGCACCGCGTTGGGGCCGATGAAGCACTCCGCCTCGATGGTGACCTGGCCGATCACCACGGCGCCGGGTGCCAGCACGGCGGTGGGATGGATGGTCGGGCCGATGGGGGATCCGGTGCGGGGCGGCTGGTCCATGCGGGGCCCACGGCGTGGCCGACTTCAGCCTTGCCGGACGGGCGCCACAGCGGCGGCACGGGGCGGCGCCCCTTTGCGGACGTCGAACTTGTGGTTCTGCGTGCAGACCACCTGGCCGGCGGAGCGCGGCGCCACGCGGTGGCCGCACGTCGGGCAGGCGGCGCTGCGGAAGAACCGATCGAGCCAGGCCTGGAAAACGGCGGGCTCGTCGTGGTTCTGCACCATGTGGTCCCACACCGCCTTCGTCTTCGGGTCGCGGGCGAACGGGGCGAGCGCATCGAGGTCCACGGGGACGGGACCCTTCATGCGCTTCGGGTGGATCAGGGCGAGGCCGAGGACGATGCCGGCGGCCGCGCCGCCGAGGTGCGCGTAGTACGCGGTGCCGCCAAGCCCCGGGACATCGCGGTTGACGTAGAGGTACAGGACCTGGAACGCGATGTACGCGACGGCACCGAGGACGACCCTCATGGGGAAGACGAAGAACAGGAGCGGCACCGCGACGACCTGGTTCGGGTAGCGGATAGCGAAGGCGCCCAGGATGGCGAAGATGCAGCCGGAGGCGCCCATGAGGAGCGTGGGGTGGCCCCAGTCAGCGCCGACCTGGACCAGGGTCGCGACGAGGCCGCCGAGAAGGTAGATGGCGACGAAGCGGGGCCCGCCCACGCGCTGCTCGAACGGGAGGCCGAAGGCGACGAGGACGAGCATGTTGCCGAGGAGATGGAAGCCGTCGAAGTGCACGAACATGTTCGTGAACAGCTGCAGGAAACCGCCCGGCTGGAGCGCCGCGAGGTTGCTGGTGAAGAGACCGAGTTCGGCCTGGATGACGGGGAGCGCGCCGGGGCCGCTGCCCTGCGTGGGGCCGAAGGCGGTGAGCGCGAAGACGCCCAGGTTGGCGAGGATGAGGGCCCCCGAGGCGAGCACGCGCTTGCTCAGGCCGGCCACGACGGCCCCCAGCATCAGGGCGATGGCGACGAGGGAGACAGCGCTTAGCACCGGCGACCGACCGCAACGACGAGAAGGAGGACCAAAAGCGTTGGGACAGGGGCCGCCGGGATTCCGTGCAGGTCCCGGCCCACGACGCCAGCGTCCGGCGGGGCCCCGCGACCCTCCCAGTCGCCGTCGAAGAGGCCGCGGAAGAACGCCGCCGCGCCCGGGCCCTGAAGGACGAGGTCCACCTCGCGGTTCGCACTCCGGCTGTGGTGGTTGCCGTTCATGGAGCCGAGCACGACCCTGTCGTCCACCAGAAGCCCCTTGTTGTGCAGCGTCGCGATGCCGGCGCGGTCGAGCACCGAGGTCGCCGCTCCCGCCGCGGCGAGCTCGTCCAAGGCGGGTTGGTTTCCCGCGTCGCCGGACGCGAAGGGCGCGGCCGCCTGGACACGCACGGTGACGCCGCGCCGTGCTGAGGCCTCCAGGCTGGAGAGGAACGGGTCGGGGCCGGACCAGCCGATGCCGTTCTTGGCGCCGGTGGCGAGGTCGAGCTGCTGCGCCTCGACGCGCGTGGTGGCCGACGTGACGAGGGCGGCGAGCGGGTCGGCGCGCGGGTCTTGCGTGTGGTCGGGGGCCACCAGCGGCGTGACCGTTAACGGACCTTGGAGGGTCACGGCAGGGACCCTGGGGCCATACGCTCCCGTGCGGGGCGCCGCGGGACGGTCCCAACCAGAATAGAGTGGGTCGTAGCGAGTGAGGTTGAACGGCTGGACGTCCCACGATGCGCGGTCGGCCGCCATCCAGGACGCAAACCAGCCGGCCGCCTCGGCGCCGGGGACGACGGCGCCCCATCCTCTGTTGCCGGTGCTCGGGTCCTCCGGGACGCCGGAGTCCACCCAGTTCTCCGACTGGACCGCGACGGCTTCGTCGGCGACGAGGACCTTGAGGTGCCAGTCGTCGTAGCGTCCGTTTCCGGCAAGCCAGGCGTGGCCTCCCAGGGCCGTGATGCGGCGCAGGGCGTCGGCGGTGGCGTGCCGTTCCGAGGCGCTCTGGCCGACGGGGTCGGCGTCCACGAGCACTTGGAGGTCGAGGGCGGGATGCGCCGTCTTGGCGGCGACGAGGGCGTCCACCAGGGCGGCGGAGCGCAGTTCGTACACGTGGAGATGAAGGCGCTGCGACGACCCGGCGACGAGAGCCGTCAGCACGCCGAAGCTGCTGTCCGGGCTGGAGTACAGAGTGAGGCTGGGAACCGTGAAGGTAGGCCGGTCGAGGCTGGACTCCCCGATGCGGTGCTCGCGCGGCGTGGCCCAGTCCGCGGCGCGGTCGGTGTCCACCCAGGCACCGCCGACGCGGTCGCGTAGGTAGACAAGCCCCGGCGAGGTCTTGGCGATGGCGCCGGACATCCCGGCAACCGTCTTGTCGCCCCAGGCGAAGGCGTCCACGGCGTGGCCGGTCGGGTCGCGCAGCTCGATTCCGTCGCCGCCGTTGGCAAGAATCAAGTCGCCCGAGAGGCGCCCGGACGCGAGGCCGATCGCAGGTTGGAATCCTTTGAAGGAGGCCCAGGTGGCGAGATCGCCTGCAACCCAGAGCGTCGCCCCCGCGTCCAGGCGGGTCCCGTTCGGGAACGCCCAGGTCCCTTCGCCGTCGCTGAGGGTCCATCCCGTGAGGTCGCATGCCTCAGGACAGCCGACCGCGAACCCTTCGTCGCCCGGCAGGGAGCCGGGGAGGTCCGGGACCGCGCCGACCAGGAGCGGATGCGCGGCCACCGTCGGCAACAGGAGCAGGGCCAGGAGCCAGCGCACGACCCGAGGAAGGCGCCCCGGCTGATGAGCGTGGAGGACGGCGAAGTGAAACCGCACAGGCGTTGGCCTGTCCGATGCTTTCGAAGCCTGCGTCGCGGCCCCAAACGCTCATGGCCGCGCGACAACTGGCCCGGGATAGGCGCCTGTACTCTAGCTTGGATAAGGGACGGCCCTCCTAAGGCCGATGTCGTGCGTTCGAATCGCACCAGGCGCGCTTCCATTCCTTTCAAGTCCCCCGGCCCCCTGGGAGCCTCCATGCCTGGGCCGTTCGAGGGAGCCAACAAGCTCTACGAGGATTCCCTCAAGCTCACGGTCAACAAGAACATCGAGGACGTCCGCGTGCTCCTGCAGTGGGCGCAGGAGGCGTCGGCGGTGCGTGAGAAGATCGCGCACGCCCAGCAGGCGCTCACCTATTTGTCCGAGGTCGTGGCGACCTTGGGCGAGATGGAGTCCTAGGCCGCCCACCGCAGCTTCGCTGGACCGGGCTACCCGTCAGGGCGCCTGAATGATGACCGGTGTCCGTCCTACTTGACGACCGCGTCGAAGCCCGGGTTCGGGTGCGCGGCGGCGAGGTAGAGCAGGTGCGCGGCGAGGTCGCCGGCGGCCTGGAAGCCCGCCTCGGTGTGGGGGTGGGGCAGCGCGTCCGCGGGGGGGTCGCCGGCCATGAAGCGCATGGTCTCGATGGTGTCCTCGAGGTGCCAGAAGGGGTACACGCCGGCGGGCGCCGGGGTGTGGACGTCCACGGGGACGGTCGTGGAGGGGGCGACCTCCTCGAAGGCGCTGATGAGGAAGATGGTCGGGATGGGGCCGCCGTCCTCGGGCGTGACCTCCCAGAAGCGCGCGTAGTCGCTGGACCCGAGCTGGAGGCTGTTCTTGCGGACGATCTGCCCGTTGGGGAAGCCCATCGCGTTGGTCTTCGCGACGGTCTCCTTGTAGAGCGCCTCGGAGTTCGTCATGACGTTGATGGGGTTCCAGGTGCCGGGCCAGTTGATGCCGACCATGTCGAGGTCCACGTCGGTGACGACCTTGATGGCGCCGAACGGCTGCGTCAGGTTCTCGCCCTGGGCGGGTCCGCGCACGAACTCCTGCACGAAGGCGGCGGCGCCCTGGGTGCCGCGCTCCTCGCCGTCGTAGGCGACGAAGGCCATCGTGTAGTAGGTGGTGACGTTGGCGAACGCCTTGCCGAGGTGGACGCTCAGCATGGTGCCGGAGCCGTCGTCGTAGGCGCCCTGGCTCAGCGTGCGCAGGGCGCAGGGGTTGGGCTGGTTGGCGACGGGGACGGTGCCGACGAGGCAGTCGTCCGTGATGGTGTCGTAGTGGCCGCCCACGACGACCCACTGGTCGCGCACGGCGCCCCACTTGATGCCGATGATGTTGGCCTGGACGAGGCCGCCGGTGGTGAAGTTCTGGCGGTAGGTCGTGAGGCCGTAGGACTCGAAGCGGGCCATCAGGTCGGCGCGGGCCGCTTCGTGGGTGGGCTTGTTGGCGGCGCGCTCGTTGTCCTTGCGCACGAAGGCGGCGTGGTCCTCGAGGAACGCCTTCACGTCGAAGGCGGGGGCCTTGGAGCCGGCCGGGACGGCGTCGGAGCCGCCGGGGCCCGTGGATCCGGTCGTGGAGGTCGAGGCAGGGGCCATGCAGCCGGCCAGGAAGAGGCCTGCCAGCGCGAGGGCCAGGGTTGTGCGCATCAGGACGCGTCCCACCGGGGGACGTTCTTCAGGGTTGTGGTGGCTGGGCTCGGCCGCGACCGCAGGGGGTCTAGCAGGCGCCGGTCGGGTTGGGGGCGCTGCTGGGGGCCGCGTGGACGTCGAGCGTCAGCGTCGGCGTGTCGGCGAGCGCGTGCAACTCGGCGGCGGCAAGCGTCGTCGCGGTGGTGAAACCCTGCAGCAGCTGGGGTGCGCCGCCGGCCATGGCCTGCATGGTGTCGTAGGTGTCCACCTGGTGCCAGAACGGGTACGCGAAGAACGGCAGGGGGGCCGGGGACATCGGGGGCGCGACCTTGCCGAAGTCGCTCGAGAAGAACACGGTGGGGACCTTGGCCTTGAAGTATTCCGCGAAGTCGCTCGAGCCAAGGGTGGCGATGTCGGAGCAGTACGCCATGCTGTCAGGCATGCCGATGCTCTTGCGCGTGTCGTCGAACACCTTGTGCAGGGCGTCGGAGTTGTCGAGGATCTGGGTGGGGGCGTTCGTGCCGGGCCAGGTGATGCCGAACATGTCGATGTCGAGGGCGCCGTGCAGGGTGATGTTGCCGAGCGGGTTGTCGCCCTCGGTGACGGAGCGGACGAACTCCTGCGCGCCCTGCGTGCCCTTCTCCTCGCCGTCGTACGTGATGAAGGCGATGGTGTAGTAGGGCGTGACGTTGGCCCAGGCCTTTGCGAGGTGGACCGTCATCATCGTGCCGGAGCCGTCGTCGTAGGCGCCCTGGCTCTGGTCCTGCCCTGCGTTGGTCGTGGTGTCGTAGTGGCCGCCGACGGCGACGACCTGGTCGCGCACGACGCCCCACTTCACGCCGATGATGTTGGCCTGCTGGGTGTTGCTGGCCGTGAAGTTCTGGCGGTAGACATCGAGGCCGTAGGAAGCGAAGGTGCTGCTGATCCAGGCGCGAGAGCCCTCATGGGTCGGGGCGTTGTCCTTGCGGACGGGGTAGGCCGCGGCGAAAGACTTCAGGTCGGCGAGCAAGGCCGCGGTGTCCACCTTGGGCTGCATGGGCGAGTGGTAGTCCGCGGGCTCGGGCGTCGAGGAGCCGGTCGTGGTGCCGGTCTGAGACTGGACGCAGCCGGCGAGGGCGGCGACCGCGAGGAGGCCCAGGAGGGCGAAGGCGCGCATGGGAACCGAGCGACCCGGGCGGCCACTTCAGCGTTGTGGCGGCCCCTGGCCCCACCCGGCCTACTTGACGACGGCGTCGAGCGTCACGTTGGGCTGGTAGGCCAGGAAGTGGACGACGTGCGCCGCGAGGTCGGAGGCGGCCTGGAAGCCGTCGTGCAGGTTCTGCGCGCCGCCCGCCATCGCCTGCATCGTCGCCAGGGTGTCCTCGCGGTGCCAGAACGGGTAGAGGCCGGCGGGCAGGGTCGGGGTGTGGCCGCCCTCGGGGATGGGCGACGGGGCGCCGAGCTCCTCGAAGTCGCTGATGAAGAAAACGGTCGGAATCGGCTGCGGGACGTCCACGTGCCAGAAGGCGGCGTAGTCGCTGGAGCCGGCCTGCAGGCCGTCCTTGGGGAGGATCTGGCCGTCGGGGAAGCCGATCTCCTTGGCGGCGGCGAGGACGAGCTCCTTGGCCTTCTCGCTGTTGGTGAGAAGGTTGATGGGGGCCATCGTCCCGGGCCAGTTGATGCCGATCATGTCGAGGTCCAGGTCGCCGACGATGGTGATGTCATTGCTGCCGGCGACGGTGAGGTTGCCCTCGGTGACGGCCTGGACGATGGCGCGAGCGCCCTGGATGCCCAGCTCCTCGCCGTCGTACGCGGTGAAGGCGAGGGTGTAGTAGGGCTGGAGCTTGGAGAAGATCTCCGCGAGGTGGACCGTCATCATGGTGCCGGAGCCGTCGTCGTAGGCGCCCTGCGTCTGGATGGCGCAGCCGTCGCCAACGGGGGCGGGGCAGGCGGGGCTGTTGACGATGTCGTAGTGGCCGCCGACGAAGACCCACTTCGTGCGGTCCACGCCCCACTTGATGCCGAGGATGTCGGCCTGGTTGGCGAGGCTGGTGGTGGTGAAGTTGAAGCGGTACGTCTCGAGGCCGTAGGACTTGAACATCCCAAGAAGCGCCTGGCGCGCGCCTTCGTGGTCGGCCGTGTTGGCCTTGCGGTTCGGGTGCGCGGTGACGAAGGCGGCGTGGTCGGCGAGCAGCTTCGTCGCGTCGGCCTTCGGGACGGCGGGGACGACGAAGGCGGCGGGGTCGGGGGCGCCGAACGTGGCGGCCGGCGGCGTGCTGGACTGGACGCATCCCGCAAGCAGGGGCAGGACCGAGAGGACGACGAGGGCGAGGCCGACACGCATCGCCCGCTCCGACCCGGGGCGGGGCATCAGGCTTGCGGTGGCCCGAACAGGGAGAAGCCCACGCTCTCGGTGCTGCCGGTGGCGACCGGCGTGGTGGGGCGCGGCAGCCGTCCTTCCCGCACGTCGGAGAGGCGGTACACGGTGGGGGCGAGGTCCGAAAGCCGCTCCAGCATGCCGCCTACGTGGCCGTCCCCCACGACCGCGACGCCGTGCCGGGCCCCAGAGAGGCCGGCGCGGATGCGGGCCGCCATGCGCTCGTCGCGCTCGGCGATGAGGACGCGGTGGAGGGTCGGGAACTTGGCCCGCAGCTCGCCGAGGACGGCGGGGGGGTCGTCCTGGTAGCGGGCCAGCTCCTGCTCGACCTCGCCCTTCGCGTCGCGGCCTGGGACCAGCGCCTTGAGGCCGCCGCCGATGGCCATGCCGAGGCCGCGCAGCTTCTCGCGCCAGGTCAGCTCCTTGAGGGCGCGTTGGAGCATGCCGTCGGCCGCGTCGTCCACGAGGGCGACGCGGGCGTTCAGGGCACGCGCGCCGTCGAGGGCACCGAGCATCTCGAGGCCGACGCCGGCCCCGTAGGACGACGCCATCTCCTCCTGGAACGCGGCGAGGCGCTTGTGGACGAAGCCCTCGGGCGCCGGGAGCGTGTCGCCGCGCGCCTTGGCGAGCAGGCCGTTGAGGCGGCCCGCGTCGAGCTCGAGGAAGACGATGTCGGGCTGCAGGGCGAGGACGGCGTCGCGCAGCGTGTCGCGGATGGCGAAGACGTGGCCGGCGCCGATGAGGGTCAAGCGCCCTGGTTGCACCGGGCCTTGCGGCGCCGGGGCCGCGGCCGACGCGGGGGCGGGGGCGGAAGGGGCGCCAGGGTCGGCCACGCGGCGGCGACGGCCGCCTTGTTAAACAAGCTCGCCATGCGGGGCGCGTGGCCGAGCGTCCGACGGTGTGGCTCAACTGCGCGGCGAGCCTGGACGGCAAGCTCGCGTCGCCCGACGGGGAGCCGATGGTACTGTCCGACGACGCCGACTGGCACCGCGTGCACCGGCTGCGCAGCGAGACGGACGCCATCCTCGTCGGCGTGGGGACCATCCTGAAGGACAACCCGAGCCTGACCGTCAAGGACGCGTTCGCCCCCGCCTCGCCGACGCGGAAGTTGCTGCGTGTCGTCCTCGACGCCAAGGGCCGCACGCCGCAAAAGGCGCGCGTCGTGGACGGCTACGCCCCCACCCTCATCGTCACCGCCCCAGGCGTCACAAAGGAATGGGCGAAGGCGGAGCGCGCCGAGGTCGCCGTGGACGCGCAAGGCCACCTCGACCTCGAGGCGATGCTGGTGCTGCTGCGCCGGCGCGGCGTGCGCCGTCTCCTGGTGGAAGGGGGCGCCGGCGTGCTCCGCTCGTTCCTGGACTCCGGCTTCGTGGACCGCTGGACCTGCTACGTCGCGCCCGTCCTCGTCGGCGGCAACGGCCCGAGCCTCTTCGACGGCCGCCCGAGCAGCATCGGCCGCCGCCTTCATGTCGAGAACGTGCAGGCCGCCGGCAAGGGCGTGCTCTGGACGTTCCGTCCCTAGACCGGGCCTACTCGATCATCATGGAGTCGCTGTGGCCGCGCACAGTCTCGGCCCAACCGAGGGTGCCGTCCACGGCGTCCACGTCGACGTGGCCGTTGCCACCCCACAGGCGCCAGACCGGACGCAGGACGAGCCCGAGCGGCGTGAGGCGAATCTGGTCGTTCGTGGGGGCGACCTTCTTGCGCTCGGAGTAGTAGAGGCTGTTGCGGGAGTCGTGCACGCGCTGCTCGATGGTGCGCGTGTGCTTCTTCGCGACGAAGGCGCGGGCAAGCTCCAGCGCGCGCTCGGGGGTGACGCGCACGACGCGTTCTGTGATGGGGTGTCCGTGGCCGGCGGCGAGGCGCGTGGGCGCGTTCGGGTTGGCGAGGTCGGGGTCCACGTCGGCCGTGGCCTTGTCGGAGGCATTGACCTGGAGCTGGCCCTCCGTCGTGTCGTAGGCGAGCTTGCCCTCCTTCAGGAGGTCCACCTCGTAGTCGAAGAGGTGCACGGGCTGGAGGAGGAGCTCGACGCGCTCGACGCCGAAGAGCCGGTCGGCGACCTTGGCGTGCGCGTCGGCGACCAGGAGCCGCACCGGCATAGTGGGCTTGCCGATGGTGAAGGGGACGAACGGCGCGGCGGGGGCGGCGCGGGGCGGGGCCACCGGGGCATACGGGGGGATGACGGTCGGCGCGACGGGGGGGAGAGCCGCCATGAGGGAGCCGAACGGACCCGAGGGAATGGGGGCCTGCGGGGTCGGTGGCGGGAGAGCGGCCGGGACCGGCGGGAGCTCCGGCTCCGGGTCGAGGAACCCGGTCGGAAGGAGGGCGTCGAGGCCGGGGAGCTCCAGCTCCGGTTCGGCGATGGGGAAGGACGCAGCCGTGCCGGGGTCTGGGTCGAGGGGCAGCGTGACGGAGCCGCCGACGACGTCGGCGAGAACAAGGTCTCCCAGCACGCGGGCCACGGTGGCGCGGCCCCACACGACCACGGAGCCGACGCCCGCGACGTGGCCCTCGCCCATGTGGACGAGGATGCCGCGGTCGGCGCCTGCGTCGGCGACGGCGGCGGCGAACGCCTCGACCTGCTCGGGCTCCAACGTCGTGGACTCGACGGCGTCGAGGACGACGGCCTGCCCGTCCCATTCAGCGAGCAAGGGAACGGCGTGGACCTGGCCGCTGCGGCCCTCCAGCTCGGCGTCGAGGCTCACCTCCCACCCGTTGCGGGTGAACGCCTCCAGCAACCGCTCGACCAACTGGCGCAGTGCCATCCCGCTCCATCATGCCGGACGCAGGAACATGAGGCTTCCCTTTCGCTCCCCTGTCCCAAAGGGCTTCACGCGCCCCGCCCGTGCGGGGTTCGTGCGGGACCAGTTCGCGGCGGCGGCCCGAGCACTCCAGGCGGCGGCGGACGCCCCGCTCTCCTTCGCCCCGCGCTTCGAGCCGCTCGCCCCGCTCTCCGCCTCCGCCCCCGCCTCCGCCCACGTCCACGCCGTGGACGGCTCCTCCGCGGTCCTCGCCGACACGGGCGCCGTCTGGGTCGTCGCCCACCGCGCCGAGACCATCCAGTGGCCTGCGCCGCGCGGCCCCGAGACCCCTCCCACCATTACGGCGACCGTCGCCGCCGAGGCCGCGGACCTCGTCGAGCAGCGCTACGCAGCCGCAGGCCTCACGGCGCCCCCCAGCGTGCGCTCGGCCGAGCAGTTCGCCGACGCCCTGCGCTCGCTTGCCGAACTGGAATCCGCCACCGCCGCGCTCCACGCCGGCGCCAAGACCCTCCTCGTGGACGGCGCCCTGCGCGGCCTTCCCCCGCACGCGCAGGCGATGGCCGACCGCCTCGCCGAGCGCGCGCGGCAAGCCGGCGCGACCCTCGTCGGCGTCGCCAAGCGTAGCGGGCTCTCCGACGGCGGCGCGCCGCTCGCGCCGCGCCT